>NZ_JBNNIU010000004.1:421525-421889 GCF_050269675.1 Peribacillus sp. NPDC076916
TTTCTTTCGCCTTTTTTCGGGCCATTGCTTCTGCCTTCGCCTTGGCCGCGGCCTCCGCTTTTTGCTTCGCTATATCCTTTTCGCCTTCCGGCTTTTCCGCCGCTTCTTCTTTCGCCTTTTTTCGAGCCATTGCTTCAGCCTTCGCCTTGGCCGCGGCCTCCGCTTTTTGCTTCGCTATATCCTTTTCGCCTTCCGGCTTTTCCGCCGCTTCTTCTTTCGCCTTTTTTCGGGCCATTGCTTCAGCCTTCGCCTTGGCCGCGGCCACCGCCTTTTGCTTCGCTATATCCTTTTCGCCTTCCGGCTTTTCCGCCGCTTCTTCTTTCGCCTTTTTTCGGGCCATTGCTTCAGCCTTCGCCTTGGCCGC
>NZ_JBNNIU010000004.1:421988-626329 GCF_050269675.1 Peribacillus sp. NPDC076916
CGGCCTCCGCTTTTTGCTTTGCCAAGTCCTCCTTTTCACTCATCTATATCACCCGCTTTCCGGTTTTCGCTTCGTAACGGATTTTTTCTTTTAATTTATTGATCCCATAAATAAGTGCAGCTGGATTGGGGGGACAACCCGGTATATATACATCGACAGGTACAATTTGATCTACCCCCTTGACCACTGAGTAAGAGTGAACATAAGGCCCACCAGCAGTTGCACAGGATCCCATTGCAATAACCCATTTCGGTTCTGGCATTTGTTCGTATAATCTACTTATTATTGGCGCCATTTTTTTCGTTACCGTTCCTGAAACAATCATGACATCCGATTGTCTGGGTGATGTCCGAAAAAATGAACCAAAGCGGTCCAAATCATAATGGGAGGAACCGACACCCATCATTTCAATTGCACAACATGCCAAACCGAAAGTCATTGGCCAGAGTGAGTTACTTCTAGCCCAGCCTTTTATTTGCTCAAGTGTGGATAAAAAAATGCTATGGCGTATTTCTTCCATTTCTTTTGGGGTAAGTTCATCCAGCTTCAATTCCACTTTAACACCTTCTTTTTCCAAGCGTAAATTAGCCCAAGCATTAGGATCAGGACAAAAAACAGCATTTCAATCAATGCAAACAGTCCGAGTTCATCATAGGCAACCGCCCATGGGTAAAGAAAAACCGTTTCTACATCAAATATGACGAACATCAATCCGAATAGGTAATACCTGACATTGAATTGAACCCTTGAATCCTGAAAAGGCTCAATCCCACTTTCATACGTCGTATATTTCATATCTGTCGGCTTATAAGGCCTTAGCAGTCTACCAAGAAATAATGCGATCACAGGTAATAAAATGCCGAGACAAAGGAAAACAAATACAATTAAATAATTATTTTGGTAAATATGCAGCTGTCCCATGTTCATCTCCCTTTATGGATAAATCATGTTAAATGGGTACGATTCAAATTTGCTTGTCTTCTTTTTGGATAGCGTTTTAAATATTATGCAGGGTAACACTCTTTTAGAAGCAACGTGAAAGGAGGGGATATGAAGTAATAAATGTAAGCGTATACATTATAACATTAGGATAAAATCATGTCGACGAGTTAAGGTATAAAATGGAAAATACTTTACTCTATAATTCGACCTTTTTTTACTAATTCCTATATTAAATGCCAATAATCCTCAAAAACCTTTTGAATAAAAAAACACCTGATCTTACCACGAATGGTTTGATCAGGTGTTTTCATAAATTAAAGTTATCGCATTTCTGCAATTTGGATTCGGTTGATGGCACGTTTAAGCGCTAAATCAGCTCTTTTGGCATCATTTGATCCATCATTGTTCTGCAATCTTTGTTCAGCACGGGCTTTTGCTGCTTGAGCGCGTGCAAGATCGATAGTTTCAGCTCTTTCAGCAGATTGAGCCAAAATGGTTACCACATCAGGGCGAACTTCCAAGAAGCCACCATTTACAGCTACATAGTCTGTGTTGCTTCCATTCTTAAGACGGACAGCACCAATGGTAAGCGGGGCTACAGTTGGAACGTGTCCAGCCATGATTCCCAGCTCACCGCTTTTAGCTTTAGTGCTTACCATTTCAACTTCTGCATCATATACTGGGCCATCGGGAGTAACAACATTGACTTTAATGGTCTTCATTTCATTCCCTCCTAGGTCCCTTTAATTAAGCCATTTCTTTTGCTTTAGCAACAACTTCTTCGATGCGGCCAACTAGACGGAAAGCATCTTCAGGAAGTTCGTCATATTTTCCAGCTAGGATATCTTTGAATCCTTGGACTGTTTCTTTAACTGGTACATAAGATCCTTTTTGACCAGTGAATTGTTCAGCCACGTGGAAGTTTTGTGACAAGAAGTTTTGAATTCTACGAGCACGGGCAACGATTACTTTTTCGTCTTCGCTTAACTCGTCCATACCCAAGATCGCAATAATATCTTGAAGTTCTTTATATTTCTGTAAAGTTGATTGAACTTGACGGGCCACTTCATAGTGCTCAGCTCCAACGACTTCTGGGCTAAGAGCACGAGAAGAAGATGCCAATGGATCAACTGCTGGATAGATACCCATTTCAGAAAGCTTACGCTCAAGGTTAGTTGTTGCATCCAAGTGAGCGAAAGTTGTAGCTGGAGCCGGATCCGTATAGTCATCGGCAGGTACATAGATCGCTTGAATAGATGTAACAGAACCTTTATTAGTTGAAGTGATACGTTCTTGTAATTGACCCATTTCTGTAGCAAGCGTTGGTTGGTAACCTACCGCTGAAGGCATACGGCCTAGAAGGGCAGAAACCTCTGAACCTGCTTGAGTGAAACGGAAGATGTTATCGATGAAGAAAAGAACGTCTTGTCCTTGTTCGTCACGGAAATATTCAGCCATTGTCAAACCACTTAGAGCTACACGCATACGTGCTCCTGGTGGCTCGTTCATTTGTCCGAATACCATCGCTGTTTTCTTAATAACACCAGAATCAGTCATCTCGTAGAAAAGGTCATTTCCTTCACGAGTACGCTCACCTACACCAGCGAATACAGAGATACCGCCGTGCTCTTGTGCGATGTTATTAATAAGTTCTTGGATAAGTACAGTTTTACCTACACCAGCACCACCAAAGAGACCGATTTTACCACCTTTGATGTAAGGAGCAAGTAAATCTACTACTTTAATACCAGTTTCAAGAATTTCAACTGTTGTTGATAAGTCCTCAAAAGTTGGTGCTTGTCTGTGAATTGGATCACGACGCACCTCTGCAGTAAGTGGTTCAAATAGGTCAATGTTTTCCCCTAATACGTTGAAAACGCGGCCTAGAGTCACTTCACCTACAGGAACGGAAATTGGAGCTCCTGTATCAACAGTCTCTGCACCACGAGTTAAACCATCAGTGGAAGACATTGCTACAGTACGAACTGTATTATCACCTAGTTGAAGGGCTACTTCAAGAGTTAGTCCTGTACCAGACGCTGTATTTTCGATTCTTAACGCGTTATAGATCTTAGGAAGTTGTCCGTCTTCGAATTTCACGTCAACAACCGGACCCATAACTTGAGTAACGCGTCCTATATTCATCGTTTTCCCTCCTAACGTTGCTTATAACGACTATCGAGATTATGGAACGGCCAAGCTTCGTCCGGGCCGACCGTCCCCTTTTATGATTTTATTCTAAAGCTGCTGCACCGCCGACAATTTCCGTGATTTCTTGAGTAATTGCGGCCTGACGTGCACGGTTATATTGCAATGAAAGCGAATCGATCAATTCTTTCGCATTATCGGTTGCATTTTTCATTGCAGTCATACGTGCAGAGTGCTCACTTGCTTTACCATCTAATAAAGCACCATAAATTAAACTTTCTGCGTACTGAGGTAGTAATACCTCAAGAATTTCTTCTGCATTCGGTTCGAATTCATAAGAAGTCAATGCTGCATTGGAAGTATTAAAGTCAGCTAAAGGAAGGACTTGCGTTTCCGTTACATCCTGCTGGATTGGGCTGACATAATGGTTATAGTACATATAAAGCTCATCACACAGTTCATTTAGATACAAATTCACTGTTGATTTAGCAAGGGAGCTAATGTCAGCGAAAGACGGCTGATCAGGAACCCCAGTTACTTCAAGCTCTACGTGCATATTACGGCTGACAAAGAAATCACGGCCAACCCTTCCGATTGCGATAATGACGAACTCATCATTGGATTTATGGCGTTCAAGAATAGTTTTATGAACGTGGCGAAGGATGCTACTGTTGTATGCTCCTGCCAATCCGCGGTCCGATGTGATTACCAGGTAACCGGTTTTCTTCACTGGACGTGAGACAAGCATTGGATGAGATGCACCCGTACTTCCGTTCGCAATACTTGATACTACTTCTTGAATTTTTTCCATATATGGAACATATGCCTTAGCATTAGCTTCAGCACGGTTCATTTTAGAAGCAGATACCATCTGCATCGCTTTAGTAATTTGACTCGTCTTTTTCGTTGAAGTAATCCGAGACTTAATATCGCGTAAAGAGGCCATTCATTCTCACCACCCTTTATAAATTAGTTAGACCTTATTATTCAGAAATAACGAAATTCTTTTTGAACTCGTTAATTGCAGCAACGATAGCAGCGTCTTCAGGAAGACCTTTAGTTGTGCGAATGTGATCTAATAATTCTGGATGAGAACGATCTAGGAACACATAGTATTCTTCTTCAAAACGAAGGATATCCGATACTGGAATATCATCTAGATGACCTTTAGTCAATGCATAGAAAATCATGACTTGTTTTTCAACTTTAATTGGTTTATTTAGATCTTGCTTAAGAACTTCAACTGTACGAGCACCACGGTTAAGTTTTGCTTGAGTAGCAGCATCAAGATCAGAACCGAATTGAGAGAATGCTTCCAATTCACGATAAGAAGCTAAGTCCAGACGTAATGTACCCGCAACTTTTTTCATCGCTTTAATTTGTGCAGATCCACCAACACGGGATACGGAAAGACCAGCGTTAATCGCAGGACGTACACCTGAGAAGAACAAATCGGATTGTAAGAAGATTTGTCCGTCTGTGATGGAAATAACGTTTGTTGGAATGTAAGCAGAGATATCGCCTGCTTGTGTTTCAACAAATGGAAGCGCAGTAATTGAACCGGCACCTAAAGTGTCATTCAATTTAGCTGCACGCTCAAGTAAGCGGGAGTGCAAGTAGAATACATCCCCAGGGAATGCTTCACGACCTGGAGGACGGCGAAGAAGCAAGGAAAGTTCACGGTATGCTGATGCTTGTTTAGAAAGATCATCATATACCACTAAAACGTGCTTGCCAGCGAACATGAACTCTTCACCCATAGTCACACCAGCATATGGAGCTAGATATAAAAGTGGTGCTGGTTGAGAAGCTGATGCAGATACAACAATTGTGTAATCTAGTGCACCATTTTTACGTAGTGTCTCAACTGTTCCACGAACTGTTGATTCTTTTTGACCAATAGCAACATAAATACAGATCATGTCTTGGTCAGCTTGGTTAAGGATTGTATCGATCGCAACTGATGTTTTACCAGTTTGACGGTCACCAATGATTAACTCACGTTGTCCGCGTCCGATTGGCACTAGAGCATCGATCGCTTTAATCCCTGTTTGTAATGGTTCATGAACAGATTTACGGTCCATAACACCTGTTGCAGGGCTTTCGATTGGACGAGTTTTTGTTGTAGCGATTGGACCAAGACCATCTAATGGTTGTCCTAGCGGATTCACGACACGTCCGATTAATTCTTCTCCAACTGGCACTTCCATGATACGGCCAGTACGGCGTACTTCACTGCCTTCTTGAATGTCTCTGAATGGTCCAAGAATAACAACACCTACATTATTTTGCTCAAGGTTTTGTGCCAATCCCATTGAACCATTAGAAAATTCTAAGAGCTCCCCAGCCATTGCATTATCTAAACCATGAACGCGAGCGATACCATCACCAACAGTGATTACTGTACCTACATCGCTTACTTTAATTTCCGACTGATAGTTTTCAATCTGCTTTTTAATCAGCGCACTGATTTCTTCAGCTTTGATGCTCATGAATTTCACCCCTATCTGTGAATATTAACCTAATAGTTGTTTGCTAAGGCGATCAAGCTTCCCGCTTATCGTGCCGTCATAAATACGGTTACCGATTTGAAGTTTGATGCCGCCAAGAATATTGCTATCCGTAACATTAGTGATACGCAAATTACGTTTGCCGATTTTTGCAGCAAAAGCTGAAGACACAGCTTCCGCTTCAGCTTCAGTTAAAGGATTAACTGTATAAACAGTCGCATCCGCTACTGAATTTTCTTCATTCGCAAGTTCAATGAACTCTTGTGCCATAGCAGTCACTTCACCTGTACGATGACGCTCCACCATTAACATTACAGTATTTTGAACGGAAGACGAAAGACTTGCAAATGCATTTGCAAGCAATGTATTTTTTGCATCGCTAGTCATTTTAGGATGAGCCAAGAAGTTCAATAGCTCTTTATCATTTGTGAAAACTTCATTCACTATGCGAAGCTCTTCTTCAAGTTGGTTAATGAGATTTTGCTCTTTCGCAATTTGGAAAAGAGCTACAGCATAACGTCCTGCTACAGTTATATCGCTCATTTACCTTCTCCTGCCTCTTGAATATATTCATTGATTAGTTTTTCTTGATCAGCTGATGAAAGTTCTTTCTCAATCACCTTAGAGGCGATCATAACAGATAATGAAGCTACTTGCTCGCGTAAGGCGGCAACTGCTTTTTCTCTCTCTTGAACGATTTCACGTTTTGCTGATTCTTTAACACGCTCAGCTTCTGCACGCGCTTGTTTAATGATATCTTCGCGTTGTGCTTCGCCTTGCTGCTTAGCATTCTCTATAAGTTGTCCCGCTTCAGTACGAGATTGTTTTACGATTTCACGCTGTTCTTCTAAATATTTCAGTGCTTCTTTTCTACTAACTTCAGCTGCTTCAATTTCATTCGCAACATGCTCTTCACGTTCTTTCATGATGCCCATTAGCGGACCCCATGCAAACTTCTTAAGCAACGCTAACAAAATAATAAAGATTACAAGCTGGTATATGATATCCCCACCATTAAATGCTTGACCAAGAACATAATTGCTTGTTAACACGCTCGGTTCACTCCCTTCATGAGATTCACTATTGAAGTTCTGTATTTTCGATTGACAGTATCACTGTCATAAATGTCATTTAACACAGAGCAATGGCGAAGGTTCTCCTTGGATCATCTTCGCCATTATTGAACTTTTTCAAGTTATCTTATTTACCCATTACAATAAACGCGATAACTACAGCGATGATTGGAAGTGCCTCAACTAACGCAATACCAACGAACATTGTAGTTTGAAGCATACCACGAGCTTCTGGCTGACGAGCCATTCCTTCAATTGTACGCCCTACGATAAGACCATTACCAATACCCGCACCTAGTGCACCTAATCCAACTGCGATAGCAGCAGCTATAAGACCTAAAGAACCTGTCATGATAAATTTCCTCCTTGAAATGTTGTTTTATTTTTTCATCAATATAATGTTCATAATGAACAATATTTATAATTAATGGTCGTCACTTACTTTATGGGAAAGATAAACCATCGTTAACATAGTAAAGATAAAAGCTTGAATGGAGCCGACAAAGATACTAAATCCTTCCCAAGCTAACATTGGTAGTGCAGCAGTGGCTGCACCCACAACACCACTTGTTCCTAGTCCAGCAAGTAAAGTTAATAGTAACTCACCCGCATAAATATTCCCGTAAAGCCGCAATCCTAGAGTTAACGTATTAGCGAACTCCTCAATAATCTTTAACGGAAACAAGAAACCCATTGGTTGGACATAAGTCTTGGCATAATTTTTCATGCCTCTCATCTTGATACCATAATAATGAGTTAAACCCAATACCATAACTGCCAAGGTTAAAGTTATTGCTGGATCAGATGTAGGTGATTTCCACCAAAGTTCATGTCCTATTACAATTGAGAACGGCAATCCTAACATGTTTGAAACAAATACGTACAAAATTAATGTCATTCCCAACATAAGGAACTGACCACCCGTACGCCAATCCATATTGCTGTTGATGATGTTTTTCACAAAATCCATAACCCATTCGATAAAGTTTTGGATTCCTGTTGGCTTCATCGCAAGTTTTCGAGTTGCTGCTACAGCAATAATGAAGACAATGAGACTTGCGATAGTCATCATAAGAACATTAGCCAAGTTGAAATGTATTCCAGTATCCATAAATTCCCACATAGGAGCTTCATGATTCAACAGTATTCACCTCTCTTCTTTACTACCTACGTATGTTTTGCATAAAATAATCTATCATAATGACAAAGTAAACTGTCATTAATCCCAATACCACGCAGACCACTTGAAACTCGTCAGGATATCTCAATGCAATAATTGCAGCTAAACCCGCTACAGACATTCTAGTTAAACTACCAAGGGAGCGCGTTTTCTTGCCTTCGGCAACCTCTTGGGCGAACTTTTTGTTCTTTTTGACCATTGACCAGAATATAAATAGGCTGAAGGCAGTTCCAAGCAATAATCCTTGGAAGACTGAATCATGTGAAGTGAAGCCCACCCCGAGTATATAAATACCCATTAAATACAACATGTATTTTAGCTGCCTATTGAACATTTTTTCCAATTCTAGCATTTTGTCATGTAATCTCCCTAGAAATATTGTAGTATCTGTGTTTAGCTAGGGAATTTGCCCGTAACAAGTCCAAATAGAAGGTCAAAAACCATCTTCTATTTGACACGTTATTAACGTATGAAACCCCTCTCATTTTACATCCTTAGTTAGCATACAATAGGCTAGAATCATTGTCAATGAGTGGTTAGTGAAATTTGTCACAGGTTTGTAATTATTAACGAATTGTTCACAAATTATCTTTTTTATACTATTGACATCCATTTTATTTTACTTATTAACCTCTATTCACTCAATAAGTAACGTCTTTTCTATCCGATCTTCCCTTCCACCCTTTCTCGCAAAAATTATCGCTTTATACACACCTTTAGGCGGTAAGTTCTTTTTCAATACATCTTTTTTGATCAAACCGGAAGGTGCTGATTTGGACCAATCCAAATATCCAGCGAATTTCAAGCTATCTTCCTCATAAAGGGCAATACCGAATTCTTCAGCCCCGCGCGGAAGGTACATTTCGTATCGATATGTGCCTTTCTGGTCCCCTTGGCCAAAGTCGAATCCCATTATCCTTGGGTAATCAGGCTCTTCTTTTACATATAAATAAGGAAGGGATATTTTTTTGGTTCCTTCCATTATTATGAGGTATCCATCAAAGACTCCTTTTTTAAGCTTGGCTGGGTTGACCTGAAGCCCCACTTTTATCCGTTTTTTCTCCTTCGGATTCAAAGTAAGGGATTTTGGCAATTCCCAAGTAAGTCCCGTCTCTTTCAACGGAACCATGAAGGAGTACTTCCTCATTTCCGTTCCGGTATTTTCTATGACTATCGTTTCATGATGTTCTTCAATTCCTTCTTTTTTCGTATACATCCCAAAGGACAATGAACTCGGACTCAAGAGCGTGTCCGCTTTTAATGCTTCGTCGACCTGGATGCGTCCAGCCCCCTGTTCGTATGTGTGATACAATTGATTCGTAGATTTCCTCAATGGTTTGGAAGTGCTCATCAATGCAGATTTCACTTGCTCAGGATTCCATTCGGGGTGTTTTTGCAGGATTAAGGCGCATGCTCCTGCAACATGCGGTGCGGACATACTTGTTCCATCCAAGGACATATATCCTTTAGGGATGGTACTTTCAATTTCCACTCCCGGTGCCAATACGTCAGGCTTTATTCCCCATGATACGGTTACCGGGCCCCTGGAGCTAAAATCTGCGAGCTTATCCTGCTCGTTCTTATAAACAAATTGAACGGTTTTGCTCTGTCCTTGCTCCATGATTTGCTTTAGCTGCAATCCATCTCTTCTATTAATAGAAGCAGCCGGGATGTTCATTTCTTTTTCCAAGCTTCCAGTAAAGGTCCCGCTTGTATTATTATAAACAATTACCCCCTTTGCACCTGCCTTTTCTGCATTGGATACTTTCTGCTGGAAAGTAAGTGTACCACGTTCCATCAACACAATCTTATCCCGAACATGTTTCAAGTCCTCTTCATTGCCCAGACCCCCAAATATGACATCCTCGGAAAACGTCAGGTTCCATTTTTTAGAGCCTTGAAACACGGTTAAATGCGATTGATGCTTTTTCGACCCAAGCCCGTAAATCATATACGGAACCCTTAAGGGAGGCGTCGATGCCCCAACGGAAATCGCTTTTTCCGCTGTTCCGGGTGAGCCTACGGTCCATACAGCCGGACCGGAATTCCCGTTGGATGTCACGGCAACGATGCCGCTTTCCACAGCCTTATTCAAAGCAAGGGAAATAGGTAAATCAGGGCCATTTACGTTATTGCCAAGAGAGAGGTTCAATACATCCACCTTATCCTTCATGGCTGACTCAATAGCCATCAAGACTTGGTCTGTATCTCCTGCACCACCTGGTCCCAAAGCTCGATATGCATATATCTCCGCTTCTGGTGCGACGCCTTTCATTTTTCCATTGGCTGCAATGATGCCCGCCACATGAGTCCCATGTAATGTATCCAGGTCGCCTTGATTTTTGGTTTCCATCGGATTTTCATCACCATCTACCAGATCCTTCCCTCCTTTATAAGCACGTTGCAAATCCGGATGTGTATAATCGATGCCGGTATCTATGATTCCTACTTTTACCCCTTTCCCGGTAATCCGGTGATTCTCCTTATCAAAGAAACCCCTGGCCCTTCCCCCTCCTATGTATGGGACACTTTTATCCAACACCGCTTGATAAACGGATACTTCCGTTACAGCCTGAATTTCATCCTCCTTTTTGAGTTGTTCTATCTCATTCATTTTCCCCTGAACGGAAAATCCATTCAAGGCAACTGAATAAACATTCCTTAATTGAAGGGACGGATATTTTTCAATCAGTTTTTCGATTTTTTTTCGTTGAAACACCTTATCCATCGTGACAACAACCGTTACTTCCTTAGATTCAGATAGTTTTGGTAAAGGCGGCAGAATGACGGATGCCAATCCCTTTTCATTTTGATAAATAAATATAAAAAGGAAAACAAATACTATAAACGTTTTCTTTCCCAACATAATCATCCCCTTAGCAGTTATCTTTTCTCAACAACCTTGGAGTATGCAAATAAAAAAAGGAAAAGCGCATGGCTTTTCCTTTTTTATGAGTCAAATCTAGCTGGCGGCATGTCTGCTTGCTTAAAATAGTAACGGATGGCTTCAGCGATGCGGACCGAAGCATTTCCATCCCCATAAGGATTGGAAGCTTTGGACATTTTTTCGTGCATCTCTTGATCGGTAAGCAATTCATGTGCCAAGTTATATATGTTTTTTTCATCAGTACCCGCCAATTTTAAGGTTCCAGCAGCAATCCCCTCGGGACGTTCAGTCGTATCCCTTAAAACTAGGACAGGTACACCAAGTGACGGTGCCTCTTCCTGGATTCCTCCAGAATCAGTCAAAATCAGATAGGCTCTTGAAGCGAAGTTGTGGAAATCCAATACATCCAGCGGTTCAATCAAATGAACCCGCGGATCGTCCCCGAGAATTTCGTTTGCCAATTCCTGAACAAGCGGATTTAAATGGACAGGATATACCACTTGAACGTCATCATGCTCAGCAATGATTCTCTTTACGGCCCTAAAGATATTCCTCATGGGTTCTCCAAGGTTTTCCCTGCGATGGGCGGTAAGCAAAATGAGCCTGTCTTCTCCAAGTCCATTTAAAACCGGGTGGGAATATGTGGAACGCACAGTAGTTTTTAAAGCATCTGTTGCCGTATTCCCCGTCACGAAGATATTATCCTTCTTGTTTTCGTTAAGCAGATTCTCCTCCGCTTTCGATGTCGGCGCAAAATGCAAATCTGCCATAGTACCAGTAAGCTGCCGATTCATCTCTTCCGGATAGGGGGAATACTTATTCCATGTGCGCAGCCCCGCTTCAACATGCCCAATGACAATTTGATTATAAAAAGCTGCCAGACTTGCGACAAACGTCGTGGTTGTATCACCGTGTACAAGAACAATATCAGGTTTAGCTTCCTTCATTACTGAATCAAGACCATTTAATGCTCTTGTTGTAATGTCAGCAAGCGTTTGCCTTTCCTTCATTATGTCCAAGTCATAGTCCGGCTGTATGGAAAATAGTTCGAGAACTTGATCTAACATTTGCCGATGCTGAGCCGTAACAGCAACGATCGGCTTGAAATATTCTGGGTGTTTTTGAAATTCGAGTACTAAGGGAGCCATTTTGACAGCTTCTGGTCTCGTTCCGAAAATGGTCATGACTTTTATCGGTTCATTCATTCGTGACACCTCAGTTTCTTTCCTTATTTTGTGCCGAATAAACGATCTCCCGCGTCTCCAAGACCTGGAACGATATACCCGTGTTCATTCAGTTTTTCGTCAAGACCCGCAATATAAATATCAACATCAGGATGGGCTTCTTTCAATGCCTCTACACCCTCTGGAGCTGCAATCAAACACATGAATTTAATATTGACTGCACCGCGCTTTTTAATGGAATGGATCGCTTCGATGGCTGATCCGCCAGTGGCTAACATCGGGTCAACGACAATGCATTCCCTTTCTGCCAAATCGCTTGGCATTTTGGCATAATACTCCACCGGTTTCAATGTTTCAGGATCACGGTAAAGTCCAACATGTCCGACCTTTGCAGCAGGAATCAGCTTAATGATCCCGTCCACCATCCCTATGCCTGCACGTAAAATCGGGACGATACCCACTTTTTTACCAGAAAGCATTTTCACTTTCGCTGTGCTTACAGGCGTTTGGATTTCCACCTCTTCCAGTGGCATATCCCTCGTGATTTCAAATGCCATCAATGATGCAACTTCATCCACTAGTTCACGGAATTCTTTTGTTCCTGTATTTATATCACGTATATAGGCTAATTTGTGTTGAATTAACGGGTGATCGAAAACATAAACTTTTCCCATTTAGCATCTCTCCAATTCCATTGCTTAGTTTTGCGCTTTTTTATAATTTCCCTAATCGAATAGAAAAATTTTCGTGTCTTTTAAAATTCACTTCAACCTATTTTACAGAAAAAAGTTTCAATCTTCAATAAAGGTTTAGATGTCAGACCTATTTTCACTATTCGGATTCTTCTAACACCACCCTTACAATAAGATAAAAAAAACCGCTCCCTTTAAAAGGGAGCAGCTACGATATTACAATGAAGGATATAATTCAAATTTGCTCGCTAATGATTCAACACGCTGTTTTGCTTCTTCAAGTTTAGCTGCGTCTTCATTATTTTTCAAAACAAGTCCGATGATTGCAGCTATTTCATCCATGTCTTCCAATCCAAAGCCACGTGATGTCACCGCCGCAGTCCCAATGCGTATACCGCTGGTAACGAATGGTTTTTCCGGGTCATAAGGAATCGCATTTTTGTTCACGGTAATACCAATTTCATCCAAAACATGTTCTGCGATTTTTCCCGTTAATCCAGTAGAGCGCACATCAAGAAGAATCAAATGATTGTCCGTTCCATCAGAAACAAGGGTGAACCCTTCTTTCTTCAAACCTTCGCCCAAACGTTTAGCATTATCGATGATTTGTTGTGCATATACTTTAAATTCATCTTGAAGCGCTTCGCCGAATGCAACAGCCTTAGCGGATATAACATGCATCAACGGGCCGCCTTGAATTCCAGGGAAAATGGATTTATCGATTTTCTTACCGAATTCTTCTTTACAGATGATCATCCCTCCGCGTGGTCCGCGAAGTGTTTTATGAGTGGTTGTCGTTACAAAGTCAGCATAAGGAATCGGGCTTTGATGTAATCCAGCCGCAACCAAACCTGCAATATGCGCCATATCGACCATTAAATAAGCCCCGACTTCATCTGCAATTTCACGGAATCGCTTGAAGTCAATTTCCCGCGGATATGCACTCGCACCCGCTACGATCAATTTAGGTTTGTGCTGACGCGCTTTTTCCAATACATCATTGTAATCGATACGGTGATCTTTTTCGTCTACACCATATTCAACAAAATTATAGTTAACGCCACTGAAGTTAACTGGACTTCCATGTGTTAAGTGACCTCCATGCGAAAGGTTCATCCCAAGCACTGTGTCTCCAGTTTGAAGAACAGTAAAGTAAACGGCCATATTGGCTTGAGCTCCAGAGTGGGGCTGTACGTTCACATACTCCCCTCCGAAAATTTCTTTCGCACGCTCACGTGCTAGATCTTCAACGATGTCTACATACTCACATCCGCCATAGTAACGTTTTCCAGGGTATCCTTCTGCATACTTATTAGTCAAGACCGATCCTTGTGCTTCCATGACAGCTTCACTCACGAAGTTTTCAGAAGCAATAAGCTCAATTTTACTTCTTTGACGCCCTAATTCCAGTTGAATTGCGTTAAACACTTGCTCATCTTGCTTTGCTAAACGATTCATTCCGTAATTCCTCCTCAAATTGTGCGTGATTCGCTTTTTAGTATTTATGTGCAACATGCCTTCAAAAAAGCATGAAAAAGCCTTACCAATAGTTATTAGAAAATTCTACTCCATTTTAACATGTCTAATTTAGAAGTGATAGTCTAATTTTATCGAACGTTAAATGTTTTTTCTTTTAATAACGTTCGTATTTAACATTAAAATTATGCTAATTAGCTCTTTAACCCTATATTCCATAAGCAAAATCACTATTCTATTAGTACTATAAAGGCTTTACGATTTCGCTCTCATTCAATTAAAAAAACAGCATTCCCCATCCGAGAAATGCTGTCCCCCTTACCCATTAAGTACAACTCTTATTATCAGAAATGTCCTGATAAACGGCCCGCTCCCCGCCAATCAGTTTCGGACGTGTTTTTGCCATGGTCACATGTGCATGCCCTATTTCTTTAATGGCAGAGCGAATCGGAACCGCCACATGCTTCAGATGCATGCCAATGAAGGTGTCCCCAATGTCAATCCCCGCATCCGCTTTAATATGCTCGACAACGACAGCATCCTTCCATTGCTGATAGGCATACGTCGCCATCGATCCCCCAGCTGTTCTTACAGGTACAACCGAAACTTCTTCATAATCATATCGAACCGCGGTTTCCCTTTGTAAAACCAAGGCCCTGTTTAGATGTTCACAACATTGATAGGCAACCTGAACACCCGTTTTCCCTTGAAAATCCCTAACTACGGAAAAAATCATCCCTGCCACATCGAGCGTACCTTCAGTACCGATCCTTTTCCCGATCACTTCACTTGTACTGCAGCCGATCACCAGTAGCTGTTTCTCTTTTAAATCTGTCTGTTCTTGAAACTCATGTAAAAGTTCCCGAAACTGGTTTTCCCATATCCCAAGCTCATTTGAAAATGTAGCATCACTTCTCATGCAAACGCATCCTTTCAATAAGAAAACTTGCTATCGGTAGAAAAGGGTTCTCTCCAAAAAACCATAGAAATTAGTTATGTTTACCTTCATACTCCGCAATCTTACCGATCCTGTTTTGATGACGCCCGCCTTCAAATTCCGAAGTCAGCCATGTTTGGGCAATTTCCCTGGCCAGACCCGGGCCAATGACACGTTCCCCCATCGCTAACATATTGGTATCATTATGCTGACGGGTCAATTTCGCACTATAGACATCATGAACCAATGCACATCGTATTCCTTTGACTTTATTTGCAGCAATGCTCATTCCAATTCCTGTTCCACAGATTAAAATGCCCCGATCGAACTCACCCCGCGCTACTTTTTCAGCAACCGGCAAGGCATAATCAGGATAATCCACCGACGTACTGCATTCACAGCCAAAATCCTCAAATGGAATCTGTAACTCATTCAATAAATTCTTTATTTCTTCACGGATATGTATACCACCATGATCCGAAGCAATCGCAACTTTCATCATAATCCTCCTTAGCTTTCTCGTTTGATTTTATTGTGTCACAAAATTATGAAAAGATAAAGGATGTCCATCCTTTTTCCCCGCAAAGAAGCAGGAAACCAACTCGGGCTTCCTGCAGTAAAATGTCAAGTGTGAAAGTGGGTAAGGGTCCTGTTAACCCTTTTCCGCTTTCACTTTAAAATTTCCATTGCCGATTTTTCGACATTTTCCATGACTAGAGCTTATTCGCTTGTCCTGGCCGTCACTTCTTCCGCTCCAGCAGATGCTTATTCTGCAATGGCAGCCTTGAGACTGCCTTGATTCTTACACTTTGCACTGACGGTCAACAAGCTTAGTAATATCTTTTTACTTCAGCGACCACATTATGTACCCATTCATTCTTTAAGCCTTTTGACTAATTCTTCTAATAATTCCTGCAGCTCCCTGAACGTTTCCCGGTAAATGCCTTCAGAACCGCCAAACGGATCTATTATATCTCTATCATATTTATCCTCAATAACGAATTCCTTTAAAGTAAAAGTCTTATCGATCATTTGGGGGTACGCACGGGTAATGGCAGATTTATGCCCTTCCGTCATGGTGAAAATATGAGTTGCCCATTCCATTTCCTTCTCGGATAAGGGCGTTGAATGATGATTATGCACTATGTCATTTTCAACCAATACATTTTTAGCATGCAGCGAAGCATCCTGGCCTGATGAAGCATACACGCCTGCGGACTTCACTTCAACACCCGCAATATTCTTATGTTTCAGTATCGCTTCTGCCATCGGGCTTCTGCATGTGTTACCTGTACATACAAATAATACTCGGATCATTTTAACGCCTCCTTTTTTATTCATTATAAGCTATCGCCCGTTTATTATAGTCAAAAAAATCACTCTCATTATGTCCGAAGAAAAATAAAAACCGCTCCAGTAATCGGAACAGTTGAGGAAGTAACGATATGAATTCAAGCGGATCAAAAAGAGAACAATAATTTCAATCCAAACGCACACAGGATGCTTCCGCCAAGAATCTCACTATACACGCCAACCAAGCCCTGCATTTTTCTACCCAGTAAAAGGCCAGCCCACGTTAATAGGGTGGCAGCAAACCCAAAACAAAGAACGGTTAAAATCGTTTTTGCACCGTAAATTCCCAGTGTCAATCCTACCGAGAAGCTATCCAGGCTTACCCCTATGGCAAAAATGAATAGACCTTTTCCGACAGGAGCCAGCATCTTATTTTCCCTGGCACCAGCTCCATCCTTTTTACCAGGGATAAACATCTGTATACCAAGAATGATCAACAATAGACCGCCAGCGTATGTAGCAAAGGTCCCGAATTTTTCTGAAATGAATCGGCCCGCCCCCATTCCAAGCAAGGGCATCCAAATATGAAAAATGCCTACTGTCAGCCCTATAAAAAGTATTTGCCTCAACCTTAGCTTAAACATTCCCATTCCTAGGCCAACTGAAAAGGCATCCATTCCCAGCGCGAATGCCATTAGCAATAAGGTGATGATTTCTCCAGCAAATGTATTCATTCAAATCCCCCTCGGACGTGCCTACTACATGTTATGCATGTCCGAAAAGAAATAGAAGGATAAATCAGTCCTTATTACACATGTTCCTTGATGATTTGATGACCTGCAGCCTTCTCAAGCCGGTTCATGACCGCCGCTCCTATTCCATGGTCAGGAAACATTTCACTAAAAATGACATCGACCTCCAGCTCGTCAAACTGTCTTAAAGCATCATATAAGCCTGTTGCAACAGTATGTAAATCCGCTAATGAACCTGGGACAACCACGTAATCCGCCTTATAATCCTGTTGATGTTCGTAAGCCGCTATGATGCCCACCTTTAACCCGTCAGTTCTTTTTGCATCCACAAGCTGCTGAAGGAAAGTTTGATTACCCTTGACTAAATATAGGGGGGCCTTCGGAGCATAGTGGGTATACTTCATGCCCGGGGCTTTTGGCGCTGTTTCCTGATTCTTCAACGCGACATCTTGCCTGACTTCACCTATTACCGCTTCCAGCTGTTCCAGGGTCACCCCGCCAGGCCTTAAAATAACAGGTACTTCCACAGTGCAGTCAAGTACTGTGGATTCTAAGCCCACACCCGTAGTCCCGCCATCGACTATACCTGCAATCCGGCCCATCAAGTCAGCTTCAACATGTTTCGCTGAAGTGGGGCTTGGTTTCCCGGAAGTATTTGCACTTGGAGCCGCAATGGGCAAATCACTTGCACGAATAAGGCCTAGGGCAACCTGATGATCTGGCATCCTGACAGCCACCGTGTCCAATCCAGCTGTCACAAGGTTTGATAGCTGGCCCGGTTTTCGTTTCATGATCAAAGTCAAAGGACCCGGCCAAAATTCTGCCATCAGCTTCTTGGCCTGTTCCGGAATCTCTTCTACAATATCTGACAACTGGTCATCGGAGGCTATGTGAACGATCAAAGGATTATCACTCGGACGCCCCTTCGCTTCAAACACTTTTTTGACTGCCTCGTCATTTTTGGCATTCGCCCCCAGTCCATAAACAGTCTCTGTAGGAAAAGCCACCACTTGATTTGCCTTTAATAATTCAGCTGATTTTGTAATCTGGGGATAACTTTGTAAATTATCCACATTTTTATCCACTGACCAAATTTTCGTCTTCATCTTGAACACCATCGCCTTTTAACGTTTCTTATTTTATATAATTGCTTTTATATGAACGATATTCTCAAATTATTGTAATAAATTCACTTTAAGATACTTTGAAAGTATAAAAGAAGTATTCACATAATTCAAGTGTTATCCACAAATTGGGGATAACCACATCGAATCCGTGGATAAGTTTGTGGATATTAATGATTAATGACAGACTTTTTTGATTTTTTGTTAATAACCCTGTGGATATGTTTACGAAATTATCTGATTTTAAAAAAAGAGGGCATCTGCCCCCTTTTTAAAATAGATCATTGAAGATTTCTGCAAACAGGGACTTCACTTCCACCTCAGGCTCCTTTTCCCCTTCATATAATTGTTGACCTTGTTTATCTGATGCCGCAAGTTCAACCTGGTTTTCTTCAACATTCCCATCAATGGCTTTTTTCGTCACTTGTTCCTTGTCTTTTACTTCTGTCACTTCTTCCTTTACTTCCGGCTCTGTAACCTTTTCTTTTAGCGTTCCTTCCGATACTTCTTTTACGCTCTCCTCCACTACCTTTTCTTCAACCACTTCCTCGGGCTCTTTTTCTTTTTCAACCAGCACTTCTTCTTCAACTTCTTCCGCTGCAACGGGCTCACCCTCTTCATTTGTTGCAGCATGCGCCTTCCCTTCCGAATTCAACGATCCTTCACCCTCATCCTCGACAATCGGACTTTGACTTACAGCCGTCCCATTTGAAAAATCCAGGAAACATAATGGGGGAAATAGAACACACCACCAATTTGCGCCTTCCCCTTCCCCAAGCGTGATAATCACCGCTTCATAATCCCCTGCCGGATATAAATACTGCCCGTAGAGTTTTGTCGGAAATTCCGCTTGTCCAAAATCCACTTTAACTGACTGCTCCATACCCTGTTCCTTTATAACTGCCTCAGCCGTCGCTTGGATATCCGGCAGATGCGAGGTGATCACATCCCTCGCTTCATCCAAAGAAGTAAGTTCCTCGACCCACTTTGTGATATCTTCATTTACCTCATCCCTAATCAGCCGTTTAACCGCTTGATCCTTTTCTGCATCACTATTAGCAAGTATCCGCAGACGAATCGCCTCATCCGGGATCACCTTCGTATCTTCTGCACCGACCATCTCCGCTTTAGGCATATATATACTTACGATCGTTCCTATAGTTAAGATTAATAGATAAATAATGGCTAAATGTTTAGTTTTCATCGCCTTCGCCCCCTCACATGAATTAGTCTCACCATTTTCCAGCTATCTTAAACTAGTAAAAAAATAAAAAATGTTGATAGCTGGAAATATAGATTCCAAAGGATAATGAGGATGGTTTCCATAAAAAAATCCGTCTCACATGGGAAGACGGATCACTTTAATACAGCGAAGACCATTCGATCTTTTTCATTAATGTCATTTGTAATGGATACTTCTGCAGCAGGAAAGGCTCGCTTCAATAAATCGGCAACCGCCTCACCCTGTCCAGTACCCACTTCAAAACCGATCAGCCCAGGCACCTTCATGATCAGAGGTAACTGCTCCATAAAGCGGCGGTAAAAATCCAGCCCATCGATACCGGCAAATAATGCACGATGCGGTTCATGACCTGTCACGACTACTGACATGGATTCATGATCATCATCTGGTATATATGGCGGGTTCGATAAAAGGACGTCCACCTTCTGTTTTTTGTTTATGAAAGGCAAAAGCAAATCACCTTGCGTGAACCCCACTTCGGCACCAAGCGTTTCGGCATTTTTCCGCGCCACCTCAAGCGATGGTTCCGCTATGTCCGTGGCGGTCACCAATAAGTTTGGCTTTTCAAGTTTCATTGTTATGGCGATTGCGCCGCTGCCGGTCCCAATATCAGCTAAACAAAGCTTCTGTCCCTCCATAAAAATGGCTGGGATTTTACGTAAAGTATAATAAATCAATTCTTCTGTTTCAGGTCTCGGTATGAGCACTTCTTCATTCACAAAGAAGGTCCGTCCATAAAATTCTTCATGGCCGATAATATATTGGATGGGCGTTCCCTCAGCATGCAGCTCAATAGCGGCCTTAAATTGCCCAAAAACCGCTTCACTAAGCTCATCATGAAGGTTGGCCAGCATTTGGGAGCGAGTTTGTTTTAAAAAGTGCTGTAACAGAATTTCCCCAGCATTGACATCACGATCATTTTCCTTTAAAAAAGAAGAAGCCCATTTAAGGGCTCCGAACACTTTCACGGCAGAGTTACTCATCTGCATTTTCCAGCCTTGAAGATTGGTCTTCCATGATTAATGCATCAACGACTTCATCCAATTTACCTTCCATGATTTGATCCAGTTTTTGAATCGTTAAACCAATACGGTGGTCGGTAACGCGGTTTTGCGGGAAGTTATAAGTGCGAATCCTTTCGGATCGATCGCCCGTTCCAACGGCAAGCTTCCTATTTTGATCATATTCCGCCTGTACTTCGCGATGGATTTTATCGTACACCCTGGCGCGCAAAACCTTCATCGCTTTTTCTTTGTTCTTGATTTGTGATTTTTCATCTTGACAGGATACAACCGTATTAGTCGGAATATGAGTCAAGCGCACCGCTGACATTGTCGTATTGACACTTTGCCCTCCAGGACCGCTTGATGCAAAAGTATCGACACGAACATCCTTATCATGGATTTCAACTTCCACTTCCTCAGCTTCAGGTAATACGGCAACCGTGGCTGTAGATGTATGAATCCGTCCGCCTGATTCAGTTTCAGGTACCCGCTGAACGCGATGTGCTCCATTTTCGAACTTCAATTTTGAATAAGCACCATTTCCATTAATCATGAATATGATTTCCTTGTAACCGCCAAGCCCTGTAGGACTAGCTTCAATGACTTCGGTCCGCCAACCTTGCACCTCGGCAAAACGGCTATACATTCGGTATAGACTACCCGCAAATAATGCCGCCTCATCTCCGCCTGCTGCTCCGCGGATCTCCATGATCACGTTTTTATCATCGTTAGGGTCCTTCGGAATAAGCAATATTTTCAGTTTACCCTCAAGGCCTTGTATGGTCTCATCAAGTTCATTGATCTCTTCTTTTACCATTTCACGCATATCCGCATCAAGTTTCTCCTCCATCATAGCTTTCGCTTCCTGGAGTTGCTCACGAACCGCTTTATATTCCTTATAAGTCGATGCGGTCTCTTGAATGCTGGATTGCTCCTTAGAATATTCCCTTAGCTTCTTAGAGTCATTAATGATCTCCGGGTCACTCAATAGTTCATTCAATCTTTCATATCTATCTTCTACAGCTTGTAAACGATCAAACAAATTATTCACCTCATAAATTTTCCAAAACATCTGAAACGAATTGGAAGTAATCCATCTTTTCTAACTATAAATAAGTACTTAGTGCCCCAGCTCAGTTCACTTCTAGGTTAATTATAGTATAGGTGAATAATCAACGTCAAAGAGGATTCAAAAATGTCGTTATTTCTTTAATTTGACATCTAAATTATATTGTGGCACAACCCTATTTATCATGCCTTGTATTCGCTGCAATTCCTCATTTCTTTCTTTTTCCGTCTTGATTTTGCCTTTATCATGGACTGTAACATGTATGGTATTTCCATTAAACCAAACGGAGCCCGCCTCATAATTAGTTTCCGATTCGATGACTTCGCGGATTTTATCAATTTGCTGCCCCATGGATGGAGAATTATTGGATGTATGATGAGGTGTGTTGAGGACCTGATCTGATGGTCGTTCCGTTTCATTGTCCCAATCCTTATTGGATACCTGATTTAAACCCTTGCCAACAAAATCCCTGCCATCACGGGATTGATCCCCATATTCCGAATCATTATTTATTGCATTGTCATTTTGACCGCATGCCGTTAGTACAGCAAACAGAAAGGCCGTCATAATAAGCAGTTTCGATTTCATATTTTTCCCTCCATTTTGACTGGTTAAGAAGAACATTTCCCCGTTAGCCTGCCCAAAATGGGGCAATATTTATCTTTTATTTCCCTTCCATGTATTGGTCATGCAACCTCAGGCAGTTTTTCCGCCCCTTATAATCATTCCCAACCATTTCTTCATAAAAAAAGCACCCTACGATCTCAGTGGATCATAGGGCACCATCATTCAAATATGTTCTTTAATCCCAACAGCCTGCTTACCCGGAACTTCGTGATGATGGCGGCAGCGGGGCTCGTATGATTCCGATGCACCCACAAGGATGATCGGCTCATCATAGGAGGCCGGCTCCCCATCTATCAATCGCTGTGTCCTGCTCGCAGGCGATCCGCACACTTCACACACAGCCTGCAGCTTAGTCACCGATTCTGCAAGCGATAATAGAACAGGCATAGGACCGAATGGTTCACCTCTGAAATCTTGATCGAGTCCAGCCATGATCACTCGATAACCGCTGTCCGCAAGATGCTGGGCAACCCCGATAATTTCATGATCAAAAAATTGCACTTCATCTATTGCAATGATATCCAGGGGCTTGTCCAAATACTTAAAAATATCCGTTGAATGGGCAATCGGTTTTGCCATCACAGAAGAGCCATTATGTGATACGACAGCCTCTTCCGCATAGCGATTATCAATAGCTGGTTTAAATACAGCTATTTGCTCTTTAGCAAATTGAGCACGGCTGACTCGTTTAATCAATTCCTCAGATTTACCTGAAAACATGCTTCCGCAAATAAGCTCGATCCAGCCTGTTTGTTTCATTACATACATGGAAACAGCTACTCCCTTCCACCTGTCGATCCCTTGGCCATAATTGAAGTCGACCCGGCTTTATATAAATTCTTACTTGTTTATGGAAAAGAAAAAACAGGCAAGAAAAATACTTGCCTGTTTTTTAAAAAGTCCGGCTTATTTAATACCGTATTTTTTGTTGAAACGATCAACACGTCCGCCAGCTTCAGCGAATTTTTGACGACCAGTATAGAATGGGTGGCATTCTGAACAAGTCTCAACTTTGATCTCTTCTTTAACTGAACCAGTTTCAAAAGTGTTTCCGCAAGAGCAAATTACTTTTGAAAGCTTATAATTTGGATGAATTCCAGTTTTCATTCTTTTCAGCTCCTTATGCCCTGAATCATTCGAAACAGAGTTATATACTTCAAGTTGAGGGAATAGCACCCTCACATTTATTGTAAAAACACATGAACTCATTATAACAACTTAAGACTAGTTGTGCAACTGTTTGTTTCTTACAGGGTTTAAGAACGTTTTACGCTCGCTGGCCCCTTTTTCATTTCTGTCATCTCTTCATCCAGCTTACTGAAAAATTCTTCATTACCCTTTGTCTGTTTTAGACGGCGAAGGAATTTCTCCGAGAAATCAGGTGAATCTGACATCGTTTTCCTAATGGCCCATAGTTTATCCAGGCGATCCTTCGGAATTAACAATTCTTCTTTACGAGTGCCCGAGCGACGAATATCGATTGCCGGGAAGATGCGTCTTTCGGCAAGTGCACGATCTAAATGTAGCTCCATATTGCCCGTACCTTTAAATTCTTCATAAATGACATCGTCCATTCTTGAACCCGTATCTACCAATGCTGTAGCAAGGATTGTCAGGCTGCCGCCTTCCTCTATATTCCTCGCCGCACCGAAAAAGCGTTTTGGACGGTGGAATGCAGCAGGGTCAATACCCCCTGATAGTGTACGCCCGCTCGGCGGAATGACAAGGTTGTATGCACGGGCAAGCCGGGTGATGCTGTCCATTAATATGATGACATCCCGTTTATGCTCCACAAGGCGCATGGCTCGTTCCAATACCAGCTCAGCCACCTTGATATGGTTTTCCGGCACTTCATCGAAAGTTGAACTTACCACGTCTCCTGCGACGGAACGTTCAATGTCCGTCACTTCTTCCGGGCGTTCATCGATCAACAGCACAATCAATTCCGATTCGGGATGGTTTGTGGTTATCGCATTGGCAATTTCCTTGATAAGCATCGTTTTACCGGCTTTTGGCGGTGCGACAATCAGACCACGCTGCCCAAAACCGACCGGTGCCAGCACATCCATGATCCTGGTCGATAAGTTCTTTGGTGTCGTTTCCAGTTTAATTTGCCTGTTTGGATACAGCGGCGTTAAACCCGGAAAGTGGACACGCTCTTTAGCCGATTCCGGATTATCGCCATTGACTGCTTCGACATGCAGCAATCCATAATAGCGCTCGTTTTCTTTTGGAGGCCTTACCTTACCGGACACTTTATCTCCATTTCGCAAATCGAACCTGCGGATCTGTGAAGCAGAAATATAAATATCCTCCGAGCTTGGAGAATAATTAATTGGACGCAGGAAACCAAAGCCCTCTGAAGGTATGATCTCTAAAACGCCCTCCATGAATAGGAGACCATCCTGCTCAGCTTGTGCTTTCAGGATAGCGAATATAAGTTCCTTTTTTGAAAGTTTGCTGTAATAGGAAACTTTATATTCACGCGCGTGCTCATATAGATCCTTTAGTTTCATGTTTTCTAAATTAGAAATAGTTAAATTCATTATGACACCACACTTTTATTAATTAAACGTTTTCACCCATACTGAAAAAGAAATGGTTTGTTAGATGGAAGAAAAACCTCAATCCATGTACCCGACCAGAGTTTTCTTAGAAAGGATGATACATTTTTACATGTAAAGAAGAAAATTATTTGAAGGCTTCTTGAAGTTTGGAGTGAAAGGGCAGATTTTCAATTTATTAATAGTAGACCAAGCTTTATTTTACTTTTTTTATTTTAATTATTCAACTTAAATTTTTTTAAAGAGAAAGCGAGCGATGAAACCGCTCGCTTTTTAAAAGTGATTTTTCTAAAACACGCTATCAGTCAATCAAGCCATTCGGTTTAATCTTAAGACTGTGACGCCCATCAATGAATCGAACGGTACCGGATTTAGCACGCATGACCACGGATTGTGTTTCACCGTAATGTCCTTTAAATTGTACACCGCGTAAAAGTTCTCCATCAGTCACACCTGTTGCAGCAAAAATTGCGTCATCTCCGCGAACAAGGTCTTCCATTCTGAGGACTTTTCCTAAATCAAGGCCCATTTTCCCACAGCGTTCCACTTCTTCATCGCTATGAGGAACGAGCTTACCCTGAATTTCCCCTCCAAGGCATTTCAAGGCAACGGCTGCAATAACTCCCTCTGGAGCCCCGCCAGAACCGAATAAGATATCGACACCGGTAAGATCGAAGGCCGTATTTATGGCTCCCGCTACATCTCCATCGTTGATCAACTTGATACGTGCCCCCGCCTCACGAAGTTCATGAATGATCTTCGAATGACGATCACGGTTCAATACTGTTGCAACCACGTCTTCGATATCTTTATTCTTTGCCTTGGCTACCGCTTTCAGGTTGTCCAAGACGGAAGCATTGATATCAATCTGGCCAACAGCCTCGGGTCCGACAGCTATTTTATCCATATACATATCCGGGGCATGAAGCAAGTTCCCCTTATCGGCTATCGCCAATACAGCCAATGCATTCCAGCCGCCAGATGCAACGATGTTCGTTCCTTCCAAAGGATCAACAGCAACATCCACTAGCGGCCCAAGACCAGTACCAAGTTTTTCGCCAATATAAAGCATTGGCGCTTCATCCATTTCCCCTTCACCGATTACAACCGTTCCTTGCATGGGAATAGTATTGAAAACATCCCGCATTGCAGTTGTTGCTGCATCATCTGCTTCGTCTTTCTTTCCTCTTCCCATCCAACGAGCTGAATTCAGTGCCGCCGCCTCTGTTACGCGGACAAGCTCCATCGATAAACTTCTTTCCATTTCCGGTTCCCCCTCATGTACACTAGCATGATTTATTTATATATTAGTATAACACATTATATCATATATAGTAACACAATGAGGTAACAAGAAAAGGGATCAGCTTTTAAGCTGCTCCACTTCTTCTTGCGTCATTTCTTCACGCCAAATCGTCGCTCCCAAACCAGAAAGTTTTTCAACAAGATGGCTATATCCGCGATCTATATGTTCAAGCCCAGTCACTTCCGTAATCCCCTCAGCCATTAAACCAGCGATTACAAGAGCTGCTCCGGCACGTAAATCGCTTGCCTTCACTTTTGCCCCATGAAGTTGGACAGGACCATCGACGATGCCTGCTCTGCCCTCGACTTTGATCTTCGCATTCATGCGTCGCAGTTCATCAATATGCTTAAACCGTGCCCCGTATATCGTATCGGTCACCATGCTAGAACCGCTTGCTTTTGTTAAGAGGGAAGTGAAAGGTTGCTGAAGATCTGTTGGGAATCCAGGGTAAACCAATGTCTTGATATCAACGGCTTTATATTTTTCTCCCGGTGAGACAAATATCTGGTCATCACCCGCTTCAATATTAATCCCCATTTCCCTTAATTTGGCAGTCAATGACTCCAAATGCTGGGGAATGACATTATCGATCAGAATCCCTTCACCAACAGCAGCGGCTAAAATCATGAAAGTACCGGCCTCAATCCGATCCGGTATGATCGTATGCTTGCACCCATGCAAACTTTCCACACCATCAATACGAATGATATCCGTTCCTGCACCCTTTATTTTCGCTCCCATATTGGTCAACAGTGTGGCAACATCGATGATTTCCGGTTCTTTCGCGGCATTTTCAATCACAGTGCGGCCTTTGGCCAAAACGGCGGCAAGCATGATGTTGATCGTTGCCCCTACACTAACGACATCCAAATATATGCGTGCTCCCCGGAGCTCGTCCGCCCTAAGGTAAATGGCTCCTTGTTCATTCGTCACTTGAGCGCCTAGTGCTTCGAACCCCTTAATATGTTGATCTATCGGACGGGGTCCCAAATGGCAGCCTCCAGGCAAGCCAATCACTGCCTTTTTGAATTTACCAAGCATTGCTCCCATCAAATAATAAGAGGCACGTAACTTCTTGACCCTTCCATTGGGGAGAGGCATTGAAATCATCCTGCTTGGATTGACTGTCATTTCTCCTTCATCAAAGGATACCTCACCGCCAATTTCCTCCATTAACGCTTTCAGCATCTGTACATCCGAGATATCAGGCAGGCCTTCAATCGTTACGGGAGAGTCCGCTAAAATTGTTGCCGGAATAAGGGCAACCGCACTATTTTTTGCTCCGCTGACACGAATGCTTCCCTTTAAAGGATAGCCACCGGCAATTTTAAGTTTTTCCATAATAAACTCCCTTCCACGCTAAGCACTTAGAAGCTACTTTCAAAAGTAATATTTTACCACAGGAAAATTGCATAATCCGACAACATTTACTATCTAGTTCTTTAGTTTACACAAAAGTAGAAAATTCATGTAAAAAAAAGATAAAAATTTCTAATTTATGTTAATTTTATTAAAAAGGTGCAATCTATAGCGACTTAGCGGCAAGGCATTATGCTTCAGTACGTGAATTCCAATCGTTCAAGAAAGCTTCAATCCCTTTATCCGTTAATGGGTGGTGGAATAATTGCATTAAAACTTTATAAGGGATTGTTGCAATATGTGCCCCTTTAAGAGCTGCTTCTGTAATATGCATTGGATGGCGGATGGAAGCTGCAATGATCTCAGCATTGATATCATGGATCGCAAATATGTCGGCAATATCCGAAATTAAATCAAGTCCATTTTGGCCGATGTCGTCCAAGCGTCCTAAAAATGGCGATACATAAGTTGCTCCTGCCCTAGCTGCCAATAAAGCTTGGTTGGCACTGAAAATAAGCGTGACATTCGTTTTGACACCTTGTTTTGTAAGTGCTGAAACAGCCTTCAAGCCGTCTGGGGTCATTGGCACTTTAATCGTGATATTAGGTGCAATGGCAACGAGTTCCTTGGCTTCAGCCATCATTCCTTCAAAATCAAGCGCAATGACTTCAGCAGAAACGGATTCCTTAACAAGGCTTGTGATTTCTTTTAGCCGGTCATGGAAAGAAACTCCCTTTTCTCTTGCAACAAGGGACGGGTTAGTCGTAACGCCTGCTAAAACGCCAAGTTCGTGCGCTTGTTTGATTTCTTCCATGTTTGCTGTATCTATAAAGAATTTCATAAAATATCCTCCGTATGTAATCGATTTTTTATTTCCCTATATGCCTCTGAATTCTAATTGTTCTAAAAATGGAGCCCGGATTCAGCCCTGCATCTAAAAGAAACCATTAGGGGGGAGCCCCCCCAATGGGAATATAGCCTTTATCATCTTACATTTAAGGGGATGGAACCCTTATGTTACGTTTCTAAATTATGCTTTGCCGTTTGAACCGAATTCACGTATTTTGCCGATGACAGTTTCTTTAATGGCTTCACGGCCAGGTACCATGTATTTACGTGGATCGTACACTTCAGAATCATTATTCAAAATTTCACGAACCGCTTTTGTGAACACAATTTGATTTTCCGTATTCACATTGATTTTTGATGTTCCAAGTGAAATGGCTTTTTGGATATCTTTCGTGGGTATGCCTGTACCGCCATGAAGAACAAGTGGTTTCTTCGTTAAATCACGTACTTCTTCCATTTCTTTATAGCCTAGGTTAGGTTCACCTTTGTATGGTCCGTGAACGGATCCCAAAGCTGGAGCAAAACAGTCGACATCCGTTTCTTTAACTAACTGTTCACATTCTTGAGGGTCTGCATATACGACTCCATCAGCGATTACATCATCTTCTTGTCCGCCAACCGTGCCCACTTCCGCTTCAACCGAAACATTCCGTGCGTGAGCGAATTCGACAACCTTCTTGGTTGTTTCGATATTTTCATCGATCGGATGATGTGAAGCATCGATCATTACTGAAGTGAATCCGGCTTCGATAGCTTCCTTACATTTATCAAAACTTGAACCATGGTCAAGGTGAATCGCCACAGGAACAGTGATTTTCATGTCTTCCAACAATCCTTGAACCATCATGACAGTCGTTTTAAAACCACCCATATGACGGGCAGCACCTTCGGAAACACCAAGGATGACTGGAGATTTTTCTTGTTCTGCAGCGGCTAAAATAGCTTGAGTCCATTCAAGGTTATTGATATTGAATTGACCTACTGCATATTTTTCATCAAGAGCTTTATTAAGCATATCTTTCATAGAAACTAAAGGCATTTGATTTCCTCCTACTAGTGGATGTTATGATTTTTAAAGTTAATTCTTTCTAGATATTCCCTAAAACCAAAGTAGCATACGCTTATAAATCAGAATATCTCTCCTCTTTTAGGATATCAATACATCAAAAAAACAGCAACAATTAGCACTATTCCATGCCTCAAATTTTATTCCAAAAAAACACGGCCCATCTAAAAAAAGATAGCCGCGGCAATTTCCCCGTCAATAATATTAAATTTTCAAGACCGTTAACTTGATTGAATCGGTAAGTATTCTCGAACGGCCTTTCTAATATCATCAATATCAAACGGCTTTGCAAAATGTGTCATTGCCCCTAAATCCTTTGCTTCCTGAATCATATCAAGTTCACCATATGCCGTCATGATGATAACCCGGATGTCCGGATCGACGACTTTCATCCTTTTCAAGATCTCAATGCCATCCATTCCCGGAATCTTCATATCCAGCAATACCAGATCAGGTGAATGATTATTTAGCACTTCCAAGGCTTGAATGCCATTAGCCGCTTGAAATGTTTCATACCCTTCTTTATGTAAAACCTCGTTCAATAAAATACGAATCCCGAATTGATCATCAACAATCAATATTTTCCCTGGCATTTTATCACCTCTCCCCTTCCCGATTCATCAATAAAATATATTAGCCTATTCGGCCATAATACCCGAAAAAGGGTAGTTACATAGATTGCGTTAAATCACTTGAGATCCAACGCATTTATTCCATCATGATTTCTATGTTCATATTCGATAATTGTAACAAAATTCCTGCCTTATGGCTAAAAGGAATTTCAATTTTTTTGTTTTTTCGACCGATTTAGTAAATTCAGTCCTTCCGGGTCAATAGCCCTGAAACCTGTCAATGCAAAGGAAAGTCCATTATAATAAGTATATTATTTTTTAAAGGAGTCCCTGATCATGTTAAAAATTTTCTCGACACAGATAAGCGGTTTATTTAAAAAAATGATTGAAAATGAGGCATTTGAAATGGAGGATGCCGGACGCTTGCTCGCTCAGGCTGCGGTTGGGGACGGTTCTGTGTTCATTCATGGTTTTGGTGAAATGCAGGGCGTCACTGCCGAGGCTTTGAATGGGGCAGAACCCTTTCCCAAGGCAAAAAGATATGAATTAGGAGAAACCATTTCCAGGGAAGATCGATTTCTTATATTCAGCCGCCATTCGGCCGATTCTGAAGCATTGATGCTGGCAAAACAACTCAAGGAAAAAGATATACCATTTGTTGCAGTTTCTACATCCGTCCCTTCTGAAGAAGATTCTCTTTTGGAGTTGGCTGACGTTCATATTGATCTACGCATCCAACGGGGATTGATTCCCGATGAAACTGGAAATCGATATGGGTACCCTACCCTCATTGCCGCTCTTTTCGCTTATTATGGGATTAAATTCACTCTTGAAGAAATCATAAAAGAATATGAAGATGAAGAATGATGTCTTCATCCAAAACACAAAAAAAACAGCCACATGGGCTGTTTTTTTTATTTATTAAAGGTTTTTGCCGTGCTTTAATGACATACCGACAAAATCACGGAATAGCGGCTGCGGACGGTTAGGACGTGACGTGAATTCGGGATGGAATTGAGAAGCCACAAACCAAGGATGATCTTTTAGTTCAATGATTTCAACTAGACGACCATCTGGACTTGTACCGGAGAACACGAATCCTGCCTCTTCCATAGCTTGACGGTAGTGGTTATTGAATTCATAACGGTGACGATGGCGTTCATAAACGACCTCGTCGTTGTACGCTTCGTACGCTTTAGTTCCTTCGATAAGCTTACATGGATACAGACCAAGACGCAGTGTTCCGCCCAAATCTTCTACATCCTTCTGCTCCGGAAGAAGATCGATGATTGGATCTGGAGTATCTTCCTTAATTTCAGCTGAATGCGCTTCTGGCAATCCCAGGACGTTGCGTGCATACTCGATGGACGCCAACTGCATGCCTAAGCATATTCCGAAGAATGGTTTTTTTGTCGTGCGGGCATATTCGGTCGCTGCAATTTTCCCTTCAATTCCACGATCTCCAAATCCGCCAGGGACGAGGATTCCATCTGCATCTTGAAGAAGTTCAGCAACATTTTCTTTAGTTACGTCTTCGGAATTCACCCAGTCGATTTCAACATCTGCATCAAATGCGTAACCAGCATGCTTAAGTGCTTCCACTACAGAAAGATAAGCATCTTGTAATTCAACATATTTTCCGACTAAGGCGATTTTCGTTTTCTTCGATAAAGAAGTCACCTTTTTGACTAGTTCCTTCCAATCTTCCATATCCGCTTCGCCACAGTCCAATTGCAAGTGGTCACAAACGATTTGGTCCATATTTTGTGCTTGGAGCGCAAGAGGGATGGAGTAAAGTGTATCCGCATCAAGACATTCGATAACGGATTTTTTATCGATATCGCAGAATAAAGCGATTTTATCCTTCATATCTTGTGAAATCGGGCTTTCTGTACGTGCAACGATGATATTTGGCTGAATGCCCAGACTGCGTAATTCTTTTACACTATGCTGTGTCGGTTTTGTTTTCATTTCACCAGCAGCTTTGATGTAAGGAACCAGTGTACAATGGATATACATAACATTATTGATGCCGATATCACTCTTGATTTGGCGAATCGCTTCAAGGAATGGAAGAGATTCGATATCCCCTACAGTACCGCCAATTTCAGTGATGACTATATCAGCATTCGTTTCATTGCCTGAACGGAAAACGCGTTCTTTAATTTCATTCGTGATATGGGGAATGACTTGAACCGTTCCACCTAGATAATCGCCACGGCGTTCTTTCCTAAGGACGGTTGAATAAATCCTTCCTGTAGTCACATTACTGTGTTTACCAAGGTTGATATCAATGAAACGCTCATAGTGTCCCAAATCCAAATCCGTTTCAGCACCATCATCCGTTACAAACACTTCACCATGTTGATATGGACTCATCGTACCAGGATCCAAGTTAATATAAGGGTCAAACTTCTGGATCGTAACATTCAATCCCCTATTTTTTAATAATCTACCTAAAGAAGCGGCCGTTATCCCTTTTCCCAAGGAAGAAACTACTCCACCTGTCACAAAAATATATTTTGTCATCTTATATCCTCCTATAGAATGTTTTCTTCCAATTCTGTTCTTCATATCATTGAATCGGAACCTGAATCGAATCTTCCGCCACATGGGCGGTTAAAAGCTAAAAAACCGTAAACCAGTACAAACCATTAATCACTTAAAGGTCTTTAGAGAGAGTCATGCAGGATACATGAACAAGAATAAATTTCCTTAAATGACGTAAACATAATAATGTTCTCTATAGTTTTTACAATTCTACGAGAAATCATTTTTAAAAATAAAAAAATGATGTCATTTATTCATTCCATCATTAAAAACAAAAACGCTCCGCTTACAATAAAAGTAAGGGAGCGATATAATTTAATCATTGTGTCCTTTTTTAAGGAGCCCAAAAATGATTCTACAAATTTCGCCTCAAAAAGTCAAGGGCGATTATTTATTTCTCATCCTCTTCATCCAAGTCATCTGCGTCTTCATCTTCATCTTCATCATCTTCCAGGACAAATGCATCATCTTCGATTATTTCTTCTTCCAGATCGTCGTCATCATCCACGTCATCATCCAAAAGCACTTCGTCGATGACTGGAGAACCTAGAATATCATCATCGTCGTCATCTTCATCCTCGTCCAGATCATCGATATCTTCTTCAAAGTCAAGGTCTTCGTCTTCCAGTTCATCGAAATCGTCGATAACGACAGCTGCCTTTTTGGCTTTCTTTTTCTTTTTAGGTTTTACAACATGTACGACTTCTTCTTCGATTTGGTCAACCGGGTACCATGTTTTCAATCCCCAGCGGTTGTCACCAAGTGAAGTGAAACGGCCATCCACATTTAAATCCGTATAGAATTGTGCAATTTTCTTTTCCACTTCCGCTTTAGATAAATGGTGCAGTGAAGCTAATTCACTTATTAAGTCTTTAAATGGAATCGGTTCATTTCTTTCCACTAACAAATCATATGCCATCTCTATTAAGGACATTTCCAACAATTGCTCTTTTGAGTATTGTTTTAAACTCAAATTCCGCACTTCCCTTCTCTATTCAAACACTGAATTCCGTGTTTTTTCACATAAAAAAATAATCTAAAACAGTATTTCGATAAAATAACGACAATTCCTGCTAGACATATACTCCATTATAAACAATCTAATTGGGTTTATGCTAGTTCTATATGATACTTTCACACATTTACCTAATTGTCTATCATTCAAAGAAAACCAAAAAGGTATAGATCATTCCTTTTTCTTTTTGGATTTCTGACGATAGGCTGCGGTAAAAAAGACAACCGTCATGATAAAAAAAGAAATGGCGCCCAGTTGATGCTCATACAGTTCAAATAAAAAAATGATGGCAAGAATGTAACCTAAGATTAATACAATCATTTTCAGGTTCATTTCCTCAACTCCAATAGGGCTGATTCTTCATTTTTGCCCCTTTTCCAAATAATTATAAGGTAAAATCTTCATTTTGTTAAAAAAGAGGGGAATTATTTAAAAAAGAGGCCCTTAAACGTTCGGGCCCCTTCTTGATTTACATATTCCTTCGATATTGACCGCCTACATCATATAGCGCCCTCGTTATCTGACCCAGACTGGCCACTCTCACGCAGTTCATGAGTTCGGCAAAGATATTTTCCCCATTCATTGCTGCCAATTTCAGTTTAGTTAGCGCCTCATCCGAGAACCCCTTATTTCTTTCCTGGAATGCCCGGAGATTCATGATTTGCCCTTCTTTTTCATCCTTTGTTGCACGGGCAATTTCCATGCTATTCACCGCTTCTTCGGAAGGAGGATTTGGATTCAAATACGTATTGACACCAATGATTGGCAATTCTCCCGTATGCTTTTTCATTTCGTAATGCATCGATTCATCCTGAATTTTCCCGCGCTGATACTGCGTCTCCATTGCACCCAGGACACCGCCTCGATCGTTGATGCGATCGAACTCTTGCAGGACGGCCTCTTCAACCAGATCCGTCAATTCCTCTACGATGAAGGCACCTTGCATCGGGTTTTCATTTTTTGAGAGACCATGCTCCTTTGTAATGATCATTTGTATGGCCATTGCGCGGCGCACGGATTCTTCGGTAGGCGTCGTGATGGCTTCATCGTACGCATTAGTATGCAGGGAGTTACAGTTATCCTGCAGTGCCATTAAAGCCTGAAGCGTCGTTCTGATATCATTAAAATCAATTTCCTGCGCATGAAGGGAGCGCCCAGAAGTCTGTATATGGTATTTGAGCTTCTGGCTACGGTCATTCGCACCATATTTATCCCTCATGACTGTCGCCCAAATCCTTCTCGCCACCCTCCCGATAACCGTATATTCCGGGTCGAGTCCATTTGAGAAGAAGAACGACAAATTCGGGGCAAAGTCATCAATATTCATTCCTCGACTTAAATAATATTCGATGTAAGTAAAGCCATTCGCTAATGTAAAGGCCAGCTGTGAAATGGGATTGGCACCCGCTTCTGCAATGTGATAACCGGAAATGGATACAGAGTAGTAGTTCCTGACCTTCCGATCGATAAAATATGCTTGAATGTCCCCCATTAACCTTAAAGCAAATTCCGTAGAGAAGATGCATGTATTCTGACCTTGGTCCTCTTTCAGAATATCCGCTTGAACAGTTCCGCGTACCGTTTGAAGGGTATAAGCCTGCACTTCTTCAGCTTCGGCTTCAGTAAGGGGACGGCCCAACTCTTCTTCTTTCCGTTGAATCTGCTGATCGACTGCAGTATTCATATACATGGCCAAAATGATTGGTGCCGGTCCATTGATGGTCATGGAAACAGATGTTGAGGGGTGGCAAAGGTCAAAGCCTGCATACAGCTTTTTCATGTCATCCAACGTACAGATACTGACTCCGCTTTCCCCTACCTTTCCATAGATATCAGGCCGGTGATCAGGGTCCTCGCCATATAAAGTTACAGAATCGAAAGCCGTACTAAGCCGTTTAGCGGTATCATCCTTTGACAAATAATGAAAACGCCTGTTGGTTCGGTCGGGCGATCCTTCACCGGCAAATTGCCGCTTCGGGTCTTCCCCTTCACGCTTGAATGGAAAGACTCCCGCTGTGTAAGGAAAGAAGCCCGGAACGTTTTCACGGAATACCCATCCTAAGATCTCTCCATAATCGACGTATTTAGGAAGTGATACTCTCGGAATCATTAAACCTGATAAACTTTTGGTTTTCAGCTTTGTTACGATTTCTTTATCCCTGACTTTCGTTACAAACTGCTCTCCTGCATACTTTTCTTTTAAATCCATCCATCCAGAAAGGATTTTTTTAGATTCAGGTGATAAATTCAAAGCGGTTTCCTTTTTCAGTTTTTCTAAAGAAGACACCATCTCATCGTTGTTATCATTTTCCTTAATTGCATCAATTGCCCCTTCAAGCTGGAAAAGCCTCCGGGCAATACGTACCTGGTCAGCCGCACGCTTATGATACGATCTGACCGTATCACTGATTTCACGTAAATAATACCGACGGTCATTAGGAATGATGACATTTTGCTTGTAAACATCCGCTTCTTTCGAAAAGGACGTACTCCAAACCGTCCCTGATTTTTCATTAAGCTTTTCAATCAGGGCAGCGAATAATGCATTGGTGCCCGGGTCATTGAATTGGGAAGCGATCGTACCGTATACTGGCATTTCCGATGGATCTTGATCAAAAAGTGTACGGCTCCTTTGGTATTGCTTTTGAACTTGGTTTTTTGCATCCTCGGAGCCTTTGCGTTCGTATTTGTTAATGACTATCAAGTCTGCATAATCAATCATATCGATTTTTTCAAGTTGAGAAGGTGCACCGAATTCACTCGTCATTACATACATGGATACATCGCATATTTCTGCAATTTCTGCATCTCCCTGACCAATTCCGCTCGTTTCGACGATGATTAAATCGAAGCCAGCTGCTTTCACGACTGAAATGGCATCTTTTATCGCCAAAGACAACTCACTTTTTGAATGGCGCGTGGCTAGGCTCCTCATATAAACACGCTCTGAAAAGATCGAGTTCATCCTGATCCTGTCACCCAGCAGGGCACCGCCCGTTTTCTGTTTGGTCGGGTCCACAGATAGGATGGCGACTCTCTCGTCTGGAATTTCGTTAATGAACCTTCGTATCAATTCATCCGTCAATGAACTTTTTCCAGCGCCGCCAGTCCCTGTAATTCCTAGAACGGGAACCTTCTTTTCGGAAGTCTTGATCTGCTCAAAAAGACTCTCCACCGCTGCCGCTGATTCCTGTAAAACATCGAGTCTATTTTCGGCAAAGGTAATAAATTGGGCAATGGCATTTGTTCCCCCAGCAATCAATTCATCAAAACGTTCTTGTAAAGATGGTTTGACTGTCGAGAAATCACATTCCTCCATCAATACGTTTATCATTCCTTGAAGCCCATATTCCCGTCCTTCATCAGGCGAAAAAATACGGGCAATCCCATAATCATGCAGTTCTTTAATTTCCCTTGGGATGATGACCCCGCCGCCCCCGGCAAAAATCCGAATGTGCTCGGCTCCCTTTTCCTTCAGCAGGTCATACATATATTTAAAATATTCCACATGTCCGCCTTGATAAGATGACATGGCTATGCCTTGAACATCTTCCTGGATGGCCGCATTCACGATCTCTTCTACCGAACGATTATGACCTAGGTGAATAACTTCCGCCCCGCTGGACTGAAGGATTCTCCTCATTATATTGATGGATGCGTCATGCCCATCAAATAAACTCGAAGCTGTGACGAATCTAATATGGTTCTTCGGTTTATACACCTCAACTGTACTCATATAGCTCCTCCTTATTGAAACTTATTTATATCAGTGCTTTTTGGAACCCGATACATTTTGAATCAATAATTGCGTCTGCAGTTCAACATACTCTTGAAGCGTATACTGTTTATGCAAAGCCCATCTTCTAAAACTCCACATCTGTCCCTGAACGAAAATGTTATGTGAAACAAGGCTTATTTGTTTTTCCGTTAACGAGAGCTCCCCATTCTCGACACATTTCGTTATCACTTTTTCGAACATGCCAACCATCCGAATTTCTTTGTTCAGAACATATGGTAAAGCATCTTTCGTCAGGGCCTTCACTTCCTGATACATGACCAGCACTTCGTCCTGCATATCATCCATCACTTTATAAAAATAGGCGATCGTCAGCTTCAAACTTTCAAGTGTCCCGTCACTCTGTTCTATTTCTTTCTGAAGCTTTTCCTGGACTTCATCATAGATAAAGTCACAAACGAGATATAATATATCTTCCTTGGTTCGGATATACTCGTATAAAGTGCCAATACTAAAGCCTGCAGCTTTGGCAATTTCCCTGGTAGTCGTACGGTGAAATCCCTTTTCCTTAAAAAGGGTAACTGCTCCTTTAATCATTTGTGTACGCCTTTTTTCAACCAGCCGCTCATCCTTTACAGATGCAAGAACCTCTCTTTTTTCCATTTCCAAACTCCTTTTGAAAGCCCGTTATTCAATTTTCAAAGACATTCTGAAGAAATTGAAAAGGGAATTCCGGTAAAGGCAGTGCCTCATCGGAAAACCTCAGTTTCAACCTTATTTAGTAACCATACGTGAGATGACCAGCTTTTGAATTTCCTGTGTACCCTCGTAAATCTGGGTTATTTTCGCATCGCGCATATACCGCTCCACTGGATAATCCTTTGTATATCCATAACCCCCGAAAACCTGCACGGCCTCCGTCGTCACTTTCATTGCTGTATCACCAGCAAAAAGTTTGGACATCGCCGATTCTTTTCCATAAGGAAGGCCCACTGATTCCAACCACGCTGCCTGATAGGTTAATAGCCTTGAAGCCTCAACACCCGTTGCCATATCCGCCAATTTAAAACCGATTCCTTGCTGTGCAGAAATTGGCTTGCCGAATTGGACGCGCTCTTTTGCATAATCAACCGCGGCATCCAATGCACCTTGCGCTATGCCTACAGCTTGGGCTGCAATTCCATTACGGCCGCCATCAAGCGTCATCATCGCAATTTTAAAGCCTTCTCCTTCTTTTCCAAGGAGATTTTCTTTAGGCACTCGACACTCATCAAAGATGATTTCCGTGGTCGGTGATGAACGGATTCCAAGCTTCTTCTCTTTTTTACCAACACTGAAGCCTGGGAAGTCCTTTTCAATGATAAAAGCACTCGTTCCTTTTTGTTTCGATTCAGGGTCCGTCAATGCAAAGACGACATATGTATCCGCGATCCCGCCGTTCGTAATGAAGATTTTTGAACCGCTTATGACATATTCATCACCTACAAGCTTTGCAGTCGTCCTCATACCGCCTGCGTCTGAGCCTGAGCTAGGTTCAGTCAGTCCGTATGCACCGATTTTTTCACCCTGTGCCATCGGGCGAAGGTATTTTTGTTTTTGGTCTTCAGACCCAAATTTATATATTGGCCATCCTGCGAGCGAAGTATGGGCTGATAAAGTCACCCCAGTGGATGCGCAAACGCGGGAAAGTTCCTCAATCGCTATGCAATATGCTAAGTAATCGCTGCCGATTCCGCCGTATTCCTCAGGCCATGGAATCCCAGTCAATCCAAGCTCAGCCATTTTATCGAAGATCTCACGGTCAAATCGTTCTTCTTCATCCCTCTCGGCAGCGGTCGGAGCCACTTCATTCTGGGCAAAGTCGCGCACCATTTTCCTGATCATTTCATGTTCTTCCGTTAGTTTAAATTGCATGAATATGCCCTCCAAATTTTTCGTGATTATAGATTCTTACTGATGACCATTCTCTGTATTTCGCTGGTACCCTCATAAATTTCAGTTACCTTTGCATCCCTGAAATAGCGTTCAACCGGATATTCGGTTGTATATCCATAGCCTCCGAACACTTGGACCGCTTCTATCGCCACATCGACAGCCGTTCTCGAAGCGAATAACTTAGCCATTGCCGCCTCTTTACCGCACTTCGATCCCTGCGAGCGTAAATAAGCCGCCCGATAGACCAGTAGCCTCGAAGCCTCTATGCCCGTTGCCATTTCGGCCAGTTTGAAACCAACTCCTTGTTGTTGTGCAATAGGTTTGCCGAATTGCACCCTGTCTTTTGCATATTTGACAGCATGTTCCATGGCACCCTCAGCAATTCCCAGCGCTTGAGCGGCAATCCCGATCCTTCCAGCATCCAGGTTGGCCATTGCGATCTTAAAGCCCTCACCTTCTTTGCCAAGGAGATTGGCTGTAGGGATTTTCATATCCTCGAACGTTACCTGCACGGTGCTCGAGCCATGAAGGCCCATTTTACGTTCATCTTTGCCGATGATTAAGCCCGGCGTCCCTTTTTCCACGACAAAAGCAGAGATTCCCTTGCTTCCCTTCTGAGGGTCGGTTGAAGCAAAAACAATAAACACATCCGCTTCCCCGCCATTGGTGATAAAAACCTTGGACCCATTTATTCGATATTCTCCGCCTTCCTTGACTGCCACTGCCTTCGATTTCAAACTCGCAGCATCGGAACCTGAGCTTTGCTCAGTCAAGCAAAAGGCGCCTAAATATTTACCAGCGGCTAACTTGGGCACATACTTTCGCTTCTGCTCTTCCGTTCCAAAATAAACGATTGGATTTGTTCCAACAGAAGTATGTACGGACAGTATGACGCCGAGAGTGGGACTTACTTTGGAAATCTCATTGATGGCAATGATATAAGACATGAAGTCCATACCCGCGCCACCGTATTCTTCTGAAATCGGAATTCCCATCAAACCAAGCTCACCCATTTTTTGCAGAATCGCTTTTGGAAACACGCCTGTTTCCATTGCCTCGATATGAGGAGTGATCTCTTTCTCCGCAAAAGCGCTTACCATTTTCCGCATCATTTCCTGTTCTTCTGTAAACTTGAAATCCATCCTTCATCCCCCCATAGCTGCACATCTTTCCATGATTAGTTATATTCGTAAAAGCCCCGTCCTGATTTCTTGCCTAGCCACCCAGCTTTTACATATTTCCTTAACAGCGGACACGGTCGGTATTTATCGTCTCCCAGCCCTTGGTGAAGGGTTTCCATTATATACAAGCACGTGTCCAGCCCAATGAAGTCAGCTAGAGTAAGCGGGCCCATCGGATGGTTCATTCCCATTTTCATTACGTCGTCGATCGCCTCTTTAGTAGCTACGCCCTCATATAGTGTATAGATGGCCTCATTGATCATCGGCATTAAAATCCGATTAGCTACAAAACCTGGAAAATCATTGACTTCCACCGGTACCTTGTTCAAGGATTCAGCCATCTTTTCGACTTCTTTATAAACTTCATCCGATGTAGCAAGGCCTCGAATGACCTCAACCAGCTTCATGACTGGAACGGGGTTCATAAAATGCATGCCAATTACCTTTTCCGGCCTTTTCGTGGCAGCGGCTATCTCGGTTATCGGAAGCGAAGAAGTATTGGAGGCAAGAATGATGTGTTGCGGTGTGATTTCATCCAGCTCGGCGAATATTTTTGTTTTTATTTCCATGTTTTCCACCGCAGCTTCAATCACTAAATCTACCTCAGCCGCATTTTTCAAATTCGTCGATGAAGTCAACCGGGAAAGGATTGCATCTTTCTCCCCGGATTCCATTTTCCCTTTTTCAACCTGACGGGAAAGGTTCTTGGTAATTGTCCCTAACCCCTTTTCCACATATTCAACTTTTAAATCGTGTAAAAGAACTTCGTAACCGCTCATTGCACAGACCTGGGCAATGCCAGATCCCATCTGTCCCGCACCAATGACCATCACTTTTTGAATGCCCATGAAAATCCCCCCTCATTTATCTATGAAACTATTATCCTTGCTTAGGCACTTCAATTAAAATGGCATCTCCTTGACCGCCGCCACTGCAGATCGCTGCGATGCCCAATCCCCCTCCGCGGCGTTTCAGCTCATGCATCAGCGTTATGATGATGCGGGCACCACTCGCCCCGATTGGGTGACCTAATGCTACAGCCCCTCCATTAACATTCACTTTTCCCGGCTCGATGTTGGCAATTTTTCCACTGGCCAGTGCAACCGCTGCAAATGCTTCGTTCACTTCAAACAAATCAATTTCCTCTATCGATTTATCTGTCTTCTTAAGGAGTTCATTTATGACCAAACCTGGCGTTTTAGGGAAGTCCTTTGCTTCCACCGCTACTTCTGCATGACCTAAAATATAGGCAAAAGGTGTTTTCCCTTCTTTTTCCGCACGTTCCTCACTCATCAATACGAGTGCACCTGCCCCATCATTGACACCTGGTGCATTACCTGCCGTAATGGTCCCCTCATTATTGAAGGCTGGACCTAATTTAGCTAACTTCCCGGCAGTTGTATCTTTTCTAGGAGCTTCATCATGTTCGATGGTAATTGGTTCGCCTTTTCGTACCGGCACCTGTACGGAAATGATTTCTTCTGCGAGAATACCGCCATCGATTGCCTTTATCGCTTTTTGATGGCTCTCGTAAGCCCAGCTATCTTGTTCCTCACGGGTGATTTCAAGATCCTCGGCAGTACTGTTTCCGTAAGTCCCCATATGGACGCCCGTAAAGCTGCAGCTTAGTCCATCCGAAATCATCGTATCCCTCAGTTCCCCATCACCCATCCTTAGTCCCCACCTTGCTTTCGGAAGGATATAAGGCGCATTGCTCATCGATTCCATTCCGCCGGCAACAATGATTTCTTCTTCTCCTAAGCGAATGATCTGATCAGCCAATGTGACGCTGCGAAGTCCTGATGCGCATACTTTATTAATGGTTTCCGTTTTCACTTCCCAAGGCAATCCAGCATGTCGGGCCGCCTGACGGGACGGTATTTGGCCTTGGCCTGCTTGAAGCACGTTCCCCATGATGACCTCGTCTACCAGGCCGCCTTCGATCCCTGCCCGAACAAGTGCCTCTTTGATCGCTATTCCACCAAGTTGTGATGCCGTCAAACTGCTAAGACCGCCGCCAAATTTACCAAAAGGTGTTCTCACACCGCTAATAATCACTGTTTTCGCCATCATTATTTCCCCCTATAAGTAACATTGATTGAACGCTCGCTCAATTTGGAGTAAAAAAAATAGTGTTGTAAGCGCTTTATAATATATTATATTACACATTTTTCTCAAAAATGAAAATATTTAGTTTATAAAAAATTTGAAAATATTGCCTGCTTCCATTTGATCTAACCATTTAGAAGAAGCAGGCAATTCCATTTAAAATTAAGAGGCAATCGATTTATTTTCACCAATGACCGCTTTTTCCAGTAGTTCAGCTACATCATACGTTTTAACATTTTCCTCAACTTCTTTTGCTTTCGTCCCATCAGATAGCATGGTCAGGCAATAAGGACAACCTGAACTGATCACTGTTGGACTGACGGCTAGCGCTTGTTCGGTACGGGCCACATTAATGCGGTTTCCTGTTTCCTCTTCCATCCACATCAAACCGCCTCCAGCTCCACAGCACATTCCCTTCTCGCGATTACGCTCCATCTCAATAAGTTTCACACCATCGATGGACTGCAAGATTTCACGAGGCGGGCTGTAAACTTCATTGTACCTTCCCAAGTAACAGGAATCGTGAAATGTAATCGTCTCATTCACGGGATACTGAGGCACCAACCTGCCTTCACTGACAAGTGTGGCTAACAGTTCAGTATGATGGTACACTTCCGCTTCCAAGCCAAAATCCGGATACTCATTCTTAAAGATATTGTATGCATGCGGATCGATCGTCACGATTTTCTTAATTTCATTCTTCTGGAATTCTTCTATATTTTTCATTGCAAGCTCCTGAAAGACAAACTCATTACCCAATCGACGCGGAGTATCCCCTGAGTTTTTCTCCTTATTTCCGAGAATTGCAAATTTGACGCCCGCTTCATTCAATAGTTTAGCAAAGGAAAGGGCAATCTTCTGGCTACGGTTATCGTACGATCCCATTGAACCTACCCAGAATAAATACTCGAATTCTTCGTCTGCCTTTTTCAATTCCTTCACGGTAGGTATGCTGACATCTTCCCGAAGGCTTCGCCAATCTTCCCTCTCTTTACGGTTCAGTCCCCACGGGTTTCCTTGACGCTCAATATTCGTCATGGCACGTTGCGCATCAGGATCAAGTCTGCCCTCTGTCAACACTAGGTAACGGCGCATATCGATGATTTTGTCGACATGTTCATTCATTACCGGGCATTGATCTTCACAATTCCGGCATGTGGTACAAGCCCAAAGCTCTTCTTCCGTTATGACTTCGCCAATCAGGCTCGGACTGTAAGCCTCGGTTGCTGCAGCAGATTCCTGCGCCCCCTGTGCGGCACCAGCCAAAGCTATCTTATTTCCCTTCGTATTCCCAAAAACAAAAGATGGCACCCATGGCTGCTTCGTTGTAACGGCAGCGCCTGTATTTGTTAAATGGTCACGCATCTTGATTATGATATCCATCGGTGACAGCATTTTACCGGTGCCTGTAGCTGGACACATATTCGTACAGCGCCCGCACTCCACACAGGCATAGAGGTCCACCATTTGGTACTGCGTCAAATCTTCAATATATTTGGCACCGTAATATTGGTTGCCTTCTTTGTCGAAAACCTCTTCTTCCAAATCAACCGGTTTCAATTTCCCCGGATTGTCCAGCCGGTTCAGGAAAACATTTATTGGACCGGCAATCAAGTGTGCATGCTTAGATTGCGGGATATAAACAAGGAAAGATAATATGATCAGTAAATGCAGCCACCAAGCTACATAAAAAACGACTGTTGCCGCTGTTGACCCCATCCAGCCGAATAGGAAAGCGATGCTTGATGCGACTGGCTCTGACCAAGTTGCATCGTGTCCATGCCAGATCATTCCCATTCCATTCCCCAGTAATACGGTGATCATGATACCGGTGATGAAGATGACAACCAAACCTGCTTTGAAATCCCTTTTCAAGCGAACGAGCTTTTCGACATAACGGCGGTATGCCGCCCACAGGATTGCAACAAGAACAGTAAGCGTTACAATTTCCTGAAAGAAAGTAAAGGCTGGATAAACAGGGCCAAACGGTAAATGCCACCCCGGCCTTAAGCCTTTAACGAAAAAGTCAAGTGCACCAAATTGCACTAAAATGAAACCATAAAATAACATGGCATGAATGATCCCGCTCTTTTTATCTTTAAAGAGCTTCTTCTGTCCAAATACATAAACCCCTATTTTAACAAGACGATCTTTCACACGGTTATCAAATTCCACTTTTTTGCCAAGTTTTATATAAGCTATACGGGTCTTTATCAAGTAGACAAACAAACCGGCGGCGTAAGCGGTTACAAGCAGGAATGCAACTAAGTTGATCCACAGTAAACCATTCATTTCCATGCAGACTTTCCCCCTCTTTAGTAAATTGCAAAATGCCAGGTACCTTTTTGGGAAATTTGGCATTTTTCTGAAATTTAATTAATTCCATTATATAATGAATGAGCATTCAGTCAACTTTTTTCTTTCTAAAACCATTTAATTTTTCTGCATCTTAATATTATAATTCGACAGTTTCTCGTATTACCCTTCTTCATTCTAAAAAAATGAAATCCTCTCCCCACTTTTTAATGGTTACTAACAGGGAATTAGAGCCAAACTAAATATAATCATTTAGGGGGGATTTTTTTGAAGATAATCACTACGATTGCCTCTATATTTTTATTGATCTTCTCTTGGTGCTGGGTTGATTTCAAGATAGGGCATAAGCGTTATTTGAAGCACGCAACCAACATAAAATACCCGACTCGGAACAGCGACATGACTGTATTCACATCAGGGAAACTCCTGTTTGATGATTACATGAAGGAAGTAGAGCAAGCTAAGGATTCAATCCATATTCTTTTTTATATTGTAAAAAATGATAAATTCAGCAAGGACTTTTTGAAGTTACTGCAATCAAAAGCGGAAGAGGGCGTGGAAGTGCGTCTTTTAGCCGATTGGGTAGGAAGTAAAAAGATGTCCCGCCAAATCATTCAGGAGCTAACTAAAAGCGGTGTTCATTTTTCTTTCAGCTTTAAGCCGAAACTCCCCTTCCTTTTCTATACAATACAAAAAAGAAATCACCGTAAGATTACGGTGATAGATGGAAAAATCGGCTATCTTGGCGGCTTTAATATCGGTAAGGAGTATATAAACCAAGGGGAGAAGCTGAACCCGTGGAGAGATTACCATTTAAAACTGACCGGGGAAGGGGTAAAGGACCTTCAGGAAGTCTTCCTCTCGGATTGGTTCTATGATACAAACGAGGATTACAGAGGAACGCCTGCTTATTTCCCGACATTGACTCCCGGAACGCAGGCACAGCAGTTTGTCGTCACGAATGGCAGTGATCTTGAACAGTCACTTACACACATAATTCGGCAAGCCACTAAAAAAATCATTATCGGGACTCCATATTTCATTCCCAGTGAAACTTTATTTCAAGAATTAAGGGAAGCACTTGCACGCAATGTCTCCGTTACGATCATCGTACCTGAAATTTCAGACCATGCCCTTGTCAAGGAGGCTTCTTTTCCCTATTTCCGGGTACTAATAAAAGAAGGGGCTGAAATCATGCAATTTCAAAGAGGGTTCTACCATTCTAAAGTGATTCTGATCGATGATATAATGTGTGATATCGGTACGGCTAATTTTGATAAACGCAGTTGTTTTTTAAATAGTGAAATCAATTGCATCGTATTTGACCGGACATTCATAGAAGATGTAGAAAAGGAGTTGGCGGTGGACCTAGCCGAATCCAAGCTGCTAAACGGGGACGCGCTTTCCAACATCAATGTAGTCCGTTCAGCAAAAGAATCGCTGGCTGCCATGCTTTCTCCTTTTCTTTGACATCCCGTTCCTCAAGGAGAAAAATATAATGAAAATAAGATTTGGATTCGTATCCAATGCCACCTGTTTATGGGAAGCTTCTCCGGCTAAGACACTTACTTACAAGCGATATAGTTCACTTGGCGCCGAAAAAGGAATGGAAAAACTACTGGATGTGACAAGGCAGAACATTGAAAATACCTTAAGGGTCCTTCAATATAACACGGCACACCAAATAGAAATATACCGGATGTCCAGTTCCATTGTTCCTTTAGCCACACATCCCGAACTAGAATGGGATTTCGTTACACCTTTAAAAAAAGAGTGGAAACAGCTTGGCGATTGGGCCACTGCACACAAGATGAGGATCAGCTTTCATCCCAATCAGTTTACTCTGTTTACCAGCCCAAAACCCGAGATTACACAAAATGCCGTAAAAGATATGGAGTTCCATTATAAAATGCTTGATGCAATGGGCATTGCGGACACCTCTTTCATCAATATCCATGTCGGTGGGGCCTATGGTGATAAAGAGTCCGCCCTTGTAAGGGTTCATGACAACCTTAAATCGCTGCCTATGCACGTCAAGGAAAGAATGACTTTTGAGAATGATGATAAAACCTATACAGCATCTGAAACCCTGAGCGTATGTAAGGGGGAAGGCATCCCACTTGTATTCGATTATCACCATCATCTCGCAAATCTTTCAGATGAGCCGCTTAACGAACTTCTCACCGAGGTATTCACCACTTGGAGACAAGCAGGAGCGGTACCAAAGATTCATATTTCATCCCCAAAATCGGCAGGTGAATTTCGCTCGCATGCAGATTATATCGATTTGGACTTCATCATGCCCCTTTTTAAAGTGCTGAAGGGTCTTGGACAGGACGTCGATTTCATGATCGAGGCCAAGATGAAGGATCGGGCAATGTTGCAGCTGATTGAAGATATAGCTAAGGTTCGTGGTGTAAAAAGGGTGAGCGGCGGTGCCGTCGAGTGCTAATTAACCTAAAAAAAAGCGGCTTGTTTCGTTAGAAACAGCCGCTTTTTCCATTACATTTTTTCCGGTGCCGATACCCCGATGATGGCTAATGCATTCTTTAAGGTAATTTGGACGGATTTGACCAGTCCTAAACGCGCCTTACTTCTTTCCATCTCTTCAACATCCAAAACCTTATCTGCATTGTAGAAACTGTGGAATGTAGAAGCCAGGTCGAATATATAATTCGTCATGCGGTGAGGCATCCGTTTTTCGGCTGCTTCCGCAATTGCCTGCGGGAATTCTCCTAATTTCTTCAAAAGCTCCACTTCTTTTTCAGTAGCTAGGGCAGAGAAATCAGTGACGCCCTCATAGCTGATCCCTTGTTCCACACCTTGGCGTAAAATGCTAGAAATCCGGGCATGGGCATACTGTGCATAATAAACCGGGTTTTCATTGGACTGTGAAACCGCAAGATCCAAATCGAAATCCATATGAGTATCCGCACTTCTCATCGCAAAGAAATAACGGGTTGCATCGAGACCCACTTCATCAATAAGATCACGCATCGTAACCGCTTTACCGGTACGCTTACTCATCTTCATTTTCTCGCCATCCTTGTACAGGTGAACAAGCTGGATGATTTCCACTTCAAGCTGCTCGCGTTTGTACCCCAATGCTTCGATTGCCGCTTTCATACGCGGTATATAGCCGTGGTGGTCTGCACCCCAGATATTGATCAGCGTTTCAAAGCCGCGCTCCAATTTATTACGATGATAGGCAATATCCGGTGTCAGATATGTGTAAGACCCATCCTGCTTAATAAGCACCCGGTCTTTATCATCGCCTAGTTCAGTAGAGCGGAACCATGTAGCCCCATCTTCCTCGTAGACATGGCCCCTGTCCCTCAACACTTTGAGTGCCTCATCAATTTTACCGTCTTGATATAGAGATGTTTCGGAGTACCATACATCGAATCCGACACGGAAATTAGCCAAGTCCGTTTTCAGTTTTTCCATTTCATATTTCAAGCCATACTCACGGAAAAATTCAAAACGTTCCTTTTCATCGGCATTTACATATTTATCCCCAAATTCACTGGCAAGCGTTTTACCGATGCCAATGATATCTTCGCCATGATAGCCGCCCTCCGGCATATCCTTTTCGAGGCCAAGCGCCTGGAAATAGCGGGCTTCTATAGAAATGGCCAAATTATTAATTTGGTTTCCTGCGTCATTGATATAGTATTCACGTGAAACATCATAACCTGCTTTAGAGAGAACATTACATAATGTATCACCTACTGCTGCACCACGGGCATGACCAAGGTGAAGATCACCGGTCGGGTTCGCGGAAACGAACTCCACTTGGATTTTTTCGCCTTTACCAAAGTCACTTTCCCCATATGCTTCATCCACTTTCAAAATGACAGGAACCAATTCTGTCAAATAGGAATTATTCATGTAGAAGTTGATGAAACCAGGTCCTGCAATCTCAATTTTTTCGATGGATGCTTTTGAGTTGTCAAAGTTTTCGATGATTGCCTCTGCTATCATCTTTGGCGCTTTCTTTGCAATCTTCGTTAATTGCATGGCCATATTCGTGGAATAATCTCCGTGTGTCTTATCTCTTGGCAGTTCCAATACAACATTTGGAATCTGCTCTTCCGTTGCCAACCCAGCTTTAATGACTGCCGCTTTAATCTCTTCTTTCAGTTTTTCCTGTACCTCTTTTACTATATTCATGCGCTATGCTTCCTCCTTGTAGGAAATCGTCATCTCATATTGACCGGGTTCGCTTCCCTGCATATGTAACGTATATTTAAGGACAAGTTTCCCTTGTTTGGTCTGTTCATCCCATTGATGATGTATCTTCTTCGCGGTCGTCCGTAATCCTAACCTGCCATATATACTTTCATAATGTCCATTTGTCGCTTCCTGCAGGCGGAAAAGCTGCCTCATTTTAATGGCGCCATTTCTAAGCAGGATCGTTTCATCCGGTTTGTGCTTGATGGTCGTTTGTGTTTGACCGGCTTCATTTTCCTCTTTATATTGCAAATATAAATCTGCACCTTTATACATTTTTGTACCAAATGTCACCAGCTCATACGTTTCCGTTTCTGAGCCGTGCATGATTTTTGTCTGTAAAGTCACTTTAATAGCATGCTTATCTATATCATGAAGAGTCAAAGCTACACTTCCTTCATCATGTCGTTCTTAACTTTATAAGTATAAATATTCTTCAAGGAAGTTTCAACTTGGAGCGGAAAATAAAGTGTAAATCCAAAAGTGTGGGGATAAACTGTCGAAATCATGTTGTTGCCATTCATTTGATTTTAACGCAATAATGACTCATTGGGGCGGAATTATTCAAAAAGGGTCCTTCAGGAATAAAATTCTTTTCCTGAATGGATAAAAAAAGACCATTCCCGCAAAAAAAACGGGAACAGTCAAGTCTTCCATCATTAACCTTTTTGAACCCAACCTAGAATCATTTCGCGAATCAGCTTGCTCGCCGTGTTCGCAGTTTGCTCGGATGGATCATAAATCGGTGCCACTTCTACTAAATCGCAGCCGACTACATTAATCTCGGACCGTGCTATCTCATGAATCGAAGCCAAAAGCTCTTTGGAAGTGATGCCTCCACAATCAACGGTTCCTGTCCCTGGCGCGTGCGCAGGATCAAGAACATCGATGTCGATCGTCACATATACAGGACGACCAGCTAACTGCGGCAGTACTTCTTTCAGAGGTTCAAGAACTTCAAATTTAGAGATGTGCATGCCATTTTCTTTTGCCCATTGGAATTCTTCCTTCAAACCGGAACGAATGCCGAAAGAGTATACATTTTTCGGGCCGATAAGTTCTGCGGATTTACGGATGATGGACGCATGGGAAAGCGGCTCCCCTTCATAATCCTCACGTAAATCTGTATGGGCATCCATATGGATGATGGCCATATCGGGATACTTTTTGAACATGGCTTTAATGACTGGCCATGTGACAAGATGTTCCCCTCCCATGCCCATTGGGAACTTACCTGCATCCAACACGCTGTCGACAAATTTTTCAATCATATCGATACTGCGCTGCGGATTGCCGAATGGTAATGGAATATCCCCGGCATCAAAGAATTTAACTTCCTCTAATTCACGATCTAAATATGGACTGTACTCTTCCAAACCAATCGAAACTTCACGAATCCGGGTAGGGCCGAATCGAGAACCCGGACGGAAACTTACCGTCCAGTCCATCGGCATGCCGTATAGTACAGCTTCTGATTCCTCAAAAACAGGGTGGCTTTTAATGAATACATTGCCTGAATAAGCTTCATCGAATTTCATGGTCCACGCCTCCCTTATTTCACTAAATCTTGAACGAATTTAGGCAGAACGAATGCTGCTTTATGAAGTTCTTTTGTATAATATTTAGTCTCCATTTCATGGAAACGATCTTCAGTCACTTCTAATGGATTATATTTTTTCGACCCGATCGTGAATGCCCAAAGGCCGCTTGGATATGTCGGGATATTCGCTAAATACAGGCTAGTGATTGGGAATATTTCTTTCACATCTCGTTGTACATCGCGAATTAAGTCCGCTTTAAACCAAGGGTTGTCGGATTGTGCCACAAAAATCCCGTCTTCTTTCAAAGCTTTGGAAATCCCGGCATAAAAACCTTTTGTGAATAAATTGACAGCAGGTCCGACAGGTTCAGTCGAGTCAACCATGATCACGTCATATTCATTTTCACTTTTGGCGATGTGCATGAAACCATCCCCAACTTGTACGTCTACACGCGGATCTTCAAGCATGCCTGCAATTTCAGGCAGGAATTTCTTTGAGTATTCGATAACTTTCCCATCGATATCAACCAATGTAGCTTTTTTTACGCTTGGGTGTTTTAGGATTTCACGGATAACTCCTCCGTCCCCTCCGCCTACAACCAAAACGTTTTCTGGATTAGGATGGGTAAATAAAGGAACATGGGCTACCATTTCATGGTAAACGAATTCATCGCGCTGTGAAGTCATTACCATGTCATCCAGCAATAGCATATTGCCCCACTCTTCCGTTTCAATCATATCAAGCTTTTGAAACTCAGTTTGCTCCGTATGTAAAGTACGATTCACTTTCATCGTAATACCAAAATTCTCTGTTTGTTTTTCAGTAAACCAAATGCTCATTTATTAACGCTCCTTTTCCATTTCATATTGTCAGTTACCTTATAGGTTCCCCAAAATCGGTATAGTCATTAGCTAGAAAAATTATAGACGAATCTAGCAGAATTGCAAGATAAATTTCATAAATGCAGTTCTTATGTTTAAAATTTTCTTTTTTTTCCATAATAGTAATAGATACTAGATTCTTACCTGATAAGAGAGGTGAAAGCAATGGAATTGATTCCAAGCGAACGATTTAAAAGGACAACTAAATATGTACGGGCCATCATCATCCTTGCCACAATCGGGCTCACGATACTCTTTGTATTGCTTCTCTCCTTACTGATTTATGCAAAAATATTAGGTCCTCCCCCTTTGGTCGTACCGCAGTCCACTCTCTATTATAGTGATAATGGAAATGTGATCGGTGAAACAGATAATGGCCAGAAACGTTATTGGGCCGGAATGGAGTCGATTTCACCACAGCTCATCCAAGCGACTGTCGCCGTTGAGGACCGCCAGTTTTACACTCATAATGGATTTGATATAAAGCGGATCGGCGGTGCCATCCTTGCTGATATTAAGGCAATGTCCAAAGTCCAGGGTGCAAGCACTATAACCCAGCAGTATGCCAGGAACCTGTTTCTTGGGCATGACAAAACGTGGTCGCGTAAGTTTAATGAGGCTTTTTATACGATACGTTTAGAAATGAACTACTCCAAAAAGGAAATTCTAGAAGGCTATTTAAATACGATTTACTATGGCCACGGCGCATATGGAGCCCAAGCTGCAAGTCAATATTACTTTGGCAAGGATGCCAAGGATTTGACTCTTCCTGAAGCGAGCATGCTGGCCGGAATACCAAAAGGGCCGTCAAACTATTCACCATTGGATAACTTTGAAAAAGCGAAATCCAGGCAGAAAGTTGTCCTGCAAGCCATGAAAAACAAAAACTACATTTCAGGAAAAAATATTGCGGAAGCGTTACGGACATCCCTTACATTAAAGGGCGAGCACGGAACGGTCACCAATAAGACCGCTCCCTATTTCCAAGATGCCGTCAAACAAGCTTTAAAGTCCCAGCTTCATTTGGATGACCGGACGATCGAGCTCGGCGGGCTTAGGGTCTATACTACTCTGGACGAAACCCAGCAGGATGCCGCCGAAGAGGCTCTTTCCAATACCATACCCAACTCTTCAGGCATTCAAGCCTCGATCGTGGCAATGGATCCTGATTCCGGGGAGGTCCGTGCGCTCGTCGGCGGTAAAGATTATTCCGAGTCGCCATTCAATCGAGCTACACAGGCCGTTCGCCAGCCTGGTTCAACCATGAAGCCATTGCTATATTATTCAGCGCTGGAGAACGGGTTCACACCGTCCACCACCTTAAAGAGTGAGACAACTACATTTTCTTTCGATGATGGTCACTCATCTTACACACCGCATAATTACAACCATCAATATGCGGAAGGCGAAATCACGATGGCCCAAGCCATTGCTCTTTCCGATAATATCTTCGCCGTAAAAACGCACTTGTTCCTTGGGGAACAGACATTGGTCGATACGGCGCATCGTTTCGGAATCACGGCAAAGATGGATGCGGTTCCTTCCCTGGCACTTGGTACGTCGGGTGTAAGGGCGATTGAAATGGTGAACGCATATAGCATTCTGGCCAACGGCGGCAAGAAGGTTAAGCCCGTGTTTATCAAAAAGGTTGAAAATCAAAAAGGTGAAGTGATTTTTGATGAAAATGAGAAACCGGAACAGATTTTGGATGAGGACAAGGCATTTGTCATGACCCAGATGCTAACAGGTGTTTTCGATAAAACCTTAAATGGCTATACGAAAGTGACCGGTAGCACCATCAGTTCCCAGCTGACCCGCCCATATGCCGGCAAATCAGGCTCCACCCCGACGGATAGCTGGATGATCGGTTACACACCGGAGCTTGTAGCAGGAGTATGGACTGGATATGATCAAGGCAAAAAGATCGAGATCCCTGCTGAAAAAGGCTATGCAAAGAAAATCTGGGCTTCCTATATGGAAAAGGGTCTAGAAGGGAAACCGGCAAAATCGTTTAAGGAAACCAAAAATGTGATCGGGGTAAACGTGAATCCGGTAAGCGGAAAATTGGCCACAAAGGATTGTCCTGTCTCAAGATTGACTTATTATGTTAAAGGAACCGAGCCTGTTGAATACTGTGCCGAGCACTTTAAGGGTGAGGATCCGAAACATGCCCCAAAAGAAGAACATAAAAAGGCCCCGTGGTACAAAAAAGTCTTAAAACCTTGGGGATAACGAAAAATCCCCGAAGCCGGCAGCGGCTTCGGGGGTTTTTCTGTCCTAGTTCCACAGTGACTAAACTGCTGTCTTTAAGTTTACTGATTTTATCGCTTTCCTACAAGTGCATTTTTCACTAAACTTAACATTTCATCCATTAAACAAGATTCAAACCGTCAATGATTCCTTCAGCTGATCTGAAGAACGCTCCCACATTCCTGCATCATGGTTTTTCAGGAAGTCTGCAAGCACACGCTTTGATTTATCGTCCATGTCCTCGACGATGATTTTTCGTTTCAGCGATTTATCCATCCGGTTAACATGCTCCGGAAGCGATTTGTAACCGCGTCTAATTGACCTGTCGACCATCATTTCACATGCCGTCACACCTGCATAGTGAGGACCGTTTTGAGTGGCTTCAATGGTCACCCAAACAAGCCAGTAAGGTTTGGCATTCGGGACTTCCTCTTTAGTCTTTAAAAACTTGATCCCTTTTTCCACTGCACTTCTTGCATGCATCGCGCCGATATCGACCTCTGCTTCACCTGCATCCACATCGATGATGACCGGAGAAATATTATCGAGCGTCAAAACCCCTGCTCCATATCCGCCATGACCTTCTGTAGGGTCGTTTTTTATAATATTAAAGCCGACCTTTTTCTTTGGTTGTTCTTCCATGTTTGTATCCCCCTTTATCGTTTGTCATTCCTTATTATTGATTAAAAAAACAAAAGTGAAAAAAATTGACTCAGGATGCCTCCTACAAATTTAATACCAGTATCCATAATCGGTCTGATTGTATAATCGCCCAGCGGTGTGATGATCAGAATCAAAAAAATAAGGGAGCCATATTGTTCATACTGGGTCATTTTTGCCCGCAAGTCAGCTGAAACAAGATCCTGTACGATCCTATAACCATCGAGCGGCGGCAGCGGTATCAGATTAAATACAAATAAAAGGACATTTAAATTTATGAGTATATTTAAGAACGGCTCGACGAAAAACGGTAAATCAGGTCCAACTCCTGCTGCAAGCAATCCGTAAAAAATCAAAAACCCCAAAATTGCAACAATCAAATTACTGAACGGACCGGCAAAAGAGACGAGCACTCCTGCCAATTTTGGATTTTTGAAATGAAAACGATTAACCGGTACAGGTCTCGCCCAACCAAATCCGGCTATTAATATCAGCAATGTTCCGATCGGATCCAAATGGGAAATCGGATTCAATGTGACTCTTCCTTCATTCTTTGCAGTCGGGTCACCGAACTTATAGGCCACATAAGCATGGGAAAATTCATGAACCGTAAATGCGATTAACAGTGACACAATGACATAGGGAAGCTGCTCCAAAGGATAAACCAAAAACCGTTCTATTTGCTCCAAGAATTGCATCGATAGCTTCTCCCCCATTGTTTATTACCGTTAGTATACATCAAAAGTCCAAGAAGTGAAAAAACTCTGACTTCCGTGTCTTGCAATTCTTTTTCCATTGTGAAACACTACAAGATAAGAGAGGAAGGGGTGAAAAGAGATGCCATATGTAACAGTCAAAATGCTTGAAGGCCGTACAGACGAACAAAAAAAGGCTTTAGTCGAAAAGGTGACTGCAGCCGTTACGGAAACAACTGGAGCACCAGCTGAAGCCGTGACGATTTTCATTGAAGAAATGTCAAAAAATCATTTAGCAGTAGCCGGTGTCCGTAAAAGCGATTTATAAGCTTTACATAATGGGGAAAAGCTAAGCCGTCAATTCGGCTTAGCTTTTGTTTTTAACTGCTCAATATATTCATATGCCTCATCAATTTCTTCAAGCGTATATTTTTGTTTGCTTTTCAGCGTGAAAATTTTCTCGGTGACTTCCTCTTTTTCAAGCGTGTCGAAGTATAATACCGTTGAAACCAGCTCCAAAAACCGGGCATTCTGTTCGTTCATATCCAATAAGCATGCCTCAAGTGCCGGCATCTCCACTTCCTGTATGGATAGGAAATCCTGGCCAGCATCCGTTATCGAATAACAATATTGATAATAGCCTGCTTTTTTTTCCCTCACTTCATTCAAGTAACCCATTTCGCAGAGCTCTTCAATCCGTAAGGTCAACTCCTCCGAATACGGTCCGTAAAAGTGAAATTGAAACTTTTCATGAAATGGGAAGGAAAGCTTCTTCGCGATATAAACGATTTTTTGCAACTTTTTCCGACCCGAGATTTCACCTGCAGTAGAAATTGCATTGATAATGTTTGCATGATCCTTAAACAAGGCTCGTCACTCCTCACCAAAAATGTACCACTTTAATCCGATAGCTCCAAAAGCTTACGAATCTGTTTTTTTATATTTTTCTTCGTAGATTCATCACGCAATAAATCCGCTGGATAATACAACTTATGATCCGTTCTTCTTTTCCCTGAAATTGCATCGACAATTTCGGATTCACGCGATAATTCACGAATTTCGCCATTATTTTTCAGCAAGTGAATCGGCAGTCTCTCCTCTTCCTCACCTGGCCGGTAAAAATCATACGGCAGATCTGATGAAGAATCGACGACAAGATAATAATCCGGATCGATGCCTGCCTTCTTGAATAGCGTCCTTAATTCCATCAACCTGTTCATTTGACTGTTCGATGGATGGAATTCCACATATTTAAATAGTTTACGGTTAACGAAGCGAGTGCATAAATCTTTTAAAATCGCATCGTTCTCCTCTTCCCATGCTTCGAAATAATAGAGCATCACCGCTTCATCCATTTTCAAGTAGTCCGTTAAAGTCACTTCTCCCCTGAACAATGAATAAAAATGGTGCGGTTCTTGAGCAAACTCATAACCGGATTCATATAAATGCTTCGCCCTATGTAGAATCTTGGTAAGTATGACCTCCGCACTTCTCGTAACTGGATGGAAATAAACCTGCCAGTACATTTGGTAGCGACTCATGATGTAATCCTCAACCGCATGCATCCCGCTTTGTTTTATGACGGCATGTTCTTCCCTTGGCCTCATTACACGCAAAAGCCTTTCCATATCGAAATGTCCATAACTAACGCCAGTGAAGTAAGCATCACGCTGTAAATAATCCATTCTATCGGCATCGATCTGACTTGAAATCAGGCTGACTACTAATTTGCCTTTATAGGTTTTCGCTATGACTTCTGCCACTTTTTTAGGAAAATCACGTCCAACTCTAAGGAGGATCTTATTCACTTCCGTATCGCCGAGGATTATTTGCCGCGTGAATTGCTCATGATCCAGGTCAAACACTTTTTCAAAAGAATGAGAGAAAGGACCATGTCCCAAATCATGCAGCAGTGCTGCGCATAAGGATAGTAACCGTTCCTCAGGTTTCCATTCCGGTCTGCCCTCGAAAACATCATCCACGATTCTCCGGACAATCTCATATACTCCAAGCGAATGGCTAAGCCGACTATGTTCCGCACCATGAAAGGTCAAATAAGTCGTTCCCAGCTGTTTGATCCTTCTAAGACGCTGGAATTCCTTCGTCCCTATTAAATCCCATATAACCCGGTCACGAACATGTATATATCGGTGCACCGGGTCCTTGAATACCTTTTCTTCTTGTAATTTTTCGCCGGAATATTCCATGAACTTCCCTCTTTTTCATAATCTCGATGCACTCATTATAGCGTGTTTTGACAAAAAACCCTAACATCCACCTTGCTAGCAAGAGAGGTCCCTTTGTAAGAAAACGGAAGTTTCAGTCTGATTTTGTCTTGAAAATAAGAAAATAAAAAATCACCGCAGTGTGTTGAATTCTGGGTGATGATCACTTGTTCCATTTATCTTAAGCAAACAATCCACTCTACCTATATATCATGGATCCTACTTTAGTTTTTTATTGATTTTATCTAGTAACTCGTCTTCTGTCGGTGCAGCAACTGGACGGTTATTGACAAAGGCAAAAGACTTCTTTCTGCCAGGACCGCAATAGGATTGACAGCCCACTTCAATTTTCGCGTCGGGATCAAGCTTTTCAAGACGCGGGATCAATGTTTTAACGTTTACCGCCAAGCAGTCATCGCACACTCTGAATTCATTGGACATCCTCCGGTCACCATCCTTTCCATAACAAACTATTTTTCATCCATTTATATGACTAAAGGGTATTTTACCGCTTCTACTTATGAATATCAAGAGGGCTTGATCATGTGAATAGGAAAGGGCAGCCACTGTAAAAGGATGTAATTAAACAAAAAACTAGTATCCTTTTAACCTTTTTGTATAAAAAATCCAGATTTTGTCCAAAATGCTAGTAGAACACTCCATAAATCACTGCCACACGATATTTTATATAGTTACTTATTTTAAAAGTTACCAGAAAGGGAGTATGTAGAAATGAAGGTTCGTCAAGACGCCTGGACAGAAGAAGATGATTTACTTTTGGCTGAAACGGTATTGCGCCATGTGCGGGAAGGCAGCACTCAGCTTAATGCTTTTGAAGAAGTAGGAGATAAGTTGAATCGCACCTCTGCAGCATGCGGATTCCGCTGGAATGCAGTTGTCCGCCATAATTATGATAAAGCGCTTTCCCTTGCCAAGAAACAGCGTAAGCAGCGGCAAAGGATCCTTGGAAAAGATCAAGGAGGGAAAAAACGGCTTCTTTATACACCGCCGTCCCCAACGATTTCCGACATAATGGTTCCCCATGTACAAGAAGAGGAACTAGAGGTGAAATCCGAAGTCGATACAACCAATTATGAAGCAGCAGAGGAATTCGTTGTGGCCGAAGCCCTCGCTCCTAAGACACAGCACACGCCAGTGACTCTTGAAACGGCCATGAGCCTTGAAGCCGTCATCGCTTATTTGGAATCCATGAACGTCCGCATGCTTCAAGCTGAAGTATTAAAAACCGAAAATGAAAGATTGAAGCTTGAAATTAAAGGGCTGAAAAAGCGAAACGAAGATTTGGAGAATAAAATCAGCCACCTGGAACAAAACAGCGGCTTGATGCAGGAAGATTATGAAACTTTGATGAATATCATGAATCGGGCAAGAAAGCTGGTCTTGTTAGAGGAAGAGGAACGTCCGGCAACGAAGTTCAAGATGGACCGGAATGGCAATTTGGAAAAAATGGCCGAATAATAAGATAATGTGGGGTTCAGTTATAATAGATCAACCACATGCCAAAGGCCGTTTCACCCATGTTTATCTTAAAAAAGGGAGCCGACAAGGCTCTTTTTTTTCATTGTTTCAAGAACTCCGCCTATCATACAGGCCTTTTACAGTTTCAGTGAATGCTAAAGTCGTATTTAATGAAAAAAACCGATCCTGAATTACTGGAACGGTTTCTTTATATCAATCCTTTAATGCAGCGAAAACTTTATCATTACGTTCCACCACTCTTGTCAAGTATGCCTCATACATCGGCCATTCCTGAACGGAAAGAGTGTCAGAGAATATCCTTTCACTATGTTCCTTCAATACATGCAGGAATCTAAGCATAACGTCCTGAACACTCAATTGCACGCCCAACAATTCCGTTAGGGACGCCATTACCGAAGGGACGATATCAGGATAAGCGAATTTGGTTTCTGCATTTCCTTTAGCTGCATCATAAAAACCCTTCACGAGGCTGGCACGTTCAGCCCCGCTTCCATTGACACACAAATAGATTTGCACCGCTACGCCATTGCGGATCCTGCGTTGGGATATCCCGGCAAACTTTTGCCCATTAATACTTAAATCATAACTTCCAGGACAATAGGAACCGACGATTTCCCTTGCCTCCATCGTGACCGGGAAATCGGCAAACATCAATTGGACAAGCTCCCACATGGCATCATATCCACGATTGATTTCAATTTTTTGCTCGTTTTCAGGAAAAATGAGCGACAAATTAAGGACACCCTCATCCAGCACGACTGCCAGCCCCCCGGAATTCCTCACGATGGCCTGAAAACCATGTTCTTCTAAATGATCCAACCCCTTTTTAAGAAAAGGCAACTTCGTATCCTGAATACCCATGACGATGGTTCGATGATGTACCCACGCCCTCGCTACGGCCGCTGATTTACCTGACCCTACGGAAGCACAAAATGTATCATCCATCGCAAAGGACTCCAGGGCTGGAAACTGAGGCCCAACGGAAGATTGATCAATAATCCTCCACTCTTGCTGCATTAATAATGAATCTGTTTCACTCATACGAATCTCCCTCTACATTTAATCCTCAGGCTGCCTATTGATACTGCGCCACAAATCCCTGTGCCGCTGTAATGACAGCCAGTTTATATACATCCTCTTCACTGCATCCCCTCGAAAGGTCATTCACCGGACGGTTCAGCCCCTGTAGGATCGGACCGACCGCTTCGAAGCCACCCAAGCGCTGTACCATCTTATAGCTAATGTTCCCTGCTTCGAGACTTGGGAAAATAAAAACATTCGCATCCCCCTGGATAAGGGAGTCCGGCGCTTTTTTTCTTGCTACCGAAGGAACGAAAGCCGCGTCAAACTGAAATTCCCCATCAAGAATGACTTCAGGGGCCCTTTCTTTTGCCAAATCGACAGCATCAGCCACTTTTAAGGTTTCGGGGGATGTTGCGGACCCTTTCGTCGAAAAGCTCAGCATCGCAACACGCGGTTCGATATCGAACATTTGTGCGGTCTTCGCACTTTCGATAGCAATTTCAGCTAAATCTTGGGAATCGGGGTTTATATTGATCGCACAATCCGCGAACACATATTTTTCTTCATCCCGGACCATGATGAATACTCCCGATGTTTTTTGGACGCCTGGCTTTGTTTTTATGATCTTTAAGGCGGGGCGAACCGTATCGGCAGTCGAATGCGTTGCACCACTCACCATTCCATGTGCCAGTTTCATATGGACGAGCATGGTTCCAAAGTAGTTCTCATCCATTAATATTTCACGTGCTTGTACCCCTGTCGCTTTACCCTCACGGACCTTCACGAACGCTTCAACCATTTCATCCATCATGATATAATTCTTCGGATCATATATTTCGATTGCATCAAGGGAGATTTTCATATCTTTTGCCTTCTCTTGAATCAACCCGATATCCCCGATCAATACCGGTGTCACCAACTTAGCTTTGGCAAGCCTTGCTGCCGCTCCCAAAATCCGTTCATCCAGACCTTCTGGAAAAACGATCTTTAAATTATGCCCCATAACTTTCGCTTCCAGTATTTCAAATAAATCACCCATTGGCTCTTCCTCCTTTTTTAGATACGTTTTCCCTCTTTCCTTCAATATTTAACCATCCGGTGAAAATCCATAGTCGTCTTCTTTTAAGAATACTCTAGCAGCCAGGTAATTTCCAGCCACTTTGGTACCCAGCCAATCCGCCGCAAATTTGAAAATTGTTTGAACACCGAAAAACAGTGATGGTGTTTGCGGGTTGATATAAATTTCCTTATACTGAAACTATGTTATATTAAAGTTATAATAAGACTTAGGAGTGATCGTAATGAGTGAAGCAGCACAAACACTGGACGGCTGGTATTGTTTACATGATTTCCGTCTAATCGACTGGGCTTCTTGGAAAACGTTATCAAGCGACGAACGCCAATTGGCCATCTCGGAATTCCAAGGTTTACTGGATAAATGGAATATGACACAAAGCGACAATGAAGGCAGCCATGCCCTATATTCCATCGTAGGTCAGAAAGCGGACTTCATGCTTATGTTTGCCCGCCCAACCATGGAAGAATTGAATGCAATTGAAAACGAATTCAATAAAACGAAGCTTGCCGAATATACTGTTCCCGCTTATTCATACGTTTCCGTCGTGGAATTGAGCAATTACTTAGCTGGAGGAGATGGTGAGGACCCTTACCAGAACCCTCATGTTCGTTCAAGACTTTATCCGATACTTCCAAAAGCGAAACACGTATGCTTCTATCCAATGGACAAGCGTCGTGATGGCGATGATAACTGGTATATGCTTTCCATGGAAGATCGCAAAGGCTTAATGCGTTCCCACGGCTTGATTGGCCGCAGTTATGCCGGTAAAGTAAAACAAATCATTTCGGGTTCTGTCGGTTTTGACGATTATGAATGGGGCGTTACACTTTTCGCAGATGATGTCCTTCAATTTAAAAAATTAATCTATGAAATGCGTTTTGATGAAGTGAGTGCACGTTACGCTGCATTTGGTTCTTTCTTTGTAGGCAATATCCTGCCGGAAGAAAACGTACCTTCATTCCTATACGTATAAGACGATGGGCTTCCGGTTTCCGGAAGCTTTTTTTGCGTCCCCTCCTTTTTATTTTTCCCCGGCTGTGGAATAAATCCAATCCACATCCCATACATTTTCAATAGTGATGAATTTATTTTTTCACAGTCCCATTCAGCTTCAGGAAAATTGATCAAGGCAATTCCTGACTCCAGCGAGGTGAAGGAACGTTACTTCTATTCATTGGCCGGCAAGAGAATAAGATTTATATCATGAACGGCAGCCGTTATGTATCGCTTAACTTTCATTGTGGTTTTTTAAGCCACCCGGGGATTGTCCAGAAAACATATACAATACTACCGGTCGCTATAAATCGCACAGTTTCTCCCAGTCCACACTCTTGGATTGTCCAAATTCCACAGCATCAACTAAACCTTGAATTTAGGAGGGAATGCAATGTCACAAAATAATCCTTATGGTAACTACCCGTACGGGGGAAGCCCCTATTATCCCTATGAGAATAATGAGCCTGAACTAAGGCAGCAGAATCCTAGCCCGCAACAAGGTTACCCGCAGCAAGGATATCAACAGCAAGGATTCCAGCCACAACAGCCCACTATGGCAGGCACGCCACAACAAATGCCGATGCAGGTGAGTCCAGCCACTTCCGGACCACAGATACCTGGCATGCTCCCGATCGAAGCGTCATACATCGAGAACATCTTGCGATTGAATAAAGGGAAATTAGCCACTGTTTATACAACATTTGAAAACAACAAGGAATGGAATGCTAAGATCTTCAAAGGAATCATCGAGGCTGCAGGACGCGATCACTTGATCATAAGCGACCCTCAAACGGGAAAACGATACTTAATCCCGATGGTATACTTAGATTATATAACGTTTGATGAAGAAATCGAATATGAATATCCATTTGGAGGCGCTGGGCTTGCCACCTATTCGCCAAGGTGAAGAAAATCCAAAAAAAGAAGAGCCTCAGAATCCATTTGATTTTGAGGCTCTTCTTATATTGGAATGAATTTTTTCATTACAAGTATTTATATGCAGCAATGATCATCAAAACCCAAGCAACCAAGAATGAAACCCCGCCAAGCGGTGTGATGGCCCCAAGGACTTTGATTTGCGTAACGCTTAGAACGAATAGGCTTCCGGAAAACAGGATAATTCCTATTAGCATAAGCCAGCCGGACCAGTTGATCAGCGGACTTGAGATTTTCCCAGCCAATAAACCGATTACCAATAAACCCACTGCATGGAACATTTGATATTGAACAGCGGTTTGCCAGGTTTCTAAATATTTATCAGGAATTTTCCCTTCCAGTCCATGTGCGCCGAATGCACCTAGTGCCACAGCAATAAACCCATTCAATGCACCTAAAATGATGAACAGTTTCAATTATTTCGCTCCCCTTCCCTCATTTAAAAATCGAACAAGGACTCCCCATTGGCTTCATCCATTTTAACCGGTTCTACATTCGGTGTAGCCGGCATAACGGGCTGGGTCAATGTGATTGGCTTCGGCATGCTGATGTTCGCCGCTTTTTCATCCACCATTACTTCACAAAGGGACTTAATGGCGATTACATACCCCTGCACCTTATCCTCTGAATTTGCCTGTTTCGCTTTTAAAACAAGCTCTTCGATTTTATCCAACATTTGTCTTGATGAAATATCCAACTTTACCACCTCGTCTATATACAGGTCAAAACTATCATAACTAGCATAGCAAAAATTAGAGAAGAAAACACCTTGCATATTTCCTACCTCTTAATTGGCTTGGCTTGAAATTTCAAACATGGCTGTCCTGAAGAATGAAAGACATCAAGAGAAGGCTGGTTTGATGTTTTAAATTGAAAAGCACGGCAGCCCTTTGGAAAACTGGGATCCCAAGTTATATAGAAATGGCGGCACGCCATACAATTCACCCGTTTCGTTTTCTTGCCCATATCATCGGTTCGAGATTTTCCAATCAATTGGGGATTCCCCCATTTCCACCAGCATTTGATTTGTTGTGGAAAAAGGTTTGGTGCCAAAGAAACCACGGGATGCCGACAGCGGACTCGGATGTACAGACTTAATGATTTTATGACGGGTCTCATCAATTAATGGGATTTTGGTTTGTGCAGGTTTCCCCCACAGGATGAATACAACAGGTTTCGGACGGTCATTCAATAGGCGAATAACTTGGTTCGTAAAGATTTCCCATCCTTTTCCGCGGTGTGAGTGGGCCTCTCCCTCACGGACAGTCAAGACGGTATTCAATAGAAGCACTCCCTGTTTTGCCCATTCGACTAGGTAACCATTATTCGGAACCTCATAGCCCAGATCTGTGTGTAACTCTTTAAAAATATTTCTTAAAGAAGGCGGGATGCGGACCCCCGACTTAACTGAAAAACTAAGGCCATGTGCTTGACCAGGGCCATGGTAAGGGTCCTGTCCAAGGATGACAACCTTTACGTCTTCATAAGAAGTATAGTGAAGTGCATTGAAAATATCGTCCTGATCGGGATGAACGACCTGCTGACTGTACTCTTGCTTTATGAATCCCCTTAACTCCTGGTAATATTCTTTTTTGAATTCCTCTTCCAATAGAGGCCACCAATCATTTGTTAATAACTGCTTTGCCATCTGCCACAGCCCCTCTCCACTTTTTGAAAGTATATTATATCAAACTTTCATGCCTTGCCTTTTTCCATAGATTACGATTTATGTTTCTATATACCCCAAAATTGGGAAAATAGAAAGTTAGCAAGCTAATTTAACCATGTGGAGGATTCCCTATGAAAAAATGGTACAAAAGAAAACGATTTTATCTGCTTATCAGCATTTTGATCGTCCTTGCACTCGTAATCGCCTATAACAGCTACAAGCCTCTCCCCGATGGTATTTCCTATGAAGGAAAGGTTCACCATGTCGAGGATATCGATTTCATCTATGACCTTTCCTATCACGATGAACAAGGGGATCTACAACATGAGCAGCGAATTTTCAAGACCATAAATCAAGCCATAGAAGAGGCTGATTCTTATATCGTAATCGACATGTTTTTGTTTAATGCTTTTTATGATGAAAAGATAAACTTCCCGAAGCTAACCGAGACTCTGAAGGATAATCTCGTTGAACAAAAGAAAAAGAAACCTGGCCTCCAGGTCATTTTCATTACTGACGAAGTGAATACTTCCTATAATGCCTACCAGCTAGAGGCGTTGGAAACGATGAAGAAAAATGGCATTGATGTCATTGTTACCAACTTAGACCGCCTCCGGGATCCGAATCCTCTCTATTCAGGTGTATATCGGACCTTTTTCCAATGGTTCGGTGAAAGCGGGAAAGGCTGGATTGTGAATCCAATGGCTAAAAGCGCACCAAAGGTCACCTTGCGTTCTTATCTTAGACTGATGAATATCAAAGCCAATCACCGAAAAGTGGTCGCTACTGAAAAAACGGCCATCATCTCATCTGCCAATCCTCATGACGCAAGTGGATTCCATTCCAATATTGCATTCCAGATGGATGGGAATATCATCGGAGATTTTGTTAAAGCCGAAGAAGCCGCTTCGAAATTCTCGGGAGGACCGAAGTCATTTCCTGAATTTAAAGGGACATCAGCAGATAAAGGACCGATATCGGTACAACTGCTAACGGAAGGAAAAATCAATAAACATGTCCTTAAGGCAATTAAGGATGCAAAAAAGGGGGACAACATCCATCTTGCCATGTTCTATATTGCCGATCGCGAGGTTGTCGAGGCATTAACGGATGCAGCTAAACGGGGTGTGAAGGTTCAAATGATACTAGATCCGAACCAAAACGCTTTCGGAAGTGAAAAAATCGGGCTTCCCAATCTTCCGGTTGCCGCCGAATTCGAAAAACTGGGGGATGAAAACATCTCGATCCGCTGGTACAAAACAGCTAAAGAACAGTTCCATACAAAGTTGATGATGATCCAAAGAGCTGATGAAACGGTTATCCTTGGAGGATCGGCTAATTATACGTCACGCAATCTAGATGACTATAATCTTGAAGCGAATGTTGAAATCCATGCTCCAAATGATGCGGATGTCTCCAAGGACGTCGATAGCTATTTTCAAAGACTCTGGACAAATCAAAATGGAACATACACGGTGGATTACAGTGAATACCAGAAGAAACTGCCTGTCTTTAAATACTTGACCTACCGCATTCAGAAGGTGTTCCGCTTCACCACTTACTAAAATTTTCTTTTATATAAATGTTTATCAGTGCCCAAATGAGGTTATATATTACTATAGCTGCACAGCAACTGTAATAAACAAGATTCCAATTACCTATATTCAAGAGAATCTCACTAAATTCAAGGAGGAGTTTATATGTATCAAGTACATGTAGTGGAAAACGGTTTACAAGCAAAGGAAAAAATCGATGAATTAGTTACATCAGGTTATACGAAAGACGATGTATATTTGTTTGCCCATGATAAAACCCGTTCAAAACACCTTACCGAGAATACAAATACAGAAGATGTAGGCATGAAGGAACAAGGTTTCCTTGATACCGTCGGAAATCTCTTTAAATCACGCGGAGATGAACTTCGTAACCGAATGAGCAACCTTGGCCTTAGTGATATGGAGGCAGAACGTTACGAGGAAGTGCTTGACGAAGGAAAAGTAGTCATCGTTGCTTCCAAACAAGATAATAAAGACGGGGTTACACACTAATCCCCGCTAACCATTACCCTATATGAATTCATAAAAAAGCGAGGCTCCTTAACCGGCAGCCTCGTTTTTTATACTCATTATCCCAGGATGCTTTGGTACGTGGCCTTTGCATGGACCATGTCCTTCGTACCGTGAATCAACGCCCGGCCATCCTTGAAAATGACGATACGCTCCCCAGCTCTTTCACAAGAGAGAAGAAATGGATTGAATTTCACCAAATAACCGCTGCCGTCCAGATCTTTGGCCAGTTTCTCGAGTTGAAGTTCCAAAGGTTTTGGCGGCCTTACCTGTACAGTATCCCTCCCGCAAAGAACAGCCGTTTTCGTTGCATTTTCCAGTGTTAAAAAGGGGTACGTCCTCTGCTCTCCGCATGAGAGACAATCTTTCTTTTTTGCTTTTGTCAATTTAACGGTTTGGTATTGATTTCTCCACAGATCAAAAGAAACAAGTGCAGGACGTACCGATTCCCAATCTTCAACAAGGATTTTCAAGGCTTCGGCAGTTTGGTGTGCCACTACCATCGTTACAGCTGGTGATATGATCCCTCCTGTGTCACAGGTCATTCCTTGAATGGGGATTGCTTTCAGCAAACAGTGCAAACATGGAGTCTGTCCGGGAAGGATCGTCAAAGTCATGCCAACACTCCCCACACATGCCCCATAAATCCACGGTATATGAAGCTTTTGTGATAAATCATTAATGATCATCCGTGTCTCAAAGTTATCGGTTGCATCCAATATCAAATCAACATCACCAAGCAACTGTTCGAGGTTCTGGGCAGTTGCGTCCATGATGATGGCATTCACTTCAACTTCATGATTGATATCAAATAAATGACGCTTTGCCGCTTCTGCTTTTGGCAGTTTTTCCTCGACATCCTGTTCCGTATACATTTGTTGCCGCTGTAAATTACTGGTCTCGACATAATCCCTGTCGACAATGGTAAGCTTTCCTACTCCTGCCCGAGTGAGGGCCTCGGCATTAGCTGATCCCAAAGCCCCTGCACCAAGAAGCAAGACATGCTTCTTCATAATTTTCAATTGGCCCCCTTCACTAATGGGGGTGAATAAAGTCTGCCTTGAATATCGCTCTTTCACCGTGAATCCTCCCTTCCGAACGCTTTAGCCTCCACTTACTGGTGGAATGAAAGCAACTGTATCTCCATCAGATAGAAGCGTGTCATCATCGGCAAATTCTTCATTGACTGCCGTCATCACGGTTTCTAAACCTTCCAATTGAAAATCCACCTTCATTTTTCCTTTTAGCTCCGCCACACTCATTCCATTTCCTTCTATAGAAAGAGTCTCTTTGCCTAGCTCATCTTTCAATTGGGCAAATAAAAGTACATTAATCATCAATATCCCCCTTTTCCGGTTTCCCCGATGGATATGGAACGGTTTCCAACTGGTTTCCTACCCATGTCTCCCCATCTTCCCAGTGTTCTTTTTTCCAGATTGGGACGATTTCTTTAATTCTTTCAATCGCATACCTGTTCGCCTCATATGCATCATTTCGATGTGGCGTACTTACGGCAATAACCACTGCGATATCCGTGATTTCAAGTTTACCTACACGATGGGTGATCGCCGTTTCCGCATCAGGCCAACGTTCCTTGATTTCAGATCCGATTTGCTCCAATTTCTTGATGGCCATCGGCTCATACGCTTCGTAAATTAAGAAGAGAGTCTTTTTTCCTTTCGTCATTTCCCTCACTGTACCAATAAAGGTCGTTACGGCACCTGCATTTCGCTTGACTACTTTATCAATCACTTCCTGGATGACAATCGGCTCTTTTGAAATATTATAATTCATGTCTACCATCCTTTATATATAATTCAGTTTGATCAATATAACCTGCCTCTTGATAATCTTCCATCGTATTCATATTGAAAAAAAGGTATTGAAAATGTTCAGGATTCTCGCGATATAACTTAAAGTCGGTTTCTTTCATGACTTTCACCGAAATCTTTTCCAAAAATAGACTCATTTTTAATTCATGTTTTAATAAACACTCCGTCAATACAGGAAGACACCTTTTATGGTAAACAGCAAAAAGCGGCTGGAGCCTGCCATTTATTTCTGGGACGACAGCATCGAATTCAGGTTCATGATGGGAGATGATATCCTTTATGGCTTCTGCACTCACAAACGGCATATCACAGGCTGCAAGAAACTGAAGCTCCGTTTTCGATGAGGTCAACCCTGCATGCAATCCGCCAAGCGGTCCTTGATCTTTATGTAAATCCGGAATGAGTTGAAGTTGCAAAAAATGATATTCTTCAAAAGTATTCGTAATGACCATGATGTTTTCTGATACCTTTTTCAATTCGGATGCCACTCTTGAAATGTTCACAACGCCACCTATGGTCAACAGGGCCTTATTCACTCCCATACGACTTGATTTCCCACCAGCTAAAAGCAACATTGTCCATTCCACAAGAATCCCTCCCTTTTTGGGTTTAATCCAGCATAGAACGGTAAAGCTATACTAAATGTGTCCGCTATATTTAAATATTTTAAATCAACTTTGAAAATAATGACACCTTCTCAAACTTTACTTTGTATATCAAAGGATGGAAATTGGGGTCCAAAGCAAAAAGCAGGCTTCCCGTCCATCCGGTTTCCAGAATTACAGGTCCGAAAAATGACTTATGCGTAACCATTGCACTTCTTTCTCTAAGACACTCATAATAGGGTGAAGACTAAGTTTTACATATAAGAAATTTTGGTATATTCTAAAAATAGGATATTAACTGGTATGCTGATAATATCGAAAACTAATTCTCCTGAGGAGGTCACATAATGACTATGAAAAGAGCTATGACAGTTGCCGGATCTGATTCGAGCGGCGGTGCTGGTCTTCAAGCAGATTTAAAGACATTCCAAGAATTCGGCGTTTACGGTATGTCCGCTTTAACGACAATCGTGACGATGGATCCGAAGAATGGCTGGTCGCATAATGTATTCCCTACACCGGTCGAAGTTTTGGAAGCCCAAATCGAAACGATTTTATCAATCGGCATTGACGCAATGAAAACGGGAATGCTTGGATCAGTGGAAATCATTGAACTTGTTGCCCGTAAAATAGACGAGCTGAAGCTGGACAAAGTCGTAATCGATCCAGTTATGGTATGTAAAGGTGAAGATGAAGTATTGCACCCTGAAACGGCCGTAGCTCTGCGGGAACTGCTTGTTCCACGCGCAACTGTAGTCACGCCAAACCTGTTTGAGGCCGCTCAGTTAGCGGGAACTGCGCCTATCAAGACGATTGATGACATGAGGGCTGCAGCTGAGAAGATTCATGCACTTGGTGCAAAATATGTCTTGATCAAAGGCGGTAATAAGCTGGATCTTGATAAAGCCATCGACCTTTTATATGATGGAAAAGAATTCGAAATCCTTGAATCAGAAAAAATCGAAACGACCAATACACATGGTGCCGGCTGTTCTTCTTCTGCAGCTATTGCAGCCCAATTGGCTGAAGGGAAAAGCCCGCGTGAGGCTATCCTCATTGCTAAAGACTTCATTACCGAGGCGATTCGCCATTCTTGGAAAATGAATGACTATGTCGGACCTGTCAATCATGGTGCATACCATAAATATGGAATTGCAGAAAAAACACAAAAATAAAACATCAAGTTTAATGGCTGCTCAAATTCATCGAGCGGCCTTTTTCGCTTTTTTTGCTTTTATTTAGTAAAATGGAAAGAAGGAAAAGCTTATCTAGCCGCCCAGTTAAGGAGGAAATTATAGAATGAAACCTATAGACCGTACAGAGGTGCAAAATGCCATTGATTCTTTCGCAGGACAAGATGTATATCTTCACCTTGAAACGACAAATGGCGCCTATGCCACTCATGTAGATGAAGCTTTCTTTTCGGCAGGTGCCTATATTCGTAATGCTTTTATACAGTATGAACATGGGAAGATAGTTGGGGATGGACCCTACCGCATCGGCTTGAAGCTCAATATTGGCTGGGTATATGCAGAAGGCGTTAACCACTTCGAATTGGATGAACAGGGGAGATTGCTATTGGCAGGCCTTGATTTTTCCGGAAAGCTCGCTGTCTCCATGCAGCTCAGTCCCACTCCCTTTGAATGATGACAACTTGCTTGATATATATCATATGATTCCGATGGAAACTCCCATTCACCGATAACCATACTCACTGTAAGTAGAACGGAAGGAGAAATATACCTTGGAAAAAGAACGCCATGTATTAGTTATATTCCCACATCCCGATGATGAAGCCTTCTCGGTCTCCGGAACGCTTGCCCTTCATAGAGAAGCGGGCACTCCTGTCACCTATTTATGCTTAACTTTAGGAGAAATGGGACGTAATTTAGGAAACCCTCCATTTGCAACAAGGGAATCGCTACCTAAAATTCGTAAAAAGGAATTGATCGATGCAGCAAATGCGATTGGCATCCAAGATTTACGCATGCTTGGATTGCGTGATAAGACGATTGAATTTGAAGATGATGAAAAGCTGACTTCATTATTTACCGATGCCATCAATGAATTGAACCCTTCATTGATCATTACGTTTTACCCAGGATACAGTGTCCATCCAGACCATGAGGCGACAGCACGTGCTGTGGTTCGGGCAGTGGAAAGGATGGAAGAGAAAGAGAGACCTAAACTTCATTGTGTCGCTTTCTCGAATAACTGCATTGACGAATTGGGACAGCCTGACATCATCCAGGATATCTCTGCCGTCGAAGAAAAAAAGGTAGCTGCATTCACTGCCCACCGTTCGCAAACGCAGGCAATGGTGATCGATTGGAAAGAGAAATTCGAAAATCAGGATGCAGATTTTCTGGACTGGATCCGCAAAGAACGATTATGGACCTATAAATTTTAAGAAAACCGCCAATAGGCGGTTTTTTTTTATGGCATAAAAAAAACGCCTGTCGATTACAGGCGGAGAAAAGGGGGATACTTGGAAAATCAATCATAATATAAGCATCCCCAATATTCTTCATTTTATACAATCCTATTGAAAAAAATTAGGCGGACAAGCGTTTTTCATGCTGCATTTTCGTTCTTGCCGAAGCTTTTTTTCCATGCGCCAAGAAATAAATGCCAATAAGAATGAATGCAAAGATCGACATTCCCATGAATAACCCTTTGAACCCTGTAAATGGAATAAGGAATCCCAATAGGAACGGGCCGACACCAATACCGAAGTCATACATTGTAAAAAACGTGGATGTGGCTAATCCCATCCGATTTGATGGAGCTTCCTTAATCGAAATCGCTTGACAGCTTGATTGGAACGTACCATACCCGACTCCGATTAAGGCGCCGGCAATCAGAAGCGTGATACCGTGATGGGATTGGCTGAGGATGACCATACCGACGGCAAATAGTAAGAGCGATGGGTAAATGACTGCATTTTCCCCCTTCACATCAAACATACGTCCTGTAAACGGACGGGACGCCAAAAGGAATACAGCAAATACGACGAAGAAAAAGCTTGCCGCATCCATTAAATCCAATTCCTTTGCAAAAGACGTTAAATAGGACAAAATGCTCGAATAGGTAAATCCGGCAAATCCGATAAAAATGGAAATGGGCAGTGCCCTTTTCTCAAAGTAATCACTGATTTTAAATCCTTTTTGTGTTGAGGCTCCACCCTTTTCCCCTTCAGGCACATTCATGAATAATGATGCAACTAAAGAAAATGCGGCAAATAAGGAGGCTGCATAGAAAATGATGGAATAACTGAAATGCTGTGTTATCAGCAATCCAATAAATGGACCGAATGCCATTGCCAAGTTTGTACTCATGGCAAAGTAACCTGTACCTTCCCCGCGTCTTTCATTCGGAATGATATCTGCAGCAATCGTTCCAGTCGCCGTTGTGGCAAGGCCAAAAGCAAAACCGTGAATAAGCCGGTCAATCAATAAGAGGGATAAACCATTCACCAGGAAATAGCCAATGGATGCGACCAGGAATAGAACCAACGATCCAAGCAACATCTTTCTGCGGCCAATCTTGTCAATTTTTTTCCCTGCAATCGGTCTGACAAGCACAGCCCCGAGAACAAAAATACTTGAAGCAAGTCCGGCTTGTGCCTGCGACGCATGAAAGTTATCCATCGTGTAAATGGTCAATGTCACCATCAAGACATAAAAAGTTAAAAATAAAAAAAAGTTCGCAGACGAGACAATCAGGAAGTCTTTCGTCCACAGTTTCGGTTTGTGATTCATTTCAATCCTTCTTCCTTACTATTGTTTTAATTTTTCCTTCAGGAAAATCAACGTTCGTAACGTTGCCTCTCGATCCTCTTCAGCCAAACCGCTCATTAATTGAAGTTCAAATTCTTCAACTACCTTTTTGGCCTCGTGATAAGTCCTTAAACCCGACTCCGTTAACTGTATTCTCCGTTCCCGCTTATCTTTCCCTGGGACTTGTTCAATCAAATCAAGTTCTTCCAACCGGTTTACCGTCCTGGTTACCGTCGGTTTCTCCACATCTAGATATGTGCTTATTTCAACAAGTGTAGAACAGCCAAACTGACTCAGATAATATACAATCGACCATTGGGAATGAAAAAGATCAACCTTGGCCAATTGTTCATTTAACTTTTTGGTAAATGACCTCGAAAATTGTAAGTTATGATGAAAAAAACCATTATTAAAGGACAAAGGTATTCCTCCTGTAAAGTAGTTACCTAGGTAACTATACACCCATTCATTAGAAATGTCTAGCTTTCGGCTGAACGTATAATCGTATGCACACTGTTTCCTAAGCTTCTCCATTGCTTCAGGACAAAATTCAGGAGGTTCATGCTTTTAATTGGAAGTTTGGAGAGAAATACTGTGTATTTGGAGTAAATACTCGTGGGTTTGGACGTTACTCGTGAGTTTCGCGCTTTTACTCGTGGATTTGGAGTCGAATACTCGTGAATTTGGAGCGAATACTCGTGAGTTTCGCGCTTTTACTCGTGAATTTGGCGAAATCGTTTGGGTCAAACCTAGGCCATGTCCTGCTCTTCGTGGTCGATGCTTCAAGGCCATAAACAAAAAGGAAACCCCGCTATTAAAAAGCGGGGCTTCCGATATTCGATCCTTGCGTTGCGGAATGATTTCATTCGAACAAATCCACATCTCCGAGTTCTCATGATAACTTCAGGGCATATTTCCTTTTAAGCTAGATAGTGGCAAACGATAAAGTTTATCATCCTTTTCATCAGGATTTCCTCGGCCGTCTGTATTATTGCTTATGAAATAAAGGAATTCCTCATCAACGAATACATCACGTATCCTTCCTGAGCCTGTAATGATATTAGTCAGTTTTCCGCTTTTTACATCATAACTCTTAAGCGCTTCGCCCCTTAAAGCTGCAAAATAGAGCTTTCCGTCAAAATGGGCCATGCCGGATGGAGCCCATGTATTCTCACCGGAATGAATCAATGGTGTTACCATATCAGGTTTTTGCTCTTCGCCCTCTATATCTGGCCAGCCATAGTTCTTACCTGGATCAATTTTATTTAATTCATCGTGTGACGAATTTCCGTGTTCACTTTCATATAACTGTCCTGCTGCATCCCAGGCCAGACCTTGTGGATTGCGGTGACCGTTTGAATAGACGTATGAATTCCCGAAAGGATTATCTTTCGGAATGGTGCCATCCAGGTTCATGCGCAGAATTTTCCCGCCTAAAGAATCCAGGTCCTGTGCGATTTCAGCCTTTCTTGCATCGCCTGTTGTTGCGTATAGCTTATCATCCGGTCCAATCTTGATCCTGCCACCATGGTGGTAGTCCCCGCTTGGTATTCCGTCGATTAAGGTCTCCATCTCCTGCCATTTATCATCATTTTTTTCTAAAATGACGATTCGATTGATGGAGTCCCCGCCTTCTTCATAGGTATAATAGGCGAAGGCTTGCCCGCTCTTAGAGAAATCGGGAGCTAGCAAAAATCCAAGCAACCCGGCTTCCGCTTTAGCTGACAATGTCTTTTTAAGGTTGACCTTTTGCCGTATCATCTTATCCTCGTCCCATTCAACGATTGTTCCTGCCCGCTCCGACACATACATTGTGTCGCCATTCTTCTGGATCGACCATGGGGCCTGCAGGTTCGTTACCAGCACATCCGGGTCTTCCCCTAAAGTGCCCGTCACTTCATTGTCAGGATTCGTCTGGGGTTTGCTGTCGCCATCATTCATGGTACAACCAGTTAAAATCAATGTAGCCATAAGGAAAAAAAAGAGCGATTTTTTCAAAATCTTTCCCCCTTTGATTCATGAGTTTAATAGGCTGACTGTTTAAGCACCTTTAAAATGGCCTCCGCGACACCGGCTTCATCATTCCTGCCAGTTACTTCATCACACAGTTTTTTAATTTCGAGCGGGGCATTTCCCATTGCGACAGACAAACCTACCCGTTCAAACATGGATATATCATTATAATTATCCCCGATAGCCATCGTTTCCTGCATCGAGCCGGATTTTCCATTCACATATGTTTCTAATGCCGTACCTTTTTGGGCTGTTTCACTCATGATTTCCACATTTTCACGTCCCGATGAAGTGACTGTAACTCCCTGTCCTTTCAATTTCGAAGCAATTTGATTTAATAAAGTTAAGTCCTTTGAGAAGCTGAGGATTTTATAATATTCCTCATTCGAACGGCTGAATAACTCGGAATAATCGGAAATGGAAGTTACCTGTCCAAGCTGTAAACGCTGCTCTGCATATTTCCGCATGTCCTCAGGGTCAATGTCAGGATTCGCTGTAACGAATACATCAACCAAAACAGATATTGCATTTTCATAGTCTTTAGAATAAATCCCTTGGCTCGTATATATTTCGAAATAAATCCCTTGTTCTTCGAGGAATTCAGCGACCATTTTGGCAGTGGCAGCTGACATTGGATTGGAAGCGGCAATTTTTCCGTCCTCCGTGAAGATGGCCGCACCATTTACACAGATGACAGGGCAAACGATGCCTGCTTCATCCAAGGCGAACCTAGCTTCCACATAAGATCTTCCAGTAGCAATGATCACTTCCACACCCTCGCTTTGCGCCTTCTGGATGGCATGTTTATTTTCCTCACTGACCTTTTGCATTTTGTTTAGCAATGTTCCGTCCATATCAATCGCAATCGTCTTTATCAATTCAATCGGCCCCTTTTTTCAATATAATCCCTATTTTAACCGAAAGATCGAGGATAAACACGTTTAACAAACCCGTATATATTCTTGGTGTGACTTCAGTCATTAAAAAATCCGATTATGTATATAAATAAACTGCACCTAATTAAGATAGGTGCAGTTTGTTTTCTTAATGTAGTATCGTTTTTCTATCGACATCTTTGGCCCGTTCAATAATCTGTTCTTGGATGTCTTTTTGAATGTCGTCGATGGCTGTAAAATCCATTGCCTTTACATAAATCTTTTCGAGTTCGTCATGCAGCTCTTTTGCCTTAGCCAGATTTGCTGTCGCTTCATTCATTTTCGTCCGGTACCTAGTGGAAACATCCTTTAACTGTTCTGCATATATTTCATCTGTTCCTGGCAGGATGGCCGTTTTATATATATCAATGATTTCATCCCCTCCACAACTCGGGAAATATTCATGCGGCGATGTGCTGTCAAATATGGCGATTCCAACCTCCCGGACGATTACCATGTCCAAGCTATGCGGATCGAAACCACAATGATATATTTCTACATCAAAGCCTCTTTGCTCCGCCGCCTTTGCAATCTTCTTCAGCATCGTTGATTTACCGGAACCTGGACGTCCCTTTAAAAAGTAACGTTTTTGTATTCCCTCAGTAATATTGGGGATGAAATCAACTGCACCCTTTGGTGTAGCTGCACCTAAGAATCGGTGACGAACATCCGACTTTTTATTAAGGACGATATCTCTATAAAAGCTTTCTATCAATTTATTGGTCAGCCCATTCAATTTTGCGAAATCAATATTTGCCTTATAAATGTCTTCCCATTCATCATGTATTTTCAATGCTTCAGCGAATAAGGCATATGCCTTATCGAAACTCTTGCTTCTCGCATTCGTCAACTTTATGATAGCCGCTCTTTCAGAAGCCAGCTGCTGGGAATCCCAGGCTGCTCCTAGATTGACATATTCCTCAATGGCCCCTGGTGCCTTCGGTTCAATCACATGCGGGGCGGTCCCATCCACGATCCCGATTTTCAAAGCCGGTATGATGATTCCATCAATGGAATCATTATCGGATGAACAATGTAAATACTCGATGTCAAAGCCTTTATCCAGCCATTCTTGGCCGATTTTTTTCATAATAGTCGATTTACCGGAACCAGGTCCGCCTTTTAATATGAATAATCTTTCCAGACCTTTTAAATTGGAATCATATAAGCTATAAAAACCTTTAGCCGTATTGCCCCCAGCAAAATAATTCATCACTTTTCCTGTCACTTTCACACTCTCCCTCACAATACAGATAACTTCAAGACAGCGTATGATGAAAAGACCCAATAGGTGAATACCTAAAGGCAAACATTTTATTTTATGAGGGCTACAGATTCCGCTTGGGTGACTTCCAGGAATTCTGACGGTTTTAATACAATCTGTGTACCGATTTTCCCTCCACTTACGATGATTTCAGGCAGGTTTGTTGCACTTTCATCGATAAAGGTCGGGTATTGCCTTTTCATTCCGATCGGGGAACAGCCTCCCCGAATGTACCCTGTGTATTTTTGCAGATCTTTAACCGCAAGCATTTCAATTTTTTTTGCACCTGCGGCCTTCGCTGCCTTTTTCAAGTCCAGTTCGGTTGCTACAGGGATGACAAATACGTACAGCTGCTGCGGTCCGTTATGGGTAACAAGCGTTTTAAAAACGGTTTCCGGCGCTTTTCCGATCTTGTCCGCAACAGTGATCCCGTCGATTTTTCCATCGCGGGCATCATAACTCATCATGCCATACTCTATACGTTTGTTATCAAGAATTCGCATTGCATTCGTTTTACTGGCTCCCATAAGAAGATTCCCCTTATCGTTTTCTACCATCTTACCATTTTAAAGACCTGGCAAAAAGAAAAGCACAGTGCTTATTCATCTGTGCTTTCCCTACAAATTATTCTAAATGGCGTCTTTGGAAATCAGCGATCCTCTTGTAGTCACCTTCCAATTGCCTGCTCACGGATAAATAAATCGACATTAACTCTTCATACACTTTAACGTTCTCTTCGATTGGGACAAGTTCATTCGTTTCACCAACCATACCCTCAACCTCATCAAGGCCTTCGATTTCGCCTAAAGCATATAATCCAAGAACGGCGGCACCTAAGCTCGAACTCTCAAAGCTTTCAGGAATTGTCACGTTTTGATTGAATATGTCAGCCATGATTTGGCGCCAGAGCTTCGACCGGACAAATCCGCCGCTTGCATGAATCTTCTCGGGAGCACCAGTCAGCTCCTTTACAGCAATAAGGACGCTGTACAAATTATACATGACACCCTCCAGCACTGCCCGGACCATATGGTCACGAGTGTGATGAAGCGCCAACCCAAAGAAGGAGCCCCTTGCATCGGCACTCCATAATGGTGCCCGTTCCCCTGCCATATACGGGTGGAATATCAACCCATCTGAACCAGGTGCAATATTAGAAGCCATATCCGTCAGAATCTCATAGGAGTCCTGTCCCGAAGCCTTCGCTTTTTCGATTTCCATACGGCCCAATTGATCGCGGGCCCATCGGAAGGTGATTCCCCCATTATTGACCGGTCCGCCGATTACCCAATGATTCTCAGTAAGGGCATAGCAGAATGTCCTGCCTTTGGGATCGGTAAGCGGCCGGTCACTGACGGTCCTTACCGCACCGCTCGTTCCGATTGTCACTGCCAGAACACCTGGCTTGATTGCGTTTTGCCCTAAGTTGGCAAGTACGCCATCACTCGCGCCAATCACAAACGAGGTACCAGCATGAATGTTCATTTTTGCAGCTAATTCCTCACTTAAGCCTGAGAGGATATGGGTCGTAGGGACAAGCGCCGGAAGCTTGTCAGCCCCGATTCCAGCGATGGTGAGTGCCTCTTCATCCCACTTCAGGTCATTCAAGTTGAACATGCCCGTTGCAGATGCGAGTGAATAATCCATCACATACTCATTGAAAAATTTATAGATGATGTATTCTTTTATTCCTATAAATTTTTCCGTTTCGTTAAAAATCCCGGGATGCTCATTTCTTAACCACATTACTTTCGTGATTGGCGACATTGGGTGAATGGGTGTTCCCGTTCTGTGATACAATTGCATCCCCTGTTCCGAAGCCTTCAATTTCCCCGCATAGGCAACACTTCGATTATCTGCCCATGTAATGCTATTCGTCAGCGGGTTACCGTCTTTACCAATTGCAATCAAGCTATGCATCGCCGAACTGAAGGATATGAAGCCCAGTTCTTGCTTTTCTATTCCGCTTGCAATCATAACCTCGCCTATTGCAATGATGACCGCTTTATAAATCTCCTCGGGATCTTGTTCCGCAACGGAAGGAGTTGGACTGTGAAGAGGATATCCCCTCGAACAAGATTGGACAACCTCCCCCCCTTTAGAAAAAAGAACGACCTTCGTACTCGTCGTACCAATATCGATTCCCATCATATAACCTGAATGTCCCATATTTACATCATGCTCCTTTCTCTTAAACAATTGAATTCAATAGTAAGATTAGGATAAGTGAAACGACTGATATAATCGTTTCCATAACCGTCCAAGACTTTAACGTTTGCGCGCCTGTTAAAAAAAGCTTTTTGATTATCCAAAATCCCAGCTTCACCCCCATGCATTTTTAAATGCATGGCCGGCTCCAATAATCAAGATGTTGGATCGAGTTGGGGCGAGGCAGGGCGGCCATGAATCTGCTTAGCTCTTCTTTATTAAAACCTTTAGCTCAACCTAATGTAAAGAATGAAACTACCACAGAAACATAAGGGGATGATCGGTTTTCCAATATTGAATCTTCACCAAACACAGCACCGAAAGCTCCGATCAACATTAGTAAGAACGGCATTAAAATCATGATCAAGGTAATGCCGAAACCTGGGTGCTCACGGTTATGTATATTGGAGAATTGATCCGCTAACCCCTCGGGTGCTTGTCCATCCATTCTTTTAGATATGCAGGAACCAAAAACAGGACCAGTTAACATGGGAATTCCTATTTTCACACTTGGCCATCGCCTTTCCAGACATGGTACCTAAACCGACAATGAGTACTATCTAACCAAAATTATTACCTGCCCCTGTCTGAACAGCATCTGCAACATCCGGAATATCCATACGTGCGATAATCCCTAAAACGACGGAGGCGAGAAGTAACGCAATACATGGGTGCCATTTTACTTTGGCCATGATAATGATCAAGAAAACTAAACATCTTAAATCAAGAAAGGAAAGGAATCCATAAAAGCGGGCTCTCAAAGAAAAAAGCATCGAACCAGTTCATTGTGAACTAAACTCGATACCTGATTCAGTCTTGAAATATCATTCACCAATAAAAAGAGGACCAGATCGGTGCTTGATTTCTTCCTCCAGTTGTTCAGGATAAGCAATGAGGAAGCATGTGGATGGTCCTGATGATTTTGCAATATCGACTTTATTACTTATATGCACGGAAACACCTTCACCACTTTGATCCAGATGCCCCCATTCATATGCTATCCCTTTTGAACCGACTGGAAGTGCCTGAACACCTTCCATTTCACAAAGGCTTTTATATAAAGATAACGGCGCGACCCAATCTTGCTGGTCCATTACTTCTTCTCCAACGAGCGGCCTGCCGATCAGAGCTATTTTCCGTAAAGGATGCTGCTTTTTAACGGATTCATTCGTTCGTTTACCGATCACCATAAGTCCAAGTGCTGATTGAAGAAGCGGCATGTTACTTTCAGTGCTGCCTGTAATGGGGAGATCCTCCATTCCCAATTCATTCAGCCCCTTCCTGACACCCCTGGTCAAGTCCTCCCAGGCCTGATCGCCGCAGAAATTATTTAGAACGACGGATACTGGACTCCCGCCAGCGCCCAAACATTCCATAGCGGCAACCCGAAAGGAATAATATCCAACGACCTCATAAGGGACATGGACAAGATCTTTTTCCTTCAGGCCGATTCCGCCGCTATTATCACTTGAAATAATCAAAGAATCTGATTCGGAAAATGGCAAAATCAATGAATCACTCATTCTGCGAGTCCGTCTTTAAAAATCATTTTTTTCAAGACAGGCTCCAAGCGTGGCAGTAAAAGGCCAGCCAATGCTACATTTACCGCCGTCGCTGCCGTCAATCCCGGAACCAATAACGTGTAAAAACCAGGGCTGATCAGAAATGCGAAAGGCAGGGCTAGAATGAAGGCATTACCGATAAAGAAGAGGAAAAATGCGCCTATTTTTTTTCCGTTTATATATAAAATGCTAAACATCCATGTCAGGACCGCCATTTCGACCATGATCAAAAAATGGAATGGCCCAAGTGGCATGCCGCCGAATAACGCTGAAATGATATGGCCAAGCCCAGCTACAATAGCCCCCGATACCGGTCCAAGTATGACAGCCGCCAAAAGGGCCGGAAAACTATCCAAGGCGATACTCCCGATCGGGGAAGGGATTTTAATCATTGCCCCTACCGCCGATAAGGCAATGAATATAGCAATTGCACTAATTTTTCTTACATCCATGTTTACTCTTTTTCCTTTCTTTTCCCTCCACGGAATACATTTGCGCTGCGGATATATTCCACATCTTTCACACCAAGACGGAAGTTGATCACACGTGCAACAGCAAAGAAGTAATCCGACAAACGATTTAAATATTGAAGTGATAATGGTGAAACGGCCGCACCAGACTTGATCAATGAAACGACCAATCGTTCCGCCCTTCTTGTAACGGTACGGGCGATGTGAATGGTTGCAGCCGCTTTTGAGCCGCCAGGCAGGATGAACTTTTCCAATTCCGGCGCTTCAAGTATGAAGGCATCTATTCGTTCTTCCAAATAGGTAATGGCCTCCTCCGTCAGCTTCTGTGGGGCCTTCTCGGAAACGGTTGCCAAATCACCGCCGCAGTCAAACAACTCATGCTGGATTTTCTCTAGATCGGCCAGTACATCCGTAAATATCGCTGAATCCAATTCTGTCACCGCAAGGCCGATATAGCTATTCACTTCATCGACCGTTCCATAAGATTCAACACGGATGTCATCCTTATCAAGCCGACCTCCGATTACGCTTGTTTGTCCCTTATCCCCTGTACGTGTATAGATTTTCATCCCAATTGCCTCCTCTACTTTATTTGCTGGTTCATTCCATACCAGATGATATCAACGCGGCTGGATATGGATGCTACATCTTGAAAGACCCATCCGCAGGCATCGCGCCATCTGCGATCTTTTGCTTCGATCGGGACAATGCCTTTGGAGATATCAGAACCGATCACAATGCAATTGTGTTCATCCTTTTCTTTCTCCCATATTCGCCAATCAGCCATGATTTCCTTCCATCTTTTTCGAATCGAATCTGAATCCATCTTTTCTGCATCTTGCTGAATCCATGCATCCAACCCTTGCAATACAACAGTCTTGCCTTGAAAACCAATCAATTCAGGCTGTTCTTTTCGATAACCGGATAGCCAAAGGACATCATTTTCCAAACCATACAATTGCTTTACCCATTTAGTTTTTCCATTATAGGCGCCTCCTGTAACAAAGTGCAGCGTTCTCCCCTCCTTAAGCTTTCCCGGTCTTCCCATATCAGCTCATAACCCTTGCCATGGGAAATTCCCCAATCAAAAAAGGACTTTTCCTTCGGGGCATAGCGGACCAGTAAATCACGAATTACCCCTCCATGTGTCATTAGGGCAATTCGGTTTTCCTTACAGGCAATCAAATGGTTCCAGCCATTATTCACACGCTCGGAAAATGCCGGATAGCTTTCACCCCCGGGCACAAGGGCCTCCATGGGATGTTCCAGCCAATTAAGATAATCTCGATCTGTCTTCAACTCCTGATATGTCCGACCTTCCCAACTGCCGAAGTTCATTTCACGGAACAAAGGATTTTTGACCGGAACTGCATGTGGAAACAGCAGTCGTGCAGTTTCCACACAGCGGGGCAAATCACTGCTGTGAATTTTTTCATACTTTGGGTAAGAGCCTCTTAATTCCAGTATTTCCTTTTCTCCTTTGATGCTTAATGGGGAATCGGTCCAGCCTAAGTATGCCTTTCGCTCATTTGCTTCCGTCAGCCCATGGCGAAGTAGTGTAATAGCCACAATATCAGCCATAACCAAAGCTCAACCCCTTCCACGGATGCCCCCAGTACATCCCCCGTTATCCCACCGAACCAACTGACGATTTTACGTTTTATATAAACCAGGAAAAATACCGCAGCCAGACACATGATGAAAAACAAGGTGACAAGCTTAAAATCGATGATCCAGGCAACCACCAGACTTACAAGGAGGTACACCCAATAAATGGGCAAACTGCTTTTCTTTACTGCACTTTGAAAAAAAGCACCAAGCCCCTCTTTTTTAGCCAGCGGCATCCGGATGAGCAAATAACCCATCACGCATTTGCTTAAGAGTGGAAGGGCAATGATCAAGAAGTATGTCCATTCATTTACCCTTTCGACAATTTCATAGATAAATAGAAACCGGGCGGCCAATAGGACTATGACGGAGATGACACCGAATGCACCTGTCCTGGAATCCTTCATGATTTCCAATCGCCGCTCTTTATCCTGATAGGAAAAAAAAGCATCACTTGCATCGATCCAGCCATCGAGATGCAAACCTCCCGTTAATGCCATCGTCAAAAACCAAAGGAAAAAGGCAATCGCAAGCGATGACAATGGGGTCCATTCCACGAGCGCATACAAAACACCGCCCAATATCAAGCCTAGCAAAAGACCTACCAATGGAAAGGTTTGAATGGCACGGTGAATATATTTCTTCTCCATCGGAAGCTGCTTCTTTATTGGAAAAACCGTAAAGAACTGCAGGTTAATTAAAAACCCGATCACTCCGCTCATTCCTGCATGCACCCTTTCTTCCGCAATGGAATTCCTGCTTCTACAAGATAGGCTTCATCGGCCTGCCCGACGATCGTTTGATGAAGCTGGCCCAGTGTTTTTCCGTATATATGAAGGAAATCATCCTGGAAAATCGGTTCCTGCACCAATTCATTGCTCACGACTATTAAACAGCTGGATTGTTTTCTTATCTCATTGATTCCGGATATTATTTTTGAAAAAACGCTATCTAAAAATTCTTCTTCAAGCGGAATACCAGGGCCAAATAGCTCGTTATCAAGCAGGGTTGTCAGACAATCGAGCAGAATGATGGAATCCTGATCAATGTCCTCCCCTATCCTTGTAATATCCGTTGCGTATTCGGAAGTTTTCCAAGCAATCGGGCTGCTTTCTCTATCCTTCCGGTGCCTAAGGATGCGTTCACCCATCTCCACATCACTGTTACGGCCACAGGCCAGGTAATGCAAGTTCCCATCCGTTTGGAGTGCATACTCCAGGGCTTTTCTTTCTGCGAAGCTGCTTTTACCGGAACGGACACCCCCGGTTATAAAACAGAGCCTTGCCTTACCCACTGTCTTACCCCCTCCATCAATGCTTCGTTATCATGTTCACTCTTCACTGCAAACCGAAGCCACCTTCCATCCAAACCGGGAAAATTATAGGTATGGCGCGGTACGATTCCTTTTTTCAGCAAAAAGGGGAAAAGGGATAAGGATTCATCCTTCACCAAATAAAAATTGACTGTGCTATCAGAGACATTCAACCCTTGCTCCTCATAAAACCGGAATAGTTTTTGCTTTTGCCCTGCAATATAGTCTCTTGTCTTTCTCATATAAGCCTCTTCTGCAAGACAGATTTTCCCTACTTCAAGTGCCACATGGTTGACGCTCCAATGCGGTTTATAATTTCTTACCCGTTTTATGATGTCAGGTGCCGCAAGCAAATAGCCCAGTCTCAAACCTGGAATTGCAAAGATTTTAGTCATTGATCTTAGAATGAGTAAATGTGGAAATATATTGATTAAAGAAGCATAACTAAAGGCATCCTCAGTAAAATCATAAAAAGCCTCATCCAGGACTACCAGGCAGTCCGCCTTTTGGCATTCAATGATCAATTCCCTAACTGCATCCCGCTCAAATGAAACACCCGTCGGATTATTAGGCGTACATAAGAAAATTGCATCATATTCGGGTAATCGGGGAATCAATCGATCCAAGTCCAATTGCCACTCAGGAGCATCAAGCTGGTGAAAATCGACCTTACATCCTGCTGCCAAACAAGCTTCAGCATATTCCACAAATGCCGGCTGAATGATTAGCACTCTTTTATTGGCTAATCCGTTCGCTACCAACATGATGATTTCAGCACCACCGTTCCCCATCAAAACGGATTGCTCAGGAAGCGCTTCTTTTTTTGCCATTGTTTTTGTCAGTTCAATGGCATGCGGATCTGGGTATTGAAGGATTCCTTCAAAAAACCCAGACCACTGTTCCTTTATGCATAAAGGCGGACCCAATGGGTTGATATTGGCACTGAAGTCGATAATCGATTCAGGCATCTCGATTTCCATCGCTTCGTAAAGATAATGAGGATTAGAGCCATGAGAAGGTAATGTCAAGAATAAGTCCCCCTAGCCATAGCATCAGCAGAAATAGAAAAGATGACCGATGCATGATGGTAATCGTTTTTGGTATATGTTTTGCTTCCAATCGAACAAGCGGAACTCCCATCCTCGCACGGTCGGAAACAATTCCTTTGTACATATTCCGGCCTCCAAGCTGTATTCCCAAAATGGCAGCAACACCTGCTTCACACCACCCGCTATTCGGGCTTGGATGTTTTTTTGCGTCATTGAATAATATCTTCCATCTGGCACCAAATCCATGATGGACGGATTTCGAGCTCAGCAACATCAGGAATCCGGTGAGGCGGCTGGGAATCCAGTTGACGATATCATCGAGCTTGGCTGAAGCCCAGCCGAATTGCCCATATTTATCATTTTTGTACCCTACCATGGAATCGCAGGTATTAATCGCCCTGTACATCATCGCGAGCGGCGCACCGCCAAATGCTGCCCAGAACATCGGTGCCGTAATCCCATCACTGGTATTTTCCGCTACGGTTTCCACGGTGCCCCTGACTATTTCGGATTCATCAAGATCAGCAGTATCACGGCCAACGATATAGGAAAGCTTTAGCCTCGCTTCAGGTAAATCCCGTTCATTAAGTGGATTGCAAACATCCATCCCAGCTTGCTTCAAGCCCTTCTGAGCTATCGTAGTGGAAATGACAACAGCTTCCCAAAGGATGCCTGCAAGCGGGTGGATCCGATAAGCCAAATAGACGGTAAGACCAGTAATCAATATCACCGCCGATACGACGATGATTAACATGAAGAATCCATTCCGTTTCTTATATGCCCCTTTATTGAATGCCAGGTCCAACTTGCTTATCATCGTTCCTATCCATTTGACTGGATGCGGCCAATTTGGCGGATCACCAATTAATAGATCAAGGAAAAACGCCAGCGTAACTGCAAAAAGATGATGATAAATCATAAATCCTCAATCCGTTTCCGAGTATTCTTTACTGCTTCCACTGTACAATCATAAACACCGCGGCTGATCAGCTTCCCTAACGGAGTGATGGTGCCCGCATATTGAAGCTTTGCCCCTCTTTGAGTTGCCGCAATCAAAATGCTGTCTGTCGATGTTCCTGTTGCACATGTATTTGTCACCTTATCCATGACATGCAAATCATGAAGTGCCTTTACCTTTGCCTCGGTCGCAGTAACTATGCTGTGGATGAAAGCCTCTTCTGCCAAATGGCCATTTACGAATATCCAAGTATTTATCGTTCCTGGAGCGGAACTCCAAGAATGCCGGTCTGCTAAGGAAGCGTCGATGGCATTGCCTACACCAGCCGTCACGATAATGAAAACCGAGAAATCTTCAGCTCTAAATAGCTTGAAAGCAACCGTGTCGAGAAAGACGGCTGTCATCATCCCTACCGTTTCCTGAGGTTCAAAACCATGAGTCCTTAAATAGTCGGCCATTTCAACATGATGATCCTCGCAATCATAACCATGATGGACGTGCCTATTCACAAAATATTTATGCCAGCCCGTCCCTGAACCAGTCACTCCAGAAGACATCGTTCTAAGCGGAATCGGAGAATCCAATTGAATCATCTCTTGACCGACTGTCAAATAAGAAACATCGATTTCCAATGGGATAGAATCATGGCCATGCTTTTCCGGAACGATGAACATCTGCGGTTTCGGAAGGGCGGGATGTGGATGTTTTTCGATCGTCGTATGATATACATCCTGAATCCGTTCCTGTTGGAGCACTTCGTTCGGCACATCAACAACCTGAATCTGCCCTTTCTCAAGCAACATAAGCCGATCACAATATAATCCAGCCAAATTCAAATCATGAAAAATTGAAATAACGGTCAACTTCTGCTCTTTTGCCATTTTCCTCATTAAATCCAGAAGATCTTTTTGATAGGAGAGATCCAAGTGGTTCGTAGGTTCATCCAAAAAAAGGATTTCCGGCTCTTGGGCAAGTGCCTGTGCCAGCAAGACCCTTTGTCTCTCCCCCCCTGATAATCGTTCAAAATGAAGGTCCTGAAAATCAGCTACTCCCGTTTGTTCCATAACTCGTTGGACAATCGATTCATCTTCTGCGGACCAACTATGGAACCAACCGGATTGATGGGCATACCGACCAAGTGAGACCGTCTCTTTTACTGTATAGGAGAAAGCTAATGAGGAATGTTGAGGGAGCACAGCAATGACCTGTGCAAGTTGTTTTGACGAATAATCCTTCAAATCCCTACCTCTAATGCGTACGCTTCCGCCTTTATAATCGAGCACCCCGCTAAGCATGCTTAAAAGCGTCGTTTTTCCGCTGCCATTTGGACCAAGAATCCCGAATAATTCCCCTTTATGTACATCAAAAGAGACAGAGTCCAAAACAGCTTTGTTATGATATCCACCTGTTAACCCTCTTACTTCAAGCATCCGTTTTTACCCTTCTCTCCGTCTCTTTAATAAAATCAGCGCAAATGCAGGTGCCCCGATAAGTGAGGTGATCACCCCGATCGGCAGTTCCGATGGGGCAATGATCGTTCGTGCCACAAAATCCGCCAATATTAAGAATCCGCTTCCTACCAACAATGACAACGGAAGTAGATGTTTATGGTCAGGCCCCCAAATCTTTCGGACAAAATGAGGAATGACCAATCCTACAAAGCCAATCGCCCCTGAAACGGCAACGGCTGCCCCTGTCAATGTCGAACCGGCTATCAAGATCCACATTTTCCGCCGCTTAACATTCACACCTAAGTGCTTTGCCCGGTCTTCCCCGAAAGTCATCGCATTCAATTCACTTGTATTCATGATCAAAATCAATGATCCAATGATAAAAAACGGCAAAATGATTGCAATGTAATTCCAACCTCGCATTGAAACGCTTCCCATCAGCCAGCCGATGATTTGTCTTAATTCATCACCCGTCAGCGCAATCATCAATGAAATGAAGGCACTTAAAAATGAGCTGAAAATGATTCCCGTTAAAATGATCGTTTCCACTTTCATCGATCGATCCATTTTTTTTGCGAAAGTAAGTACGCAAAGCATCGTGAGCACTGAGCATAAGATGCTCAATGCCGGAAGAGTATATAAACCGATGAACGGCAGTGAAATATTCAAGAATATTGTCAATACGGCGCCGACCGATGCTCCTGATGAAATACCCAATGTGTAAGGATCAGCGAGCGGGTTCCGGAGCAGTCCCTGAAAAGCCGCACCCGCAATCGCAAGTGATGCCCCGACTAAACCCGCAAGCAATACGCGCGGCAGGCGGATGTTCATCACGATATTCGTAAGCATCACATCCGGATCAGCAGAAATCGGCAAATGGAAAATCTCCTTGCCGATTATTTGTATAAGTACGGGAATCGGTACTGGCACCGAACCAAAGGAAATGCCTATCGTCATCGCGAATAACAAAATGAACAACGCAATCAAATAAGCAAACGCCCATTTAGTTGTCAAATTGGTTCGGATAGACTGATTTGGCAAGTTCCTCTACTCCCTCTATTAAACGTGGACCGGAACGGGTCACCAAGTCTGAATGGACATCAAAGACTTGGCCATTCTTAATAGCATTTACGCCTTGCCATCCTTTTCGGCCCGTCACTTCACTCACTGAATCTTTCGTATAGTAACCATACGTTGTAATGATGACATCCGGATTTGCAGCAATCATCGACTCTTCATCAATTTTTGCCCACCCGTCCAATTCAGCAGCAGCATTATCCGCTGATATAATGTTAAGCATCTCATTCATGAAAGTATTTTTTCCTGGTGTGTATATTTCTGGTGAAGGCGAAACTTCCACTAAAACGGTCTTCCTATCCGCTTCCTTTATGGATTTGGCCTTTTCTTGAATGTCCTTGAGCTTCGTTTTCATATCCGTAATGATTTCTTTTGCCTTATCATGTTCTCCCGTTGCCTGTCCAATCATTTCAATAGACTCATAGACTTGGTCAAAACTTTGTGCATCATTGACTACAAGGACATCTATTCCAGCATCCTTAAGTTGCTGTAAACCCTCATTTGAATTATGGGCACTTGATGCATGTGCAAGAACAAGATCCGGTTTCATGGAGACAATCAGCTCCGTGTTCATTTCCATTCCGCCAACTTTTTCAATTTCTTTCGTTTCTTCCGGGTAATTATCATTATCGGATACACCAACGACATTTTTACCCAAACCAAGTGCAAAGACCACTTCCGTATTACTTGGTATCAACGAAACGATTTTCTTCGGTTTTTGTTCTATCGTCACTTTTTCCCCAGTTGCATCTTTAATCGTAATCGGGAAAGCTTCGTGTTGAGCATGATTCGTTTGCTGCTTTTCTTTTCCTTCATCAGTAGTGTCACTGCAGCCGACCATCATGCCTGCAACAAGCAACATCAACAGTATCAGACCAAAAATTTTCTTCATTTTCATTCCCCACAATCTTTTTATTTAATTTCTTTCCACTTAATAATCCCGGAAGATGCCCCAAAACAAAAAGCACCTCCCGTTAAACGGAAGGTGCTTGCATGGCAACAATTTCATTACGGACTTCTTTAGGGTCTGCCACACACCTTCCCATCCGCGTAGGTTACAGGTGTACGAATTTTGGCAGGTCTCCTGGCTCATGGTCATCGTCAACGGCACCTTCCCATATCTCATACAGTGGTACACAGCCGTCAGCTCCCATTTACAGTGGCGGGACCGCGTTGGCATTTCACCAACTTCCCTTTTAAGTCATTAAGACACCAAATCGTTCTTATGTATATAATTTTCACTGCCTTCATTATACACCATGTAAGAATCGATTATTATATGATTTTTCTGAACAAGTTCGAAATGACCCGTCCACCTTCAATGATTTGAAGAATTTTCAATTAGTGACGCAAACCCATCGACTGATAACCCGGGTGAAATCCGAACTCTATGCAGGGCATGCATCCCTTGGTCCCTTGAAGCTCCCCCAGGTTCGGTGGTGACTGCCATCTTGTATCCCGCTTCTTCTGACAGCGCTAGACTCTCTTCATTATACCGGCCAACCGGATAGGAGAGCACTGTCGTGTCCTGGTCGAGCATACGGTCGAATAGCTCTTTCGACTGAACCATTTCCGCTTCTTGCTGCACTGCCGTCATGCGGTTCAGCTCCAAATGGTTGATAGTATGGCTTTCGATCGAAATCCCATTCCTGCTCATCTCCACCATTTGATTTTCAGTCAGGTGATGACCTTTATCAATGGACTTCCCGATCATGAAGACAGTTGCTTTCATATCATTTTCCTTTAATATCGGGAAAGCCTCCGTGTAGTTATCTGTATAGCCATCATCAAAAGTAAGCCAGACGCACTTCTCACTTGGCATCCGATTCTCGGTTAAAACGAGGAATGCTTCTTCAGGGGATAATGTATAGTAACCATTCTCCCTAAGCCAAACCATCTGTGCTCGGAATTCCTCAATTGGAACCCGAAGTCCATTCCCTTCAGAAATGCTGTGATACATCAAGATTGGAAGCTGTACCGCGGACTTGGCCATTATCCAGTCTCCCGTATCGATTTGGCCATCCAAATCCTGACCGGTCCCATTCTCGGCCGCTTCCACCACTTCAATGTCATCTTCCGCAATCGGTGCAGCCGTTTTTATGCCTATACCCTCTACAATCCTTTGTGAACAACCAGGTAAAATTAAAATCCCCAGCAATGCCACCATCCATAAAACTCTATATCTTTTCACTATCATTCCCCTAATTTTTTCTAGTATAATAGTATCAGAATACTATTCGATAATAAAGTATTCCATTTAAAGAATTAATAGGAAAACAAAAGGGCATAGCGACCTGCTGAGCATTTATGAAGATTTTTTTCATAAGTATGTGCTATAAGCTTGAAAAGTTTGCCTATAAGAAATATAATAAATAAGTCGTCGACTTAAATATATGTCCCAGTAGCTCAGCAGGATAGAGCGACAGCCTCCTAAGCTGTAGGTCGTAGGTTCGATTCCTATCTGGGACGCTAATTTCAAAAACCCTGTTACAATGCAGTTTTCTGCATCGTAGCAGGGTTTTTTCTGTGAATCATGGGACCACTAGACATTAGACAAATTTAATCACAAATTCATCAAGCCATATAAATATCAAAAAATCTGAGCCCTTTACAGGACTCAGATTTTTCATTTTGAAGATAACCACTGTTTATATTTACAAATTCCAATTAGCTATACTTACTTTTCAATTAAACCTATCTCATTGATTTTTTCTTCAAAAACAGGTCCGAAACTTTCAGAATAAGTATTCGTTAAATGTCTATTGTCACGGTAAATTATAACATTACCTATAATGGGCTGGAATTTACCGTTTACTTTGAAGTAATCTGTTAAGTCAATTTTATGCAAGGATTTATTCTCTTTTTCAAATTGTCTCCAAAAGCTTTCGTCTTTCTGATTATCTACTGAATTCATTTTTTTTGTAGTTTCTTCTAGTCCATCTGTTTCTAATGATTCCAGCACGTTAAAGCTATATCTTGGATCATCACGAATCGCTAACACTTCAATACCATATTCATCTTTAACATACTGCAGCTGATCGACCATTTGTTGTTGTATTTTATTATTAGGCGAATCAGAAGCTGTGGCGTGAGAAATGACAAGATCTACATCTGCATCCTTTAGATAATCGAGAACATTATTGACCCAGATACCTTTCAAATCATCATCCGCATAACCTGTTGAAAAACGTGTACCTGAACGAGTCATATTCAATACACGATAATTGTCATCTTTTGTTGCTTCTAAAATGGCACCTAACCAATGCTCTGAATGGGAACTGCCGATCAGGGCAATTGTAGCATCGTAATTTTCAGTTTTGCCATATTCCCCAATTTTCAAGTCACTTTCCTTTAACCCTTGGTTACTGCCGTCCAAATGCGCTTTTGGTAAATCATCAAAGACTTCAGAATATGACGGAATTGGTTCTTGATCAGGTATATCGTCAGGGTTTTTTACAGCTAACGCTCCTGGATAATTTTTATCGTTTATATTATTTTCTAGCTTATTTTTATCTATATATACTCCAATTAAAAGAGATGCAATCAAGAGTACATTCACACTGCCCATTAACCCGATTCTCTTGAATGAGAATTTGTTGTCCTTTGAGCTTCGGATTGGTTCTTCTATAAATCGAGTCATTAAAAACGAAAGGGCAATTGATGAAATGATAATAAGAGTTCCAACGATGAATCCTGGAGTTTCCTGGACATTATAACGGTAGAACTCCAATAATACCCAATGCCACAAATAGATTCCAAAGGCTATTCCACCTAGCTTCACCATTACCGGGGAACCTAAAAAGCGTTTGACACCATATTTCGTATCGCGTGTACCAGACAAAACAATGAATAATGCGCAGGTCATTGGCCATAAGGCAATATACCCTGGAAACATTTCAGATACATTGAAGACTATTCCAGTTAAAATTAATCCGATTAATCCGAGCCAGCCTATCACTGTAGCAATATATTTATTTACCTTGATTGATGATAAATTGATGCAGAGCAAACTGCCTAAAGCAAATTCCCACACACGTGTCATCGTAATGAAATAAGCCCATGGCTGATTGACAGAGGTTAAATATATCGAATATATAAAAGAAGAAACAAATAATATGACTAAAATAGCATTGATTAATGTTTTTACTTTAGTTAATTTATATTTTTTTATTAAAAATAAAATTAAAGTGAATACCAAAAACCAGATGATATAAAATTGTCCTTGTATGGACAAAGCCCAAAAGTGTTCAACAGGCGATTTCATTTGGCTAGAATCTAAATAATCCGTGCTCGAAAATGCCAATTGCCAGTTTTGGTAGAAAAACATGGAGGCAAATACTTCATGTATAGTTTTATCTAAAATTGATTTAGGTAATAAAAACCAACTTAAAACGAGAACAATTGCAAGAATAAAAAATACAGAAGGAAGTAATCTTTTCATTAACTTTGTGACATATGGCAGAAAACGATATTCCCCTGTTCGATTAATTGTGGAAACGATTGAAGTGGTAATAAGAAAACCTGAAATTACAAAGAATACATCAACCCCGCCGGAAACACGATTTAACCATATATGATATACCGCTACCAGCAGTGCCGCAACAACGCGTAACCCTTCGATCTCGGGTCTGAATTTACTCTCAATATTAATTAATGGTTGTTTCATTTGATTCTATCTCCTACTTTTTCGTCATGCATACAATTTAAAATTATATCACTTTACAATAATGATTTGTCAATATAGTAGAAAAGGTTCTTTAAATTTCACGAGTTCGGTGCTTCTTCCAACTTATCAACCAGGCCCCCTTACAGAAAATGTACGTTACCTGGATACGAAGCCCTCTCGCTTTTCCTTTCATTGAAATAGAACGTTACTTTATAAAAAAGTCAGTCCACCAGGGGCTAACGAAAACGTGGGCATGCTCCAACTGACCGGGTTTATTAAACTGTCAAATTCAAGAACATCCCCGCAAAAAAACGAACAATACAATTTAAACTGTTTGATTGTAAATGGAGGTTTGTTTTATTACATGGAATTCTGGATAAAATCATGCTTTTTTTAAAAATATATGTTTTAACCTGTCCCATCCGGGTATAAAAATACTGTAAGACATTCTCACCAAAGGAGATGATGTGCATGATGAGTACAATCAGAAGCCAATGGAACAAAGAGAATGACGCAGCGGTGTTTAGTCCCGGTGATCAGCGTTAGAGTCAATGGAAGCGTTAGATGATGATCAAGTATGGGAATTACTAGTCTTCTCATCCAAAGGAGGAGGATACGATCATGAGTATTTACAGCCTATGGAATCCAGAGAATGATGAAGCAATTTTCAGTCCGGGTGATCAGAAACCATTCAGTACACTCATACGAGTAGATTCGGATAAAAACACACACACTGACAAAACACTTGAATATGAATTACATGGCACCGTACTGAATGAAGTTTAACAGAAGCAGATATATGGAAAGGGATGGAGCACTCGCTCCATCCCTTTCTGCCGTCATTTTCATTTATATGAATTTCGCCATTTCAAATAACCCCATAAAAAAAGAGCCCTATCACCATGGAGCTAGAGGTGAAGGACTCCTTTCTTTTATTTATCGAATTTCAGTTTTGCCAAGGCATCCGCCAAGGCAGTATTGATCGGCTCTTCTTTATTTTGCTTTTTCATATAATTGGAGACTTCATTTTTGGATACTTTTTGATTTTTATTTTGCCCTCTTCGTTTATTGTAAGAAGAAAGTTTTTCATGAAAACCGCATTTACAGGTGAATGTCTGTGCTTCTCCTTGACCGCGCATTTCCATCTTTTTGTGACATTGTGGGCATCTAGCATTTGTTACACGTGAAACACTTTTTTTGTGGCCACATTCTCGATCTTGGCAGACAAGCATTTTTCCCTTTTTACTATTCACTTCAAGCATCAGCTTGCCGCAATCAGGACATTTCGTTCCTGACACGTTATCATGCTTGAATTTTTGGTCACTATTTTTGATTTCATGGACGATATTTTTGGCGTAGGCGCGCATATCGCCGATGAAAGTCTGTTTTGGCAGCTTCCCTTTTGCAATCGCGGTTAGCTTCTGCTCCCATTGAGCTGTCAAAGCTGGAGATCTCAGGTCTTCTGGTGCCAATTGAAGAAGTTGTTTTCCTTTAGAGGTAACATGAAGGCCCTTTCCCCTCTTCTCAATCAGGAAGCTATTGAACAGCTTTTCAATAACGTCAGCACGCGTTGCAACAGTTCCGATCCCGCCAGTTTCACCCAAGGTCTTGATGAGCTCTTTGCTTTCCCCTGCCATGAAACGTGCAGGATTCTCCATTGCCGAAAGAAGCGACCCTTCATTGAATGGTTCCGGCGGTTTCGTTTCACCCTCAGTTTGTTTCACTGTCGAAATGGTTAAATTGTCACCTTTTTGAACGTTCGGAAGCAGTTGCTCTGCAAGGCCATCTTTAGCTTCTTCCTCATCGAATTGGTGATCATAAACTTCCTTCCAACCTGACTTGAGGACGACCTTCCCTTTTGCCATGAACGTCTCCTGCCCCATTTTTGCGGTGATGGTCGTTTGTTCATATTCAAAAGGCGGCATCAATACAGCAAGGAACCTTTTCACGACCAAATCATAGATTTTCGATTCTTTGTCGCTCAGTTTTCCCGGCAGCGGTGTTTGCTCAGTAGGGATGATTGCATGGTGATCGGAAACCTTGCTATCATCCACGAACGATTTATTGACCTTAATCGGGCTGCGCAGGATCCTCGATGCATACTGGGCATATGGCTTAATGCTTACAGCCTGTAATCTTTCTTTTAGCGTATCAACCAAATCGGTTGATAAAAAGCGTGAATCCGTCCTTGGATAGGTCAGGACTTTATGACTTTCATATAAGCGCTGCATGATCGATAGCGTCTCTTTCGCCGAATAGCCGAATTTCTTATTGGCGTCCCGTTGAAGTTCAGTTAAATCATATAAAGAAGGGGCAAAACTTTTCTTATGGGACTTGTTAACTTCAACGACTTCTGCACTTTTCCCCTTCACGGCTGCAAGAACCTTTTCTGCCTTGTTTTTATCGAATGTGCGGATATCTTTTGATTGGGCATCCTGCCAAATCAGGCGCAAATTAGCTTCTGCCATTGCGGAAACGCCATAATATTTCCTAGGCTGGAATTGTTTTATTTCCTCTTCTTTTTTTGCGATCATCGCAAGTGTCGGCGTTTGGACCCTCCCGCAGGATAACTGGGCATTGTGCTTGGTCGTCAGGGCACGTGTCGCGTTCATCCCAACGATCCAGTCCGCTTCCGCCCTTGCTACAGCAGAGGCAAATAGGTTTTCATACTCCTTGCCATCCTTCAGGTTTTTAAATCCATCTTTGATCGCCTTATCCGTTACAGAGGAAATCCAAAGCCGTTTGACGGGCTTCTTCACATTCGCTTTTTCGAGAATCCAACGTGCAACAAGTTCCCCTTCACGGCCTGCATCCGTTGCAATGATGACATCCTTGACATCTTTGCGGTTCAATTGTGTTTTAACCGATTGAAATTGTTTGCCTGATTGCTTGATGACGACCAATTTCAAAGTAGGCGGCAACATGGGCAGGTCCTCAAGGCGCCACGTTTTATATTTTTCATCATAAGATTCCGGATCTGCATGGGTGACCAAATGACCTAGTGCCCAAGTGACGATATACTGTTCGCCTTCAAAAAAGCCATTACCCTTTTTCCCGCAATTCAGCACTTTAGCTATATCTCTTCCGACCGAAGGTTTCTCGGCCAGTACGACTGTTTTACTCATAATAACATCCTTTCGCTTTTAAACTGGTTCCTCTATTATCTCATATAATTTATGACAGGGCGATAATGCACAGCATGGCATTGATAAACAGATCGAACAGGGCTCCCCGCACCCACATATATGTAAATTAATAGATTAGATAGCAATCCCGTGCAGATTTTAGTATGATGAAACGTAGGGATTTTTTCAAATTAATTGGGAGGTTCAATATAAAATGAGCTTACTTTCTATAGATAAATTAGCACACAGCTTTGGCGACCGTACCTTATTCAAGGATGTATCCTTCCGCCTGATGGCCGGTGAACATGTAGGCCTGGTAGGGGCGAATGGTGTCGGGAAGTCAACGATGATGAATATCATTACAGGACAACTCATCCATGATGATGGCCGGGTGGAATGGACACCTGGTGTCGAATATGGCTATCTTGATCAACATACAATACTTTCTAAAGGTAAATCAATTCGCGACGTCTTAAGGGATGCATACTTACCTTTATTCGAGCAGGAAAAAGCACTGAATGAAGTTACGGAAAAAATGGGTACGGCCACTCCCGAAGAACTTGAAGAACTTTTGGAACAAATGGGTGAAATCCAGGACAAGCTGGAAGCCGGCGGTTTTTACAATCTCGATATTAAAATTGAAGAAGCGGCACGCGGTTTAGGTTTGGATGCAATCGGGTTGGACCGTGATGTCTCTGCCCTAAGCGGCGGACAACGGACAAAGGTATTATTGGCGAAATTACTATTGGAACAACCGCAAGTCCTGCTGCTCGACGAGCCAACCAACTACTTGGATGTGGAGCATATCCGCTGGCTGAGCAGCTACTTAAAGGAATATCCACATGCATTTCTATTGATATCGCATGATACCGAGTTCATGAACGGCGTCGTCGACGTCATCTTCCATCTTGAATTTTCTAAACTGACCCGTTACACGGCAACTTATGAAAAATTCCTTGAGCTGGCTGAATTGAATAAAAACCAACATATTAACGCATATGAAAAACAGCGCGAATTCATTAAAAAGCAGGAAGATTTCATTGCAAAAAATAAAGCGCGCTATTCAACGACCGGCCGGGCAAAGAGCCGTCAAAAGCAATTGAATCGCATGGAACGCATCGATCGTCCAGAAACTGCAATGAAACCTACCTTCGACTTTAAAGAATCACGTGCGAGCAGCCGTTATGTCTTTGAAGGTGAAGATCTGGAAATCGGATATGACCGCCCATTGCTTCCAAAGCTATCCATGACCATCGAACGGGGAGAAAAAATTGCCGTGGTCGGCTGTAACGGGGTTGGTAAATCCACTCTTTTAAAAACGATTTTGGGTAAAATCGATCCTCTAGGCGGTAAAAGATCACTTGGGGACTTCCTTTTTTCTTCTTATTTTGAACAGGAAGTGAAAGCAGGCGATACGACGCCGATCGATGAAGTATGGAATGCATTCCCGCATCTGGACCAACCGCAGGTACGTGCGATCCTTGCCCGTGTCGGTTTGAAAAACGAACATATTACACGTCCGATGAGCCATTTAAGCGGTGGGGAACAAGCAAAAGTGCGCCTATGTAAACTCATGCTTACCGAAAGCAATTGGCTGTTATTCGATGAACCGACCAACCATTTGGATGTAGTTGCAAAAGAAGAACTGAAACGCGCAATGAAAGAGTATAAAGGAACGATTGTCCTCGTATGCCATGAACCTGATTTCTATGAAGATTGGGTAACCAAGGTATGGGATGTAGAGGAATGGTCGGCCCAAAATTAATTTTTTCAGGGGATGTCGCAGAAGCGGCGTCCCCTTTATTATGAAATAAATAAAAAGCTGACTGAAAAGGCTCCTTCAGTCAGCTTTCATTTCCTCAATATGCAGCTTAAACTCGTTCCGCCACCAAGGTAAATGTTTTCGGAAGCCCAATATCATGGACTTTATGATTCGGTTCTTCCTCGAGCACTTTAATAACAAGCCCTGATTGACCTATTGACGTTATCAGTTCCCCGATTGTCCATTTACGCTGTACAACTCTTGAAAGGCTCCCTTTTTCCTCATCCGGCATATGCTTCGAAAAGGCGACCTCATTGTTTTCGATTGCCGGAGCGAAATAGTTGCCTGTTATTTTATGTTTTTTACCATTTGAAGTAATGAGCTTTGTTGAAATCGGGTGAAATTCATGCAGGACGAATCGGCCTCCAGGTTTCAGCATCTTTTTAATTTTTTCAAATAAAGGCTGCAGATCTATTAAGTAGTGAAGTACGCCGAGCTCCATTAAAACCAAATCCTGATTTCCTGATTCATGCTCGGATGATAATGAAAGGACATCCGAAACGATATACTCGATGGAGACATTGGCCCCACTGGCCAGCTCATTTGCAAACATTGCATTTTCCTGGGAAAAGTCAACTACTTTCACTTCAGCTCCCAATATGGCGAGGGCAACTGCTTTAATACCGTTCGACCCCATCAAATGAGTGATTTTTTTACCGGATGTTTCTCCCAAATATTTATAAAAAGGGTACAGTCTCCATTTTGGGTTTTGCTTGATTTTCGATGCCAATTCAACGGGATCTCCATAACGATTGACCAGCGCTAAATAATTATTCTGGTTCCACGCCTGTTCATTTTCCGCTGTGAACCCCTTCTGCTCGGCAGATAGGTAAGCATGGATCTCGGAACTGCACTTTCTCATTTCTTCGTCGTATAGATAACTGTATAACGACCTGCACCAAACCTCCATATCCCCCATCTTGATGGACAAACGATAAGGGTCCGTTTTAATGGTCGTGTTAAACCGGCAGCGCACAGCGGCAGAAATCCCCTCGACATCCATTAGAAAGGAGGCAGTCTCAGGGCTTCTTTCAGGCTTTGTTGGTGCGTATTCGGAAAAAAGATCTAATGCCTCATTAAAGACATCCCATTGTACATCAATATTGATTTTCTTATACTCACCGATGTCCACTCCTTGCACGAACAGAGCGGATCGACCTGTATATTGGTATGGGATGTTAGCTTGATCCAACATGTTCGCCATTAATGTGATTGAATGATAATAACTTGCCTTCATATGAACCTCCTAAACATCAAAAGAACATGACACTTATTCTTCTATAGCAAATTTCAAACCGGTACTCGTAATGGCAATCAGTTCTTCATCATGGCGGTCTATGCCATAAACGAGTAATGTAACGAGCATATATATCGCTCTGAACCGGGCTAAACTCTCTGTTTGCTTTTCGATTTCACCATAGATATCAAAAAAAACCCTGCGCACTTCTTTGGGGAAATAACTGTATAAAAAGGAGAAATCAATGGCTGGATTCCCGACATGAACATCTCCCCAATCAATGATACCCGCGAGAACGCCTTCGTCATCAAGTATAACGTTCCGGATATGAATGTCTCCGTGAACGAGTGAAACCGGATGCTGAACATCCCATTCACCTAAGGTTTCAACAAAATCCTTAACCGCATGCGCCTGTTCAAAGAATCCTAGCTTTAATAGATTCGAGACATTTTCCATTAGCGATTTCTTACGATAGGATACATCAAGCCTCATCATCCCATCAGGCTGCACACCTAAACGCATGGCCCTTTCCACAGGGAAACTGTGAAGAGCCTTCAAAAAATGGGCAAACCTTTTTGCCGATTCAGCCTTATTTGCCACTGATCCTGCTACAGGCAAGTGCCCCTTTACCATTTTATAACCGGTAAAAGGATACGGATACAGTGTACTTGGTTTCCCAAAAAAGATCGGTTCAGGGATAGCAAGCGGAAAAGTGCCTGCAATGGAAGGCAAAAGCTGATTTTCCACCTGAATCAGCGTAACTGCAATAGGGCGGCGGGGAAAACGGAATACAAATTGCCCATTGATTTGTATGACCGTGTTATCGAAACCCTCCCCAAGTTGCTTGATCTCTTTCAACTCGATTTCCGGAAACTGCATCATGATCAATTTCCCTGCTAGCTCCAGCGAAACCGGATATTCTGCCAACCAAGGCTTTTCCACTCCCGTCTCCCCCTTTTACCGGTTTCTCCCTCTATTGGGGCTGCTGCCAGATCCACCTCTAAGATTACTTTGCCCTTGTCTACGGCTGTCTCTTTGATCTCCTCGTGGATTGTCACGCCTTGGTCCACGGCCGTCTTCCGACCTGCCTCCCCGTGTATCCTCACGTCTAGGTCCACGGCCGTTTTCCATCCGGCCTCCCCGTGTATCCTCACGTCTAGGTCCGCGGCCGTTTTCCACCCGGCCTCCCCGTGTATCCTCACGTCTAGGTCCGCGGCCGTTTTCCACCCGGCCTCCCCGTGGTTTCTCCCTCTCGATTTCACGATTGTCCGCTTGATTTACAGAACGGTGACTGCCTCGATTCGGTCCTCTCGTATCTATCCGTTCCCGGTGTTTCCTTCCCCCTCCCGAACGCGGTCGGCGGGTACCTTCATCAGAAGAGTCTTCATAGCGTTTCCTCTTTTGCCTCACCTCATCGGGTTGGAACATTTTCACTCCTTCAATCGTCCTTCTTTCGATCTTCATGGAGATCCCTTTTTCAATCTCGCTTAAAAGCTGTAAATCCTTCGTTGCTATGAAAGTTACAGCCAAGCCATTCTCACCCGCTCGGCCTGTCCGGCCAATTCGGTGGATGTAACTTTCTGCATCCTCGGGAACATCATAATTAAAAACATGTGTCACACCTTCTACATCGAGTCCTCGTGCAGCAACGTCCGTTGCCACTAAATATTGAAGCTTTGCGTCTCTGAAGTTTTTCATGACACGTTCACGCTTTGCCTGTGAAAGGTCACCATGAAGCTCTTCAGAGTTGAATCCAGCTGCCTTCAAGGCATCATTCAAAACCGAAACGCGACGTTTTGTACGGCAAAATATGATTGCAAGGTATGGCTGTTCTTCTTTGATCATGTTGATTAATGATGACTGTTTGGCACGATCGGTAGTCTCGATGACAAGCTGCCTGATTTTCTCGACCGTTACTTGCTCGGCCTTCACCGCGGCAGTTAATGGTTTAGTCATATAGCGTTTTGCCAATTGATGCACCTGTTCAGGCATCGTCGCTGAAAAGAGCAACGTTTGGCGTTCCTCTGGAAGCTGTCCCATAATTTCTTCGACCTCTGGTAAGAACCCAATATGTAGCATTTGATCAGCTTCGTCCAGCACGAGTGTTCCAGTTTGTGATAGATCGATGGTGCCTCTTCGTAAATGATCTAAAAGCCTGCCTGGCGTGGCGACCACCACGGAGATGTTTCTTGTCAGCTTTTTCATTTGTTGCTCGACATCCTGTCCGCCATATACTGCAAGCACTTGGAGTCCTTCCATTTCATTAGAGAATTTCTTCAATTCAGCAGTGATTTGCAAAGCCAATTCCCTGGTTGGCGTGACGATCAGGGATTGTATGTGGGATGCGGCGGGATCTACTTTTTCCAGGATTGGCAGCAAAAATGCCAAAGTCTTCCCTGTCCCCGTTTGAGCCTTCGCGATGACATCCCTTCCAGCAAGGATATCTGGTATCGATTTTTCCTGGATCGGGGTAGGAGCGGTTATTCCTATTTGCTTTAATATCATGTTAATCGCCGGGCTGACGCCAAGGTCGATGAATTCTGTCATGTTTGGGCCTACTTTCTGAATTTCTTCATTTAATTGACTGATAAATCCACTGAAATGGTAACAGCTTCCTTCACTTAATGTCATATTCCTTAGTCTAAGCTAATTGTTAGTATATCATTATCTATTTTCGAGAAAACCTGTACCTTAAAATTTTTCATCCTATTGTACTTTAGTTGTTTTTCTAATATAATTTATAAGATTATTTAATCGAGCTACTTACTTTAAATTAAAGGGTAAGCATCTCATCCTTGTAGATTAGTGCAAGGATTTTTTGTATATAAAAAAGGAGTGACCGCATGTTTAAATTAAAAGAACGGAATTCAAATATTAAGACGGAAGTACTTGCGGGGCTTACAACCTTTTTAACTCTGGCTTATATCATCGTTGTAAACCCAATGATCCTTTCTGATGCCGGCGTTCCATTCGACCAGGCATTCACGGCAACCATAATCGCAATAATAATCGGTACCCTAAGCATGGCCCTTTTAGCCAATTACCCTATTGTCATAGCACCGGCAATGGGATTGAATGCTTATTTTGCATACTCGGTATTGGGAACCCATGATATTTCATACACAGTTGCCTTCTCTGCAGTCTTTGTTACCGGTATCATCTTTATCCTTTTATCCCTGACCTCTTTCCGCTCAAAATTGATCGAGGCCATCCCAAATAACTTGAAGCATGCAATCAGTGCCGGAATCGGTCTTTTCATCACCTTCATCGGACTTCGCTTGTCAGGGGTCGTAACACAGCATGAATCCAACCTGGTTACCCTCGGAAGCTTCAGGGATCCTAATGTGGCGCTTACATTGGTTGGTTTGGTCATAACGATCGTGCTGATCGTTCGCAATGTGCAGGGAGCAATATTCATTGGAATGATCGTGACTGCCATAATCGCTTTCTTTACAGGCCAATTGGAAATTAACGGCCTGGTTTCCACCCCTTCATTACCTGAAGGGATTATAGTCGCCAATCCAATCACATCCATCGCCGATGTCATTAACTACGGCCTTTATGGCGTCGTCTTCTCCATTTTGCTTGTAATGCTTTTCGACACGACCGGTGCTTTATTAGGCATAGTCCGGCAAGCTGGATTGCTGAAGGATAATAAGCTTGAAAAATCCGGCAGTGCCTTCTTTGCGGATTCCATCGGCACTACTGTTGGCGCCATGTTCGGTACAAGCCCGACCGCTGCCTCAGTTGAATCATCAGCTGGTGTAGGAGCGGGCGGCAAGACAGGTTTAACCGCGTTGGTTGTGGCCATCCTTTTCTTAATGACCGCCTTCTTCAGCCCACTGATAGGAGCTGTCTCAAATGTAGCGGCAATCACGGCACCTAGCTTGATCATCGTCGGAAGCATGATGATTAAAAGCATTAATGAAATTGACTGGACACACTTTGATGAATCATTCCCAGCCTTTTTGGTCATTGTAGCCATGCCATTAACATCAAGCATCGCCAACGGGATAGCACTCGGATTCATCTCCTATCCCATTTTAAAAATGGCAAGGGGCAAATTCCGGGAAGTGCATCCGTTCGTGTACATGTTTGCCATTTTATTCCTTTACCAACTTATTTTCCTGGCTTGATCATTTTAAGAGGGATCCATTGTGGTTCCTCTTTTTTATAACTCCTGCAAAAAAAGGAGGATATCCGACATATCGTCAGATATCCTCCTACATGTTCACTGGTTCATTTGATCAAGGAAATCACCCAGGAGATCGTCAAGATTTTCTTCTTCCGGTTCAGATTCTTCCTCTTGTTGTGCCGGTTGATTCAAATTCCAATCAAAGTCATCCAGATCTTTTTTAGGTAAGTCTTCCTTGACCTCCTCCACTACCTTTTCTTTTGGCTCGGCCTGCACATATAGTTCCTCGTTCAGTTCATTATTGTTCAAAGAGGCAAGCAGGGCCGTAGCGCGTAAAGGATCGGATAAAAGGTGGTACATAATCGTTCCAAGCATAGCTTCTGAGTGGGAATGCTTGAGCCAATCACGCTGAGATTTGCTTAGTTTGTTCGGCATGGGCAGGACAATCATTTCCCGATCCTGATGGGAGGATTGCCCGACTCCATCGAGAACATACTCGGCAATTTTACTGGAAAAATTCCTTCTTTCCGTTTCCTTCAATTTCTGCAGCTGTCTTAACGTATAATCTGATACATCCGAAGGGATACGAAAAGTGATGGCTTGTCCTCTTTTAAGTTCAGAAGAAGCTGTTTTTTTCATTCTCTCACCTATTTAATGGAGCCCGTTCTTTGTTCTTTCTTCTTTTGCTGTGACTGATTCTGTTCCTTTGCATTCCGGCGGCGATTAAAATCCGAAATCAATTTATAATAGGCGTTTGCCATCATCCAAACGCTTTCCCGCTCATCTTCGAAAAAGTCTATATTGTAGCCATCGAAATTTTGATTCAATGTTTTCAAGTAATCTTTCAGGACAATCGATCCCCCGCCTACAAAATAGCAGATTTCCGTTTGGGAATTTTTTTGCCATACGTTGCGCAGGTGACGATATTGCTTTTTGGCCAATTCACCTAAAATGCGGTCGACGATATCATGGACGCTTGTCCTGCTTCCGCGAACCATAATATGATTGCGATCATTTTTCTTCGTGATGATTTCAACGACGTCGCGCCTGCTATCCAGCTCGACACCATGTTTCTTCCTGATTTCTTCACGGATCGATTCAAGGGCTTCAGCTACTCCCAAATTAAATCCTTGTGCCTTGTCATCGTCAACTTTACGATTTTTAATGACAGCGATATCCGTCGATAATCCACCGATATCCTGGATGAGTATTCTTCTATCTATTAATTCACGGTTAATGATATTCAAATCTTTATCCATGACCAAATTTATGTATGCAGCAAAGCCCTCTGGATAGACTTTCACTTCATCAAATTTTATATTAACCTTCATGCCTTGGTATTTAGGGGTAATTAAAAATTCCACCTGGTGGACTGAGCCAAGTAATTTCGAGCGGTACCCTACGTCTTTCCCTTCTTTGACCTCCCGAAGTGGCAACCCTGTTCCAAGCGTATAGTTGGCTTCCACTACGTTATTCACTTTTTTGAATGTATCATTGTCCCCCAACTTTGCAGCGTCCAATGCAAGAGCCGCAAAAAGCATGACTAATGTTTGATCTTCTTCCGATTTACTGCTTCCTAAATCCAATTCGGTAGGATTATCACTTTTTGTCGCCAAGTTCCCAACGCGATAAATCGCATTATTGTCTTGCAGAGCCGGTGAATGGACCCTAATATGAATACCTTCCAATGGGTTTTTTTCATCAAGTTCCTCAATCCCGATGACCGGACGGTCTTCTATGTCTTTTGCAATGACGTTCGGTATATAAAGTTCAGACTCTAGCTTTCCAAAAATAGCCTTGATAGCATCATTTCCTACGTCTACTGCTGCGATTCTAGAACTCATCTAAAAACATCCCCTTTTTATAGAAAAAAATTTTAAGTGAAGCATTCCCTTTAAGGATAGAAAAAGTTGCCACGATAGTCAATCCTTCATAAGTTGTAGCTATATTTGTCGAATTGTTTTCAAATTGTTTACAATAGGAACAAGTATGTATACACCTTATATATAGCCACGTGTACGTGTTTGTAAACATGAATACTTTTTTGTGTACATTACAACTATTTTTGTTTACATGTACACGCTCTTGTAAACAAACCAAATAATGTATTTTCTCACTCTTTCTCCTTACAATAATTAGCGGATTTGGGTACGTTACTAAACGGGCGATTCACTAATGAACTGTATAGAGGTATTCAAAGCTGAGAAAAATACAGAAACTTCCCAAATTCGAGAACACTATTGTCGCAAAGCATTAAATTCCCCTTCGTTAAAATAGATACAAATATAACCACTGCCGCCTTAATTGCAGGCGGCGGAATTACAGGGATTACTCAGCTAAACAAGGAATCAAAGTTACATTGATAGAGGCTGGCGATATCCTTAACGAATCAACGGGACACCCACAGCATGGCCTGATTTACGATTTGCATGTTCTCTAAAACATGGTGAAGGGAAAGCCAATATATATTATGTAGCGAATGCAGAAGGAATGGACTTACCAAAGACTTGGTTGAAGAATATTCCATTGATGTAATTTGACTGAAATGGATACCTATATTCACGCAAATTCTGATAACTATAAAAGTAAAATCCCAAAAGAACTAAAAGCCTATCGACACTAGCCATTCGCGGGGATTATACAGAAGAAATCCCTTTCTCCATTCCTTGTAAATCTTCCATTAACCAAGGCACAGTTTCACCCCTTTAAAATATTTAACGGCCCTCCTCTTCATGATTCTGGAAGCTGAAAAAGTTTCCACGATAGTCATTGCTTCATTAATAGCAGCTATAACATTCGAATAATTCACAATAGGAGCAAATGCGCATTAGCTGATATATAGACATGTGTACACATTTGTAAACATGTATACTTATTTGTGTACATTGCATCTATTTTTGTTTACATGTATACGTTTCTGTAAACAAACCAAATAATGTATTTTTTTCACTCTTTCTTCTTACAAAAATAAGCGTATAAATGGGGAAATTGGGCATGGTAATAAATGGACAATTTACTAATGAACTGTATGGAGGTATTTAAATGACTGAAAAAAATACAGACCTTCCCCGGTTTCCGGAACCCTATTGGCGCAGTGCATTAACTTTCCCATCTTTTTCTAAACTAGAAACAGATATAAACACTGATGTTTTAATAGTAGGCGGCGGAATAACTGGAATCACTTCTGCTTATCTACTAGCCAAACAAGGTGTTAAAGTCACACTGATTGATGCAGGCGAAATCCTAACTGGAACGACAGGACACACTACAGCAAAAATCACGGCCCAGCATGGCTTGATTTATGACCAATTGATAACTGATCATGGAGAAGAGAAGGCCAAACTTTATTATGAAGCCAATGCAGATGGAATGAAGCTTATTAAAGACTTGGTAGAAGAACATTCTATTGAATGTAATTTGACTGCACAGGATGCCTATGTCTACGCAAATACAGATGAATATAAAATTAAAATTCAAAATGAACTGAAAGCCTATCAAAAGCTAGGCATTCGTGGGGATTATGCAGAGAGTATCCCTTTCTCCATCCCTTCTAAAGCTGCGGTGATCATGAAAGATCAAGCACAATTTCACCCGTTAAAATATTTAACGGCCCTCATTTCGACCATTCTCGAAAGTGGAGGAGAAATTTATGAACGGACAACGGCAATGAAGATTGAAGACGGCGATCCACCAACCGTTCAGACGGATAATGGACATACAATCAAAAGCAATCAGGTAATCGTTGCCTCCCACTTCCCTTTTAATGATGAAAAGGGCTTATACTTTGCCCGTGTCCATGTAGATAGGTCCTATGTGCTTGGAATCAGGACTGAACAGGAATATCCCGGTGGGATGTATTACAGTGCAGACAGCCCTACCCGCTCCCTTCGCTATACGGAATTGGACAATGGGGAAAAACTTATACTAGTCGGCGGCGATGGTCATAAAACAGGACAGGGAGTCTCGATGATCGAGCATTATGAAGCACTGAAGGACTTCAGTTCCCAATATTTCGATGTGAAGGACATTCCCTACCGCTGGTCGGCACAAGATATTGTGACACCGGATAATATCCCCTTCGTCGGACCAGTGACATCCAATAATCCAAATGTTTTGATAGCTACCGGCTATGCGAAATGGGGAATGACGAATGGATCGATTGCAGCCAAGATCTTAACTGACCGGGTTTTGCAAAGGGATAACCGCTATGCGGACTTGTATGACCCAGCCCGGTTAAAAGGCATGAAGAATATAGTCCAAGATAATGCTGATGTAGCGAAGCATTTAATCAAAAGCAAATTGGCCATCATTCATAAAACGCCTGAAGACATAGGTATTGATGAAGGAGCAATCGTGAAGGTGAATGGAGACAAGGCCGGATGTTACCGTGATCATGATGGCCAGCTTCATATTGTCGATTCCACATGTACGCACATGGGGTGTGAAGTTGCCTGGAATAGCGGCGACCGTACTTGGGATTGCCCATGTCATGGCTCCCGCTACTCCATCGCTGGTGAAGTATTGAATGGCCCTGCTGTTGAACCTTTGAAAAAAATACGCTGATGGTCACAGTGATTTTATCTAATAGTCGACTGGGTCCGCTGTTTTCCTTATACTGAAGTTACTGCATGGTTGAATGGTTGCAAATAACTTTGAAAAGGATTGAATTGAAATGAACGGTAAGAATCGGAAGGACATTACCCCAGGTGCCTCTGTGGACATTGTACTTAAAGCAGATCAACGCAGCGGAAAACTGACAAGCGGCACTGTAAAGGATATTTTGACCAACTCAAGCACTCACCCTCATGGAATTAAAGTAAGATTGACTGATGGCCAGGTTGGCAGGGTTCAAGTCATTCATAAGTAATGCGCACTCGGTCCAGGCCGAGTGTTTTTTTGTGATCATTCGACCGAATTAATGACAATGGGATATTTCAATCATCTTTCCCGTTTATAATTCGTACAATAAGGGTGAGATTATCTCTTTTAAAAAAAGGCTGGTGTCAAAATGCAAGAATACAATGCCCCTGATAGGGTTCATTACCGCAACGATGAACATACATTGAAAGTTTCCGGCTCTGGGACACTATCTGCCGCTCCGGATCAAGCCACAATCACCCTAGGAGTCATAACAGAGGATAAGGATCCCCAAAAGGCCCAGCAAGCCAATTCCCAAGCAATCGCAAATGTCATCGCATCACTTAAATCCGCAGGCATTCCCGAAGAGCAATTGAAAACGAGTGATTACAGAATCGATCCGCAATATGATTTTATTGATGGAAAGGAATTGTTCAAGAACTACAAAGTCCAGCACATCATCCAAGCCCAAACGACCGAAATCGAGAAAATAGGCAGCATAATCGACACAGCTGTCAGAAGCGGCGCCAATTCAATCACCAGCATCCGCTTCTCTTTATCCAACCCAGATGCATACTATAACCAGGCACTTTCTCTCGCTTTAAAAAATGCATACGAAAAAGCACTCTCCATGGCCCGAACACTAGGAATCTCATTGAACCCAGTCCCTAATAAGGTTGAAGAGCTATCTGAAACTATAGCACCGATGCTTTACCAAACAAGTACCTTTTCAAAAATGGCGACTACCCCGATTCAGCCTGGTGAATTGAACATCACTGCCTCAGTAAGGGTGGAGTACACGTACTAACACTCAGTAAATTCCATCTTAAAAACCCCCCCTTGTGAACAATGGGGGGTTACTTTAAAAGACTACCGTCTTATTTTCATGAACAAGGACGCGGTCCTCCAAATGCCATTTAACGGCACGTGCCAGCACCCTGCGTTCAGCTGAACGACCGATTTTCTTCATATCCCCAGCAGAATCACGATGGTCCACACGTTCAATATCCTGCTCGATGATTGGACCTTCATCCAAATCATTCGTCACATAATGGGAAGTCGCACCAATCAGCTTAACACCTCTGTCATAAGCTCTTTCATAAGGCCGTGCTCCAATGAATGCAGGCAAAAATGAATGATGGATATTGATGATTTTGTTTGGATGGGCCGCTACGAAGTCCGGCGTCAATATCTGCATATACCTGGCTAAGATAATAAGGTCCACCTTGAATTCTTCCAGAAGTCCAAGCTGTTTTGTCTCCACTTCCCTACGTATATCCTTATTTGCAGGAATGTAATAAAATGGGATGCCCATCGATTCGACAATTTGCCTCGTATCTTCATGATTACTGATGACCAGCGCAATATCAGCTAATAAATCTCCGCTTTGCCACTCCCATAGCAATTCCAGAAGACAATGCGGTTCCTTGGAAACGAAGATTGCCGTCCGCTTCAGATCACTCACATGGTTAAATGTCCATTGCATCGAGAATGCTGTCGAAACTTCCTGGAATGCCAGTTTCATATCCGCTGCCCTATCCTTCAATCCCGGACAATCGAATTCGATCCTTGTGAAAAAGGTACCGCCCTCAGGATTCATCGAATACTGACTCAATTCAACAATATTTGCATCATATTCTTTTAGAAAGGCAGTAACTGTCGAAACAATTCCTGGCCGGTCCGGACACTTTATAATCAAACGGCCTCTATCTTGATTCTTTTCGCGAAACTCCTGTAACTGTTCTTGCACAAAGTTGCTAACCATTTTCCCAACTGCCCTTCTTCTATTTTGCTATATTATACTTCAATTCAAGGGCAAAATTAAAGTCAGTCCATACAATACGGAATTTTGTTGGCAGACAAATCCTCCAGTTTTACCCCATCCCATTCATTAGATTTGGTTTCGATAGAGTGAATTTTCAAATCCATCTCTAGACCTGAATCTAACTAAATTTCTTACTCCACCATATAATGTTTGTCATTATTTCAGGAAATTACCGGTAATTTGGAAGGAAATGAAGGCAAAGACCGAGAACCTTTATGAAATGCATAGTGAAGGGGATTCTTGAATGAAATGTCGGCATGATCTGGATACCCTTTTTTATTTCCGTTTTAAATTCCCTAGTTAATGAGGTTATTTCACCGCCTCATAAGGGTATAGACCATTCTATTAGTTTTTTTCAAAGGGGGAAATGAAATTATCATGAAATCATCAGTTACATTCATTGTATCCATTCTGGCTGTTCTCGGTCTTCTGTCCGGCTGTGCTGAAAAGGACCAGCTGGAGGATGGAAGCAAGCTGATCAATAAGGACCAGTTTGTTTTCGCTGCCTCAGGCGAATTCAAGCCATTCAGTTATGTCAATGATGACATGACCGTAACCGGATTCGATATTGAGGTCGGCGATGCAATAGCAAAGGAACTGGACCTGGAGCCAGTACCTAAACGGATAAAATTCAAAGGTATCGTGGAAGGTGTCAAAACCGGTCGGGCAGATGCCGCGGTTGCCAGTCATACAATCAATGAACAACGAAGTAAACATGTTGCCTTTTCGACCCCTTATTACTACTCAGGTCCTCAAATTTTCGTCCGCTCGGATAGTGATATTAAAACGGTCGAAGATTTAAAGGGAAAGGAAGTTGCGGCTTCTAAAGGCTCCACGTACGCAACCACAGCAGAAAAGTATACAACCAATGTAAAAACCTATGACAGTGATATCACCGCCCTGAAAGCATTGAGCGGAGGACGCCATGATGCCGTCATCACCGACTTCGTAACCGGCAAGGAAGCGGCCAAGGAAGGTTTCGACGTCGAAGGAAGGCAATTGATCGAACGAAGCGAGCAAGCCATCGTACTGCCTAACGACAACCCTCAGCTGCTTGCACGTATCAACGAAGCGCTTGAAAACCTCCGGGAAGATGGAACGCTTGCGGAAATCAGCAAAAAATACTTTGGTGAGGACATCACAACCAAGCCTGAATAAAGATTGATAGAAAGGGAGTCATTACATTGCCAAGTTTTTCTCATTTTTTTGATACATTATTTAACTCCTCGGACGTATTCATCCGAGCCATGCTCCTCACATTGGAACTGACGGTAGTCTCCATATTGGTAGGAATCGTCATCGGATTGCTATTTGCACTTTTAAAAATTTCCAATATAAAAATTCTTGCCTGGATTTCGGATACATATGTATTCCTGGTACGGGGAACACCGCTAATCGTACAGATATTCATACTATATTTCGGTATCAGCAATCTCTTCTTACTGCCGGACTTCTGGGCGGCGTCACTTGCCTTGGCCTTCCATAATGGAGCTTATATTTCTGAAATTTTACGTGGTACGATCCAATCCATCGATAAAGGCCAAATGGAAGCCGGACGCTCCCTTGGCATGAGCAAATCGCTTACATTAAGAAGAATCATCTTACCTCAAGCCTTCCGTCGCGCATTGCCGCCTCTGGGCAACCAATTCATCATCGGGCTGAAAGATTCATCACTGGCAGCCTTCATCTCCATGAATGAGCTGTTTAACGTGGCGACTACGTTAGGTTCGAATAATTTCGATGAAATGACTTATTTACTGATTGTAGCGGTCTACTACTTGATTCTAGTGGCATTCCTGACCATTATCGTCAATTTATTCGAAAAGAAACTTTCCATTAGTGATCGATAGGGGGAATTGAAATGGAACAAAAAGAAATGATTCGCATTAGGAATTTAAATAAATCGTATGGAAACCTGCATGTACTCAAAGATATTGATATGAAGGTACTGGATAGCGATGTTGTCTGTCTGATCGGGCCAAGCGGTTCCGGAAAAAGCACCCTGCTTCGCTGTTTGAATTATTTAGAGAAAAAAGACAGCGGGCAAATCCTCATTGAAGGAACGGAAATCCAACCGAGTACTGATATTAATAAAATCCGCGAGAAAGTCGGAATGGTTTTTCAGCATTTCTACCTCTTCCCGCATATGACCGTGCTTGAAAATGTCATCGAGGCACCGACTCACGTCAAAAAAGTCCCTAAGGCCCAGGCGATCGAAGAAGCAAAAGAATTGCTTGCTAAAGTCGGCTTATCAGATAAAGCGGATGTCTATCCAAGCAAACTCTCAGGTGGGCAGAAACAGCGTGTCGCCATAGCCCGTGCACTTGCCATGAAGCCTGATATCCTACTCTTTGATGAGCCTACCTCGGCTCTGGATCCCGAACTTGTCGGGGAAGTTCTTGCCACGATGAAGGAACTTGCCTTGGAAGGGATGACAATGGTAGTCGTTACACATGAAATGAGCTTTGCACGTGAAGTTGGTGATTGGATTGTCTTCATGCATAATGGGAAGGTTGTCGAAAGTGGCCCGCCAAAAGAATTCTTCACCAATCCAAAAGAAGAACGGACAAAAGAATTTTTGCAAACGACAGTCTTTTGATTTCCACCCTAAAAACTGTCTATTAGCGAGAATAATTCGTCCTCGAACTTAAATCACCATTATAAGCAATACAGGCGAGACTTCCTGTATTGCTTATTTGTTTTCTATATTCGTGGGATGGATCGTTCCCTAAGTTGCATGAACCAAGTTTCAGGGATATTTTCGCTCTGATTGTATAAACTAAATACTTGATGAATTGTTTCAGATAAACCCTGATTCCGGCTCGAACATGGAAAAATATCTGTATTTATGGTATATATACAGGTAAAATTAAAAGAAGTATATAAATGAAAGAGGTCGAATTCAGTTGGAAAATAACTCTTCGAATTTTATTAAAAATATTATAAAAGATGATCTAGAGTCCGGAAAACATGATCATGTCATCACCCGCTTCCCTCCTGAGCCGAACGGATATTTACATATCGGGCACGCCAAATCAATCATTTTGAATTTTGGGGTGGCTGATGATTTCAATGGGAAAACTAACCTTCGTTTCGATGATACGAATCCATTGAAAGAAGATATGGAGTTTGTCAACTCCATTAAGGAAGATGTAAAATGGCTCGGTTACGACTGGGATAACCTTTTCTTCGCTTCCGACTATTTTGATGAAATGTATAAAAGAGCTGTGCTGCTCATCAATAAAGGTCTCGCATATGTGGACGACCTTAATGCCGACCAAATCCGTGAATATCGCGGAACGCTGACTGAGGCGGGAAAAGATAGCCCCTATCGCAATAGAACTGTCGAGGAAAATCTTGAACTATTTGAAAAGATGCGCAACGGTGAATTCGAAAACGGGGCAAAAGTATTGCGTGCCAAGATCGATATGAGCTCGCCTAACATCAATTTGCGTGATCCCGTCATATACCGTATCTCCCATACTGAACACCATAATACCGGCAACAAATGGTGCATCTACCCAATGTATGCCTTTGCCCACCCAATTGAAGATGCCATCGAGGGAGTCACACACTCCATTTGTACGCTAGAGTTCGAGGATCAACGCCCTCTTTATGACTGGATCGTTGAAAATTGTGAAATGGAAAGCAAGCCAAAACAATATGAATTTGGCCGTCTTAACCTGACCAATACAGTAATGAGCAAGCGAAAACTGAAGCAGCTTGTCGATGAGGGCTTCGTGGACGGCTGGGACGACCCACGGATGCCTACCGTTTCAGGCTTGCGGAGACGCGGGTATACACCCGAAGCAATTCGTGCATTCTGCCAAGAGATTGGCGTCGCCAAAACAAGCGGTGTCGTAGACTCTCAAATGCTTGATCATTTCGTGCGGGAAGACTTAAAGCTGAAGGCTCCACGGACTATGGCTATCCTAAATCCGCTTAAAGTGGTCATCACCAACTATCCGGAAGGCGAGGTAGAATGGCTGGATGCTGAGGTCAATCCGGAAGTTCCGGAAATGGGCACACGCCAAATCCCGTTTTCACGTGAAATATATATCGAACAGGACGATTTCATGGAAAACCCGCCGAAAAAGTATTTCCGACTTTTCCCGGGCAATGAAGTCCGTTTGAAACATGCTTATTTCATTAAATGTGAAGAAGTGATAAAAGACGAAGCCGGTAACGTCATTGAACTTCGCTGCACATACGACATTGAAACGAAAAGCGGATCGGGCTTCACTGGGCGTAAAGTAAAAGGTACATTGCACTGGGTCGAAGCTTCACAAGCCGTTTCAGCAGAATTCCGCAACTACCAGCCTTTAATCTTGGATAAGGAAAATGATGAAGAGGAAGAAAAATCATTCCTGGACCGGGTAAACCCTGATTCTATAGAAATTTTACAAGGATTTGTCGAGCCTAACATGAAAGATGTTAAGCCTCAGAATAAATTCCAATTCTTCAGGCATGGCTATTATAATGTTGATTCAAAACTCACTGCGGCCGATCACTTGGTCTTCAACCAAATCGTTGGGTTGAAAAGTTCATTCAAGTTATAGAATCACAGAAAAGAACCAGATTCCTAGCGAATCTGGTTCTTTTTCATTTTCTGCACCTTATGTCATTTTTTCTCGTAAAGTTTGATCCCTTGCTTGGACAGGGCCTGCTTAAGAGTACTATGTGTCGAAACCTGACTAAAATCAAGACCTAACTGAATCGATGTCTGGGCCACTTCGGGACGAATCCCGGAAATGGTCGATTGAATGCCCAACAGGTTCAGGGTACTTATCAATTGATAGATCTGTTGGGCAACCATCGTATCCAATAGGGAGACTCCCGATAAATCGATGAATAAGTGAGTGACATTTTTGCTAATGCATTTGCTTGGAGTCGCATTCAAAATTTCCTTTGCCCGATAGGTATCGATATCACCGATTAACGGCAATACCGCAATGGCATCAACAATGGGAATCACAGGTGCGCCCAGTTCATTAATCAGCTCCTGTTGAGCTAGTAAACGTTCTTTTGTCAAAAGGTAATACTGCTCTGTGAACTCACGGCTCAATTGGTCGAAGGCACCATTAATGAGCCGGCCCCAACGGATGATTGTATCCTTCGTTATCCCCGTATCCTTTAACATATAATCAGTGATAAAGGCCCAATATGTTTCACGAACCTTATTAAGCGCTTCCAACACTTCGTAAATGGGGGTGTACGATTCAACCCTGCTCTTCGCGACAAGTGTGGCCCACTGCTCCATCGTTGCAATAAAAGCATTTTTATCTTCAAGTAAAGCACTTGTCACTGTCTTGATGGTCAATGTATTCTGTTCTCTAAGAAGCTTTTCTATTTCCCCATTGGAGTCCATTGAATAGATGGATCCGGACTGCTTTTCCCTTAAAGCCAGCCAGTTTTCCGTAATCTTGGATGAATTATCAAGGATATATCGATATAAATTTTCATCTATTTTATCCATTTGTGTTCCCCTATCTCACTAGTTATTTCATTTTAAAAAGTAATAAAAAGTCTCCATATCCCTCTCTCTCCATTTCACTTTTAGGAATGAATCGAAGGGCCGCAGAGTTTATGCAATATCTCTTGCCTTTGGGACTTGGGCCATCAGGAAAAACATGTCCAAGGTGTGAATCGGCGTCCCTGCTGCGTACCTCGGTCCGGGTCATACGGTGGCTGAGATCCATTTTTTCATTGACACTTGCGGACATGACGGGCTTGGTGAAGCTTGGCCACCCACAGCCGCTATCATACTTATCCCGTGAACTGAATAGAGGCTCCCCAGAAACGACATCCACATAGATGCCCTCTTCAAAGTGATCCCAATAAGCATTATCGAAAGGCGGCTCCGTGCCATTTTCCTGGGTGACATGAAACTGACTCTCCGTTAAGGTCTTTCTAAGATGTGCATTATCCTTAGGCCAATTTTCTTTAATGAAAGCATCACGGCCTGACCCTTTACGATACAATGCATAGCGAAACTGATTTTTTCGATAGAATTCTTGATGATATTCCTCAGCCACGTAAAATTTCCCCGAGGGTAGAATACCCGTAACGATAGGTTTCTTAAACCGCCCGCTCATCATTAAATCTTCCTTCGATTGTTTTGCCTCCTGTTTCTGACGTTCATTGAGATAGAAAATGGCTGCCCTGTATTGCTTTCCCCTATCCGCGAATTGTCCTTCGTCATCCGTAGGGTCGACTTGGCGCCAGAATATCTCTAATAACGTTTTATATGAAATGATTGATGGATCGAATACCACTTGAACCGCTTCAACATGATCAGTCGCACCGGTAATCACTTGTTTATAACTGGGCGCGGCAAATTCTCCGCCTGTATAACCTGATGTCACTGAAATAATGCCATCCATTTCATCAAAGGGAGCAACCATGCACCAAAAACAGCCTCCTGCAAAGACAGCCGTTTCTTTTCCAGCCATCGTCATCCTAAAACTCCCCTTTCACGCTTGTCATTTTATGTATTATATACCAGCAAGCCAAACGCCTTCAAATTCAAAAATTATTTTTCTCTTTTTGCTGCACAAATATAAAAAGAGGCACTTAGGAGTAAACCCAAGTGCCCTTTTGTGTTAGATCCGTTAATTAAAGTATCACGCTTACAATGATCGCTGATAGGATGCTGACAAGAGTCGCACCGTATAACAGCTTCAAGCCGAAACGGGCTACAACATTACCCTGTTTTTCATGAAGTCCTTTGACTGCACCGGCAATGATTCCAATAGATGAGAAATTAGCGAATGAAACCAAGAAAACCGAAACGATCCCTATCGTCCTATCGCTCAAGGCTGCTGATGCTTCCCCTAGGCTCAGCATGGCAACGAATTCATTGGTTACCAGCTTCGTCGCCATGATTCCGCCAGCAGTCACGGTTTCTGATATCGGTACACCCATGATAAAGGCAAACGGTGCAAAGATATACCCCATGATGTCTTGGAAGCTGATTCCGAAGATCATGTCGAACACGCTGTTGATTCCTGCGATTAATGCAACGAAACCAATTAACATCGCTGCCACAGTGATAGCAACCTTAAATCCATCCATGATATATTCCCCAAGCATTTCGAAGAAAGACTGCTTCTCTGCCCCTTCTTCAATAGGGAGAATATCCTCTTCATCCGTTACGGTATAAGGATTGATAATGGATGCAATGATAAATCCACCGAACATGTTAATAACAATTGCCGTCACAACGTACTTTGGTTCAATCATCGTCATATATGCACCGACGATCGACATCGATACAGTTGACATGGCTGATGCACAAAGCGTATACATGCGAGATGGCGGAATGGCTCCGAGTTGCTTTTTCAAGGTTATGAAAACCTCGGATTGGCCCACTATTGCTGATGCAACCGCATTGTAAGATTCCAATTTACCCATCCCATTAACCTTACTTAGAACGAATCCAATCCACTTCATGATGAACGGAAGGATCTTGAAGTGCTGTAAAATCCCGATTAATGCCGAGATGAAGACGATTGGAAGAAGGACATTTAAAAAGAATGGCGATGCTCCTTCATTTACAATCCCGCCAAATACAAATGTGATCCCTTCATTTGCCCATTCTAAAAGTTTTCCGAAACCATCGGCAATCGAATTGATGATCACTAAACCAAACTTCGTATTCAATAATAAATAAGTTAAAATAAGCTGAATGATCACCATGAGGATGATCGGTTTAATTTTAACTTTCTTCCGGTCACTGCTGGCTAATAAAGCTAGTCCAAAAACAATAAGCAGCCCTAAAATTGCAATCAGAAATTTCATATATTCTGCCTCCACTAAGGGTGAATTTTATGATCGTGCATTACTAGTAGGTTACCCTCAAAAAAATTATGCAAACGTTTTCTCTTTTATCCAAAATACATGTACGTACCTCTCTAGAAGTCTATATTAAACTAATATTTTTTTAAGTGCAATTATTATTTCCCTTTTTTGAAATAACAATTAGTGACAATAATGGGTTCATGAATTAAAAAAGAAGGCTCCCCTTCGAAAGGAGCCTTCTCTTTCTTCAAGTATCATTGACTTTTTAGGCTGCTGTTTTTCTGGATATCACCGACATCGCTAATCCAGCGCCTCCAACGATAAAGATGATGGTGGATGCGGCCAAGCCACCTGCCCCTTGATAAAAGCCGATCAATTTCCCTGCAAAAGAGTCTCTGCCTTGGAAACCGCCACCGTTTTGCATCTCTCCTGGAGTCCCGGAACCCTTAGGACCGCCTTGTGGAGTGCCCTGCATATCATTTGATGCCGTTCCCGTAGTTGAAGTTGAATCGTTGGTTTCCGTACTGCTATTAGCCGATTCTTCTTTATCATCCGATTCTGTGGTGCGGTCGGCAGGCTGACCCATCATAGCCTGTCGATTCACGGGTTCATTGCCGCTGCCATCCACATACATCATGATCCCGATGACTGCTTGGGCCATTAAAAGGACCGATGCCAATATTCCAACCAAAAAGTGTAACTTACCAAGTCTTTTCATCAATGGTTTTCGCCTCCGAAAATAAATGTATTTATAAGATGATTATCTAAAAAGACCCTTAATTTTTCCTTAAGCAACAAGGAAAAAAGTAAGGGTCCTTTTCGTATTGGATGGCATTATTGTTGGATTAAGTTTTCTTTTGATTTCTCGGAAAAGTGATTTCAAACCGGGTGCGTTCATTTTGTTCACTCGTAACCTTGATGTTCCCTTGATGTGTGTTTACAATCCATTTGGCTATGGATAAACCTAAGCCGGAGCCTTCATTTGCTGAACGGGATTGCTCGACTTGGTAAAAACGGTTAAAAATCAAAGGGAGATCTTCCTGCGGAATGCCTTCTCCATTATCCTCAACAGTAAGAATGATGGATGAAGCATTCTTGATGCAGGATAGGGAAATCTCCCCGCCTTCCTCGGTAAATTTCATGGCATTATCCACCAAGATCACCAATAGCTGATGAATTCTCTCTTTATCCCCATGAAACACCACCTGTTCAGGAGCATGGCTAATGATTGATTTCTCTTGAAAAGAGGCTATATCCCTATACTGTTCCACGATATCCATTAGTAAGTCATCAAGGAAAAAGTTCGATTTCTTAACCTCGATTTGATTCGAATCCGTTCTGGTCAAGGTTAAAAGTCCGTTAACAAGTTTATTCAATCGCCGGACTTCTTTAGAAATGATGGATATATCAACGGCCTTTTCCTCGATGGTCGCGTTCGGTGATTGAAATAGCAAATCAGCCCGCGATTGAATGACAGCAAGCGGCGTGCGAATTTCATGCGAAGCATCCGAGACAAACTGCTGCTGCTGATCCCAGGATTTCTTGACAGGGATCAGGGCCCGTCCTGCCAGAAGATAGCCTGCGCCTACCGCCACCAAACTTCCAATTCCTCCACCAACAAACAAGATGAGCAGCAAGCGATCGAGCATTTCCTTTTCTGTATCCACATTCCTGATGAATTGTACGGTCATCTTTCCATACTCCGTATCGACCTTGGTGGAAAGTGCACGGTACGTGTATCCATTCACCGATATTTCTTCAATCTCTTCAAATCTTTCAGGGTAAAATTCCAATTCATTGACCTTATAGAAATTGTCTGCACTTAGTCTTGGCTCAATGATCGTATCATCCGGCCCCCAAATGATGACGCTCGGTCCCGGTCCTAAGAGAAACTCACCTTGCGGACGTCCGCCTGGCCTGCCGCCATTATTGAAATCCCTGTAATCCTGTTGAAGTGAATCATTGACATCCCTATAAATCTGATTTTCCGTATAAAAATAAATTGTTCTGCTTAAAATGGCTATTAAGACAATAAAGACAATAGAATTCAATATGGTTAGTTGAAGGCGTGTTTTTTGGAACATAATGATCCCCTTATGGTTGTTTTAGCATATAACCAATCCCCCGGACGGTTTGAATATCTTTATGGTAATTGAAAGGTTCCAATTTTTTTCTAAGGTGATGGATGAACACTTCCACAATGGCAATCGTCGTATCTGAATCAAACCCCCAAATGCGGTCGAAAATCTGCTCACGGGTCAATATTTTCCCATTATTTTGAATTAGGTATTCCAGTAATTCAAACTGTTTCAAGGTCATTTTAATGACCTTCCCATCAATTAAAATATCCTTTTCTTTTTCCAACAGTTCAATATTACGGTATTTCACATGCTGCTCAAGCGATAAAATGCCACTCCTTCGAAGCAGGGCACGAATCCTAGCCTTAAGTTCCGGTGCCTGAAACGGCTTGACTAAATAATCATCGCCACCCATTTCCAATCCTCTGACACGATCCTCAAGTGCATCTTTTGCCGTCAAAAACAAGACACTTGTATCTATTTTTGCTTCCCTGATTTTCCGTACGATTTCAAATCCATCGATTCCCGGAAGCATTACATCCAAAATGATGATATCGTATATACTTTGCTGAGCCATGAATAGCCCATCTTCCCCATTATCCGCAGTATCCACTTCATACTCATCCGTCAGAATCTGTCGGATCGACTCTAATAATGAAACATTATCTTCTACCACCAAAACCTTCATGCAGGGTACCTCCCAACCGCCTCAATAGTGATATATGTTGATTTTATCCTTTTTCATATGCAAAAGAAAGCGGGCTTTTAATCGCCTGCTTTCTTTCAAATTGTGTGTTCATTCGTGACGCAGTGCCTGGATTGGATTTAATTTGGATGCCTTATTGGCAGGAAATACACCAAACATTATCCCGATTAAAATGGAGAATAAGAAAGCAAACAGTGTTACCGACCATGAATAACTGATCGTTAAGCTTGAAAAAACTGAAATCAATTTTGCGATTCCCAATCCGATTCCAACCCCCAACAATCCCCCGAAGCAGCTCAGGACCATCGCTTCAATCAAAAACTGAAGAAGAATCGATTTCCGATTTGCCCCAATTGCTTTTCTAATCCCGATTTCCTTGGTCCTTTCTGATACGGAAACCAACATGATATTCATGATCCCGATTCCGCCCACCAGTAACGAAATACTGGCTATACCGCCAAGCATGAGTGTGAACGTATCCGACACAGAGCTCATTGTATCCATCAGATCTTCTTGATTGGACACCGAATAATTATCACTCTGTTCTGGGAATGATGTGGTCATCGTACCTTGTACCTGGTACATCGCCCTATCCATGATTTTCTCGTTCTCCGCTTTTAAATACACGGTTCCGATTGTTGTGCTGCCTGTAGCCCTTTCGGCAGTGGTGATCGGTGCAATGATTACATCATCCCCGTTCGACCCCATTGAGGTGCCTACCGATTTCAGCACACCAATCACGCGATAGGAAACTCCGCCGATAAGCACTTTCTGGTCCACAGCTTTTTGATTTTCAAAAAGCGTGCTGGCTGTATCCGACCCCAGGACGACGACCTTGGATCTTAATTCCGTTTCCATATCAGTCAAAAATCGGCCTTGACTGAGCTCCAGATCCCTAACCGATAAGTAGGATGAAGTTGCACCGGTCATTGAAACCTGTGCCGAAGCTTCTCCGTTTTTAGCATAAACGCGTCCGGTGACCACAGGCGCCACTTCCGATATCCCGTTCAGCTCTTTAAACTGTTCAATTGTATCATCCGTCAGCTCCACGGAGTCGGTATCCGTGACACTTACCGTTATCAAGTTCGTTCCAAGGCTATTGATCTCATCCTGAACGGACTGTGAGGAACCCTGCCCGATCGAAACCAGAACGATTACGGAGGCAACTCCAATTATGATCCCAAGCATGGTTAAAAATGCTCTGACTTTATTGGTTTTGATACTGCGTATAGCCATTATCATTGATTCGCTCAGGTTCAATCCAATCACCTCCGTTCTCAAATAGCTGACCATCCTGTATCCGGACGACACGAGTCGCTTCTTTTGCCACTTCCAAGTCATGGGTTATTAGAATGATTGTTTGTCCCTTTTCGTTCAATTCTTTCAGCATCTGCAGCACTTCTTTACTCGTTTTACTATCCAAGGCCCCCGTCGGCTCATCCGCCAATAGAACGGGCGGGTCACCGGCAAGTGCCCTTGCAATCGCAACTCTTTGCTGTTGTCCGCCCGACAGTTGGTTCGGCAGATGATTCTTCCTGTCACTCAGGCCTACCATATCAAGGCATGCATTGGCCACTTTTCTTCTTTCCTTCACGCTTGCCCCTCTATAAACCAGGGGAAGTTCGACATTTTCCAACGCTGTCAGTTTTGCCAACAGGTTAAAATTTTGAAAGATAAATCCTATTTTAATATTACGAATGGCAGCTAACTCATTATCCTTCATCTTTTCCACTTCTTTTCCATCAAGAAGATATTCACCTATGTCAGGCTTGTCAAGGCAGCCAATCATATTCATGAATGTCGATTTTCCTGACCCAGAAGGACCGATGATCGAAATGAAATCGCCTTTATCGATTGTAAGACAGACATCTTGAAGTGCCTTAACCGTTTCACCGCCTAATTCATATGATTTAGACATGTTCCTAATTTCTATGATGGGTTTCGCCATTTTACTGACCTCCCTTGCCGCTTGGCATTCCGCCACCGTTTGGCATCCCGCCGCTCGGCATTCGCATTTCGCCTCCTTGGCCTCCCCTCATTCCTTCACCGCCACTTCCAGTCGAGCTTTCATTGATGGTGATGGGCAAGGAAACAAACTGGCCCTCTTCAAGTCCCGAAGTTATTTCAATATACCTATCATTGCTGATCCCAGTCTCAACCGCTTTCTTTGTACTGGCAGTTCCTTCAGTTGTACCGGATTGTTGTATATTTACATATTTCTCTTCACCATCCATTTGGACTGCTTCAATCGGAACATATAAAGCATCTTTAACACTATTCGTCAAAATGCTCACTTCAGTCGACATCCCAATTTTTATATCGCCGGGTTTGTCAATTTTGATCGTAACATCGAACGAAGAAACTCCATTCTCATATGTACCTTCCTTTGCTACACTGGTCACTTCCCCCGTAAACGTTTCATCTTCAAAAGCACTGGCTTTAATTTCAACCGTTTGTCCTTTTTTAACACTTGGAACATCCAATTCATCTACACTGATCGTGGTTTTCAATTTTTTATAATCCGTAACATGTGCCAAAACTTCACCGCTTGATACACGATCGCCTTCTTCAACATCCATTGTTGTAACGGTACCATCGAATGGGGCAGTTATCGGGTCACTTCCATCCGTGAAGGTAATAAGTTCATCACCTTTCTCAACCAATTCATTCTTCTCTACAAGGACTTCATCCACTTCACCCGTTACAGAGGAAGTGATGTCCTCACTATTGATTGCGGCGACCGATCCGGAACCGCTTATTTGAACTTCAAGATCTCCCTTTTCAACTGTTGCGGTTACCGACTTTGCGATGACAGGCTCAGCACTGTCCTTCATGAAAAACCAAGCGCATCCCCCAATCGCCAGCACTAAAACCGTACATATCATTATCCACTTTTTCATCACTTTTCTCCTTTCAGATTTCCTTCATTGAAACCAGTATCGTGAAAGAAGCTTAACTTTTCCTTAATGGCCATGCGTTTGATTTCCATGATCTTCCGTACGCATGGCACACGTCCTTGCTTGTACGAACAAATTAAAACGGTGTCGAACGAAAAAAGATTTAATTTCAGCATTTAAATTTACAATATATTCTGAAAATTATATACTGATACTGTTATCGGAAATTAGTAATGAAATCTAAATCAATGATGATGAAGGGGGAACCAACTTGGCATCAAACGATTCAATCGCTAAGGAAACCGAGGCAAGCGCTTCCACGGACTACACCAAGATCGTCCAATCACAATCTTTTCAAGAACTGTTAAGGAAAAAACGCAATTTCATCGTCCCGCTATCCATCTTTTTCATGGTCTTTTATTTCACCCTACCTATACTAACTTCCTATTCTAAAGTTCTTAACTCCTATGCTTTCGGGGCAATCAGCTGGGCCTGGATTTTTGCCTTCGCTCAATTTATCATGACCTGGACATTATGCATCCTCTATTCGAAAAAAGCTGCGACATTTGACCGATTAGTGAAAAAAATCGTTAAAGAAGCGAAAGGATAAAAGGTGAATTCACAATGAATATACTTGCTTTTATATTATTTCTAATCATTGTCGGGCTAACATTGGTCATTACCTATTTTGCTTCGCGGCGCACCAAAACGACCGCGGACTTTTATACGGCGGACAGCAGCCTTACCGGGTGGCAGAATGGCTGGGCCATTGCGGGGGATTATATGTCCGCTGCCTCGTTTTTGGGGATAGCCGGCATGGTCGCACTCTCTGGATTTGATGGTTTTTTCTATAGCATAGGTTTTCTGGTTGCATATCTGGTCGTTCTTTATATCGTGGCCGAACCGCTCCGTAACCTTGGCAAGTATACATTGGCGGACATGATTGCTGCCCGTTTCAATGAAAAGAAAGTACGCGGGGTCGCTGCCCTTAACACCATTTCCATTTCAACCTTTTATATGATCGCCCAATTAGTCGGTGCAGGTGCCCTTATAAAACTCTTACTTGGAATTGATTATCTTTACTCCGTCATCATTGTAGGCATTTTAATGACCGTATACGTCGTATTTGGCGGTATGACGGCCACCAGTTGGGTCCAAATCGTCAAAGCCGTTTTATTGATGGCAGGTACATTCATCATCTCCATCATCGTATTGGCGAAATTCGACTTTAGCGTGATCGAGATGTTCAAGCAGATGAAAACAGCCACTCCTTTGGGCGGGGATTTCCTCAACCCCGGTAACAAATTCAAGGATCCCTTGGATACCTTATCCCTTAATTTAGCGCTTGTACTCGGTACAGCAGGACTTCCTCACATTCTCATCCGTTTCTTTACGGTGAAAGACGCCATCACAGCCCGAAAGTCCGTAGTATATGCCACTTGGATCATTGGCATCTTTTATATAATGACCATTTTCCTGGGATTTGGAGCGGCAGCTTTTGTTGGATACGACAAAATCATTGGCGCGAATGCGGCTGGGAATATGGCTGCCCCGCTGCTTGCCGAAGCCATTGGGGGTGACTTCCTGTTCGCCTTTGTCTCTGCAGTTGCTTTCGCTACCATTTTAGCGGTTGTAGCAGGCCTCGTTCTATCGGCAGCATCTGCTTTTGCCCATGACTTCTATGGCCACATCATCCGGAAGGGCCAAGCCACTGACAAGGAACAAGTCGTTGCTGCTCGTTGGGCATCGATCGGGGTGTCCGTCCTCTCCATCATCCTTGCCTTATTTGCCCAAAACATGAATGTCGCCTTCCTTGTTTCACTTGCCTTTGCTGTCGCTGCCAGTGCCAATCTGCCCATCATTGTCTTCACGGTATTCTGGAAACGTTTTAACACAGCTGGGGCTGTCACGGGCATGTTAGTTGGACTGGTCAGTTCTTTATTGCTTGTGTTCCTGAGTCCCAATGTCTGGTCACCGGTGGAGGGAGCAGCAATATTCGTCGGGGAGCCATTATTCCCGCTTGCCAATCCAGGCATCATCTCCATCCCGATTGGTTTTATCGCAGCCATCGCCGGAACACTTCTGTCAAGCAAGAAAGCTGATGCAAAAAAATTCGACGAAATTTTGGTTACAGCCAACACTGGGATGAAAGATCCTATATAAGCTAGCTTACTTATTATTTTAAAATACTAAAAAGAGAAAGGAGATTAGGGTTCGGCCTGATCTCCTTTCTCTTTATTTAGAAACATATATCAAGAAGATTCCTGCTAACTTCTCAATCTTAACTTCCTTCTATTGTACTTAGTTACTAACTGGTTCATAACTTCTGCAAAGATCAGCCCCATCGCAATGGCACCAGCCAGCATGAAGACCTTGGCGGCCAACTGAACGGCAACATAAAAATCATTTCCGACAAAATGCTTCATCGCATCATACGACAAACCTCCAGGCACGAGCGGGATGATTCCTGATATATTGAAAATTGTGATCGGCGTTTTATACCTTTTAGCAAAATACTGACTGATAACCGCAACGATAAATGCAGCCGCTAATGTTGCCATGATGCTGTTTATCTTATTTTCAACCAGAAAAAAGTATAAGATCCATCCTAACATCCCTACGAAACCACATTGTAACAATGAATTTTTTGGTACATTGAAGATGACTCCAAAGGCGGCTGAGGCAATGAAACTTGTAATAAGCTGTGCAATCATCATTCTACCTCCCCTTAAATCATAAGAAAACAAACGCAGCCGATATTCCTGCCCCAATGGCTAAAGCAGTCAAACCTGCATCAACACCCTTGGATAGGCCCGAAACCAAATGTCCTGCAATTAAATCCCTTGCTGCATTCGTAATTAACAGCCCTGGCACAAGCGGCATCACCGCTCCAATGATTATCTTGTCCAAATGACTTCCGACTCCAATCTGGACAAAGAACATAGCTGCTAGACCTACGACTAATGAGGCGATGAATTCAGCAAAAAAACGAACTTCCAGTAACCGGTGCAAATAAAACAGGCATGAGAAACCCATTCCTCCAGCTATACAGGACCAGATGAAATCATTCCACTGGCCTTGGAACATGATTAAAAAGCAGCCGCTCGATATAAACGCAGCAAAGACCTGTACCCACATGGGATACCCCATCCCTGCCTTTTCGATTTGTTTTAACTGTAAATAAGCTTCCTCCGGTGTCATTTCCTTGCTGGAAATGCTTCGGGATATACTGTTGACCAGCGTCACCTTATGTAAATCTGTAGATCGTTGGGAAACTCGAATTAATTTTGAAGCCGGGTGCATGCCATCCAGCGAAAAAATAATTCCTGTAGGGGTCGAAAAACTATGTGAGTCACCGCATCCAAACGCTGCAGCGATTCTTACCATCGTATCTTCCACCCGTGAAGTTTCCGCTCCGTTCTGAAGCATGATTTTTCCCGCAAGTAAACATACATCTATAATTTCATTGTATAGTAAACGTTCATCCATTTTATCCTCTCCATCACTTCCTGCATGAGTTTCCCTCTATAACAGATAACGATCATACCAAGTTAAATCCACCTCATAATAGCCCAATTCCCGTGAAAAGGATATAAAAATATTACCTATTTAATTTATCAATTCCATTAACCGCCACTTCAGACTTCCTTAGTACCAGTATTCCCCTTATTTCTTGCCGAAACCGTTTAGTTAACAGAAAGATTCATTTATAACCATAAATAAAAGGAGTGCGGGCACGAACCCTGCATCCCCTTTTTCCCGTCCAGTATGACTATACGCCCTTTTGAATGAAGCAATCCACGGTTTCATTAAACAAATCGCTTTCTTCCATAAATGGACAATGGCAACTATCTTCAAAGATTACTAGTTTGGAATTCGGAATATTTTCATGCAAATGTTCCCCTGCTGCAACAGGAATTACTTTTTCATGCCTTCCAAAACAGAGAAGTGTCGGAATATTGATTTTTGGCAAGAATTCACGATAGTCTACAATCGATTGGTCAAATAGAATGCTACTGGCAATGGATTCCGGCATTTTGGTCACTTCCCTAAGCATCCAGCTTGCATCCCCTACAGATAATTCATTGTTGAACATGGAAGCAAGGAAGCTTTGTAAAAATGGGGCACGATTCGTTTGAATTTCAGTCATGAAGGCAATCAACGTGTCCATATCAAATGCACCGATATTAAAATCGTGCCACTTAAAATCAGAGGCCAATTCATCCACAATCACGGTTGAATGAATATTTCCCTCACCGAATTGCTTAAGATAATCCCAGACGACAAATGCGCCCATGGACCAGCCTACAAGTATGACATCCTTTAACCCCAGTTTACCTATGAATGATTGAAGATCTTTTGCATAAACGGAGACCGTATTTCCGTAATGTACATGGTTTGACTGACCATGGCTTCTTAAATCAAGTAAGATTGTTCTATATTTCTCTGAAAAGTACGGAAGCTGCCTTTTAAAGAACCGGCTGCTCATCCACACACCATGGATAAAAATAACCGGTCTTCCCTGGCCCTTTTCTTCATAAAACAACCGAACGCCCTCTTCCACCTCAATAAATGCCATTCCATCCCTCCTCCACGATATTTTCAAATCCATTCCCTATTATTTATTGCGTTTCATCTTTTAACATTCCTTCCTATAAAAATATATTGTCAAACCTGATTTTAGAGTTGATAATGAAGTATATTTTATTGATATCTTCATCCTGAAAGGACGGAAATTTAATGAAGAGCTTTATCAAAAACTATCGATCCTCTTTAATATTACTGACTGCCATTATTATCGGTGGGATAGCTGGCGTGGTTTTCGGGGAAAAAACCTCGGTCTTACAGCCGCTAGGGGACTTATTCTTAAATCTGATGTTCACGATCATCGTGCCATTGGTATTTTTCAGCATTGCTTCAGCGATTGCCAATATGAGCGGAATGAAGCGTCTCGGAAAAATCATGGGAAGCATCGTTCTCGTTTTCCTGACAACAGCCGCTTTAGCTGCCGTCATTGGATTTATTGGGACAACCATCGTAAATCCGTTGGAAGGCACAGATACGACAGCCATTAAGGAACTGATGGAAAACAGTTCCCCTGAAGAGACCATCGAAGAAGTTTCTTTCTTCAGTCAGCTGGTCAACACTGTAACCGTTTCCGATTTCCCAGAACTGTTCTCTAGAAGCAATATGCTTCAGCTTATCGTTTTCTCGGTATTAATCGGACTTTCCACTGCACTGGTCGGGGAGAAAGCAAGACCGATTACCGAGTTTTTGACAGCGGGTACAGCTGTCATGATGAAGGTCGTCAAAATCGTCATGTACTATGCTCCAATTGGACTTGGTGCTTATTTTGCGGCGATAATCGGGCAGCTTGGGCCGCAGATTTTAGAAGGCTACGCTCGCACTTTCATTCTTTATCTAGTCTTGGCCTTGATTTATTATTTCGGCTTCTTCACTTTGTATGCCTTTATCGCAGGCGGGAAAGATGGAGTTAAACTATTTTGGAAAAACGCCCTGACACCATCCATTACAGCCATTGCAACTTGTTCTAGTGCCGCATCCATTCCAGTCAATCTGGAATCAGTCAAGAAAATGGGCGTGCCTAAGGATATAGCGGAGACTGTCATCCCACTCGGAGCCAACACTCATAAAGATGGTTCGGTATTCGGCGGGGTATTGAAAATCGTTTTCCTATTCAGCTTATTTGGAAAAGATATGACAAGCATATCAAGCATTTTAAGTATACTGGCTGTTGCCTTTTTGGTTGGAGCCGTTATGGGTGCCATTCCTGGGGGCGGCATGATTGGGGAAATGCTGATTCTGAGTGTATTCGGCTTCCCTGTTGAAGTCCTGCCGATCATTGCCGTTATATCTACGATCATCGATGCTCCTGCCACACTGCTTAACTCAACAGGAAACACCGTTTGTGCCATGCTTGTCACAAGGCTAGTTGAGGGAAAAAAATGGTTAAAACAAGCATTCATTAAAGAAGCTGTATGATTCTTATAACTGACTGGCTCCTGGTTAAAACAGGAGCCAGTTTTTTCATTTTTGCGACTTTCTTTCAAACAGTACTTTAATTGACAAGGGGTTCCTATCCCTTACATAGAATTAAAGACTGAAGGAGGGATTTGAATGTTAATGAAATGTTTACCTGCCGCAATCCTTATCACGGGACTATTATATATTTTTTTTATACCGGAAGAGCCTTTAATCATTAAAATCATGTTCAAGGTCATTCCCATGTTATTAATTTTGCTCTACGCCTTCACAAATGTGGGAAGACGGGATCGATACCAATCCTTCATACTTCTTGGTCTATTCTTTTGCATGCTTGGAGATGCTTTGTTAATCTGGTTCGTCATCGGGCTTTGTGCCTTCTTGATCGGCCACCTTTTCTATATTTCAGCATTCTTTAGACTGTGGAACTTTTCATGGCTCCGATTTGCTGTGATTCTTCCGATTAGCATTTACTCCACTTGGATTGGACGTGAAATTGTACATTCGTTAATTGAAAAAGGTGAACATGACCTCATCATCCCTGTAATCTGTTATGTAACGGTCATCTCCTTCATGGGCTGGGCGGCATTCATGACCGGCAATGCGGCCGTCATCATCGGCGGGGTCCTGTTCGTGATTTCCGACTCCATTTTATCTTGGAACAAATTCATCGATGATGTTGCCTATTCTGGACCACTGATCATGCTTACCTACTATGCAGCCCAGTTTTGCATCGCTAACAGCATTCGCATGAAACCTTCTTTCCAGTTATCGAAAGATTTGCAAAGTGAACGGCCAAACCTTTGAACCCCGAATACCCGTTCGTTTCACATGAAACAATTTTTGATTAAAAAAGGCATCCACAGCTCTAATGGAACTGTGGACGCCCTTTTTCAACCTTTAATTTTCTTAATGAAGACTACTTTTAAATAATCACCTTCCTTATATTCCCTGCTTGTTTTAAAATCAGCCGGTAATGAGAATTGTTCCATGATCTCATACTTTCCATTCATTTCCTTGAAAGCAACATCAATGAAGCTCTTGAATTTTTTCATGTCGAACGTACTGCAATTAGTTGAGGCGATAATGATCCCATTGTCTTCCGTAATGGAAATGGTATCCTTCAATAGATTCGTATAGTCTTTCCCGGCACTAAAAGTAAACTTCTTCGATTTGGCAAAGCTGGGCGGATCAAGGATGACCATTTCAAATTTCAATGCTTTCTTCACCGCATATTTAAAATACTTGAAAACATCCATCACCACGATATTGTGAGCTTCAGGATCTATGCCATTCACACTGAACTGCTCGATCGTCTTTGGTAAACTGCGATTCGCCAGGTCAACACTCGTTGTTTTAACTGCACCGCCTAAAGCGGCAAACACGGAGAATGCCCCCGTATAGGAGAACATATTCAACACCGTTTTCCCTTTTGAATATTCATCCCGGATTTTCTTTCTGACATCGCGTTGATCAAGGAAGACACCGACCATTGCCCCATCATTCAGATAAACAGCGAAGTGGACTCCATTTTCCTTTACAAGAAGCGGAAATGCCGGCTGTTCGCCCATGACAAAATCGTCTTCATCCACGTACTGCCCCTTTGTATCAAAGCGTTTCTTCTGATAAATCGATTTAACCTCGACCGTTTCCTGCAATGCCTTAATGATGTAGTCTTTAAAGGAATATATTCCTTTGCTATACCAGCTAATGACATAGTGACCATCATAATGATCAATGATTAAACCGCCAATTCCGTCACCTTCCCCATTAAACAAGCGGAAAGCGGTAGTCTCCCCATCTTCAAAAAATGACTTTCGGAATTCGCATGCTGCCTGGATTTTGCCGGTAAAGAAGGCTTGATCAATCTTTTCATCTTCTCTTTGGGTCAATACCCAGCCATAGCCCTTATTCTGTTTACCATAATATCCTTTTGCCAGAAACCGGTTGTTTTCATCCACCAAATGCACCAATGACCCCTCTTCCCTAAGGTCATTAAGGTTGGCTATCGACTCTTTAACAATCAAGGGAAAACCCTTGGCGATTTTACTCACGAACTTAGCTTTCACTTTTATATCTATTTCTTTTCCCATATTTATCATCCTATCTATGCATATGCTTTCCTCCCCATTTTACCCTAATCCCTTTATAAATAAAAACCAGCCCGGTTCCTTAACCAGGCTGGTTTCTAGAAAACTTTGATTATGAAACTTCCAAATGAAGATCTCCTGGCTTAACTTTACCCATCATCTTCAATACCCGATGCAATGCAAGTGTGATCAAAGCTGGCAATACCATACCCACTGCCACATAAACCAGGAACGTGTACAACCCCTGACCAGTTATTATGGCAATCGGGGCAATCATTGAACTTAACCCCATGCCTCCAAGCTCATACGGCACTTGAAAATCGAATGCCAAGGTAGCGATAGGCGCACAGATGATTGCAGCCACAAAAGGCGGAACGGCATATAATGGTTTCTTGATTAAGTTAGGAAATTGAACTTTTGGCGTAACGATCATCTGTGCCAGGAACCCGCCCATATCATTATCTTTATAAGACATGACAGTGAACCCTACAAACTGAACGGTACATCCGATTAGAGCTGCAGCACTGGAAACGGGATCTAATTGCAGAGCGATCGCCAGTGCAGCGGAAGACGCCGGTGTCATCAATAAAATGCTCCATACCAAGGCAATGACCATTGAACCGATTAAGGGAGAACCTGCGACCGCAGCGGTGGTTTGGCTGCTTATCCATGTTAGGAGCGGAGTGGTGACAAGAGCCAGGCCATATCCCGAAACTCCACCGACAAGAACTGCTCCCATTGGGATGGCCATGATGTCCAACTTCGTTTTGCCGATTAGGCGCTTACCTATATATGTTGCAATTACTGCTGCCAAGACAGCACTTAGCGGCTGACCCGTAACAATCGTGAAAGCACCCTCAGCAGTTCTATGAATGGCAGCACCCCCAACAGTACTTGAAGCCATGGCGCTAAAGATAATTAATGAATTTCCACCTAGCTGATATGCGATGCCTGCTCCTAAAGCCGGTGCCAGCAAGACCTTTGCGGCCCCGCCTATTGCCAGGAAGACCTCCCAATCTAAATATCCCCCTATGGATTCAAACAATAACCCGATCCCTAATGTAACCAAAACAGCGTTGGCTATCCCTGTCGATGCCTTGTACATTCGATCGCTGAAGTATTCTTTCCTGCTCACTATATCTCCACTCCTTATTAATTATCAAAATATTCAATTTTGTAAAATGCAAAAAAAATAAAGGTCTTCATTTTAAAAGCCTATTAAGTATATTGCACCGCTTCCTATAACGTCTGCTCGTATAATAACATGAATTTTCTGATAATGTAAGAAGTATTTTTATTCTAATAAAATAAAAGCGTTTTCAAAAATAAAGGTTTAACCCATTATTATACAAGAAAATACTAATATTATATTATTCCAAAATAGATTTTCCTTTTTTAGGATGTGCTACATGGAAGATATTTCGAGACATTTGCGACAAAAAAAAGAACCCGATTCAAGGATTCTCTCACTAGCTGGATATCTCGCTCTAATAGAGACCCACCTTATTCTTATTGAAAACCTTCCAATGTTGCAAAAGTGTCCTTCAAAAATTGGTAAAACAATTTCTCCGTTGGCATAAGTTCCCTATCAGTTGGAACGATGACCCCTACAGCCCTGGTTACCGACGGTTCCTCCAGCGGCAATTTAACCGTAAAACGTGGCAAGCTATCAATCAAGGAAATCTCAGGTATCAAGGTTATACCCAACCCTGCCCCCACCAGGCCTTTTATAGCATCAGTATCTTTTCCTTCAAATGCCACTTCCGGTTCAAAACCATGCAGTTTGCAAGCTTTCATGACAAGATCCCTTAAAACATAGCCCTTTGGAGATAGGATGAACGGATTTCCTTTAAGCTCATTCAAGCATAGTGATTTCTTCAAGGCCAAAGGATGACTTTCTGGTAAAAGGGCAACTAAGTTCTCAATAAATAGCGTTTCACCTTTGATTTTCTTTTCATTCGTCGGCAGAGGACCGATCAAGGCCATGTTAATATTACCTTTTATTACCGAATCTATCAGGTATCGATATGAGCCTTGTTTCAAAGTGAACTTTGCCTGCGGATAACTTTCCCTGAATTCGGAAATGACCCTTGGCAATACATAAGAAGCCAAACTGCTGGGAAAGCCAATGCGGATTGTCCCTTTTTCTGGATCCAGACTTTCAGCCATCTCACGCTTGGCACGATCGATTATATCCATAGCTTGTTCCATATTCATTAAAAATGTATGTCCTATAGGCGTCAATCTGATCTTTCGGCCTTCCCGGATAAATAGGGGAACACCTAATTCTTCTTCTAAATTGTAGATTTGACGACTGACTGCCGACTGGGCAACATGCAAGTTCACCGCTGCTTCCGTCATATGTTCACGCTTTGCCACTTCAATGAAATATTCGATTTGCCTTAATTCCACTCTAAGCTCCCTCTTCCATATCAAAACAGCATGTTACTTATCTAATATTCAGATTGTTTGTTTTATTTTTAAATTATATCATGAAAGTATCGTATAAAGACTGATATCTTATTCAATTGTATTTTAAGAATAAATTACCTTAAGGGAGAGAGAACAATGACCACTTCACAAGAAGTCGAGCATACGGAATTACAAGTTGCCAAAGAGTTCGTAAGTCAAGTATATGCACAGGTGAAGGAGCGCAATCCCCACGAAAGTGAGTTCCATCAAGCCGTAAAAGAGATATTCCTTTCATTGGTCCCCGTTTTTGCAAAACATCCTGAATATATGAAAAGCGGAATATTGGAGAGGCTGGTTGAACCCGAAAGAATGATCACCTTCCGTGTTTCATGGGTTGATGACCTGGGAAATGTTCAAGTTAACCGTGGTTTTCGTGTACAATTCAACAGTGCAATCGGGCCATTCAAAGGCGGTCTTCGATTCCATCCCACTGTCAATTCCAGCATCATTAAGTTTCTTGGTTTCGAGCAAATCTTTAAAAACTCTCTTACTGGCCAGCCGATCGGTGGGGGAAAAGGCGGATCGGACTTCGATCCTAAAGGAAAATCGGACGCGGAAATCATGCGTTTTTGCCAAAGTTTCATGACAGAACTAGCTCGCTATATCGGACCTGATACAGATGTACCGGCTGGAGATATCGGAGTCGGTGCAAGGGAGATCGGTTACCTGTTCGGTCAGTATAAAAAGATGCAAGGCAGCTACCATGCTGGTGTCTTAACCGGTAAAGGCATAAGTTACGGCGGAAGTTTGGCCCGTACAGAAGCGACTGGTTATGGAACGGTTTACTTCGTCGAAGAAATGCTAAAAGACAAAGGATTACAATTCCATGGCAGCACTGTCGTTATCTCCGGATCTGGCAATGTATCCATTTATGCCATTGAAAAAGCTACACAGCTAGGCGCAAAAGTTGTTGCATGCAGCGACTCCAATGGCTATATATATGATGAAAATGGTCTGAACCTTGACACAGTTCGACGTCTAAAAGAAGTGGAACGAAAACGTTTGAGCGAGTATGTCGATGCTCACCCGGAAGCCGTATACCATGAAGGAAGCTATGGCATTTGGTCTGTACCATGTGACATCGCACTGCCTTGTGCCACACAAAATGAAATCGATGAAGAAGCAGCAAAATTACTGGTCAAAAACAATGTGAAGGCAGTTGGTGAGGGTGCTAATATGCCCTCAACCCTCGAGGCCATTGATGTATTCCTTAATAACGGCATCCTTTTTGGACCAGCAAAAGCGGCCAATGCAGGCGGCGTTGCCGTGTCTGCACTTGAAATGGCCCAAAACAGTGCCAGAATGCCTTGGACTTTTGAAGATGTCGATGCCAAGCTGCACGAGATCATGAAAAACATCTATAAAAATAGTGTAGAGGCCGCAGAGGCATATGGTGTGCCTGGCAACTTAGTTGTCGGGGCCAATATTGCCGGATTCCTTAAAGTGGCGGATGCGATGCTGACTCAAGGTATACTCTAGCAATCAGTTGATTTAGGAGGCGGTTCCGACAAGGACCGCCTTACTTTTGTAAAAGAGCGTTTTCACTTTCTTATCCCACTCATTCATTTCAATTCAAGCTGGGTATCCACAATTAGATAACATCAATTGGATTAAAAACATTTCTTTCTTACGACAAAAAAGAGTGCCGGAAAAGTTCCGGCACTCTTTTTGTTGAAAGACAATCATTCTTTTGTGACCAATTTCAATGGAACGGATATTGTGTCATCCACTTTGTCACCTTTTAGGATTTTTTCAGCCGCATTAACCGCTTCTTCACCGATAAGTGCCGGTTGTTGGGCGATTGTAGCTTTTAGTTCACCGTTTTCAACTGCTTTCAATGCATCATCATTTCCGTCAAAACCAACCACGATGATGTCTTTTCCTGCTGCCTTGATTGCTTCAATGGCTCCTAGTGCCATTTCATCATTATGGGCGAATACCGCTTGGATGTCTTTATTGCCTTGCAGGATATTTTCCATGACATTAAGCCCTTTTGTCCGGTCGAATTCCGCCGTTTGGCTTGTCAGGACATCTAACTGCTTGTCCGCAATATTGTGGAAACCTTTCCCGCGTTCACGAGTTGCGGATGCTCCGGATACCCCTTCAAGCTCCACTACTTTCGCTTTATCGCCAAGCTCCTTAACTAGATATTCTGCAGCCATTTCCCCGCCAGCCACATTGTCGGAAGCGATGAATGTTTCAATGTCACCTTCGTCTGAAGAGCGGTCAATCGTGATAACTGGAATGCCTGCTTCATTTGCTGATTGAACGGCTGAAGATATTGCCGCAGAGTCAGTAGGATTCACAAGAAGGACATCAACCTTTTGAAGAATTAAATCTTCAATTCCGCTAATTTGTTTTGCCGTATCATCTTGGGCGTCAACAACTGTGACTTTCATGCCTTTTTCTTTTGCTTCTTTTTCAATGCCATCTTTTAAGGAAACGAAGAATGGGTTGTTTAAAGTAGAGATGCTGACTCCGACTTTCACGTCTTTCATGGAGCCTTTCTTTTCTTTTTTATCATCCGATAAACCAGAGTCCATTGAACAGGCAGCCAAGACCATTAAAGAAAGAACCAGGATAATTGATACTATTTTTTTCATTGATTACACCTCTTCTTATGATTTTTTACGGTCAAGTAAGACCGCGATTAATATAACTGCACCCTTTACCACTTGCTGGTAGAAAGAGGATACACCAAGTAAATTCATGCCGTTATTCAAGGTACCGATGATCAGGACACCCACCAGCGTACCGAACAACCGCCCTTTACCGCCTGAAAGGCTCGTTCCGCCTAGCACCACGGCTGCAATGGCATCCATTTCATAGGATTGGCCTGCAGTCGGCTGTGCCGAATTCAGACGGGATGTTAAAATGGCACCAGCGATTGCCGCCATCGTACCGGCCAGACCATATATGGCCACCTTGACTCGGTCAACTTTAATCCCTGAAATACGGGAAGCCTTTTCATTTCCCCCAATGGCATATGTTTTACGGCCAAAGGATGTTTTATGAAGCAGGAACCATAGGATCAAGAAAGCGATGACCATCACCACGGCAGGTACTGGCAGTCCCAGGAAGTAACCTCTCCCAAGCATCTGGAACATTTCAGAATCACCGATTCCAGTAATCGGCTTTCCATCTGTATACACAAGCGTTAATCCCCGGAAAATCGTCATGGTTGCCAGTGTCACGATGAAAGGGGCCATTTTTCCCTTTGAAACGAGAATCCCATTGATTACACCCATTATTGCACCTAGTAGAATCCCTACTAGTATAGCTAAAATCGGATCTAATCCCGAGACCATCATACCAGCCATAAGTGCGCTGGATAGAGCTAAAATGGAACCGACGGACAAGTCGATGCCACCTGTCAATATGATAAAAGTCATTCCAAATGCAATAAGTGCATTGATGGAGGTTTGACGCAATAAATTCAAAATATTATTCGGTTCCATGAATGATGGATTTAAAACGGTTATTACGATAAATAAAAGTACCAGGGCGAGTAACGGACCAAATTTCTGCCAGATCCCGCTTTTCCCTGTAGCCTCAAGTTTCATCCTAGTTCCCTCCTGTCGCCAGAGCCATAATTTTTTCTTGTGTCGCTTCCTGCTTTAACAATTCCCCAGCAATTTCACCTTCGTGAACCACAAGGATTCTATCACTCATTCCAATGATTTCGGGAAGTTCTGACGAAACCATGATGATGGCTATGCCCCGCTCCGTCAATTCATTCATCAATTCATAAATTTCACGTTTCGCACCAACATCTATGCCCCGGGTCGGTTCATCCATGATTAAAACTTTAGGGGAAGTGCCGATCCACTTGGCTATTACCACCTTCTGTTGATTTCCTCCGGATAGATTGCCGATGACCGTTTCGGCAGAAGATGTCTTCACATGAAGTCGCTTAATCATCATTTCGGCAAAGTTCATCTCATCTTCCGTTTTTACGATTCCGCCAGGAGCAAAACTCTTGAGATTCGGCAAGCCGATATTTTCCCTTACAGAAAAGTCCAGGATTAACCCCTCTTCTTTACGATTTTCCGTAATGAAAGCCAGGCCGTGCCGAACTGCATCAGTTGGTTTCCGTATGGAAACTTTTTTGCCCTCAATGGTAATTTCACCACTGTCTATTTGATCGACACCAAATAGGGCGCGCATTATTTCTGTTCTGCCTGCTCCCATTAATCCGGCTACACCGACAATCTCACCTTGCCGAACCGAGAAATGGATATCTTCAAAAAGCCCCTTTTTAGTTAAACCTTTTACATCAAGGACTATGTCTCCAGCATTCGCTTCACGATGAGGAAACCGATCCTCCAGCTCCCGCCCGACCATTTTCTGAACGACTTCATCGAAATTTGTATCTGCAATTCTTTTCGTATCGACTGTTTTACCGTCACGCATTACGGTGATCCTGTCACAAATGGCGAATATTTCTTCCATTCGGTGAGAAATATAAACAAGCGATACTCCCTTTTTGGTAAGTCCCTTCATCACTTCAAAGAGCTTCTCTATTTCTCTATCAGTTAAAGCGGCTGTGGGCTCGTCCATGATGATGACTTCGGCATCCGTCATGAGCGCCTTGGCAATTTCAATCATTTGCTGTTCCCCGACAGAACAAAGTCCGGCTTCCTTATCAAAAGGAAGGGAAATATTAAGTGTTTTAAAAATCTCGTTTGCACGCGCTTTCATTTGCTTCGTCTTCAGGACACCGAAGGCATTCACCATTTCCCTGCCGATAAAGAGATTCTCAAGCACAGTCATTTCCGGCCAAATATTCAATTCTTGACGGATAAAGGCCATTCCCGCCTCTTCCGCTTCCTTTGAATCCTTGAATGAGGTTTCTTTACCGTTAATCTCAATCGTTCCTTGATCTTGTTTGTGCAGCCCGGTCAAAATGTTCATCAAGGTTGATTTCCCCGCTCCATTTTCCCCCATTAGTGCATGTACTTCCCCAGCCTCTAAAGAAAAATGAACACCTTCCAATACCTTGTTTTGACCAAATGCTTTATAAATATTGTGCATTTCGATTTGCATGCTCATCATCTCATTTCTTTAAAAGAATACTCCAGACTGCAATATGCAATTTGAATATGGCGTCGTCTCCCCGGTCCGGATTATTGCTTTCGCGTTACTTGTCAGCCTTTTAAAATCCTCATGGGAAACATATTCAATCGCTGCTCCGAATTGCTGCTCCATGTATTGATGCTGTTCAGGGTTTTTAACCTTCACTTCTGTGGCAGCGATAACTTTTTCAACAACCATATCTTCGTGAACCGCCCGGACGACATCTTGAAATGATGGTGTTCCAGGCGTCAATGCTAAGTCTATCTTGCAAACTCCCGGTGGTACCGGCAGCCCGGCATCACCTACGACAATATAATCGGTATGACCAAGGTCAACCAGGACCTTGGCTATTGAACTGTTGATGATTCCTTGTCGTTTCATGCTTCAAAGCCCCTCTCGACCTCTAATCTTTGCGGCATGCCACCTTGAGCGCCTAACTTCGTCACGGAAATGGAGGCTGCCCGGTTCGCGAATGACAAACATTCGTCAAAACTTTTTCCTTCTGCAACCGCCACGGCAAAGGCAGCATTGAATGTATCCCCTGCGCCTGTTGTATCCACCGCTTCGACTTCAAAGCTTGGAACAACCTTTTCTTCATGTCCGTCAAAATAACGGACGCCATTTTTTCCTTCGGTAATGAATAATTTATTGGGATACTCAGTCAAGACTTTCGTTCTATCTCTCCCATTGAATAGAATCTCGAATTCATGTTCATTCGGAGTAAGGAATGACGCCTGCTGAATGACAGCCTCGCTTAGCTTGCGGGCGGGAGCTGGGTTCAATAGTAATCTCATTTGAAGCCTGTTGCACATTTCAGCCAGATATTCCACGGTTTCCTCTGGTATTTCCTGCTGAACCATCACGATATCCGATTCCTCTATCACCTTTTTCGCCTTTTGTACATATTCGGGAGTAATGAAATCATTCGCACCTTTAACAACAATAATGCTGTTATCACCTTCCGAAAGGGTAATGTGTGCTGTCCCGGAAGCGGAACCTGTAACCGGTTCCACATACTCCGTATTTACATGATTTTTTTTCAGGTTTTCTAAGATGATCTCTCCATAGACATCATCCCCTACACATCCAACCATTGACACTTCTGCACCAAGACGTGCCGCTGCAACAGCCTGATTGGCTCCCTTTCCTCCAGGGACCGTGATAAATGACTCTCCTAAAACCGTTTCCCCGGCCATTGGCCTCTTAGTCGATGTCACCACTAAATCCATTGAAGAACTTCCCACTACTGCAATTCTAATCATGTCTTCTCCGCCTTCCTTCTCGTTGTTTGTCTCTCCACAAAAGAAACAGGGAGCTTTTTATGTGTTACTTCCACTTTTTCTTGATCGATCTTTTTAATTAGCATTTCTGCCGCTTGTGCCCCCATCTCATAGGCTGGCTGCCGAATTGTCGATAACGGTGGGTGCAATAACGCCGTGAAGGAGATATCATCATAGCCGATCAATTGTATGTCTTCCGGTATTCGTATTCCCCGTTTTAAAATCTCTTGAAGTGCGGCAGCTGCAACAATATCATTACAAGCAATGATTCCATCAGTTTCCGGATATTTCTCGAACAGCTGCTTCACGCAAGTTTGGCCGCCCTGAAGTGTTAGGGATGAATCCATGACTTGCACGTTCACTTTTGCTTGTTTTAATTCCTCCAGTGCTGCCATGTACCGTTCATATACAGGCTTTATTTCTACTGGCCCCCTAATGAGGACGATATTCGTACTGCCTCTATCCAGCAATACGCGTGCTGCCAGTTTACCGCCTGTTTTTTGATCGGAATAAACAGCTGGTAATTTCTCTCCCGTACGGTCGAGAAGGACTACTGGAATATCCAGATTATCGAAATTTTCATTGGCTTCTTCACTAGTGGAAGCAATCATGCCCACTACATTATTTTGCAGAAAAGTGTCAATATATTCTATTTCTTTATCTCTCTTTTCATCACTATTTCCAAAAATTAACCGATATCCAAATTGCTGCAGATAATCCTCGACACCCCTTGCCATTTCTGGGAAGAAGGGATTCGTAATGTCCGGCAAAATCAAACCAACCAATTTGGATTTACGTTTGTAAAGGGATCTTGCCACTTCATTCGGTTTATAATTTAATTTTTCAACAGCTGCCATGACCACCTTTTTTGTGTCCTCATGTGCATAACCACTGCCATTCATAACTCTGGAAACCGTTGCCACAGAAACCCCAGCTTCCTTTGCCACATCCCGAATAGTTGCCAATATATCACCCTCAATAATTTTGTGTAACCGTTTACACATAGCTTATCACCAAATTATATGAACGGCAAGCCCTATTCCGAAGATAATTTTTAGGTAATTAGAACCAAATAGGATAACATAATCTTATTTATGCGTATATTTTATTAACCATTACCGCTTTATAAACTTTATAACAAAGTTGATTGGAACAGGTGTACGAGACTCCTGCAGGAAAAGTGCGTCTGGGGAGACACCGCGGGCTCCGCCATGGAAATCGAGTGCCTAGAGCGGAAATCAACGGTCAATTTGTAAAAGCCAAAAGAAAACTGGCCCAAAAAGTCTGAGCCAGTTTAATTTTATAGCGTTTTTGCAGGTAACTTTTCATAAAGGGCATTATTCACATGCCCGAATTCAGATGCATGCGGACGGTCTTCACCATCGCTATATCCATATTGAAGCATCCGATTTCTATTCAGGCAGAGTTTCGTTAATTTTGGCGCAAAGAAATTGAAAGTATCGAAACGATCCTGTAACATAGGGAATTTTTTCTGATGCGTAAGGATTGTTTGAGCTACGCCTTCCCAAAAAGCATTCTCATCCAAAAGGGACCTCTTCATCAGGAGTGTTGACAAGTATCGGAAATGACAGATGAATAGTCCCGTGAAAATGAATTGAACCAGCCCCTCGGGAGTCTCACTTCTTAGTACTTTCCTTAAATCATCAGGAAGCTTGCTTAATTCAGGAAGCGGCCGATCACTGACATTCACATCATCCACAAAATCCTTGATGGCCAAACGGTGAGGCTTGTAATCCTTCAAAACTAAAATGGTATTTTGACCATGCGGCGAGAAGACCAATCCATATTGATAGATAAAATGTAGTAATGGTGATAGGATGACGTCGAATAATTGAGCTGTCCAGGCTTCTGCAGTCAATCCCGATTTTTCAATAAGGCTTTCTACATATGGTTTCCCTTTGCTGTCCACATGTAAAAGGGACGCAAGCGTAATGGGCTTTTCGCCATCTTCCATATAAGTGTATATACTTTCTCTCCAAATTCCACCCAGCATCTCTAAATATTGATAGGGTACATTCTCTAGTTTGGAATAATACGGGTGATCAACATTTAAACTGGCCACTTCACCAGGAAGCACTACTTTGCATTGTTCTTTCAAGAATGAATCATTTTCATAAATGTTCTTTATATACGTTGTGATTTTTGGGGCAATGACCGTGCGTTCAGCTGGCAATCCACGGTAGACCAGCGTATTTAAAATGCTCATCGGCAGTTTGACGTGGTGTTTATCCTTATTCGATACATTAACGAATGTACGGATGGATTGTTGCGGCAGATACTTATCAGGACCATTTCCCAAAGCTACTATCAGCCCTTTGGCCAAGTCATCGGTAAAGTTCTGGATGATTACATTCTTCCACTGCCATTCATGGACTGGGAGGTAGTAATAGTTTTCTGCGTTCAGCCCTTTTTCCGTCAATATCTTTGCAAATGATTTTTGGGTTTCCCCATCCAGTTCATTCTCCATCAATTGCTTATAGGATAACGTTTCGACTGAATTGAACTCACCCCTCGTTTTATGGACGGCAATCCAAGATAACTGAACTTCCTTCTGGTTTTCTGGAGCGAACTTCAAATAATCATCATAACCGAAACCGATTCTTCCCTTGTTATAAGCAATCCAAGGGTGACCGCTCATTTCTCCTTCAAGTAATGCATAATCCAGTTCGACTAAATCATCTGCATCTTGTTCAGGTTTGGATAGCAATTGGAGATCCGCAAGCAGCGTATGATGGAATTCCTTGATTAAATGTCCTGTAGTTTCTGCAGTCATCCCAATTAATGGCTGGATGTCTAAAATGAATTGAATGGCATCATTGGCCTGTGTAAAGCCTTCCTTTTCACATACCTGGATCGACTCGCCCTGTACTTCATAGCTGTCAAAAAGACGGGGCGATGCCAAAAATTGATAAGATTTCCCCTCATTTATTTTTAACTCATATAGGTTTCCCGTTGCATTTTCGTTCAGAATAGCTGGATGGATCATATCTTCATACATATACTCAGAAATCATCTTGGCCAGCAGGTTTTGGTTTACTATCGACCAATTGTTTTCTGAAACCGCCTGTTCCACCTCATTTATGAACTGCATATAATTCTCCCCTTCCCTTCTCTTAGTAAGCCATGACAGGTGTTTTTACACGGAATGACTGAAATGCACCCTTTGGCTCGGATGGATAAACTTCTTTACCTGCCAATTGATTGATGATAATCGAATTTCGGAATGCTCCCAAGCCTAGATCCGGAGCACCCACACCATGTGTATGTATCTCGCCATTTTGAATGAAAAGGTGATTCAGTGTAGGGATGTCCGTTCCTACCCGATAGTCTTTCGTTATTGCAAGACGCCCTAAATCATCGCGGACTAAATGGTCCTCCATGGTTTCAAGGAATGCCGGGAGGGTTGATTTATAGCCCGTTCCAAAAACGATCGCCTCTGTGTCCACATCAAATTCGCTATCTTCTACCCACTGTCGGCATTTCAAACTCCAGCCATCTTCGGCGGGGGTAACGGCCGCGACTTCCGTCATGGCCCGAAGTTCGATGGAAAGTTCGGCATTTCCAATCGATTTTTCATACATTTTGTCAAAAATTGCTGCAATTGTCGTAGCACTGATCCCTTTATACAATAAATCCTGTTTCGGCAGGATTTCATCCTTCTTTTCCTGTGGCAGCCGATAAAAGAAATCAAGGTAATCCGGAGTGAAGTATTCCAAACCGAGTTTAGAATATTCCATAGGGAAAAACCCCTTGGATCTTGTATACCAGTTTAGCTGGTAGCCATTTTCTTCCTGCTCATTTAGCAGATCCAGAAAGACCTCTGCTGCACTCTGTCCAGACCCGACAACCGTTATGGATTTTTTCTTTAAGACATTTGCTTTATTCCGTAAATAATCGGCCGAATGCAGGATGCTCTCTCCCAAATATGGATGAAAGGCCGATGGAACAATCGGGGCGCTGCCAATTCCCATGACTACATGGCGGCTATAATAGACTTCGATTTTTTGTGTTTGTGCATCCCTTACACTGATTTGATAGCAGGGTTCACCTTGATCCCCTATATATTCAACCGCCTCCACCGCTTTTCCAAAACGGCAGCTATCAAGTTGATGGGCAGTCCAGCGGCAATAGTCGTTATATTCTTTTCGTGGAATCAAGAATTTTTCAAGAAAGTAGAAATGATAAAGCCGATCATGCTGCTGTAAATAATTCAGGTAACTATATGGGCTTGTCACATCTGCCATGCTAACTAGATCGGCAAAGAAAGGTACCTGTAAAGTTGTCCCTTCCAACAGCATCCCTTCATGCCAATTAAATTCCCGCTTTTTCTCAAAAAAGACGGCATTCAGCTCCGGGGTTTTCTCCAAAAGGGCCGCAAGTCCAAGGTTAAAGGGGCCTATCCCAATCCCTACCAGGTCATAAATAGATTGTTGCTTCTCCATACTTCCACTTCCTCTCGAAGTTCTCCCGTGTACATGACATAAGTAATGCTGTTTTATCAGGGAGCTCAATTTCTTTAATTGGGGTAAACCCGCACTTTTCAAATAAGTAAATCATCTTTGCATTTCGAATATCCGGTTCAGCCATCACTTTTTTTGTATTCGAAGAAAGCAATTGGTATTTCACCATTGCACGTAAAAATGGTAAAGCCAGTCCTTTTCCTAGATATTCCGGATCACCTATGAGTAAATGTATGCCTTGATCTCCCTCTTCGGATTCATAATAATCTTCGATGATATCGCCTTTTACCCAATACGATTCCCAATAGCTCATGGGAATGGAGTCCAGACAGCCTAAATAGAGTGTTTGATGTGTATCAGCCAATGCCTTTTTTAAATGAACGGCGAATTTTTCTTTTGTGAAATTCAAATTCCAGTAGGGTATCACATGACCTTCATGCATCCATTTATGCAATGTATCCAAATCCCTCTCAAATTCAACTTTGACAAATGAAAGCTGTTGATTGCGGTCCTTCAGCATTTCTTCATAACTATTTTTCATGGACGGCCATAACCCCCTGCGCAAACGGATTATCAATCGTTGTATAAACGGATTGTGTCTCTAATGAACCAACAAGCTCATCCATATCATGGAATCGTGTCAGTAAATTAGCCTTACACGATGATTCACGGGCATGAAGCAACTTTGAAACAACTCGTTTCATCCCTTCATCTTCGCTTTCCCTGCTGCATGTTTCCAGTTGTTCCTGAACGAGCTGTAACAGTTTGTTCTCTGATACTAATCCTTCCGTACCAAAATTATTGATTAAGCCTAATAAGTGATTAAAAAAGAAATAGTATTGCAGTCTTTCTTCAGCGATTTCATCAGAACAAATCGTGAAGCTTTTTTCACTTAGTTCAGGCAAGATCTTCAGCAGCCTGTCCACTTTGGACTCACAATAGTAATACCCTTGATTATCCCGATAGTAAAAAGTGGCTGGATAACCATCTTGAAGTTGAATGATGGAGTTTTGTTGATGGGCTTCCAAAACAATCCCATACTCTTCAAAAAGCCAAAGCATCGGTTTTAATGTCATTGACAGATAGGTTTTGAACCAATCCTTACTTACTTCTTCGGTACTGCGGTTTTCTTCAGCTGATAATTTGCGGATGATCGCTCCAAGCCTTGATGGTGCACCATAGGCATTATCCTGACATAAGCCGGCAAGCAGGCTTGCTTGTTTATCGTTTTCATAAAAAGGGTTTTCCCTGATATCGACATCGAATCCCGATTCTTGCTCGGTTGTTTTGATCGTTAGGTAAGCCGGGTCCTTGATGATACGGAAGGAGGGATGCCGTTCTTTTAGATCGTCGCCCACTTTAGAATCTATTAATTTAGCAATTTCCACACCGCGATCCAATTCTTTTTGCAGATTTGCACGTAAGGAATTAGTGATTTTAACCGGAACGGAAAATTTGTACATATATCTCGATGTGGCATTATATACCGTTCTAAAGGAAGAGGTGGCCGTGAATTTTTTCCCAAGCGGTCCTGCATAAACTAGTGTCCCTTGCTCGATCTGCCTCTTGACCTCTTCTTTTTCGATAAGCACTTTTGCCTGGAGCGGATGTGCCGGGATGATGATGAATTTGCTTTCCTTTTTGCAATACGTGCCTCTGAATTCACTGGAAATCTCCAAGTCACCGGCTAATTCCTGTTTAATGATCTCACTTGCCGATCGGACTTCACTGGAATCCTGGATGACAATCGAAGGTTCTGCCAGGAAGTAGTGCAGCTGAAACTCCCCTTTTAATTCGGGTGAATAGATCCATTCTTCCTTTTCTGAAATGCCCTGCTTGCTTTTCGGCGTCGGGTGGAACAGGTGCCCGAATAAAAGTGACTGCTCTGCTTCGATGTAGGTGAAATCAGGATTTTGAAGTGCATCAATATCTTCCGTCCTTGCTTCAACATACCGTTGAATATTTTGGCTGCTTAGGATGACACGCAGCATCAATTCATCTTCACTATCGCTCCGGCCCTGCTCATTTAATAATTCTTTAGAAACGATCGAGACCATTGTCACGTAATCTAATTCATGTACTTGCTTGGATGCCGTCTGATAGTAAATCGGGAAGTTGAAAATATGACGCCCCGTTTCCGACCAATATTTAAGGGGAACAAGCAATGCAATATCTTGGGACATGAGCTTACCGACTACTAATGAATCCGGGGTCGCCCCATCCAAATTCGGCCAGTTTTTCGTTTCTTCTAAACTGAAATTTCCGGTTTCCCGGAAATAACAATTCAGAAAGCTTTGCATTGTCGCCCTTTCAGCTATTTGCTTACCATTCATCTTCATTCCTCCATTATCTTGAACATTTCACCTAATACTCGGATTTCGTCTAAAATTCCCTCTATGTGTTCAAGGCTTGTCATTGGATTCAATAGTGTCATTTTTAAATATACCTGTCCGTCAAAACGCGTTTTTGCTAAAAATGCCCGTCCGCTTTTCAGTAATTCTTGCTGAACCTGTTTATTTAATAGATTTACTAACTGATCACTTTCTCCCTCGGGATTATAACGGAATACAACCGCATTCAATTCAGGTTCTTTATTTAATACTGTGAACCCTTCCTGCTTATCGATCTTCGCTGCCACTTCACGTGCAAGATGACAAGTATAGTCGATCATTTCGGCAAAGGTATCCAGTCCAACGACCTTCAATGACATCCAGAGTTTCAATGCGTCGAACCTTCTCGTCGTTTGAACCGATTTATTGACTAAGTGAACCATGCCCTCGGCTTCATCTTCCTGAGGATTCAAGTAATCGGCGTGATGCTGGATATATTGAAATGAGTTGCTGTCAGAGACAAGAAAAGCACCACAACTGATGGGTTGATAGAATAATTTGTGAAAATCAACCGTAATCGAGTCGGCCCGTTCCATTCCGCTGATTAACTCTTTGTAATCCTTACTTAAAATCATCGCGCCTCCATATGCAGCGTCCACATGCAGCCATATTCCATTCTTCCTTGCCACTTCGGACAATTCGTGTAATGGATCGATTGAACCGAAATCCGTTGTTCCACAAGTTGCAACGATGGCAAATGGCAGTAAACCCTGTTCCTCTAAAATCGACATTTGATGATTTAATTCATCTATGGACAGACGGTGATTTGAATCCGTTTTAATCGTGACTACAGCCTGTTCACCAAGCCCCAGCTGTGCCGCTGATTTACGGACCGTAAAGTGTGCAGCCTCGGAACATAAGATCCGCAATTTTTTCGCCTCGACTGGCAAACCTTGCTGCTGAACATCCACACCCCAGAAACGCTTACAATAAGCGTCCCTCGCCAATAGCAGTCCCATATAATTAGATTGGGTTCCACCGCTTGTGAAAATCCCATCCGCTTGTTCAGGTAACCCCACCTGGCTGCACAGCCAATCTATTAAACGCTCTTCAACGAAGGTGGCGGCCGAGCTTTGGTCCCATGAATCCATGGATTGATTCAACGTACCTATAATCACTTCGGCAGCCACGGCAGGTATTAATGTCGGGCAATGCAAATGTCCGATACAAGTGGGGCTGTGTACATTGATGCTGTCGTTAATAACAAACTCTGCCAACTCATCCGCTACCGCTTCCATTGTCTTCCCTTTTAGAGAAGCAAGGGACAGCTCGTTTAATCTTGCTTCGATTTCATACGGTTTTTTCCCAGAGTATGGTAAATCATTCCCTTTTAAAAAGTCCGTCAGCTTTTTTTCAATGATTTTTAATGACTGGCTATAGTTATTGAAACCTTCTTCGTTATTCAAGAACAATCGAGAATAAGCAAAATCCGTTTTATTCATCATTTCGATCATTGATCATTCACCCTCTTGCAACAGCTGCACGAACAGCTTGTTCAAAAATTGCAGTGGCTTCGCGAAGCTGGGATTCCGTTACGATCAATGGAGGCAAGAACCTCACTACACTTCCATGTCTGCCGCCAACTTCCAGTATCAACCCTCTTTGAAAACACTCCTGTTGAATGGCACTGGCAAGTTGCGAATCAGCAGGATGGCTTCCATTCGCATTTTGCGGTTCTTCAGGATTGATCATTTCCACACCGACCATTAATCCCCGGCCCCTGACATCACCGATCTGCTTAATATCTTTTTGCAAATCTTTAAGAATATCCTTTAAGATTTCTCCCATTTTAGCGGCATGCTCCACAAGATTCGTCTCTTTCATGTATTTTAAAGTAGCTGTTCCTGCTGCCATTGCCATTTGATTTCCGCGGAACGTACCGATATGTGCACCTGGTGACCATAGGTCAAGCTCTTTGTTATAAATCACCACCGATAATGGAAGGCTTCCGCCTATTGCTTTGGATAGTACAAGAACATCCGGAATGATTCCTGCATGTTCAAAGGCAAACATTTTCCCTGTACGGCCGATACCTGATTGAACTTCGTCGATAATTAGCGGAATGCCCTTTTCTTTTGTTATTCTCCTGATTTCCTTAAGCCATGGAATTGGAGCTGGAATGGAGCCTCCCTCGCCTTGTACTGCCTCTAAAATCATTCCTGCAGGCGGCAATAATCCGGACTCAGGATCGTTCAATAGATTTTCGATATACTGGCTGCTGATTTTATGGCTTTCTTCTCCGCCTATTCCAAAGGGACAGCGATATTGATAAGGATACGGCAGGAATTGTACATCTGGGATTAACCCTTGTATTTTTTCCTTTGGCTTTGCATTGCCGCTGATTGACATGGTTGCATGCGTTGCCCCGTGGTAAGCACCTTGGAAGGATAATATGCTTCTATTGCCTGTCGCTGTTTTTACCAGTTTAAGTGCTGCCTCAATGGCGTCTCCGCCAGTAGGACCACAGAATTGAATTTTTGCATTTTTCCTGAATTCCTCAGGCAGGCATTCAAAAATTTCATCGACGAACCGCTCTTTGATCGGCGTCGTAAAGTCCAAAGTATGCAAAGGGCGCTTGTCCTTAAGAATTTTTTCCATTGCCTCCAGCACTGCCGGATGATTGTGTCCCAGCGCTAATGTTCCAGCCCCCGCAAGAAAATCAATATATCGCTTTCCATCCATGTCTGTTAAGTAAATCCCCTCCGCTTGATCGATCGCCATGGGTAATCTTCTAGGATATGATCGGGCATTTGATTCCCTTGTATTTTGTTGTTCCAGTAATTGATCATTTTTTGTAAGCGTGTTAGTTACCATAGTGTACCTCCATATATTGAATTAATTGAGAATAATTATCATTATCATGGAATTCATTTTACTGATAATGATAATTATTCTCAATGAGTAAATCCACTCATTTTTCTGTTATTAAATTCCAACAAAATAAAGAAAAGGTTAAAACTGGGACCTATTCTCTATTTAACTATTGAATATAAAAAATGTTCTTAAGGTTTTATTAAGAGTCTGTTTATAAGCTGAACGCAGTCAAAAATCATGGAAAATAGGAAGGCGGGAACTCAAACATGCAATCACCAAAGCGGATTGTCATTTATTAAGAAAAAATCTGCAAAACTTCATGAGGCTTGATCCCCATGGGCTAGATGGGAAATATTTAATTCATAGTGTTTATTTCGATAACTTTGATAATAAAACCTTGAGGGAAAAAACAGAGGGATTTTATCACAGGGATAAGTTCAGGGCGTTTCCGCCGAGGAGGCTCACCGCCCGGCGGAAAGCGAGCATCTGGAGGGGAAATCAACCACACCGCTTTACATGGTAAATAGCAACAAAGTATGCGAAAACAACCTTTAAAGAAAACGGTAGGCAAACTGCTTTTCTTCGATTTATCTATAGTCTGAGGTATCCCAAAATATTCAGAATACCTTTTTTATTGAATTGGCGTATGGCCTCTTCCGGGTTACTCCTCCACTTTTTATTAATTTTTAGCTGCTAACCAATATAAAATACCCTTATTTGGTATAAAATAGTAAAATAGAGAGGTAAATGAACCTCAATCAAGAGGGTTATTCACTTGTTTATCAATTGAATTTAGGGGGTAAAGATTTCCATTATTACTTTTTCCGATCGTACAGTTTCACTTTTGTTAAAAACGGGTCGGTGTCAGGGGGGAAACGGATGAAAAGAAATCATACGATGATGCAATTTTTTGAGTGGCATCTTGAAGCAGATGGTTCACATTGGGAGAGATTGAAATTTGCAGCCTCCAAGTTGAAAGATATAGGAATTGACTGCGTTTGGCTTCCGCCAGTTACGAAAGGGCAATCCGTTGGGGATAATGGATATGGAATATACGACGGATACGATTTGGGGGAATTTGACCAAAAAGGTACAGTTCGTACCAAATACGGGACCAAAGATGAATTGCTGCAAGCAATAGCCACCTGTCATAACTACGGGCTTTGCGTTTATATCGATTTAGTCATGAACCATAAAGCAGGAGCCGATGGAACCGAAAAATTTGAAGTGATTGAAGTCAATCCAGAAAACCGTATGGAAGATATCTCAGAACCATTTGAAATGGAAGGCTGGACAAAATTCGATTTTCCAGGCCGTAAAAATAAATACTCTGATTTTAAGTGGAACCATACTCATTTTAATGGTACAGACTATGATGCCGAAAACGACAAAATGGGTGTATATCGAATCACAGGCGAAAACAAGCACTGGAATCAGCATGTCATCGATGAATTCGGAAACTATGATTATTTAATGTTTGCCAACATTGATTACAGCCTGCCGGAAGTTCGTCAGGAAATGATTAGCTGGGGAAAATGGATGGTTGATACGTTAAAGTGTGATGGTTTTCGTTTGGACGCCGTTAAACATATCGATTATGAATTCATCAATGAATTTCTCCAAGAGCTCATCCCTTATACAAAGGAACACTTCTTCATGGTCGGCGAATTTTGGAAGGCGGATGTTAAAGCTTGTCAAACATACTTAGAGCAAACCAAGCATGACCTCAACTTGTTCGATGTTTCCCTGCATTATAAATTTCATGAGGCCTCAAACGCAGGAACTGACTTCGACCTCTCAACCATCTTTGATGATACCCTCGTCCAAACCAATCCGGCACAGGCCGTCACTTTTGTCGACAACCATGACTCCCAGCCTCATGAATCACTGGAATCTTGGGTAAAGGACTGGTTCAAACCATCGGCATATGCACTTACCTTGCTTAGACTTTGCGGTTATCCATGTGTCTTTTACGGAGACTATTATGGAATTGGCGGGCCTTCTCCGGTGCCTGGAAAAAAGGACATTCTAGATCGCCTCTTATATGCTAGATATGAAAAAGCTTATGGAGAACAGACGGACTACTTTGATGACCCAAATACGATAGGCTGGGTCCGGCACGGAGTTGAAGAGCTAGAAGGCTCGGGGTGCGCCGTCATAATCTCGAATGGAGATCACAACAGTGAAAAAAGGATGTTCGTCGGTGAACATCGTGCTGGTGAAATCTGGAGTGATTTAACTTGTCATAGAGATGACCACATCACCATTGAAGAAGATGGTTTCGCGACCTTCCCCGTTCATGGGAAAAGCGTTTCGGTATGGGCCTTGAATAATCCACTTTAAAAAGGAAAGCAAAGAACGGCATGTCATTTCGGATATGCTGTTCTTTGCTGAGGACACCACCGTTAAAGATTTGGAAAATAAGTCTGTATGTCTCACATAGGGAAAGATAATTTTTCCATTCCGTTCAATCATGGTAAGATAAGGGAAAAAGGAGTTGAAGGAAAAGTGAAAAATGAAATCATTGAAAGATTCACTTCTTATGTGAAAGTGGATACCCAATCGAATGAGGAAAATCCATCATGCCCCTCTACACCCGGACAGTTGACCTTGGCAAATGCATTGGTCAAGGAACTTCAATCCATTGGGATGAAGGAAGTGACAATTGACCAGAACGGATATGTCATGGCAACATTGCCAGCCAATTCAAATAAGGATGTCCCGACAATCGGTTTCTTGGCCCATGTCGATACAGCAACGGATTTCACTGGAAAAGATGTAAAACCGCAAGTCGTTGACAACTATGATGGCAACGATCTTACTTTACATGAAAAATTGGATGTCATTCTTTCACCTGATGATTTTCCTTCGCTTAAGAACTATATAGGGCATACCTTGATTACAACGGATGGGACAACCCTGTTGGGTGCCGATAATAAGGCTGGAATTGCTGAAATCATGACTGCCATGGATTATTTGATCCAGCATCCGGAAATCAAGCATGGAAAAATCCGGGTTGCTTTTACTCCCGATGAGGAAATCGGCAGGGGGCCCCATAAGTTTGACGTAGATGCTTTTGATGCCCAATTTGCCTACACCGTGGATGGTGGACCACTTGGAGAACTTGAATATGAGAGCTTCAATGCAGCGTCAGCCAAAATCCTGATCAAAGGGACGAATATACACCCTGGTACGGCTAAAGGAAAAATGGTCAACTCCGCTAAAATCGCCATGGAATTCCATAATGAACTCCCAGTGGCAGAAGCACCGGAATATACGGAAGGTTACGAAGGATTTTATCATCTGATTTCTTTTCACGGTGATGTGGAAGAGACCAAGCTTTCTTATATCATCAGGGATTTCGACCGCCAAAAATTCATTGAACGCAAGGAATATATAACAAAAGTAATCGAAGATTTAAAAGAAAAATATGGGCAAAACCGTATTCAGCTTGAATTACACGACCAATACTTCAACATGAAGGAGAAAATCGAGCCCGTGAAGGAAATCGTGGATATTGCCCACGAAGCAATGGAGAAACTCGATATAAAACCGAAAATTTCGCCAATACGCGGTGGTACGGACGGTTCTCAATTATCGTATATGGGCCTGCCAACCCCCAACATCTTCACGGGCGGGGAGAACTTTCATGGTAAATATGAATTTATTTCGGTCGATAATATGATCCTGGCCACCAAGGTGATCGTCGGCATTGCATCGCTTTTTGAAGAAAAAGCAAAGTAGCTTGATAGAAATGCCTTTATTGAAAAACCCCCGACTCCAAGTCTGGGGGTTTTTCATCCAATATTAAGCGCGATTCCAGTGACGGTGCTTGGCAATTGCCTCGATAAAGGCAGTACCACTATTCTTATCCGTAACGGCTACAATGCCTGAAGCTGGATCATTGGAAACGATGCCTGCCTTCGATAAGATCTCGGCACCTTCTTTTCCTGCACCAATCGCTTTGAAATGATTATAGGCTTCATCAACAAAGTAAATTGGTTCCTTGGATGCCTTTAAAGCATCGACACTCTCCTGGCCTCCTGCCACATATACAGCATCGAAAAGTACCGAATCGGCTGTCAGGAATGTCTGATTCACCTCGGCCTGCTGTCCTTCAGAACTTGTAATCACTCCACGATTAAGACTGATGATTTCAGCCGTTATCCCTGCCGATTTAAATGATTCCAAGACTTGATTAACCTCTGACCCGTTGAAACCATCTGCAGCCAAGATTGCCACTTTCCTTGTTGCGGCCGTGTTCACTTTCATTTGCTCCTGGCTTAAAGCCGGAGAAGCCAAATCCATTTTGACCTCGCTTTTATTGGCTGGAGGATTCACGCCCACTCCAATGGCGATCGTTTTAGCTAGCTCGACATCTACATTGCTGAACATCTCGACGATTTGCTGCTGAACGTCCTTACTTTTCACTTTTCCCACTTCAAAGTGGAAAGCCTGAATAATATGCTCCTTCTCCACTTCCGTCATGCTATTCCAAAATAATTTAGCCTGGCTGTAATGATCCTTGAAGCTTTCACTGCGTTGTCGGACCTTCCTGCCATCGACTTTTTCCTGGTAATGTGCATAGCCGCCCTCCTCTTCCGAAGCAGGTTCGGGGGAGTTGCCTGCAAGGGAATTTTTGTGGTAGCTGACCTGTCCTGGATTTATTGACATTCGGTGCATGCCATCGCGCTGATTATTATGAACGGGGGCAACCGTCCTATTAATCGGAAGCTCATGGAAATTAGGTCCTCCCAATCGGGATAGCTGGGTATCGGTGTATGAGAATAAACGTCCCTGGAGCAAAGGATCATTTGAAAAATCAATGCCCGGTACGACATGCCCCGGATGGAATGCTATCTGTTCCGTCTCTGCAAAAAAGTTATCCGTATTTTGATTCAATACCATTTTTCCGATTATTTTCACCGGGACCTGTTCTTCAGGCCATAGTTTAGTAGGATCAAGGATATCAAAGTCGAATTTGAATTCATCTTCCTCCTTAATCATTTGCACGCCAAATTCAAATTCAGGATAATTTCCGGTATCTATCGCTTCCCAAAGATCTTGGCGGTGAAAGTCAGGATTCTTCCCTGCAATTTTCTGTGCCTCATCCCAGACAAGGGATTTAACTCCCAGTACAGGCTTCCAATGGAATTTAACGAAATGGGCCACGCCTTGTTCATTTACAAAACGGAATGTGTGGACACCAAACCCTTCCATCATCCGGAAACTTCTCGGTATGGCCCTATCAGAAAGATGCCACATGACCATATGAGCCGTTTCTTCATTGTTGGCGACGAAGTCCCAAAAAGTATCATGGGCAGACGCAGCCTGAGGTATTTCGTTATGAGGCTCCGGTTTAACCGCATGAATTAAATCCGGGAACTTAATGGCATCCTGGATAAAAAATACCGGAATATTATTTCCGACCAAATCATAGTTTCCTTCCTCCGTATAAAACTTTGTCGAAAATCCCCTTACATCACGGACCGAGTCTGCCGATCCGCGGGAACCTGCCACCGTGGAGTAACGAACGAATACCGGTGTCTTGACTGAAGGGTCTTGAAGAAACTTGGCCTTTGTATATTCTCCCATCGGTTCATATACCTGAAAATATCCATGAGCACCAGATCCACGGGCATGGACAATCCGCTCAGGAATACGCTCATGGTCAAAATGAGTCATTTTTTCCCGGAAATGAAAGTCCTCCATCAAAGTTGGACCACGTGTGCCCGCCTTTAAAGAATGCTCATCCTCGGAAATACGCAAACCTTGGTTAGTCGTCATCTTTTTCCCATTATCGTCCACTCGATATTGATCCAGCTGTCTCTGCTTACTTTGCTCATCGATTCTTCCGTTTTCATTTGCTTTTGTCATACCGCTCATTCCCCTCCATGTCTAAGAATTCAGATTAAATCGTGTTGTATGTATTTATTTGATTCAAAATAATTGCATCATCCTTCCTCATATACCACTCTGTTTTGACAGATAAACAGAATTCGGAAAAAGAAAGTTCACGGTAGGTAAAATTATTTTGGTGTAGGTCGAATTCTTCCCGTCCCCAGTTTTGAAACACTGGGGACGGAAAGAAAAACATATAAAAAAGAAGCGGAAAGACCGATATTTCGGTCTTCCCGCTTCTTTCCATTCAACACCTTACTTTTTAAAAGCCTCTGAAACCTTCAAAAGTTTCCCTTTTACTTTCGTATTTTTCATCACTTTCAAGACAAGCGGTCCCTTTTCATTCAATATTTCCACATAAGACACATTGTCCTGGATCGTAATGATCCCGATATCCTCTGCATTCACTCCATCAATCTTTGCGATGGTTCCGACAAAATCTACTGCCCTGAGTTTCTTTTTCTTGCCGCCATTAAAATACAGCTTCATGATTTGTTTATTCAACTGTTCACTTTTATCTTTTTTGATTTTTGGACGAGCTCCCAGTTTCGCTTCGAATTCCACTTTTTTATTGGAGACTTCCTCTTTTGAGGGAACAGTCATCTTAGGGATTTCAAAACCGATATATTCTTGAATCTCAGCAAGGAATTTAACTTCGTACGGCGTGACAAAAGTAATGGCTTTTCCTTTTTTACCAGCACGGCCCGTTCTTCCAGTTCGATGTACATAACTTTCTTTTTCCATTGGCAGGTCATAGTTAATCACATGGGTTATATTGTCGATGTCAATTCCACGGGCAGCAACATCTGTCGCAACCAAATAGCGGAATTCACCTCTTCTGAATTCATTCATCACTGCAAGGCGATCTTCCTGAAGCATGCCGCCGTGAATCATATCACACGGATATTCCAGTTCCATCAGCTGTTCACATACTTGGTCTACCCTATCCTTCGTCCGACAGAAAATGATGCAGCTATCAGGGTTTTCCGTGATGGTGACGTCTCTAAGCAGGGAAAACTTATCGTCTTCCTTCACTTCAATAAGAGCATGTTCAATTTTCTCCGTCGTTACACCCTTTGCTTTGATTTCAATATCCAAAGGATCTTTCATATATTGCTTGCAAAGCTTTTTTATACTCTCAGGTAACGTAGCAGAGAACAGCATGGTTACTCTATCTTTCGGAAGCTCTTTAATAATGGCTTCCACTTGTTTGATGAAGCCCATATTCAGCATTTCATCGGCTTCATCAATGACCAAATGAGTTAAACGTTCCAAGGCAAATGTCCCTTTCTCGATATGATCCAGGACACGCCCCGGGGTTCCGACGACTACATGGCTCTTTTGTTTCAATTCCGCTTTTTGGAGTGCGAAAGGATGCTTTCCATAAACCGCAGTAGCCTTTATCCTTTTAAATCTGCCTATATTCGTAATATCCTCTTTTACTTGTACAGCCAACTCACGTGTCGGTGTTAAAATAAGCGCCTGAGGCTTATTCTCCTCCCAATCGACCATTTCGCAGATCGGTATGCCGAATGAAGCGGTCTTGCCACTTCCCGTTTGGGATTTAACGACAAGATCCTTTTTTTCCAGTGCCACTGGTATCACCTCACGCTGTACTTCTGTTGGACGTTGATATCCCAAGCTTTTTAATGCCCTTACAATTTCATCGCTTAATGTATAATCAGTAAAACTCAATTCATTCATATGACAGCCTCTTTTGTTGTTTAGTATGTTGCTTTATTGTTTCCATAATCGTAATTTCCTTATACAAGGTTCTATTATACGCGATATGCATCGATAAACCTTGAAATAACCCAATTCAATTGCCTTATTTCAATATAATGAAACGTTCGGCTTCATTAAAACAATGGTCATCAGGATATCATGATCTGAGATAATCAAAATGGACCCTGCTTCTTTCAATATGCTAAAATATGTATAGTATAAAAGCCGAAATAGGGTGTAGTTTCTAAACTGATGTCCAAAAGGAGTGCTGATTTATGATAATCGTAACGAATAGAATCAGAGTCAAAAAAGGGATGGGTGCAGTCATGGCCCCAGGATTTACTGCACCAGGTCCACTTGATACTACGGAAGGCTTCGTAAAAGTTGAAGTATTATTAACGCAGAATTTGTCGGACCACGACGAACTGAGCGTTAATATGTACTGGGAAAACCTTGATAACTTTACCGCTTGGAGAAATAGCGATGCATTCAAGGCTGCACATAAACGGCCTGAGCCAGGTTCCGGTGAAGCGAAAAAAGAATCTCCAATCCTAGGCAGCGAGCTTACAACGTATGAAGTCGCCTCTGTAAAGGAAATAGCTAAATAATAAAATCACACAAAAAGAGGCCGCAAAATATGCGGCCTCTTTTTGTTGTTTTCTCTTAGTGAATTACTGGGCTTCAGCTTTCTTGATTTGCTTGCTTCTAAGCTGGCCGCAAGCTGCATCAATATCCGTTCCATGTTCTTGGCGGATTTTACAATTTACGCCTCTCTTTTTCAGCGTATCATAAAATGCGAGAACGGACTCTTTTTCACTTCTTTGGTATTGACTATGCTCATCTACAGGATTATATGGAATCAGGTTGACATAGAGCCGATGTTTTTTGTCCTCAAGAAGAGTGGCGAGTTGCTCGGCTTCTTCTTGGTGGTCATTGACATCTTTCAATAGGATATATTCAATCGTAATTCTCCTATTCGTTTTCTCTAAATAATAATCAAGAGATTTCATCAATTTTTCTATCGGGATACCTCGGTTTATTTTCATGATCTGTGTCCTGAGCTCATTATTCGGCGCATGCAATGAGATGGCCAGATTCACCTGTAATTGGGTATCTGTGAATTCATAAATCTTATTGGCAAGACCGCTCGTCGAAACAGTGATGCGCCTGCCCGCTATAGCAAGTCCCTTATGGTCCATGAGCACCTTCAAAAAGTCCAACATATTTTCAAAGTTATCGAACGGTTCGCCAATACCCATTACAACAACATGGCTTACAACATCCTCTTGTTCCAATTTATCCAGATGAAGTTGAACGTTCATGATTTGTTCCACTATTTCCCCGCTGGATAAATCACGGCTTTTGGCCAATAATCCACTGGCACAGAAACTGCAGCCAATATTGCAGCCCACTTGGGTGGTGACACAAACCGATATTCCGTATTTATGTCTCATCATGACCGTTTCGATAAGGTTTCCATCCTGTAATTTAAACAAGAACTTGATCGTGCCATCCGCTGATTCTTGCTTGACGTGCTCAGTCAAAGTCTGGATGACAAAGTGCTCTTCAAGTAATTTTATGCACTCTTTATTAACATCCGTCATTTCAGAGAAACTTGTCACACGTGTTCTATAAAGCCACTCCCAGACTTGGGAAGCTCTGAATTTTTTATGGCCATGGTCCGAAAGCCACGCTGTCAATTGTTCGAATGTTAAACCATAAATGGACTCTTTATTCATTCGTTACCCTCTTTTCATTACATTAAGATTTAATATGTTATCCCATTAACCTTACGGGGAATTCCCCAGGAATCAGTTCAGTTCAGTTCAGTTCATTTATGATATGGTTCATTTCTATTTATCCGAAAAGCCCGATATATCTGCTCCACTAGAACCAGTTTCATTAATTGGTGCGGAAAGGTCATTTTCGAGAAGGAAAGGGCATAATCACTTCTTGATAACACATCGGTGCCAAGCCCAAGCGACCCGCCAATAATAAACGCAATTTTGCTCTTTCCATAGGTGGCGAGCTGATCCAAATGAGTGGCCAGCTGCTCTGAAGTAAGCTGTTTTCCATTGATCTCAAGCGTAATTACATAGGTGTCCGGACTGACTTTCGCCAGGATTCGTTCACCCTCCTTTTGCTTAACAATGTCCATGTCCGCTGCACTCAGGTTCTCCGGAGCTTTTTCATCCGGTACTTCGACAAGTTCTATATTAGCATAGGCGCTTAACCTTTTTGTATATTCAGCAATTCCTTGCTTTAAGTATTTTTCCTTTAGCTTGCCAACAGTAATAATCGTTATTTTCATATATATCCTCTAGCTTTCATTATGTTTTTACTATCAATTGTTGGATTTGCCTACCTATTATCATACCTTACAGTGGCCTATAAGCAAAACAAGCATATCCTTTCCAATTTTTAATGCTTTTATAATAAAAACCGCTGCCCCTGAAAGCGGCAACGGTAACTTTCATTATTTTTTAATGTGTATTGAAGAAATCGTGCGGACTTAGTTCAGATCCGATGAAGAATTATGTTGATTTTCATACAACCAAAAGCTTGAATCTAAACCATCCCACCCGCCGCTTCATTCTTCGGAAAATGTTAAGAACATGTTAAGAACAGGTTACGAACATGTTATCCACAAAAGTTATCCACATATCCACAAAATCTATCCACATCTTGTATGGGAATATTAGTTCCCTACTAGATATATTGCCACGTTTCGACAATATTCACAGGTTGTTGATAACTGATTTTCTTCAGGAACCAGCGTTAAAACAGGATAAGTTTCACATTCGTATACCACTTCATCCAGCGCCATGTCCACGTGTTCCTGACAGCAATACAATTTCATCTTTCATATCTCCTTTCCCACTCATTATTCCCAGCACTTCTATTCACAATTATCCACAAGTTACTTGAGATCTTTAATTTAAGTATATATCCACAGGTAATCGTAACAAAAAATAAGAAAATCGCAAGGAAATAGAAAGGACAGGGGGCATTTTTCCCCCTGTCCTTTTTGTTTTTAAATTTCGCTGCTTGAAAGTTTGACTTCCGTAGTTTCTTTCTTTCCGTCACGGTAATAAATGATTTTAACTTTATCTCCGATTTTCTTTTCGTTGTAAAGGTATTTTCGTAATTCCACGACGTCATGAATTTTTTCATTATCCATTCCAACAACGACGTCAAATTCCTTCAATCCTGCTTTGGATGCTGGAGAATTGCTTTGAACGCCTGTTATTGCAACGCCAGATGTAACTTTCCTTGGTAACTTTAATGTATTTTGTTGATGATATTGGGAAATCTCTTCTACAGATGCCAAGTTCACACCCAAGAAGGCACGTTTCACTTCACCAAATTCCTCTATATCGTTAATAATTGGTATAACTGAATCGATTGGAATGGAAAGACCGATTCCTTCCACTGCATTTTCCGCAATCTTCATCGAATTTATTCCGATGACCTGTCCTGACATATTGACGAGTGCCCCACCGCTATTACCTGGGTTAATCGCCGCATCAGTCTGGATGACCTCCGCATTCCAATCGACTTGCCCGTCCTCATTGATATCCACCTCTATCGTACGCTCCAAGCCTGAGATGATCCCTTGTGTGATCGATCCAGAGAATTGGAGGCCTAATGGATTGCCAATGGCAATTACAGGCTCACCAGGTTTCAATTTGCTGGATTTTCCGAATTCAGCAATGGTTTTGATTTTATCACCATTCACGACAATGACAGCTAAATCTGTCCATGGGTCACTACCTTGTAGTTCAGCTGGCAATTTAGTGCCATCACTTAATGTCACTTCCAGTTCATTAGCGCCTTCAATGACGTGATTATTCGTGACGATATAGGCTTTGCCCCCATCTTTTTTGTAGACGACTCCAGAACCAGTGCCGGCTTCTGCCGAATTATCCCCGGCGTTGCTCCCTTGACTCCAGAAGTTCGTTTCCTGAATGTTAGTTATCCCGACCACTGCGTCACTGGCCTTATCAACAGCATTGGTGACAGCACTTGTTACATCAAGGGTAAGGTTTTGCTGTGACTGCTCCGCAGGCCCATTCTCCGTTGATTTCTCCGTTGTAATTTCGTTATCATCGTTATTTAACTGCCCACTTCCCAGTAAAATAAGTAAGGCCCCGATGATGACGCCCCCCAAGCCTGCTAGAAAATAGCCCATATGGCCTTTTTTCCGTTTATTTTGGTTCTCATCATTCTGATCATAATAACCCAAGACCGCTCCATCCTCTCATTTTAGGAATGAATTATAGCAATTCTATTGTTTGGCATCCTCCCTCAATTATACTCAATTACCGAATTTTTTCTAAAAAAATGTATGCTTTTTTTAGGGTATACAGCCATTTTCCTTTTACTTATACAGTTCTAACCAAACGATACCCCTTTTAATCCGATTCGTAACTTGCGAATCGAATTTTTTAAAAACAAAAAAGGAATGAACAAGGTACCCCTCGTCCATTCCTTTTATTTATAACGTAACAAGTTCCGTTGGTCTTTTCGGATCAGTATCATATAAGGAAAATTGTTCGCCAACGATGATCCCCTTTGTCTTTAACGTCTGTTCCACCGACATTCTTGCTAGATCCTTCATATTGTTATCAAGGCTTAAGTGGGCCAAGTAAATCCGCTTGGTCTTATCACCGGCCACTTCACTCATTGCAAGGGCAGCGTCTTCATTACAAACATGTCCGACATCACTTAAAATCCGGCGCTTGATGCTCCATGGATATTTTCCCATCCTCAGCATGGACACATCATGGTTACTTTCAAATACATAAGCATCGGCATTCGAGATGATTCCTTTCATCCGATCACTTACGTACCCTGTATCGGTGATGACCACAAGTTTCTTATCCTCATGATGAAAGACATAAAACATCGGCTCTGCCGCATCATGTGAAACGCCAAAAGATTCTATATCAAGACTGCCGAACGTTTTGACCTGTTCCATTTCAAATGTGAATTTTTGTTCGGTTGCAATTTCACCGATTGATCGATCCATGGCATTCCATGTTTTTGCATTCGCATATATCGGGAGTTTATGTTTTCTGGCAACAACGCCAAGACCTTTAATATGGTCGCTGTGTTCATGGGTAACGAGGATACCGGATAGCTTCGACATATCACGGCCTATATCCTGAAACAATGCTTCCAGGGCTTTACCGCTTAAGCCAGCATCGACAAGGAATGATTGATCCCCCGTTTCCACGAAAAGGGCATTTCCTGTACTCCCGCTTGCGAGAACACTAAAATGCATTGTCATCTTTACTCACTCCAGTATTTTTTCTTCTGTATTCAATTCAATGACCTCTCCATCAAAAGCATTCACGAAGAGATCCGTTTCGTCATCAATGACCACCCACCATGTTGGCACAAGTAAATGTGACACAGATGTCGTCTGCAGCGAATTATAAAAACCCAGTTGCACATTCGTGACTTTGCTTTTTGGATCAATATCGCCATTCTGATACAATTCTCCAATAGCATTTAAAGCAGATACCAATTCTTTAGGTTTATTGAATTTTTCAATTCCCTCCAAATACATCTGTTCATAGGAAACGATTTCACCCTTCTTATTCAGATATAAAGTGACCTTCCCCTTACTATTATTATAAAACATCTTCTTATCTGCCACTTGATAGCAGATGATGGTCTGGCTGATTTCATCATAGCTCCAAAAATGATACTCACTACCATTTAAAATATACTCCTTCAGGAATATATCAAGGTCTGCAGCATTAATTTCCGATTTCATGCCAACTGGTATCTTAAATGTACCCACAAGCTTCTTATCATCGATGATTTTTGCTTTTTGGTTTTTCAGGTGCTGTATATCCTTCTTCTCGAAATTCTTGCTTTGGGCAATCAGGAATTGATCCTTCAACTTTTGTTTTGGAAGTGGTATTTCTATTGAAATCTCGTCTTCTTTCAAAAGTTCATCCGTAAGGGGCTCCGTAAAGCTTTCTAATTGGGAGTCATTAATCTTTTCAAGGAATTGATAAAGAAGAAAAATATTCAAAACGAAGAATACCATGATGAAAATCGACTTTGTATTATTCCAATCCACTTTGATCGCCTCCTTCTTCAAAAGGCACAATAAACCATTTATCGCCTACACGATAATACCAAGTGGGATCGAGTGTAACTAGTGTTACAAGTTTGGAATCGAGGGATTTATTCAATCTATAACCAATCGAGATGTCCTCCACGCTTTTGAAATCGATATTATCTTTCGATTTCAGCTTATTCAATACTTCTTTTCCGCTTGGTAAGATCACTGCCGCTCCTTCTGACGGGAGGACTGAGTCAAGTGAAAAGTATGGGCGGTCATAACTATAAATTTCTTCTTTCCCCCAAATTTGCTCGATTTCTGTCATTCCCGATTCATTGAAGGCCGGATAACCGTTTATGAATAAGCGGAATACCACTCGTTGTTCATTCTCCGACATATAGGCAAAGCGGTAATTGTTATCTTCCCAGCCGGCATGATCATTGATGAAATCGATGCTTTTTTGCAAAAGGTCACTGGAACGGCCAAATGGCTTGCTCTTTTGTGCTGGATTGATATAAGAAATTAAGTAATTCTCTTTATTGACCGTCATAAGTCTTGTTCCATCCGTGTATTCCTCACCGACCGAAACGGATTCCTGGCGTACGAACTTCGGATAATTAAATAACGCATTTTTCAAGTTTCCAATATCCAAATCGTCAATATAATATTCAAGTCTGTTGATCTCCACTGGGTTTTCCGGGACGAACAGCGTCCTTTTGCTGTTTATCGTTTCGGCCATATATTCAGGGTGCTTATCGTATGAACCCTTATAAAATGAATCCATGAAATTCCTTAGTTTTTTAGTGTCGACCATACCTTGATAAATCTTCTCATGATCATAGGAAACAAAATAAACGGGAGATTCCTTACCGCTGATATCCTTTTGTTTAATGATCATTCGATCAAATGAAAATTCAGGCACTTCCTTATCCGTTATATTCAATACCGTTTTATAAAGGGCGATGGGTATATCATCGGAAAATTCGATTTCAATCGACCCATCTTCATGGACAAAATCGTCAAATTTCCTTTGCAGCCTTTTTACGGATACCTCTTTTAAGCCTCTGAAACGCCATTGCGAAAATTCCTTTTCCATTTCATTCATTTCTGCCGGATTGGAAGTCTGGAAATGCTGCCCACTGCCATGGAAAAGGATACTGACTGGTTTAATGACATCACTGACAATCTGGACATCGCTTTTAATCTTTATATAATTCGATTGGTCAAATTGGTCATATTCAGGCTCGTACGTCCAAATGCTCCATGTCAAAAAAATGCTTGTCCCAACCAAAATAGTCAGTATGATACTTTTTGCACGTTCAAAATTCATGACCAATCATCCTCTTCTTCCTGTTCGTAAGGAAGTGTAAAGAACACGGTAGTTCCTTTTCCATCCACACTTTCCGCCCATATTTTCCCGCCATGCGCCACGACCATCTCTTTTGCAATGGCTAAACCAAGTCCTGTCCCGCCTAAGTTACGGGCCCTTGCTTTATCCACACGGTAGAAGCGGTCAAATATTTTATCAATGACGTTTTTCGGGATACCCACTCCTTGATCTGTAATGCTCACAATGATAAAGCCATCAGATGCCCTGACGCGGAAAGTCACTTGACCCCCTTCAGGTGAGTACTTTAAGGAGTTGGAGATTACATTATAGAGAACCTGGGTGATTTTATCTTCATCAATATCCACAAAATAAGCTTCCTTCGGCAAATCACGTTTAAACGTTATGTCATCATTTTTCGACATTTCAAAACGATCGATGATGTGGTCATAGAATTTATTGAAATTCACCCAGCCCGTTTTAAGCCTGTAATCTTTACTGTCCATTTTCGAAAGCTGTAACAGATCATTAACAAGCCTGATCATTCGCTCCGTTTCATTTTGGGTAACGCTTAAAAAGGATGGAGCGATTTCCTCGTCCTTCCATGCACCTTCAGCCAATGCTTCCAGGTAACTTCTCATCGTCGTTAACGGTGTTCGCAGTTCATGTGATACATTGGCAACAAACTCCCTGCGTTCGCTCTCGATTTTTTCCTGCTCTGTTATATCATGCAAAACAGTAATCAAACCATTGACGAATCCCGTTTCCTTTTGAATGACCGAAAAGTTTCCCCTCAAAATGAAAGGCCGATTTTTTTTGCTGTAATCAAGGATAATGGACTCTCGCTCTTCCAGTAAATCCTCAAATTTATATTCTTCTTCAAGACCCAAAACCTCAATGATCGGTTGGTTCATGACGGTTTCACTCGAGACATCCAATAATTGTGCCGCCGGTTCATTGATCAAGTTCACCCGACCGCGCCTATCCGTTGAAATTACGCCATCGGTCATATTGGAAAGTACAGAAGAAAGCTTGCGCCGCTCTCCTTCTGTGCTTGATTGCGACTCTTGAAGCTTTTTGGTCAAATTATTGAAAGTGACGGCAAGCTGACCAATTTCATCATCGCCATATACCCTAACTTTTCTGGAGAAATTCCCTTTCGCCATCACCAGGGCCTGTTTTCTCATATCGGACATCGGCCTTGTGATCGTTCGTGCGAGCAGGATCCCCAAGATGGCCGTAATGGCTAGGGCGATGGCCGTACCCGTCATGAAGATGCTATTGATTTCATCCATCTGCTCAAAGACATTTTCCATCTCTGCTATTACATAGACGGCGCCAATGACCTCCCCATTTGCTTCAATGGGTGTCGAAAGGACCCAGAGCCGCCTGCCTGTTTTCTTGTCCCGAAATATATCACTATCTTCTTTTCCATAAATGAGCGTATTCTTAATAAGGACCTCCGTTGTCTTCTTCCCTACAATATCCTGGTTACTTGGAGCTGAAGTCCCGATCACGCGTCTGCTGCGGGTGTCGATGACACGTACTTCCGAAATATCATTCGATGAATTATCCCGGTCTTTCAATATCGTATCAATCGCTTCTTCGAGGGTTGGGTCTTCCTCTCCCCTCTCTTTTTCCATTTCTTCACCAATACTGTAGGTAAGCAGGTTAACGTGGCCTTTTATTGATTTCGTAAAGTTCCCGACAAGATTTTCTTCCAATTCCCCAACAAAATATACCCCGATTATTTGCATAGCTACGAAAATGAGCAATACATAAATCAGAACAAATTTAAAATGAATTGAGCGAAAAAAACCAACCTTTTTCATAGAAACTACTCCTGTTCAGGGTTACGCAGGTAATAACCGACCCCTCTTCTAGTTACAATCCAGCCAGGATGGCTTGGATTGTCTTCAATCTTCTCACGAAGACGTCTGACCGTTACATCGACCGTCCGCACATCACCAAAATAATCATAGCCCCACACGGTTTGTAATAAGTGCTCCCTTGTCATGACCTGACCGATGTGCTTCGCTAAGTAATGAAGCAACTCAAATTCGCGATGCGTTAATTCAATCGTATCGCCCCGCTTGGATACTACATAGGCATCCGGATGGATAGTGAGCGTTCCTATCGTAATTTCCTTCGGTTCATTTTCTTGATCGGGAACCGGAACAGCTTGCTGACGTCTTAGGTTCGCCTTAACGCGGGCAATTATTTCCCGGGTACTAAATGGTTTTGTCACATAGTCGTCTGCACCAAGCTCCAACCCTAAGACCTTATCAATCTCTGAATCTTTTGCCGTTAACATGATGATCGGCGTTTCATACTTCTTCCTTACTTCCCTGCAAACTTCCATGCCATCGCGCTGCGGTAGCATGATATCAAGTAAAATCAAATCGGGTTGCCGTTCTTCTACCATTTTGAGGGCTTCATTGCCATCATAAGCACAAAAAACTTCATAGCCTTCTTTTTTCAGATTGAATTGTAATATATCAGCAATTGGCTTTTCGTCATCCACTACCAGAATCTTTTTATCCATGTACTTATCTCCTTTATAATAACTGAACTGAATCTATTAAAAACCGTGTCCTTATCCGGGACCTTATTCACTTTTCCTTCTGCTTGCACAACGCCGGCAACCTAATTTTAAGCAAAGTTACATATATATACCCAATAAAAGGGGGGCTGAACACCGGAATGAAAGCAAATTGTCTCTATTCTACTTTATCATTTTATAGGCATTAAATCACCTTTTTCCTATTATTCTCATCTATGTATGAAGCAAAGAAGTCTTCGAATAATTTTCGAAGACTTCCATCGATTACTGGCTTATATAGTTTAGCGGATTAACGAGAGACCCGTTTTTATATATTTCAAAATGGAGGTGGACACCGGTCGAGTTCCCCGTTGAACCCATCATGCCAATTTTCATGCCTTTTTCAATCTTTTGTCCTGCTTGTACATCTATTGAGTCCAAATGGGCATACACTGTCTTATACCCGTTATTATGATTGATCGTTATCTTATTTCCATATCCTCCGGAGTTTCCGGCAGTTTCGATTATCCCATGATCTGCTGCAGTTATCATCCTGGTGGTTGGCCGGGCAATATCTATACCTTTATGCAGTTTCCCCCAGCGCTGACCCTGCTTACTGGAAATATAGCCCCCATCCGCAGGCCAGGAATATGTACCGCTGCCCTGTGAAGGAATGACCTTGGTTCCTTTTCTGGTGATTTCTGTTTTGGCTTTTTCCGTGACTTCTTTTTTTGCAATCGTTTCACTGATTTTCTTTCCATTTGTTTCGGATACATTATAGGTGAACGCAAGAATCCCCTCATTCCCTTTTTGTTCAGTAATGAGCTCGCCCTTTGGAAGTTCGTCATCCTCCTTCACTTTCTTTTCAAAAGGAATCCTCTCTTCCTTATATATTTCTCTTTCTACCCTTACGTTCACAAAGGGGATACGTTGGGTCACATAGAGCCGCTCGCCCTCTTTAACACCTTTGTTCTCATCCTGTCCCGGATTTAGCTCCAGCAGTTGATCCAGGTCCATATCATGCCTAGTGGCAATCGTTTCAAGATCCTCATCTTCCTTAGCCTCATAGATCATCGTCCCTTCCTTTCCTTCTTCTATCATGGAAAGGGTTTCATCGACGCTCTTGATTTTGTCTGGATATACCATTGTCTCTTTAAATGTGACGGGCAGTGAAAATTCGATGTCCAGAATTCTACTTCCTGGCTCTTTTAACGGACCTGCATCTTTTTCACTTTCCTTTTTACCTGATTCATATTCAGCGTATTCCTCTTCATTCACATATAATAGAGTGATTTTCTCCATAACGGCCTCGGCATCTTCCTTTGACGCAACATAAGCGACCGCCTGATTATCTATGTCGATTTCATACGCCTCTGCCTTCACATTCAACTGATCTTGAATTCCCTTAACAGCCTGTTCCTCTTTTACCTCTTCATCGAATACCTCTTCAGGTACAAACATTAGCTGTGTCTCTTTATCGAATGTAAAGTCCGGATAATCTTCCTGTGCTGCCTCTACCTTATCGGCTACGATCTTTTCAATTTCCGTTTCATCCGTAACACTTCCAACGAACTCATCGTTAAGATAAACATGCTGAATGGTGGTTGTAGTTTCCGATATCCCAGCAGCAGTTGCCCGGTTTCCTGCAAGCATTAAAATGACGGAAACCGTCAACAGGATGATCCCCTTGCCCTTTGAGCTAAACATATATTGTCCTCCTTAACGGCTCAGTCACCAATTAAGAAACTAATCAATTTTATTTCGAGAATTATTAGTCCAATTTAAATATCCACATGCATATGACTGATTTCTATAATGATTTTTATCACTCATAACTCTACCATATTAAGAAAAAAAACAAGAAACAGACTTCATAATGTAATGGAACTGTATAAATGGTGACAACATGTACCAATAAATATAGGAATGGGGTAAGTTCAATAAACTGCAGAAAAAGGAGTGGGCCTAGGCCCAGTAAGGTTAAAAGCGAGTTATATGCCGAACTGGACACAATTGGTATATTACAAATTGTTAACAATCTATTAACAAGATTTCATTCAAAATACATCTGGAAACAAAACAAAAAACGCCCTAAAAGAAAGGCGTTTATAAAAGGATGGCTCAGGACGGAATCGAACCGCCGACACAAGGATTTTCAGTCCTTTGCTCTACCGACTGAGCTACTGAGCCAAATATTCTATTTTAGGAAAAATAAAATGGCGGTCCCGACGGGAATCGAACCCGCGATCTCCTGCGTGACAGGCAGGCATGTTAACCGCTACACCACGGGACCAGTAAAGCTTTTATATAAAGAAGTGACCCATACGGGATTCGAACCCGTGTTACCGCCGTGAAAGGGCGGTGTCTTAACCGCTTGACCAATGGGCCGGAAAAAATGGTGAGCCATGAAGGATTCGAACCTTCGACCCTCTGATTAAAAGTCAGATGCTCTACCAACTGAGCTAATGGCTCGTACTAATGTAATGTTTCTTTTCAAGATGTTAACTTCTATTGTGACGACGCTTTTTATAATATCATGGTTCATATAGTTTAGGCAATAATTTTTTTGAAATAAAATTATTTTTTTCTTATTTTTTTCATTTTCCAACAGTCTAATCCATTCATTCGGCATCCGGGACCTCCCGAACGTGACATATAATGGATGGATATTAATAACGAAAGAAGAGCCGGCAAAAAAGCCAGCTCCTTTTCAAGAATTACGCTAGACGCCAAGGGCTTCTCACGACATTTGTTTGGTTACGGTCAGGACCGACAGAGAAAGTAGTCAAAGGAATGCCAACCAATTGAGATACGCGCTCTACATAGTGGCGAGCGTTCTCTGGAAGCTCATCCAATGATTTGCAACCTGTAATGTCTTCTGACCAGCCTGGTAGTTCTTCATAGACTGGTTTACATTCGCCAATCGCTTTCAAAGTCGCTGGAACTTCATGAATGATCTCGCCTTTGTATTCATAAGCCACACAAATTTTGACCGTATCAAGACCTGATAATACGTCAATCGAGTTCAATGATAAATCGGTAATCCCGCTGACACGGCGAGCATGGCGAACGACAACAGCATCGAACCAGCCTACACGGCGCGGTCTGCCTGTAGTTGTACCATATTCACGGCCAACTTCCCGGATTTGATTGCCGACTTCATCATGCAATTCTGTAGGGAAAGGACCATCGCCCACACGGCTTGTGTATGCTTTACATACTCCAACCACATGGTTGATTTTCGTAGGACCTACACCAGAACCGATTGTAACTCCACCTGCAACCGGGTTAGATGAAGTGACGAATGGGTATGTTCCTTGATCGATATCAAGCATGACACCTTGTGCCCCTTCGAATAATACCCGTTTTCCTTCATCAAGTGCGTCATTCAATACAACGGATGTATCACAAACATATTTCTGCACTTGTTGTCCGTACTCATAGTATTCTTCCAAGATATCTTCAATCTTGAAACCTTCCGTTTCATAGAAACGTTCAAACATACGATTTTTTTCGACAAGATTTTGAGACAATTTTTCCTCGAAAATTTCACGGTCCAATAGGTCTGCCATGCGGATTCCGTTACGAGCAGCTTTGTCCATATATGCAGGGCCGATTCCCTTTTTAGTCGTTCCAATTTTGTTGGCGCCTTTACGGTCTTCTTCGACTTCATCCAATTTAATATGGTAAGGAAGAATGACATGTGCACGGTTCGAAATACGAAGATTATCCGTACTCACCCCGTGGCTATGTAAATAAGCAAGCTCCTCTACAAGAGCTTTTGGATCAACCACCATACCATTTCCAATGACACAAATCTTATCACTATAAAAAATCCCTGACGGAATTAAATGCAGTTTATAGGTAACGCCGTTAAATTTTATTGTATGCCCTGCATTATTCCCACCTTGATAACGAGCGATGGCTTCCGCATTCTGGGATAGAAAATCTGTTATTTTACCTTTACCTTCGTCTCCCCATTGTGTACCGACTACTACAACTGATGACATCTGAATAAAGCACCTCCAAAGGTTCACGTAATACCGATCATTTTAACCGGTTCTTATCAAACAAACCTATTTTATCAATAATCCAAACTGGAAGTCAATACAAAATCCGAACAATATACTTTTTAGTAAATACTTTGTTCGTAAATATGAGAAAATTCTTTCCGGCTTTACATTTGGTTTTGGATTGTCAATCATTATTGTACCCGTTGATTTATTTTTCTATTATCAAAGGCCTTTTCTTTTTCCAAAAACAGAGAAAGCCCGCCATTGCAAAAATGGCAGGCCGTTCCCTATGCGCCGGGAGACATCGAATCATCATCGAAGCGGCGTTCAAGGTTGACGAATTTATTATATTCTTTTACGAATGCAAGCGAAACCGTGCCTACTGGACCATTACGCTGTTTCGCTATAATGATTTCGATAATATTTTTATTCTCGGATTCTTTATCATAATAATCATCACGGTATAAGAATGCGACGATATCGGCATCTTGCTCGATACTTCCGGATTCCCTGATATCAGACATCATCGGACGCTTATCCTGACGCTGCTCCACTCCCCGCGATAGCTGTGAAAGGGCGATGACGGGCACTTTAAGTTCACGAGCGAGCGCTTTGAGTGAACGCGAAATCTCGGATACCTCTTGCTGACGGTTATCGCCTGAACGACCATCGCCTTGAATTAACTGCAGGTAATCGATCAATATCATGCCAAGGCCATGTTCCTGCTTCAAACGACGGCATTTAGAACGAATTTCACCAATCCTCACACCTGGCGTATCATCGATATAAATGCCGGCATTAGACAAGCTTCCCATTGCCATCGTCAGTTTACGCCAATCCTCATCAGTTAAGGAACCTGTCCGTAAATTCTGGGCGTTGATATTCCCTTCAGCACAGAGCATACGCATAACGAGTTGCTCTGCACCCATTTCAAGACTGAAAATCGCTACATTCTCCTCCGTTTTGGTCGCAACGTTTTGAGCGATATTCAATGCAAAAGCGGTTTTACCAACCGAAGGACGGGCCCCCACTATGATGAGGTCATTACGTTGGAACCCTGCTGTCATTCGGTCCAGTTCAGCAAACCCTGTCGGTATTCCCGTGACATCCCCTTTACGGGTAGTCAAAACTTCTATGTTATCGTACGTCGCAACCAATACATCCTTAATATTTTGGAAAGACCCGGAATTCTTACGCTGGGCCACTTCCATGATCGTTTTTTCTGCTTCCCCGAGCAGTTCCTCGACCTCGTCCTCGCGACTGTAGCCTTCCTGAGCGATGTTGGTCGCTGTCCTGATCAAACGACGCAGCAATGACTTCTCCTCGACGATGCGGGCATAATATTCAATATTGGCCGCGGTAGGCACCGATCCGGCCAATTCACTTAAATAAGAAACTCCGCCAACTTCTTCAAGGTTTTTTGTCGCAGCCAATTCCTCTGTCACCGTAATCAAATCGACAGCTTTTCCTTCGTCATTCAATTTAAGCATCACATTAAAGATTTTTTGATGAGAGCTTCTGTAAAAATCCTCCGGAATCAAAACTTCCGATGTAACGGTCAATGAAGAGGGCTCAAGAAAAATGGCTCCTAGCACAGCCTGTTCGGCTTCTATATTTTGAGGGGGAATCCTATCCTGAAATTGTTCTATCATATCTTAAAACCTCCCATTCTAAGAGGATACCTTTTATATGTTTCTAGTAAAAATGAAAAAAGTGAAAGGACAACGTGCCCAATCACATTTTTCGTCTATCTCTATTTTATCAATTTTTCACAGATATGAAACAGCTAAAATTAGTTAATTTCTTTCACATGCACAGTCAGTGTCGCAGTGACTTCAGGATGAAGCTTGACTGGAAGCTTTGTATGCCCTAAAGTGCGGATGCCTTCAGCAAGCTCCATTTTACGTTTATCAACCTTGATACCGTGTTTTTTCTGAAGCTCCGATGCAATTTGTTTAGTCGTGATGGAACCGAATAAACGCCCGCCCTCACCGGCTTTGGCAGATAGTTCAACCGTTAATTTCTCCAGCTGCACTTTCAATTCTTCAGCATGCTGCAGCTCTTCTGCTGCAAGTGATTCTTCTTTATTTTTCTGGGCTTCCAAAGTTTTCACATTTGAATTATTTGCTTCAACGGCCAATCCTTGTTTTAGCAGGAAATTATGTGCATAACCATCTGCAACATTTTTAACTTCCCCTTTTTTCCCTTTACCTTTTACGTCTTTCAGAAATATTACTTTCATTCTTTTTGTCCCCCTTCTAAATATTCATCAATAGCTGCTTTCAATCGACTTTCGGCTTCATCAATGGAGCAAACCTGTTGAGTGGCGGCATTTGTTAAATGTCCGCCTCCATTCAACATTTCCATGATCACCTGTACATTGATATCACCTAGAGAACGCGCACTTATGCCAACTGTATCATCAGATCGCTTAGCCATTACGAAAGAAGCCGCTACGCCATCCATGGTCAATAGGGTATCCGCAGCTTGGGCGATGAGCACCTGATTATGAACCTGATCGGTTTTTGCAGAGGCAATGGCAATTCCCTTTTTATAAAAGGTGACTTCCTCAATGAGCTTCGAACGTTTGATATAGGTGTCCACGTCTTCTTTTAAGAATTTCTGGACAAGTACCGTATCAGCTCCATGCGCCCTTAGATAAGAGGCTGCATCGAAAGTACGTGAACCTGTTCTTAAGGTGAAGCTTTTCGTGTCGACGATGATACCTGCAAGAAGCGCCGTCGACTCCAGCATATCAATCTTTGAGCGTTTCGGTTGATATTCAAGCAGTTCGGTTACAAGTTCTGCTGTTGAAGATGCATATGGCTCCATATAGACGAGCAATGAATTCTTGATGAACTCCTCACCGCGGCGATGATGATCGATGACTACAACCTTATCGATCCTATTCAATAACCGCTCTTCAATCACCATGGAAGGTTTGTGTGTATCGACCACAACCAGCAAGGTCTCATCCGTAATCATTTCAAATGCATCATCAGGTGTTATGAACCGGGAATACAGCTCTTCTTTATTTTTGATCTCTTCCATTAAACGAAGGACACTGCTATCGAGCTGCTGGGTATCGATGACAATATAGCCTTCACGTTCATTCATCTGGGCAACTTTCAAGATGCCGATTGCTGAACCGATTGCGTCCATATCCGGGTTTTTATGGCCCATGACAATGACTTTATCGCTATCGAGGACTATATCCTTCAATGCATGGGAAATGACACGTGCACGGACTCTCGTGCGTTTTTCCATCGGATTGGTTTTGCCGCCGTAGAATTTCACTTTTCCATTCGCTTGCTTGATCGCTACTTGGTCACCGCCCCGTCCAAGAGCGAGATCCAGGCTGGACTGTGCAAGCGTACCTAGTTCCGGTAAGGATGACACGGCAGAGCCGACCCCGATGCTCAGGGTCAATGGTACATTTTGCTTGGCCGTCGTTTCCCTGATTTCATCCAAAATCGAGAATTTGCCCTTCTCAAGCTGATGAAGGATATGCTCGTTGAAGACAGCAATGAATCGTTCCGAGGAAACCCGTTTAAAGAAAACGCCATTATCCCTTGCCCATTTATCAAGAAGTGAGGTAACCAAGCTATTGATGCTGCTTTTACGCTGATCATCCATACCCTGTGTCAAATCATCATAATTATCAAGAAGAATGATCGCAATTGCCGTCCGCTCATCTTCATATAATTTCTCAATTTCCACCTGCTCCGTCACGTCAAAAAAGTAAAGAAGCCTTTCATCACGCTTATGGACCACCTTGAATTTCCGATCGTGGAGCGTAAGCGTCTCAGTCTCGATCTCTTGCTTGATCAACGGCACTATCGAGTCCGCAACATCGTATAGCGATCTTCCTGCCAAAGAGTCTTCGCTAAAACAAGAAGCCAGGAATGGATTGGTCCATTCAATGTAATAATCCTCATTAAAGAGCATGATCCCAATCGGCATTTCCAATAACGCTTCCTCGCCCACCTTCTTTAAACGATAGGATAAAGTCGTTATATACTCTTCTGTCTTTTGTTGCTTTTTTTCTACCATTCTTAATGTTAAATAAAATAAACCAGCAAGAATCAATAGTCCAACAAGTGCAATAACCCAATTATAATAAGCCAGTACGCCCAAAAGTAAAACGACTGCGGCCAGCACCCCATACAACGGGGACTTAATCGAGTATTCTTTCAAATATGATGGCATAGTTTCAGCTCCTAAAAGCATCTGTTTTACAAAAAGTCTTCTATTCCTTTTTCTTGATTGTCTCCCTAAAAGGAAAGCCTAAATCTATTATACCTAAAAATCGAACAGCCGTCGTAATAATCGGAATCGGCAGCAGCAAAGAAAAAACCACGATTAAAACAGGTATGGCCCTAACCCATGACTTAACATGAGCGATATAGAATATCAGGGAATAACCTTGTAATAAAATGAAGAACTGCAGTATGAAAAATAGGTTCGTTATGGCCATATATACAAAACTGTTCTTGTCCGTATTCACAAAAAGAGCCAGAAGCATCGTAATTAAATAATACCATAAAAGGCTTTTCGGGAGTCGCAGATCTCGAAAATGGGGCCATTTTAACGCCTTATCACTGAATCTCTTCACAATGGGATGCGCTGCAAAGAAAATCAATAAAACCATGATGACGGACATCAAGACGAACAAGCTTGGCATCAGCGTGTTCATCATATCGATTGATTCATACATCCGCTTTTTGACTTGTTCCGTCGGTGCCTGTCCAAAAGAATCCATTATGCCGATAGTATTTTCGATGGACCCCTCAACCATGTCCATCGATTCTTCTATGTAATTAATATCCGTTATCAATACTGAAGCCGCATATATTAATAAAATGCCTCCCAGGAAAACTAGGACTGCGCTTATGAACATAGGTGCCATCGGTTTGTCCTTTTTCAAAAAATAGCCGATCGCGATTCCCGTTGCCCCCATGAGCAAGGTCAGCGGAACAGACAATATCGTCCCGATGAGGATCGACAATAACGAGGCTACGAATAAGTAACCAAGGCTCCACGATAACTTTTGTTTGATTGTGACAAGAATGAATGGAATGGGTAAAAAGAAAGTAGTGAAAATACCCAATAGTGGGATTTGAATGGTGATGAACAATAAAATGCAATATAGTGCCAGAAGGGCTCCGCCCTCGGCAATCCGTCTTCCGCTATTCATCTTTATTTCACCCCCTGTTATTATTGATGTCTTATCTCCATCTTTATATTGTATCCGTTACGGCCAGGATATTTCAAACATCACATTCTTTTTTAGGATATGATTATTTTTTCTGAGGAAAACGTCCGGATAACTTCCTAATGAAATAAAAAAAACCGCAATTCAGCGGTTTTCAGGCATGGGTGACAGCTTATAAAAAAGGCACATTGAGGATAACTCCTCAATGTGCCTTTTTATTATTCACCAGATACATATGGTAGTAATGCCATAGTACGTGAGCGTTTAATAGCAATCGTTAATTTACGTTGATATTTAGCGCTTGTACCAGTTACACGACGTGGTAAAATTTTACCGCGTTCTGAGACGAATTTCTTAAGAAGATCTACATCTTTGTAATCAATTTTAGTGATTCCGTTAGATGTGAAATAACAAACCTTTTTACGCTTACCGCGTCCTTTACGTCCACCCATTGCCATGATAAATTTCCCTCCCTGCTTTTTGAATTTTCATTTTAAACGGCTGTTTAAAATGGAAGATCGTCATCTGAAATGTCGATTGTCTTACCGTCATTTGCAAACGGATCGTCATCTACACGAGTGTAGTTGTTATTGCTCCGTTGATTCTGATTAGGATTTTGTCCATACGAATTGTTGTCATTTCCGTTATTATTGCCATAACTTCTTTGACCCCCACCGTAAGAACCGCCTTCATTTCTTTCACCCGCTGAACTGCTTCGTGGTTCAAGGAATTGAACGCTCTCAGCCAGAATCTCCGTCACATATACGCGTTTGCCGTCTTGTCCTTCATAATTACGTGTTTGGACACGTCCATCCACGCCAGCTAAACTGCCCTTTTTCAAGAAGTTAGCTACATTTTCTGCCGGTTTACGCCAAACTACACAGTTAATGAAATCCGCTTCACGTTCACCCTGCTGATTCGTAAAACTACGGTTCACAGCTAAAGTAAAGGTAGCTACGGGAACTCCATTAGGTGTATATCGTAATTCAGGATCTTTAGTTAAGCGTCCTACCAAAACTACGCGATTCATCATCAGAATCAACCCCTAGGTTTCAATCTTGTTTCATATGAAGCAAGATTAGAATTTATATTAAATATCGGATTATTCTTCTTCTCTAGTAGCCATGTGGCGAATAATGTCTTCACTGATTTTAGCAAGACGATCGAATTCTTGAATCGCAGCACTTTCAGCGTTAACTTTAAGAAGCATGTAGTAACCATCGCGGAAATCATTGATTTCATATGCAAGACGGCGTTTACCCCATTCTTTTGCTTCTACTTCCGCACCATTATCAGAAAGGATTGTGTTGAAACGTTCAACTAAAGCTTTTTTAGCTTCTTCCTCAATGTTTGGACGGATGATATACATAATTTCGTATTTTCTCATCACTGTCACCTCCTTTTGGTCTAAGCGGCCCAATTGGGCAAGGAGCAATTATTTATAATTACTCACAAGATAAAATTATAGCATAGTTAAAGAGGCTTTGCAACGAACGGTTCGACTTATTACAATTAATTGTAATCTAATGACCGTTGATTTCCACTTCAGGCACTCGCTTTCCGCGGGCGGTCCAGGAGCCTCCTCGGCCCTGCTTTGCAGGGGTCTCTTACCTTCCGTTCCAATCAACTCCTTTTGTCGACAAACTGAAAGACCCTACTTATGAACGGTAGGGTCTTTGATTCTTAAACGTTAAAACGGAAATGGATAACATCGCCATCGTTAACGATGTATTCTTTTCCTTCCAAACGAACTTTACCTGCTTCTTTTGCAGCACCATGACTGCCCGCTTCAAGTAGATCGGTATAAGAAACCGTTTCGGCACGGATGAAACCACGTTCGAAGTCCGTGTGAATGACGCCTGCACATTGAGGTGCTTTCATTCCTTTGCGGAATGTCCAAGCACGCACTTCCTGTACACCAGCTGTAAAATATGTTGCCAATCCAAGCAGGTTATAAGAAGCACGGATCAACTGATCAAGACCTGACTCCTCGATGCCAAGTTCAGATAGGAACATTTCCTTTTCTTCACCTTCAAGCTCTGCAATTTCTTCTTCGATTTTGGCACAAATCACGATCACTTCGGCATTTTCCTTAGCAGCATATTCACGAACTTGCTGTACATATTCATTATCGTCAGCATTCGCCACTTCATCTTCGCTCACGTTCGCCACATAAAGCGTCGGCTTCGCTGTAAGTAAATGCATGCCCTTCACGATTTTTTGCTGTTCTTCAGTGAACTCGACGGTACGTGCAGGCTTTTCATCTTCCAATGCTTCTTTTAAAGCTACAAGGATTTCATGTTCTGCCACAGCGGCTTTATCTTTTTGCTTAGCCATTTTTCCGACACGGTCGATGCGTTTGACAACAGATTCCAAATCGGCAAGGATCAATTCAAGGTTGATGACTTCGATATCATCGATTGGATCCACTTTTCCGGAGACATGGGTAATGTTATCGTCTGCAAAACAACGGACGACTTGACAAATTGCATCCACCTGACGGATATGGGAAAGGAATTTATTACCCAATCCTTCTCCTTTACTTGCTCCTTTTACAATCCCGGCGATATCCGTGAATTCAAATGCTGTCGGAACGGTTTTTTTCGGTTTTACCAATTCAGTCAGTTTTTGCAGACGGTGATCTGGCACTTCCACGATCCCGACATTTGGGTCGATCGTACAGAAAGGATAGTTAGCAGATTCCGCACCCGCCTGAGTAATTGCATTAAATAAAGTGGATTTACCTACGTTAGGCAAACCGACTATACCAGCTGTTAAAGCCATTTATATTTCACTCCTTCAAGATGATTCGTACATATGGGAAAAGAACTGATCTTCTTTAAAGACCCTCCAATTACCTAAACCTTTCCCAATTATAGATTTCGCTTCCTAAAAAGACAAGTAAATCATGAGAAACGCAGGACTGCTTTCACTCAAAAAAAAAGCATGATCACTCATCATGCTTTTGCAGAACTTTTTTCATTTTCTTCGCGAATTCACGTCGAGGCAGCATCACGCTATGGCCGCACCCTTCACATTTTATCCGGATATCCATACCGAGCCGTATAATTCTCCACTTATTCACTCCACAGGGATGCGGTTTCTTCATTTCCACAATATCTTTAAGTGCAAATTCCTTTTCTTCCATAACCATGAGCCCCCTAATTCCTATGACTCGCTGCCATTGTACGTAGATTTAATCCCACTTGAATCAAGCGCAGCACTTATTTCAATTCTTAATATCCTACTGATTTCAATGTGATGCATCGGCTTTGTTTCCGCCTTAATCCGAAAGACGATTTCTTCAGGACTAATTTTTTCAATTCCCAAAAATTCAGGTGTTTTGATCAATGCATCGTATTTGCCTTCCATACTGTTTAAAAGATCAATCAGCACCTTTTCAGCACGCTCGATCGATCCATCGTTAGGTATGGTCACATCAACGACAGCCATACTATTTAAAATGGAATAATTCGTGACCTGAACGATGCTTCCGTTGGGTATGAAGTGCAATTCACCTGCACCGCTTTTAATTTTCGTTGTACGAAGCCCGATTTCAATGACTTCCCCTTCAAAATTATTGATTTTAATATAATCCCCAACCGAGAAATGATCTTCAAAAATAACGAAAAATCCTGTAATTATATCCTTGACCAAACTTTGAGCACCAAAACCAACTGCCAAACCGAGAACACCGGCACCAGCGAGTAATGGCATTACTTCAATTCCAAAAATTTCTAGAATCATTATCAAGGCAATGAAATTGATGACATAGGTAATGATATTTTCGAGCAATTTAATGAGTGTCGCTTCCCTGCGCTCCGATACCCGAATGGGACTTCTTAAACGTGCTTTGAAAAATTTATTCAGAATAGTCTTTCCTATTCTAATAATAATACGCGATAACAACAGAACAAGGAAGATTTTAATAATCCCCTCGCCCATCAGCAGCCATATCTTTTCATCCAATATCTCTTTTGTAACGTTATCATAAATGCGATCCATATTTTCCTCCTGCCTAATGCAATTAACTGCAAAACTTTTATATCATCTATATGATTTTTCCCATATAGACGGATTCCCCCACCCTTCATGCACTGATATAACCATGAAGTAGGGGATTTTCTCTATTTTATCAATAAATAATGGTTTCTGTACAAAAAAAATTTGGGTATATAGGTAAAAGAATTAGAAGTTTTTTCCCAAATATTAAAGTAATTATTTACTAGAAAGTATAAATGAAAGCAATTGGTAGAGGATAACGGCAATTCATATCCCCTTCACCTGTTTGCCTGTTCTACAAAAAATTCCCTCATCCAGGATGTTAAATACCGTATATTTTCCCCTTTTTATCCGTATACTGTAATACCAAATAAAGTAAAGGAGTTGAGCCGATGAATCTGAATTCTAGTCTATTTAATAATAATAAAAATAGATTGAGTCGCATCCTGCATGAAGATACGGATGCATCCAAACAAATTTCCCAGGAATTAATCAACCTCCTACCAACCGGAAAGCTCCAACCAATCGTCATCGTCTGCATAGGCACGGACCGTTCCACAGGCGATTCACTCGGACCACTTGTCGGCACTCTGCTTAGTGAAAAAGCTGAAAACGGTTCTTCTTCATTCCATGTTCATGGTACTCTGGATGACCCTATACATGCGATGAATTTACAGGAAAAATTAAATGAAATCAAAAAAATGCACGCCAATCCCTTTATCGTCGGAATCGATGCTTGCTTAGGGAAAATGAAAAGCGTCGGCATCGTTCAAATTGGCCAGGGACCAGTGAAGCCAGGGGCTGGGGTCAATAAAGATCTTCCTTCCGTCGGAAATGCACATATTACAGGAATCGTGAATGTAAGTGGATTCATGGAGTTCATGGTCTTGCAGAACACACGTCTTAATCTTGTGCTAAAAATGGCCAAAACCATTGCCGAGGGGATTTATGAAGCACAAAATCATTATCCAGTAAAACCTTCCATCACTCCTTTCACATGGTCATTCAAGCAAGAAAAAACCCTATGATCGGTTTTTTCTTATCATAAAAAAGAAGGAAAGGGCCAGCCACCCCCTTCCTTCTTTTTTATACATAATACATGAGAGTAACCAGAATCGCGGTGATCATTATGCCCGGAAGCAGATTTGCCACCCTTATTTTGGTCAGACCGATAATATTCAAACCAATTGCCAAAATCATGACTCCCCCAGTTGCTGTCATTTCCAGTATAAAGGAATCCATTAAAGCTGTTGGGATCATCGTATTGATCTGCCTTGAGAAAATTGCTATGAATCCCTCATAAAGAATGACCGGAAATGCTGAAAAAAGTACACCTATGCCAAGCGTACTGGCGAGGACCAATGCTGTAAAGCCATCGATGATCGCTTTTGTTATCAAAACGTCATGATCATTCCGGATACCGCTATCCAGGGCACCGATGATGGCCATCGCCCCAATGCCAAATATGAGCGTAGCCGTTACAAATCCCTGAGATATCGAAATTCCTTCCTTCGCTTTCATCCTGCGTTCAAGCCAATTGCCTAAAGAATTTAGCCTAGCCTCAAGATTCATCCATTCACCGAGGACAGCCCCTCCGACAATACTTAAAATGACAACAAGGAAATTATCGCTTTTTAAGCCCATCTGCAAACCTAAGACCATGACGGCCAAACCGATACCGCTCATGACCGTTTCTTTTATCTTTTCAGGTATATGTTGTAAAAACCTTCCTAAAATCGAACCGATTAAAATGCAGGCACCATTCACCAAAGCCCCTAATAATACCATCTCATCCACCTAATTTTCTGCATATGTCGTCACGATCTTTTCATAAAGGGGATCTAAGAGGATAGGTTCTCTTGATCGATCAAGTTCAAAATTCTCTCTAAATCTTCCTTTGAAAAGAATTCTATTTCTATTTTTCCTTTTTTCTTGCTTTGTTTTATCGTTACGCTCGTTCCTAGTCTTTCACGCAGACTTGTCTCCCGTTGCTTTATGAAGATATCTTTTTTTTCTTGTTTCTTAGGTTTAGTTTCACGTGAAACGGTATCATTCAATTGATGAATATATTGCTCTAGCTGTCTGACATTCATTCCCTCTTTGAGGATTTTATCCGCTACCGGCTTAAGCATCTCTTTTTTCTTTAAACCTAGCAATGCCCGGCCATGCCCCATGGAAATTTCCCCGTCGGAGATATATCTCCTAATCCCATCAGGCAAAGATAGCAATCTAACATGGTTTGCGATATGGGGACGGCTTTTACCCAGCCGATTGGCCAACTGCTCCTGGGTGAATTCCAATTTTTCCAGAAGCGTTTGATAAGCGACAGCCTCCTCGATTGGATTCAAATCTTCCCTTTGCAGGTTTTCCAAAATCGCCAGTTCCATCATCTGCTGTTCGCTCAATTTCCTAACAACGACCGGAACTGTCTTTAAACCAGCTTCCTCGGCAGCACGATAACGCCTTTCCCCAGCCACGATTTCATATCCCTTAATGCTTTCCCGGGCAATAATCGGCTGTAATATCCCATGTTCCATGATGGATTGCTTTAATTCCTCTATAGCTTCAAGCCGAAAGCTCTTTCGGGGCTGATAAGGATTTGGCCTTAATTCCCTTAATTTGATTTCTCGCACGATTTCATCTTTACTGATTTCCCCACTATTGAAAAGTGCGTTAAGTCCTTTGCCAAGTCCTTTAGCCATTTGATACCACTTCCTTTGCCAGTTCTAAATAGACCTCCGCCCCTCGTGACTTTGGATCATATATAATTATCGGTTCTCCATGGCTCGGTGCTTCACTCAAACGGACATTGCGGGGAATGATGGTTTGATAGACTTTATCCTGAAAGTATTTTTTGACCTCTTCTATGACCTGGAGACCTAGATTTGTTCTTGCATCCAACATCGTCAATAGCACACCCTCGATTTTCAAGTCATGGTTCAAATGCTTTTGGACGAGGCGGACCGTGTTCAATAGTTGACTCAAACCTTCCAATGCATAGTATTCACATTGTACCGGAATCAAAACTGCATCGGCGGCCGTTAAGGCATTAAGCGTAAGCAAACCCAATGATGGAGGGCAGTCAATCACAATGTAATCATATTGGCCCTGCACCTCTTCTAATGCCCTTTTTAACCGGACTTCCCTAGAGATGGTTGGGACAAGTTCAATTTCTGCACCTGCCAGTTGAATTGTCGCAGGTATGGCATATAGGTTTTCTACCTTTGTTTCCATGATGACGGTACTGGCCTCGATATCATCAACCAATACATCATAAATACATTGTTCCACATCTGCTTTGTCAATACCTGCACCGCTTGTCGCATTTCCCTGCGGGTCAATATCGACCATTAAGACTTTCTGTCCTATGTAAGCAAGACAAGCACTTAGGCTGACAGAAGTTGTCGTTTTTCCAACACCGCCCTTTTGATTGGCAATGGCGAGAATCTTACCCACGAATTCACCCGCTTTCAACTATCTTCATCACGCTTTTATCTATTGATTTTTACCGTAAATCCATTTATTTCTTTCTATTTTATCATGAATGTTACTGGAAGAAATCGTTTTCTGAAATTCCTCTTAAAATTTGAAATATATCTAAAAGCATTAAAAATCCGGGAAAAGTGGGATGTTTTTTTAAGTGGAAATACCAGTTTTGATCGAAAATAAAAAAAGCTTGGCAATCGGAGACTACCAAGCGGGTAAGGATAGGGAATCAAGTTTTTTTCTTGGGTATTTTAATCGTGAACTGATAATACTCCTCGAATTCTTCTTCCTCTGCATCCAAATTTATTCCATTGTCTGTAACCATATTGAGTGATTGGCGTATGGTATTCACGGCAATCCTCATGTCTTTACTAAACGCTTTTCGCTTAGGTTTCGGCTTCTGCACAGTACCCGTCAAGAGCTTGACGACCTGCTCTTCGGTCTGTTTGACGTTTAACCCTTTTTCGATGATTTCCAAAAGCAGTTTAAGCTGCTTTTCAGGACTCTTCAACGGTATCAACGAGCGGGCATGGCGTTCCGTAATTTGCTTTTGAAGAAGTGCATCCTGAACCTCCTGGGGCAGCTTAAGCAGCCGTAGCTTATTCGCCACGGTAGATTGTCCTATTCCCAGTCTTTGTGCCAAAGCTTCTTGTGTTAAACTATGCAGCTCCAATAGTTTTCCATAAGCCAAAGCTTCTTCAATCGGTGTCAGTTCTTCACGCTGAAGGTTTTCTATCAGCGCAACGGAAGCCGTTTCTGTATCGGTGAAATCTTTGATTATTGCGGGTGCCAATTCCCAGCCAAGCTTTTGCATGGCCCGAAAACGACGCTCACCTGCAATGATTTCATACTTTCCCTGACCATAAGTCCTTACTACAATTGGTTGAATGATCCCATGTGTATGGATCGTTTGGGCCAATTCGGCAATTTTATCGTCATTAAAAACGGTCCTTGGTTGAAATCGATTAGGCACAATATCAGAAATGGAAATTTTTCTTATCTCTTCATTATTATTGCTAGGTGTCTCCATCTCTAGTTGCTCTTCTTCTTTTTCGCCAAACCCAAAGAACCGCGAAAAAGGATGCTTCATCTTCCTACACCACCTTTTAAAACTCCCAAATAACATATTCTCTATTTAAAGGACAAGTCCTGCATACATTTCCCGACATGGTTATACATATGGCCCTACACTGTAAAAAACATGTCGACTGGCACCATCAAGGCAATAATTTAGGAATGGACGGCCAGTCATGAAAAATATCGGCAGGCTTGCCCAAAATTATTTCCCTGAATCAGCCAGCATAGGGCACAAGTTTAGAGTGAAAATAATAAGGTCATACATTTATAGTAAAAGAAAATAAGGGCAAGTACCAGCCATATATATCTGAATCATCTACGCTTACTATGAAAACTTACTCATCCTACAGAGGTTATTCAATAGGCTGCTTATTCGGTGTCCCTGGTTTTCTCGGGTATTTTTTAGGAGTCTTCTTCACTTTTTTTACAGTAATGATGTTTCTTTCACTATTTTCCTCTGGCAATGTGAAAGGATGAATTTCTTCAATTTTTCCGCCTAACGTAAAAATGGCCTTCTTCCCAGTATCCATTTCATCTTGTGCACTTGCCGCTTTCATGGCAATGAATGTCCCATCCAGTTTAACGAGCGGCAAACATAGTTCACTTAAAACGGACATCCTGGCTACTGCCCTTGCCATGACAATATCATAGGATTCGCGGTGCTCCTGTTTTTGGGCGAAGGTTTCCGCCCGGTCATGATAGAAGGAAACTCCCTTTAATTGCAAGGAATCCGCAAGGTGATTCAAAAAAGAAATTCGCTTATTCAAAGAATCCACAATCGAGACGTGGATATCAGGGAAACAAATCTTCAATGGAATACTCGGAAATCCAGCTCCAGCCCCAACATCGCAAATTCGATATGATTTGTTAAAGTCAAAATAGAAGGCTGCACTGATTGAATCATAAAAATGCTTAAGATAGACTTCTTCTTTATCAGTGATGGCTGTTAAGTTCATCTTTTCGTTCCATTCCACCAATAATCGATAATAAGTGTCAAACTGATCAAGCTGTTGAGGAGAAAGCTCGATCCCTTTCTCCAGCAGTGCTTGTTGGAACTGTTCAATATTCATGTCTTTTCAATCCTTTTCGGGTATTTCCATTACTGAGATACTCTGGCAATCTTTCCTTGTTCCAAATAAACAAGCAAAATGGAAACATCAGCGGGATTCACACCGGAAATTCTTGAAGCCTGAGCTACTGATAGCGGGTGGACCTGCTTTAATTTTTGACGTGCTTCCGTTGCAAGTCCAGAAATTGCATCATAATCGATATTCTCTGGAATCTTTTTATTCTCCATTTTTTTCAGGCGATCGACTTGCTGCAAGGATTTTTCGATATATCCTTCATACTTGATCTGGATTTCGACCTGTTCCGTCACATCATCGCTCAGTTCGTCATCACTTGGCGCCAACTTCTGAATATGGGAATAATCCATTTCAGGCCGTTTCAATAAATCGGAGGCCCGGATTCCATCCTTTAACTCACTGCCGCCACTTGCAGTAATGATTTCTTGTACCTCTTTGGTCGGTTTGATGAAGTTTGATTTCAGTCGTTCCTTTTCCATTTCAACCGCTTCCTTTTTCATAAGGAATCGATTGTAGCGTTCTTCTTTGATCATTCCGATATTGAATCCAATTTCCGTTAAGCGTAAATCGGCATTATCATGACGCAATAATAAACGATATTCTGCACGTGAAGTCAGCAATCGGTAAGGTTCATTCGTGCCTTTCGTTACAAGGTCATCAATGAGAACACCAATATAGGCATCCGAACGGCTTAATATCAGTTCTTCTTTACCCAGTGCATTCAATCCTGCATTAATACCGGCCATCAATCCTTGTCCTGCCGCTTCCTCGTAGCCGGATGTCCCGTTAATTTGGCCAGCAGTATAAAGATTTTTGATTTTCTTCGTTTCAAGTGTAGGCCATAGCTGTGTAGGAACGATAGCATCATATTCAATTGCATATCCAGCGCGCATCATTTCCGCCTTTTCAAGTCCTGGAATTGTTTGCAGGATTTTCACTTGCACATCCTCAGGCAGACTTGTAGATAAACCTTGCACATAAACTTCCTTTGTATTGCGGCCTTCAGGTTCCAGGAATATTTGATGCCTTGGTTTATCATTAAAACGGACGACTTTATCTTCAATCGATGGACAATAACGCGGACCGGTTCCTTTAATCATTCCCGAATACATTGGTGAACGATGTAGATTCTCATCAATGAGCTGGTGTGTCCCCTCATTCGTGTACGTTAACCAGCATGGCAATTGATCCGTTATGAACTTTGTCGTTTCATAAGAAAATGCACGCGGCACTTCATCGCCAGGCTGAATTTCCGTCTTGCTGTAATCTATGGAAGAGCTATTCACGCGTGGCGGTGTTCCTGTTTTAAAACGGACCAAATCAAATCCTAACTGCTCTAAATGTTCAGAAAGCCTGATGGAAGGCTGCTGATTATTAGGGCCGCTTGAATATTTCAGTTCCCCTAAAATGATTTCGCCGCGTAAATATGTTCCAGTCGTGATTACGACAGTTTTCGCACGGTACACCGCGCCTGTTTTAGTGATGACACCCGTGCACACGTTGTTTTCAACAATTAATTCCTCTACCATTCCTTGAATCAATGTTAGATTTTCTTGGTCTTCTATCGTCTTTTTCATTTCTTGTTGATAGAGAAATTTATCTGCCTGCGCCCTCAATGCACGAACAGCCGGACCTTTAGCGGTATTGAGCATCCTCATTTGAATATGGGTCTTGTCGATATTTTTCCCCATTTCTCCGCCTAAAGCGTCAATTTCCCTAACGACTATCCCTTTTGCCGGCCCACCAACGGAGGGATTGCATGGCATGAAGGCGACCATATCCAAGTTAATGGTGATCATCAACGTTTTAGCTCCGACTCTTGCCGCTGCAAGGCCTGCCTCACTGCCAGCATGACCGGCACCAATAACAATGACATCATAACTACCTGCTTCGTACTGCATATCCTTTTCCTCCTTTTACGCTTATTTTCCTAAACAAAATTGAGAGAACAATTGGTTGATCAAATTATCCTGAACGCTTTCGCCAATGATTTCTCCGAGTAGCTCCCATGCTTTCGTGAAATCGATTTGAACCAAATCAACCGGTGTTCCCATTTCAATAGCATCGATTGCATCTTCGATAGACTGTAATGCCTGCCCCAGCAAAGCTATATGTCTGGCATTGGAAACATAGGTCAGGTCTCCCGTTTCTAAAGAACCCTCGAAAAATAAAGAAGCGATGGCCTCTTCCAATTCATCGACCCCTCGATCCTCCAGTAATGAAGTCGTAACAACTTTATGGGATGCCGCCTTTTCCTTAACCTTGGCCATATCGATTTTTTGTGGAAGGTCGGTTTTATTGATGATAACGATGACATCCATACCCTCGACCGCTTGAAATAGTTTCTCATCCTCAGTAGTGAAATCATCGGAATAATTCAATACAAGCAATATTAAATCAGCCTCTTTTAATACTGCACGGGACCGTTCAACTCCAATTCGTTCCACGATATCTTCCGTTTCGCGAATTCCTGCCGTATCGACAAGTTTAAGCGGTACACCGCGAACATTGACATACTCTTCGATTACGTCACGTGTTGTACCTGGAATATCAGTGACGATCGCTTTATTTTCATGAACTAAGCTGTTAAGCAGAGAAGATTTTCCGACATTAGGGCGCCCTATGATAACGGTCGCAAGCCCATCCCGAAGTATTTTCCCCTGTTGGGCCGTGTGAAGCAGTTTCTCTATTTCTTTCTTCACATAACTGCCCTTTTCCAAAAATAAACGATGCGTCATTTCTTCGACATCATCATATTCCGGATAATCTATATTTACCTCGACTTGAGCGAGGGTCTGTAAAATTTCTTGACGCAGGTTTTGAATTAATTTCGAAAGCCTGCCTTCCATTTGACCTAATGCAACATTCATGGCTTTATCCGTTTTAGCCCGGATTAAATCCATAACGGCCTCAGCTTGAGAGAGGTCGATCCTGCCATTCAAAAAAGCCCGTTTCGTAAATTCACCAGGTTCCGCTAAACGAGCACCTTGTGAGAGAATAAGCTGCAATACCCGATTGACCGAAACGATTCCACCGTGACAATTTATTTCAACTACATCTTCTCTTGTAAATGTCTTTGGACCCTTCATGACAGAAACCATGACTTCCTCTATGATTTCACCTGTTTTGGGCTGGATAAGGTGGCCATAATGAATCGTATGTGATTTCACTTCAAGCAATCCTTTTCCACCTGGTCCTTTAAAGATCCTATCGGCTATTTCTATGGCCTCATCACCGCTGATTCTAACGATGGCGATTGCCCCTTCCCCTAAGGGAGTAGAGATAGCGGTGATTGTATCGAATTCCATGCTTTCACCTCTTATATATTGATGGTTCTATTTTTTTCTGCTAATAAAATCGTCGAATCCCTAAATTACTACAATACCACAGTATATTCATGAAAAAAAGTAGATACTCCTCCACTCCAAGAGTTATCCACATGCAATTAATCCATATTCTGTAACATCCATTCTAACTTATCCACATGTGAATAACAAACATTGCCCGCTTCCCTTTCTTCCATTCCTTTTACGGATCAAGAGAAAATAAAAAGAAATTTGTAGTTATTGTTGAATTGATACTTTGAAAAAATCTTCGACACAACGATTTCATGGCCTAAAAAAAGAACCCCTGCTTAAAAAGCAGAAGGTTCATTTAAGTGGAGTAATGACCAAGTGGCGATATGGCTCAGTCCCACTTGAAGTTGTTTTTATTTTTGGATAATCCAAGAGGGCATTATGGATGACCTTACGTTCATAAGATGGCATCGGCTCGAGTGAAACAGCTTTACCTGTTTTCATGGCTTTATTTGCCATTCTTTCAGCCAATTGGATTAAGGTGTCATTGCGGCGATTTCGATAATCTTCTGCATCTACAGTAATATTCAAATACTGCTTCGAATACCGATTTGCAACAAGCTGCGCTAAATACTGAAGTGAATTTAGTGTTTGACCCCTTTTTCCAATCAATAATGCAATTTTATCACCTGATAAATGGAAAGTTACGTTCTTCCCTTTACGGGTGACATCAATTTGTGCATCGACTCCCATCTCCAAGCTGACTTTCTTCAAAAACCCAAGTGTCTCTTCAATGGGATCTGCAGGCAATGTCACATGGACAATGGCCTTCCTTGCACCAAATAAACCAAAAAATCCTTTTTTGCCCTCATCTTCTATTTCAATCTCCACGCGATCTTTAGTGCTGTTCAGTTGAGCTAAAGCTAAATTTACTGCTTCTTCGACAGATTGTCCTGTAGCAGTTACCTTTTTCACTTTTTCTTTGCCCCTCCCGCGTTTTCCGCAGCTGCTTTTCTAAGATCCGGACCTTTGATGAAATATGTTTGAACGATACCAAAAAGGTTACCAACTACCCAGTAAAGAGAAAGAGCAGCGGGGAAATTAATAGCAAAAACAACAATCATGATTGGCATGATGTAAAGCATCATGGTCATTTGTGCCGCCATTTGTGGATTGGAGTTCATTCCAGCCATGGACATCTTTTGCTGAATAAAGGTCGTGATACCTGCAACGACCGGTAAAATATAATAAGGATCCGGGGAACCTAAATCAAACCAAAGAAAACTATGTAAAGCAATTTCTTCCGTACGGCTGATTGCATGGTAAAATCCGATCAAAATCGGCATTTGCACCAATATCGGCAAACATCCCGCCAATGGATTCACATTATATTTTGAAAATAGAGCCATTGTTTCTTGCTGTAGTTTTTGTTGTGTGGCAGCATCTTTTGAGCTGTATTTTGCTTGAAGTTCTTTCATCTCAGGCTGAATGGCCTGCATTGCTTTCGAGCTTTTCACCTGTTTGATCATTAATGGGAGTAATGCCAAGCGAATGATAAGTGTAACACCGATGATTCCCAAACCATAGTTCTCGCCAAATGCTTCAGAAAGCCAAATGATCAGGGCTGATAATGGATAGACAATGTATGAATTCCAAAAACCTTCACTCTCCGCAGTAATAGGTTCTTTAATTTCCGTACACCCTGCTAACAACATCATTATCGAGGCTAGTCCAATAATGAGTAATATTCGTTTTTTCAACCGTAATTTCCTCCTAACTGCAATCAATCTTTTTTGAAACAATTGTGAACTGTTTATTAGAAGATTTCAAGGAAAAGCAATCCACTTTTTTCCACAGCTTACAATCGGAATTTTCTATGTCATCTTTCTCAAGTAACCACATGATCCGGGGAGTGCTTATTCGATATAAGGGGACTTTATTGTTTTTTCTTTTTAAAGTTTAATGATTTAGAACGTTTCAGGACATGGATCAAGCTGCTTTTCACCTGGAAAAAGTCCATCTCCGCCGCTGGCTTTCGAGCAATCACAATATAATCCTTACCCTCTTCTATATCTTCTTTCAATTCCAAAAACGCTTGCCGTATGTATCTTTTGATTTGGTTCCTAACCACGGCGTTCCCGATTTTTTTACTGACTGAAAGGCCGATCCGAAAATAATCCTGACCCGGCTTTTCAAGGACATAGACAACGAATTGCCGATTAGCAGAAGATTCACCTTTTTTAAACACAAGCTGAAATTCGTCCTCTTTCTTAATCCTTAACTTTTTTTTCATTTTTACACCTTCATTACATGAATTGAGTCTCAGTAAATCCCTTATTTTGCGAAAAAAGACCACTGAGACTTTTCAGTGGTCTATGCAGATAATACTTTTCTGCCCTTACGGCGACGTGCAGCGATTACTCTACGTCCGTTTTTCGTGCTCATACGTGCACGGAAACCGTGAACTTTACTATGTTTGCGGTTATTCGGTTGATAAGTTCTTTTCATTATATGACACCTCCCTGAGGAATAACAGTTAAAGACAGTCTTTACAATTATATAGATGGAGGTTTCTACTTGTCAACCTCATCCATAAAAATATTTCATTTTTAATGCTCAATGTCCAGTAGGCCTTTTTTTACTACCTAGCCTATTGTAAATGATTTTGCTCCGAACTGATATAGAAATTTTTGGGGAAAGGGAAATTTCCATCATTTTATCGATGAGCACAAAAATGAAATTCGCATTGAATCATTCCTCGATCGACACAACATTCGACAAATAACTAGGTATGAACCTGAATCACTTTCAATCTGTCTCATGCAGGTCTTCCGGCTTGAACAACTTGGTTCAAGTTAATTAATTCGAGCCTATAATCACGGTCTGTGGATAAAATTCGACATGTTTTTTTCTATCCACAAACCATTTTATAGACTTTTGCACATAACAATGGCCTGTGGAAAAGTTTTTCCCACAAGCTCGGTAAGTTGTGGATAAAGTTTTCTAACCCATTGCAAGACGCCTGATTTTCTGATATTATATTTGTGTTTTCACTCTGAATAACTTTATCAACAGGGAACGTTTATCCACAGACTGTGCATAACTTGTGGATAGTTTATTCGACCTGTGTATATTAATCTGTCCACAGATGGTGGATATTGTCGAAAACCCTTTTTTCTTCTTTATTATATAATTCTTAAAATACCTGTTGATGAATAAACATTCAAATCTGCACTGGCTTACCAGATGTAGTCTGTACAAAAGTTGTACAGCGCAAGATATAGTTTTTTAGGCACTTCACGTAACACAACACAAAATCCCTTATACAGCTCACCGAACCTTTGCTGTCAAAATTAATATCAAGACGGCAATCGATGAGTTTATTTGTGCCTATACATTTAGATACAATTATTAAAAATTTTTTGCAAAGGAGGGATAAGTTTGGATAACATCGATAGCCTCTGGAACCAGGCGCTCGGAAAGATCGAAAAAAAAATCAGTAAACCAAGCTTTGAAACTTGGCTTAAATCAACCAAGGCTTATTTACTGCAAGGTGATACCTTAACAGTCACCGCCCCCAATGAATTTGCCAGGGATTGGCTTGAAGAACGCTATTCCCATCTTATTTCCGATGTATTGTTTGAACTTACCGGTGAGGAATTGGAAGCAAAATTCATCATTCCCCCTAATCAAGAAGATGATGATTTCACCGTTCCTGTTCAGCCTAAAAAGATAAAAAAACAGGACAAAGAGCATGCTGCATTTCCACAGCATATGCTGAATGCGAAAAATACCTTCGATACATTTGTCATCGGCTCCGGCAATCGTTTTGCCCATGCCGCGTCTCTCGCTGTCGCAGAAGCTCCTGCCAAAGCCTATAATCCCTTATTCATATACGGGGGGGTAGGTCTTGGAAAAACTCATTTAATGCATGCAATCGGGCATTATGTTCTTGAGCATAATCCGAATGCAAAGGTCGTTTATTTATCATCTGAAAAGTTCACGAATGAATTCATCAACTCGATTCGGGACAATAAAGCTGGGGAATTCCGTGATAGATATCGAAGCGTGGATGTTTTATTAATTGATGATATTCAATTCCTTGCGGGAAAAGAACAAACTCAAGAAGAGTTTTTCCATACATTCAATGCGTTGCATGAAGAAAGCAAACAGATTGTCATCTCGAGTGACCGCCCGCCAAAAGAGATACCTACACTCGAGGATCGCCTCCGTTCAAGGTTTGAGTGGGGCTTGATCACGGATATCACACCTCCTGATCTGGAAACGCGGATTGCCATATTGCGTAAAAAGGCAAAAGCTGAGGGGCTTGATATCCCGAATGAAGTCATGCTCTATATTGCCAACCAAATCGATTCCAATATTCGTGAACTGGAGGGTGCACTTATTCGTGTCGTCGCCTATTCTTCGTTGATCAATAAAGATATAAATGCCGATTTGGCAGCTGAAGCATTAAAAGACATCATCCCTAGCTCAAAACCTAAAATAATCACCATTTTGGAAATCCAGAAGACGGTCGGTGAACATTATAGTGTCAAACTTGAGGATTTCAAGGCGAAAAAGCGGACTAAATCCGTAGCCTTTCCAAGACAGATTGCCATGTATCTTTCCAGGGAGTTAACGGACTCATCCCTGCCCAAGATAGGTGATGAATTTGGAGGTCGCGATCATACGACCGTTATCCATGCGCATGAAAAAATCTCCAAACTCATGCAAACGGATACCCAGCTTCAACGTCAGGTTAAAGAAATCCAGGACCAACTGAGGGTATAATAGATTCTGGATAATGTGAATAACTGACGACTACTTACACACAGTCTGTCCACATGTGGATAGACTGTTTTTCCTTAGGTTGAGTGGACTTATCCACATATCAACAGGCCCTACTACTATTACTACTATCTTTTTTAATAAAAATTATTAATATATATGCCTATTCGGCAATAAAAAAATTGGAGGATGAAACATGAGATTTATAATCCAAAGAGATCGATTAGTTCATAGTGTCCAAGAAGTAATGAAAGCAGTCACATCAAGGACGACGATTCCGATTCTAACTGGGATAAAAATAAGCGTCACTAGTGAAGGTGTCACTCTGACAGGAAGTGATTCAGATATCTCCATCCAATCATTCATCCCTGCTGAGGTTGATGGAGATGAGATTGTTGAAGTTAAAACTAGCGGCGGTATTGTCCTTAATGCCCGTTTTTTCAGTGAAATTGTCAAAAAGCTGCCGATGGATACTGTAGAAATTGAAGTGGAGAACAACTTTCAAACGATTATTCGCTCAGGTAAAGCTGAATTTAATCTAAATGGACTGGATCCTGAGGAATATCCGCATCTTCCGATAATTGAAGAAGAAAATATTTTCAAACTTCCAACGGACCTTTTAAAGACCCTTATCCGCCAAACTGGCTTTGCAGTGTCCACGTCAGAAACACGGCCCATCTTAACAGGTGTAAACTTGAAGGTTCAAGATGACGAATTGACCTGTATTGCAACAGATAGCCATAGGCTTGCAATGAGAACAGCCAAAATAGAAAATAAAATTAACGGTACCTATAGTGTTGTAATCCCAGGTAAAAGTCTGAATGAGTTAAGTAAAATCCTTGATGATACAAACGAACTCATAGAAATCGTCATTACCGAAAACCAAGTACTTTTCAAAGCTGAAAATTTATTGTTCTTCTCAAGACTGCTTGAAGGGAATTATCCCGATACATCACGCTTGATTCCATCTGATAGCAAAACGGATGTGACTGTTCACACTAAAGATTTCCTTCAAGCGATCGACAGGGCTTCTTTATTGGCGAGAGAAGGAAGAAATAATGTCGTCAAATTGACAACCCTGGAAGGCCGTATAATCGAAGTCTCTTCCAACACTCCTGAAATTGGTAAAGTAATTGAAGAGGTTCAGGCAGAAGCCATTGAAGGTGAAGACCTGAAAATCTCATTCAGTGCCAAGTTTGTAATGGATGCTCTAAAAGCATTGGAAGGTTCCGATATAAAAATTAATTTCACAGGTGCAATGCGTCCGTTTGTCATTCGCCCGCTACATGATGATTCCATGCTGCAATTAATTCTTCCGGTAAGGACTTATTAAGCTAAAATAATATTTCAAAAAAATTAAAGGCTTGTATAGCAGGTCTTTAATTTTTTTATATTTAAATATAGGTTTCCAAAGGGTTTTTAGCGTTTTTTCAATGCTGTACGGAACGCTGAATCGCTAAAAACGAGAACTGAAAAAGCTATACTTTGTCTTAATGGGATTAATTTAGTAAAATGAAATATTAAAGACTACTTAAGAAATGAGTGAGGCATGAAATGGACTCCATAAAAATCAATACCGAATATATTACGCTTGGACAATTCCTGAAATTGGCCGATTTAATCCAAAGCGGCGGAATGGCGAAATGGTTCTTAAGTGAATATGAGGTTTACATTAATGGCGAATTAGACGTGAGAAGGGGCAGAAAATTAAGATCAGGTGATAAAATAGAGATTCCTGGATTTGGCACCTACACAATTACAAGCTAAAACATAAGGGAAGAGCGGAATATGTATATTGAAAATATAAGTTTGAAAAATTACCGCAACTATACCGAATTGAATCTGACTTTTGAGAATAAAGTTAATGTAATCCTCGGCGAAAATGCTCAAGGAAAAACTAATGTCATGGAATCCATTTTTGTTTTAGCCATGGCAAAATCCCATCGGACCTCAAATGATAAAGAACTTATTCGCTGGGATGAAGAGTATGCTAAAATAGAAGGAAGAGTTAGAAAGAGAAATACCTCAATACCACTTGAGCTGACCATTTCAAAAAAAGGGAAAAAGGCGAAGTGCAACCATATTGAACAAAGAAAGTTGAGTCAATATGTCGGAAATATGAATGTGGTCATGTTTGCGCCTGAGGATCTTAACCTTGTAAAGGGAAGTCCTCTAGTCAGACGCCGTTTTATAGATATGGAAATTGGCCAGGTTTCTCCCGTATACCTTCATGATATGAGCCAATATCATAAAATACTTCAACAAAGAAATCATTACTTAAAGCTTCTGCAGACCCGGAAACAAACGGATACGACGATGCTTGACGTGCTGACTGATCAATTTATTCAGTATGCAGCGAAAATTGTCGAAAGAAGGTACGAGTTTCTTTTAAAGCTCCAGCAATGGGCAGGGCCGATTCATTCGGGGATCTCCAGAAATCTAGAAGTATTGAAAATCCAATATAAACCGTCGCTTGATGTATCAGAATCTATGGATTTGACGAAAATGATAGAAGTATACACAGAAAAATTTGATAAAATAAAAACAAGGGAGATTGAACGGGGTGTAACATTGGTAGGTCCTCATCGTGACGACCTGGTTTTTTTTGTGAATGACCGCGATGTCCAGACATATGGTTCACAAGGACAACAGCGTACGACTGCCCTGTCTTTGAAACTTGCCGAAATTGAGCTGATCCATGAAGAAATCGGCGAGTATCCCATTTTATTATTGGATGATGTGTTATCGGAACTTGACGATTTCCGTCAATCCCATTTACTGAATACGATACAAGGGAAAGTGCAAACATTTGTGACGACACCCTCCGTTGATGGAATCGATCATCAAACCCTAAGAGAAGCGTCCACCTTTTATGTGAGTCAAGGAAGTATAAAAAAGGTTAAATGATGAGGTGAATGTATGTATCTCCATATTGGTGAAGACATTCTTGTGAAGACGGATGATGTCATAGCCATTTTAGATAAGAAGCTGCTTCAGGCCTCTCCAATCATGAGTGAATTTTTGGAGAAAAAGTCTGATGTAACTTACCATTTAGCAAAAAACTCGGTTAAATCGATTGTAGTGACGGACAAACAGGTATATTATTCACCGCTTGCGTCGTCCACTTTGAAAAAGCGTTCACTGCAATCATCGCTCTTAATCGATGATATAGATATTCTTTGAATTGTAGCTAAACATTATAATTACTCCTGAAAATTGATAAATGCCAAAAGAAAAGTGTAGGTGATACGAATGACAATGGAACAAAAAGAAGTACAAGCTCAGGCATACGATGAGAATCAGATACAGGTTTTAGAAGGCTTAGAAGCAGTTCGTAAACGTCCGGGGATGTATATCGGCTCTACCTCTGCAAAAGGACTTCACCATCTTGTTTGGGAAATTGTCGATAATAGTATTGATGAGGCACTAGCTGGTTTCTGTACGGAAATCAAAGTGACGATCGAAGAAGACAATAGCATAACCGTTGTCGATAATGGTCGGGGAATTCCAGTCGGTATCCATGAAAAAATGGGACGGCCAGCAGTTGAAGTAATCATGACGGTCCTTCATGCGGGCGGTAAATTTGGCGGCGGGGGCTACAAGGTCTCCGGTGGTTTGCATGGTGTTGGGGCTTCAGTAGTTAATGCCCTATCCACAGTATTGGAAGTTTATGTTCATCGTGAAGGTAAAATCCATTACCAGCAATTTAACCGCGGTATCCCTAAAGAAGATTTGAAAATTATCGGGGAAACCGATCATACCGGCACGACTGTACACTTCGTTCCGGATGGTGAAATCTTCACCGAAACCCTGGAATATGATTTCGATACATTAGCCACACGAATCCGTGAGCTTGCATTCCTGAATAAAGGCTTGAAGCTGATCATTGAAGATAAACGTGGGGAAGAAGAGAAAATCAGGGATTTCCACTATGAGGGCGGCATCAAATCTTATGTTGAGCATTTGAACCGTTCTAAAGAGGTATTGCATGAGGAACCGATTTTCATGGAAGGCGAAAAAGATGGAATTTCTGTTGAATTGGCTCTCCAATATAACGACAGCTATATCAGTAATGTCTTTTCTTTCGCCAATAATATCCACACCTATGAAGGTGGTACGCATGAGTCCGGATTCAAGACTGCCTTGACCCGTGTCATCAATGATTATGCACGGAAAAATGGTCTCTTAAAAGAAGCGGATTCCAATTTCTCTGGTGAGGATGTCCGTGAAGGTTTAACGGCAATCATTTCGATTAAGCATCCTGATCCACAATTTGAAGGTCAGACGAAAACCAAACTCGGAAACTCTGAAGTAAGAACGGTTACTGATTCCATTCTTTCGGAAAGGCTTGATGCCTTCTTATATGAGAATCCTGCAGTGGCCCGGAAAATTGTAGATAAAGGGCAAATGGCAGCGAGAGCCCGTTTGGCAGCGAAGAAAGCTCGTGAATTGACCCGGAGGAAAAGTGCTTTGGAAGTATCCAATCTACCGGGTAAATTGGCAGATTGTTCATCTAAGGACCCGGGTATCAGTGAATTGTACATCGTTGAAGGAAACTCGGCGGGAGGCTCGGCTAAACAAGGACGGGACCGCCATTTCCAAGCCATTTTGCCGCTAAGGGGTAAAATCCTGAATGTTGAAAAGGCGCGATTGGACAGAATCCTGCATAATGAAGAAATAGGGACGATCATCACAGCACTCGGAACGGGAATTGGTGATGAATTCAATATTGAAAAAGCTAGATATCATAAAATTGTCATCATGACCGATGCGGATGTGGATGGTGCCCATATCAGAACACTGATGTTGACATTCTTCTACCGGTATATGCGAAAAATTATCGAGTATGGATATATATATATTGCTCAGCCGCCACTTTTCAAGATCCAGCAAGGGAAAAAAGTGGATTATGCTTATAATGACCGCGAGCTTGATGAAATCATGGCGAGTTTGCCAAGTACTCCTAAGCCTAACCTGCAGCGTTATAAAGGGCTGGGGGAAATGAACCCAGAGCAATTGTGGGAAACGACCATGAACCCTGAAACGAGAACGCTGCTTCAAGTCAGTTTGAAAGATGCTGCCGAGGCAGATGAAACTTTCGAGATGTTGATGGGCGATAAGGTGGAACCGCGACGTAACTTCATTGAAGAAAATGCAATTTATGTAAAAAATCTTGATATCTGATTTTTGACAGGATGCTTTTTACATCCTGTTCTTTAAATAGTGCACGAACAGTTAAATTTTAGATGAGAGTATAAGCTTTTAATAGGAGGTTGGCTCCATGTCAGAAAATGAAAGATCAGGTGTTAAAGAAATAAATATAAGTACCGAGATGCGGACATCGTTTTTGGATTATGCGATGAGCGTTATCGTGTCGCGGGCTTTGCCTGATGTAAGGGACGGTTTGAAACCGGTACACCGAAGAATCCTTTATGCAATGAACGATCTTGGAATGACTTCGGATAAACCATTTAAGAAATCAGCCCGTATTGTCGGGGAAGTAATCGGTAAGTATCACCCGCATGGTGATTCGGCTGTATATGAAACGATGGTACGGATGGCTCAACCTTTTAACTATCGCTATATGCTTGTAGATGGTCATGGGAATTTCGGTTCAGTCGATGGTGACCAAGCTGCCGCAATGAGGTACACAGAAGCGAGAATGTCAAAAATCTCGATGGAGCTACTCCGGGATTTAAATAAAGATACGGTCAATTTCCAGGATAACTACGATGGTTCAGAAAGAGAACCAGCGGTTATGCCTGCCCGTTTTCCGAACTTGTTAGTGAATGGTTCATCAGGAATAGCGGTAGGGATGGCAACCAATATTCCACCACATCAATTAGGTGAAGTAATTGACGGCGTACTGGCATTAAGCAAGAATCCTGAAATTACAATTCCTGAGTTGATGGAGTATATCCCTGGTCCGGACTTTCCGACAGCCGGTTTGATTTTAGGGAGAAGTGGAATCAGAAAGGCCTATGAAACCGGAAAAGGGTCAATCATTCAACGTGCGAAAGTCGAGATTGAAGAGAAACCCAATGGTAAACAAGTAATCCTTGTTAAGGAAATCCCTTATCAAGTGAATAAAGCAAGATTGATTGAAAAAATTGCCGAACTTGCTCGAGATAAGAAAATCGAAGGCATTACCGACTTACGGGATGAATCGGATCGCAATGGCATGCGCATTGTCATGGAGCTTCGAAAGGATGTTAATGCAAATGTCCTTTTAAACAACCTGTATAAGCATACCGCGATGCAGACCACCTTCGGAATCAATCTGCTCGCTTTGGTGGACGGTCAGCCTAAAGTGCTGAATTTAAAACAATGCCTGCGCTACTACTTGGAGCATCAGCAGGTAGTCATACGGCGCAGGACTGAATTTGATTTACGGAAAGCGGAAGCACGTGCCCATATTTTAGAAGGTTTGCGCATTGCACTTGATAATTTGGACGCAGTCATTACGCTGATCCGCAGTTCCCAAACGACGGACATTGCCCGTGAAGGCTTAATGACACAATTCTCACTTTCCGAAAAACAGGCGCAAGCTATCCTGGATATGCGTTTACAACGCTTGACAGGTCTGGAACGTGAAAAAATTGAAGATGAATATCAGGCATTAATGGCTATAATTGCAGAATATAAAGCGATTCTTGCTGATGAGGAAAAGGTTCTTGAAATTATCCGTGAAGAGCTTCTTGAAATTAAAGAACGTTTTGATGATAAACGGAGAACTGAAATCACATTAGCCGGCTTTGAAAGCCTGGAAGATGAAGATTTAATCCCAGAGGAAAATATAATCGTGACACTTACGCATAACGGTTATATTAAACGCTTGCCTGCAACCACATACCGCAGTCAAAAACGCGGAGGGCGCGGGATACAGGGTATGGGAACGAATACAGATGACTTTGTCGGTCACTTGTTAACCACATCGACTCATGACACTCTATTATTCTTCACCAACAAAGGTAAAGTCTATCGTTCCAAAGGATATGAAATACCTGAATATGGCAGGACGGCAAAAGGATTGCCGCTTATCAACCTGTTGGAAGTCGATAAAGGTGAGTGGGTCAATGCAATCATACCCGTGAAGGAATTTGCGGACGATTGGTATTTATTCTTCACGACCAGACATGGGATATCAAAGCGTACACCTTTGTCGTCTTTTGCAAATATCCGTAATAACGGTTTAATTGCCCTAGGTTTACGTGAAGATGATGAATTGATTTCTGTCCGACTTACGAATGGAGAGAAACAGATCATAATTGGAACGAAGTCCGGGATGATGATCCGTTTCCCAGAGACGGATGTACGGACAATGGGGCGTACTGCAGCGGGAGTGAAAGGGATTTCCTTAGGGACGAATGATGAAGTTGTCGGAATGGAAATTCTTGAAGATGATGAAGAAGTCCTGATCGTTACGAAAAACGGTTATGGAAAACGGACCTCAGCGGAAGAATACCGTATTCAAAGCCGTGGAGGAAAAGGAATAAAAACATGTAATGTCACTGAGAAGAATGGTGAACTTATAGCCGTGAAAACAGTTACGGGTGTAGATGAAGATTTGATGCTTATTACAGCAGCTGGTGTATTGATCCGAATGGAAGTCGAAGGCATTTCTAAAACGGGCCGTAATACTCAGGGTGTTAAGCTCATCCGACTCGAATCCGCTGATAATGAATATGTTTCGACGGTAGCCATCGTAGGAAGAGAAGAAGAAGAAGAAGAAAAAGACATGGAAATAGAAACGGTCACGACTCCAGATTCTGATTCTGAACCTGCTGTAAGTGAAGAAAATGAAAAAACTGAAAAAGATACGGAAGAATAATCTTTTCACAAAAAAGATCCAGGCAATTAAGCTGGGTCTTTTTTGTGTTAGATGAACTTCAAACTGATCTTATGAGTGTTCGGATTTGAGTAAAAAGACTTATCATATTAAGAGGATTCAAAATGAAAATGCTAATAAATTGAATTTATTTAGGTATTTAATCATAAAAAAGATAGTTTCTACCAGGTTTTTCAAGTAGAATGATACTCACCAATATTACCGAGGTGAAACGTTTTGCTAGTGAAAACTCGCTATTTAATCGAAGGCTGCATACTGTCAAAAGAGATTAGAGGCCTTTCGAACAGACCCATAATGTATGAAAAAACAATATTGACCCGGCAATTAATCGAAGCTTTGCAAGCCTTTCTAATAACAGAGGTAAGCGTTGAAAAGACTTTGATTGATGGAAAGAGATTTCTGCCGAAAGAAGTAATGGATCCAGAATGGGATGAAACGGAAGAGTCATCGGGTTTTACGGATTTTTATCTTAAGTCAGTACAAACATATAAACGATTATTTAAAAATTGGCAAGCTGGCAGTAAAGTCGAGGTGGCCATGATTCGTTTAATCATGATTCCCCTTATGGATAAGGCTTTAGAGGAACCAGGAAACATTTTGAAGCTGCACCACTATTGCAATAAAGAAGACTATGTATATCATCATGCTATTTCCATTGGATTAATAGGAGGATATATCGCATATAAAATGAAATGCAATAGGGCTGATGTCTACCAAGCTGCAATTGGCGGGTGTCTGGCTGATTGCGGGATGGCAAAGCTGCCACCAAGGTTATTAAATAAAACGGCAAGCCTGACAGCATCTGATTATGAGGAGATACATTCTCATCCTATTTTCAGCTACAAGATGATTAAAGATAGTTCCATCATTAAGGATAGTGTGAAGATTGCCGTTCTGGAGCATCATGGAAGATTAGATGGAACGGGTTATCCCAAAAGGTTGAAAACAAAACCCATGAACTTATTCTCAAAAATCATTGCGGTTGCAGATGTATTTCACGCCATGACTTCCGAGAGGACTTATAGAAAGAAACAGTCTCCGTTTAAGGTATTAGAAATGATCTTACATGATGACTTTGGTAAATTTGATATTGGGGTAGTTAAAACCTTGTTATCAAGCTTCGCTAACTTTTTCATAGGAAGCAGGGTCAAACTGAACAATGGATTCATTGCTGAAATCATTTTTATTGATGCAGGCTCGGAAACAAGACCGGTCATAAAGGAGATGGATAGTGAGCAAATTATCAATTTAGGGATTAATCGGGAATTACATATAGAAGAAATATTATAATGTTTAAAGAAAAAGTTTACTATTAATAAAAGTAAGCTTTTTCAGCTTGATCAGGAGTGCAGCCATAGTATTTGAAATCTATGAATTCATGTATATTTTTTTATTTTAAAATAACTATTGCTTTTATTCCTGATACTAGATATAATAACTAAGTCGACAGCGAAAGAATAAAGTTGTTGACAAAAAATAATATAGTTGATATATTATTAAAGTCGTTTCCAAACGAACGACAATAAATCGCTCTTTGAAAACTGAACAAAACAAAGCGCCAACGTTAAATTTTAAGTGAGCACACACTATTAAAAAAGCAAATGAGCAAGTCAAACATTTCTTC
>NZ_JBNNIU010000005.1:0-145092 GCF_050269675.1 Peribacillus sp. NPDC076916
CCCGTCGATTCGCTCGACTTGCATGTATTAGGCACGCCGCCAGCGTTCGTCCTGAGCCAGGATCAAACTCTCCGAAGAAATGTTTGACTTGCTCACTTGCTTTTTTAATAGTGTGTGCTCACTTAAAATTTAACGTTGGCGCTTTGTTTTGTTCAGTTTTCAAAGAGCAATTTCGCTGTCGTTTACCTCGTAAGCGACTTTTACATCTTATCATGTTTTCAACTTCGTTGTCAACATGTTTTTTTCATTTTTTTTAAGTTGTTCTCGTTTTGATGAAGCTGCGAAAGCTGATGTCCCGCAGCGACATGTATTAATATAACACCTATATTATTAATGGTCAACAATAAAATTACATTTTTTTAAAAGTTTTTTGAAACCCTATAAAACCGATGATATACCTCGTGCCCTTTGGTCTCCGCTTTGATGACGTCGATTACCTTCTTCTCTATCAAATATTCCAATAAAACACCTAGGTCCACTGAATAAAACTTCACTTCCGGATGCTCCATTAGCTCCGCAATCGTCCACGGATCTTCTTTCGTCCCCATTATTTCAACCAAATGCTGTGAACCCGCATTCGTCCGAGAATAAATAAGAAACTCACTCGCAAGGAATAGAAGCTCCAATCTTTTTTCGAGAGTTTCCTCACTGCTGATCAATTCTTTATACAACTTGAAGATTTCAGGTTCCATATGCTTCACTTGGTTCCAGACCGTAACCTCCGGATAAAAGCCTTGTTCAATTATTTCCAAACGGGCCAAGTGATGCAGGGAATGAACGATATGGTTGTATGCCTCAAGATGATGGCCTTTTTCAAAGAAGCTTTTCCCATCCATGTACCTGCGAATTAACTTTGCAAATTCCATCCCCATCTTTAACTTCCTTCCATAGAAGGGGAACTCACGGATTTCGGTTTTCAAACGGTCCAAATATTCATTCCGGTCAAAAAGGACCTTCCCGTTATATATCCAGTCAATTACTTTTCGGTTCGTGCCTAATAGAAGCCATTCTTTTAACTGGTCTTCCTTTACGATATGCAAGGCTGCCTTTTTATCCTGATAAGTGTAATGCTTTAAAAACACGGCCTCTTCGGCTTCGTCTGCAATTACAAAAAGGATGTAGTCAAATGTATCGGTGATTGCGCTATTATCATCTCTTTTTTCTATTAACAAGATTCCAAGTGTAGATTTTAAACTTGCTCGCTCTTGATAAATCGGGCGAAGGATATCTTCCATCATAAATTCCTCCAAAACCTTTTTTTTTAGATTTTCGACAAAACTCTTCAAATTCCTGCTTATTTCCCTTACCCAAACTATTGAATTCAAAAGTAATATGTATCCTTTATTTCTTTTTTGTTCCATGCATTGTTTATGTTATAGTTAAAGTTATATTTTAGGAGGGACAATCCATGGCTAAATATTCTAGCAAAATCAATAAAATACGTACTTTTGCTTTGAGTTTGATTTTCATAGGCTTCATCGTAATGTACCTTGGACTTTTCTTCAAAACGAATCCTGTTGTCATGACGATTTTCATGGGGCTGGGCCTTTTATTCATCATCGCAAGCACAGGTGTTTATTTTTGGATTGGAATGCTTTCTACAAAATCGATCCAGGTTGTCTGCCCTAATTGCAGCAAACCCACAAAAATACTAGGGCGTGTAGATATTTGCATGCATTGTGAAGAACCATTGACACTTGACAAAAAGTTGGAAGGCGAAGAATTCAACGAAAAATATAACCGAAAAAGCCTGCATGACTAGAGGAATTCCGCTAGCTGAATTCCCTTTCAAGAAGTCTTTAACAATTGTATCATTTCTAGATAACATGAAAAAAAGTTCCAACCAAGTGGAGGAACTTTTTTTAATGCGATTCTTTTTTCGCACAATCCGTACAGTCGCCGTAGATTTCCATCCGATGGTGACTAACATTGAAACCTGTGACTTGTGCAGCAAAATGCTCGACTTCATCCAATGCAGGATAATCGAAATCCACAATTTTCCCGCAAGTTTGGCAAATTACATGATAATGATTCGTCGTCACAAAGTCAAACCTTGCTGAAGAATCACCATACGTAAGTTCTTTTACCAAACCTACCTCACGGAACACACGCAGATTGTTATAAACCGTTGCCACGCTCATATTCGGAAACTTGCCTTCCAGCGCTTTATATATATCATCAGCGGTGGGGTGGGACATGGAGTTTATCAAATACTCAAGTATCGCATGGCGTTGAGGAGTTATTCTTACACCGGTATCTTTTAAGGAATCCAACGCTTCTTTTAACTGAACTTCAGACACCGTCGTCCACCTCTTTTTCTAATTAAGTATGAATTCTTAAATTGTAATATTTATAAATAGTGTACCTTTTATGCGTTGAATTTGTCAATAATTCAATGGCTTAACCATTCTTTTTTAGTTTATTCATGAACACAATGAATCTATACCATTTCTGCTTTGAGTTCAATATCCCCTAGATAAGTCGATTACGTTGGTGAAGTCATTTCCAGTTTTCAGGTATTCACGCATGTTTTTTTCGAAAATGGCAAAGGTTCTTGGTAGATATTCTCCGCTTTTACTTGATAGATGCGGTGTGACTGTGACATTCTCCATCCTCCAAAACGGATGCCCTTTTCCCAAAGGCTCCGGGTCAAATACATCCAAGATGGCATGAGACAACTCCCCGGCATCCAGGGCTTCGATCAACACTTCATCGTTAATCAGGTCTCCGCGGCCAATATTCACGAAAACTGCAGATTCTTTCATTGCTTTAAAGTGCTCTTTTTCCAGAAGGCCCTTCGTTTCATCCGTACTTGGCAGGACGGATACGATATAATCAGCTCCCGGTATGGCTTCCAATAAATTATCCAGAGTATAAAGGTGATCGATGGATTCCACTGGCTTCCCGCTCCGGTTCACTCCCATCGTCGTCATCCCAAAGGCTTTCCCAAGACGAGCCACCTCCCCTCCAATTGCACCGACACCAATAACGAGCATAGTCTTGCCATTCAATTCCCCTACTTCAATCTTTCTATCCCACAATTCTTCCTTTTCATTCTTGATAAGCATTTTCAATTTCTTTTCATATTGCAAAAGCATCCCTATCGTATACTCGGCCATCGGGATTTTATGAATGCCTCTTGCGTTTGTCACCAGAATGCTACGTTCCTCAATGGCTTTAAATGGCATTAATTCCATCCCTGCACTCATGACCATGATCCATTTCAAGTTCGCCGCTTTCCCAATGATTTCTTCAGTTAAGTCTTCACCATATGTAATTAGGATTTCCGCTTCACGAAGCGGCCCATCCGTCCATCCTTTTTGATAAATGAAGTTCAAATCTGGAAAAGCTTCCACCATCTTCGTTTGGATGCCTTCATTCGGAATGACAGTCGAAAGTATTAACATGTTTATCTCTCCCTTTTAATTAACATAAAAAAAACACGGGCTCTATGTGTCCCGCGCAACTTTCTCTGAGGAGGTATTCCCTTAATAAAGCATATTCAGGTGTCCCCTTTTTGAGTTGGACAAAAGCCTTACCCTTATTAAAAAAGGCTTTATTTTAAACAATTTGGGTTTAATGCATGTAAATCAGGCAAAATGAAATCGCCATCCCTTCTGATCGGGACGTCGTCAAAATAGATGTCACCGCCCCCATATTCCGGACGCTGGATCAAGACCATATCCCAATGTATCGATGAACGATTTCCATTATCCGCTTCTTCATAGGAGAGTCCAATAGCCAAGTGCAGACTCCCGCTTATTTTCTCATCGAACAATATATCGTCCATAGGTTCCAATATATATGGATTGATTCCAATTGCGAACTCCCCTATAAACCGGGACCCTTCATCAATATTCAGAATTTGGTTCATTTCTGAGTCACGATTGGAAGTTGCTTTAATGATTTTTCCCTTTTCAAAGTTTAATTCTATGTCACTAAAGGTGATTCCTTCATAGGTTGTGGGTGTGTTGAAGGATATCCTTCCATTGAGACTATCTTTTATGGGTGCCGTAAACACTTCCCCATCCGGTAAATTCTTTTTTCCGGCACATATGATGGCCGGCATACCTTTAATGGAAAAGGTCAAATCTGTCCCTGGTGAAACGATCCTGACTTTTTCAGTCCGTTCCATCAATTGTTTTAACGGTTTCAAGGCCGCCTCCATTTTCCCGTAATCCATGGTGCAAACGTTCAACAGAAAGTCTTGGTACGTGTTGAAGGGCATGCCGGCTTTTTGCGCTGATGCGTTGGTGGGATAATTAAGTAAGACCCAACGTCGGTTGTTTACATAGAAAAGAGTGGGGGAATTCATGGCCTCCCCCTGAAGACGGTGCCTCTCGATGGGAACATCAGTCATTTCCACTTCGTTTTCTTCCCCTGTGATGATGATGACTGCATCGATATCCGTATATTTCTTCAGAGCCCATTGCGAAGATGTGTCAAGTTGTTCCTTCACATTCCCTTGTAACAGGTGGAGGCTTATCTCATCGTCTTCGAGTTCTACATATGGATAAGCACCCACTCTGTATATTTCATCAATCAGCTCTTTCAATAATGGTTTCGTGTTGATATGCCCCCGTATGAGGATTCTCTCTTTTGGCTGTATTTGTATCGAATGATGAATCAGCCTGGCTGCAAGCTTCGTTATTCGCTCATCCTTCATCTGCCTGTCCCTTATTTTTCGAGGTCGCGAAGAGTTTCAAGAGCTTCTTCGACGTGGCCTTTGACTTTTACTTTACGCCATTCTTTGACTACCTTACCAGCCTTATCTATCAGGAAAGTTGAACGTTCAATGCCCATATACTCCTTGCCAAAGTTCTTTTTCAATTGCCAAACATCAAATGATTCAGCCGCTTCATGATTTTCGTCAGCAAGCAGCAGAAAAGGCAATCCATGCTTTTCGATGAACTTTTCATGACGTGCCGCTGGATCTGGGCTGATACCAATAATGACCGCGTCCAATTCCTCGAATTGCTCATTATGGTCCCGGAAATCACAGGCCTCCGTCGTGCAACCTGGCGTCATGTCTTTTGGATAAAAATATAAAACAATGTTTTTCCCCTTAAAATCCGATAGGGAAACCATTTCACCATTGTTTGCAGGGAGTTTGAAATCAGGTGCTTTTTCTCCAATTTTAACAGTCATATTGAACCCTCCATTTCTTTCATTATGGTAAGAGTACCCAATAATCGAAAGAAACACAACTTTCATTTATCCTTCCTATCTTTCTGCTCCAAATCGATAACTGTCCGAATCACGAACGCTGCCGGCAGTGTATACCCGATGAAAGCCTGAATGGTAGCTATCATCCTTCCCATGCCAATCGGGGCTATATCTCCATAACCTACAGAAAACATCGTCATCGCACTAAAGTAAAAGGAAGTCTTCAACTGTTCATAGAAAGTGCCATCCAACCGATTGCCCATATCAAGAATCACCGAATGATTCTGAAGCTCGTATAATAAATAAATCAGTGCAAATCCAACCAATATCGTCGCATATAAATTGCCAAGCCACAGCATATCCTCCAGAGAAAACTTCTTTCCTCCCGACTCAACAAGAAATAACGTACGAATGCTCATCACCATGCAAAAAATGATTCCTGCAATCAAGATGTAGAAAGTCATCCCCAACGCCCCATTTCAATACGCCACTCCCTCTATACATACTCCCTGTCCAAACAATATATTCTTTTTTAGGAACAGACCTTATCCTCATCACCAACACACTCAAAAAACGGATTCTTTTCCCGAATCTCATGTTGACCCTTTTGGTTGGATATGTTAAGGTTGTCTAAATTTTTAAAATAGTTTTTATTTTAAAAATCTTCAACCTGCAAACAGTTTATAAAGGCAGGTTTTGTAAAATTTCATATGTGGAATTAGGTTCCTAATTATAAATTAGGATTAAAAGGGAAGTCCGGTGTAATTCCGGCACGGTCCCGCCACTGTAATGGGAGTGTTAGCGCCATCCAATATGCCACTGATCAACGGATCGGGAAGGCCCGCCGCTAATGATAATCCCTAAGTCAGGAGACCTGCCTATTTCAACAACACTGTTTTAACCTACGGGAGATAGGGAGGTGTTAGGGACCTTATAATTGTAAGTGGCATTCTGCGTGCCTCTTATTTTAAGCATTTCTAACTTTCTCTTTTGACGGTTAGGGATGCTTTTTTTATTGTTCAATAATATGAATTGGGAGGATGGGAATTTTGAAAAGCAGTAGTTTGGGTTACCCTCGAATCGGGGAAGATCGTGAATGGAAACGTACATTGGAAGCTTACTGGTCAGGTAAAATCGATGAAGCGGAATTTACGGCACAACTAAAAGCAATCCGTTTAGGCAACTTACAAAAACAGAAGCGGCGGGGCATTGATATCATTCCTGTCAACGACTTCACTTTCTATGATCAAATGCTCGATATGTCCGTCATGTTCGGTCTTGTTCCTGAACGTTATTCAGCCTATGAAGGCGGTAGCGTTCCCCTTTCCGTCTATTATTCAATGGCTCGCGGAAACAATGATGAAGTCGCTTCCGAAATGACGAAATGGTTCAATACGAACTATCACTATATTGTCCCTGAATTAAAACTGCCACAGCTGACTTTAACAGAAAATAAACCACTTGCAGCATATCGGGAAGCCAAGGAAAAGCTAGGGATTGAAACGAAGCCCGTGTTGATCGGACCTTATACCTTCATCTCCCTTTCCAAAGGCTTCAATAAACAAGAGATCCCTGGCATCATCTTGAGCTTGCTTCCCCTATACACGCAAATCCTGCGGGAGTTGGAGCAAGAAGGCGTGAAGTGGGTACAAATGGATGAACCTACTCTTGTTTCATCCATTTCCAAGGATGATATGCAAACTGTTACTTACCTCTATGAAAAGCTGAATGAAGCAGCACCAAACCTGAACATCATGCTACAAACATACTTTGATGCCGTGGAACACTACCAAGAAGTCATCGAATTAAAAGTCCAAGGAATCGGTCTTGATTTTGTACATGATAAAGGGAGGAATCTAAGTAATCTTGTAGCATTCGGCTTCCCGAAGGACAAAGTGCTTGCTGCAGGTGTGATTGACGGAAAAAACATTTGGCTATCTGATTTATCGAAAAAAATTCAATTGATCGAGACTCTTAAGAAAAAGGTAGCCGAAGACCAAATCTGGCTTCAGCCCTCTTGTTCCCTGCTTCATGTCCCAGTGACCGTTCGTAATGAATCCTCCCTTTCAAAAGAAGTGAAACAGGCCCTCGCTTTCGCTGACGAGAAACTTGAGGAAATCACACTCTTGGTCAAAGGGAATAATCAAGGCTTTGAAGCAATCGCCGAAAAAGTCGATGCCAATAAAATTACGGTTCAAACGTTAGCAAGTTCGAATGCACGGAATCATGGGACTGTACGATCGAAAGTCGAAAAGGTTAAAACCAGGACCGCCGGCCGTCAAATTCCATTTAAAGAGCGTTACCAAAAACAACAGGAATTTTTCAAATTGCCTTTCCTTCCTTCGACTACGATCGGTAGCTTTCCGCAGACACTTGAAGTTAAACAAGCACGCGGGAAATTCAAAAAAGGAGATTGGACCGCTCAGCAATATGAAACATTCGTTAACGAAGAAATCGGCAAATGGATTGAAATCCAAGAAGAAATCGGTTTGGATGTTCTCGTTCACGGGGAATTCGAACGGACGGATATGGTTGAATACTTCGGCCATAAGTTAGGCGGATTCGCCTTTCTGGAAAAGGGTTGGGTCCAATCCTATGGATCCCGCTGCGTAAAACCACCAGTCATCTATGGCGACATCCATTTCATCGAACCGATGACAGTCAGGGAAAGTGTTTACGCACAATCACTGACGAAGAAGGCGGTAAAAGGAATGCTTACAGGTCCTGTTACGATTTTGAATTGGTCATTTGTCCGTGATGATATTTCCAGGCAGAATGTTTGTTATCAGCTGGCGCTCGCTTTGGAAAAGGAAGTCATTGCATTGGAATCTGCTGGAATTAAAATGATTCAGGTTGATGAGCCTGCACTTAGAGAAGGTCTGCCATTGAAAAAAAGCGATCGCGACGAGTATTTGAACTGGGCTGTAAATTCATTCTTGATATCCACATCAAGCGTGGAGGAAACAACCCAAATTCATACGCATATGTGCTATTGCGACTTCAACAGTTTCATGGATGTCATCTCCTCCCTTGATGCCGATGTAATTTCCATCGAAACATCTCGCAGTCATGGGGAGCTTGCTTCCGCATTCGAGGAAAAAACATATGAAAAAGGCATTGGCCTGGGTGTGTATGATATTCACAGCCCGCGTGTGCCGGCAGTGGAAGAAATGGTCGATATGATTGAACGGGGCATCAAGGTATTGAATAAAGACCAGTTTTGGATCAATCCCGACTGCGGCCTGAAAACAAGGGGTATCCCGGAAACCGTCGCTTCCCTGAAAAACATGGTCGAAGCAGCAAAAATCGTTCGTGAAAACCTTTTGGCCAAACCAACAGGCCAATGATGGAAAAGAATGTTGCCCATCCAACACAGCAGTCACGGACTTTTTTAACCGACCTTGTTTTTCCACCGGATACAAATCATCACAATACCATCTTTGGCGGAAAAGTAATGGCCTATGTTGATAAAATAGCCTGCATTTCAGCTATGCGCCATTGTCGAAAACCCGTTGTGACTGCTTCAAGCGACTCTTTTGATTTTTTGGCCCCCATCAAGACAGGGGATGCGATCAATCTTGAAGCTTATGTCACCTGTGCTCATCGCACATCAATGGAGGTATTCGTGAAAGTGGAGCGTGAGAACCTATTAACAGGTGAAAAACAGCTTACGGCACGCGCCTTTTTAACGATGCTGGCCATTGATGAAGACGGTAAGCCGACAAAAGTACCTCAGGTCATTCCGGAAACGGAAGAGGAAAAGCAGCAATATGATGAAGCACAAGCAAGATATATTGAAAGAAAGAAAAAAAGGAACTAAACAAAAACCCCTTCAACATGAATGCTGTTGAAGGGGTTTTTTTAGTTCCCTGCCCCGCGGTACCTCTTCACTCCTTGATTCCATATGAAAACGGATATCACGAAAAAGGCAACCCCGATTACAGGTGTGGCAAATGCATATGCATACCACTCTTCTTTTCTTAGGAAATAAGATGCCGGATAGACACCAACAAACGCGAATGGCAGCACCCACGTAAGGACAAAACGGATGACCTTATTATAAATATCAACTGGATAGCGCCCGTAGTTCCCGATATTGTACATCATTGGCATGATGGAGGTTTTCGCATCCGACCAGAACCCGATACTAGCTATCGCAACGAATATGGCTGCATAAGCAAGGGCCCCTCCTATTGCAAAAATGATGAAAAGAATCGGATCATACCACGCAAGCTGAAGGTCCAATGAAATCCCAGAATAGAATATAATGATCAAACCCGTCACAACACCAAATAACGCTTCAAGCTCGATTCTTTCTAAAATGACTTGAAATAGGCTATGTATCGGCCTTGTTAATATCCGGTCCATTTCACCTTTGACGATATAGCGGTCATTAAAATCCCAGATGTTGAAAAAGGCTGAAAAAAGGGCGAATGGGATAAGGAAAAATCCATAAATGAATATGATTTCTTCTCGGCTCCAGCCGCTTAAAAATTGTGTATGTCCAAAAACGACTAAGATAAATACCAGATTCACGACCTGATTCAGCAGGTCAGATAGGATTTCCATGAAGAAATCGGCTCGATATTGCAGTCTTGTTTTCATATATTGACTTACATATTGAAAAAACATCGATACATAAAACATCCTGTCAACCTCCTTGAATAATCAGCTGTTTTTTTGCGACTATCCATAAAAGCTGAATCGGTATTATGAGAATGATGCACCAAATTAACTGCTGTAAAAGTGCCATGCCAATTTCGCCTGAACTGTACCCGTTCGTAAAAATCATGCTTGGTACATAGCTGATCCCTTGAAAGGGTAAATATTTCATCACTTCCTGCGCCCATATAGGATAGAAACTGATGGGCAGCAGCAGACCGGAAAATAAATCAATGATAACCCTTTTAGCGCGGATTAATCCGGCATTATTATATAAGAAAAAGGTAGTGATTCCCGTCAATAAGTTAATTTGTGTATTGATGATGAAGCTGAACAGCAAGGAAATGCCGAACATCCCCCACGTAGCCGGCTCGTGCGGCAATTCGATAGGAAAAATGAATGCTACCAGAAGCATCCCCGGAATCGAGAAGAAGAAGAAACGGAATACCCCTTCCCCAAGTCCTTGCATCGTTTTCATGCCTAAATAGTTATACGGCCGGATCATTTCAATGGCGACCTTGCCGTCTTTAATTTCAGTGGCAATTTCGCGGTCAATATTATTGAAATAAAAAGCGCGCGCCATCCATGCAACTGCGACATAGGTTGTCATCTGCATACTTGATAGTCCTTCGATGGAGCTTTTTTCTCCATATATCGCATTCCATAAGAAATAATAGGCACCGATATTGATGCTATAAATTAAAATGCCGGTATAATAATCCGTTCGATACGCAAGCATCATCAAAAAACGCATGCGGATCATTGCAAGATACTTTCCCATGGCCCTCCCCCTTCTTGATAGACACGTTGTTTCTTAATGATAAGAGAGTCAGACAGTGCCTTCTTCGTAAATGTTGCGAACAATCTCTTCAATGGACGTTTCATGGATTTTGATGTCCTTTATTTTAAAATGAGATACAACAGCCGAAACAAGCTGTGAAATGTGATCATTTTCTTCTTTCAACAAGGCAATGTATGTTTGATCTTTCTCATCATAAACCCAGTTTGCAGTAAATGGGAGCGCCAATGATTGCAATTCCTTTAATGCGATCGGCTCGATGAATTGAAAATGGATCTGTTTTTCCTCAGCCCAGTTATCTTTCAAACTCTGTAATTCCCCATCATAAATGATCTGTCCTTCATCAAGCATGATTACGCGCTCACATAATGCTTCAATGTCACCTAAATCATGGGTAGTCAAAAGGATCGTCGTATTATATTTCTCATTTATTTCTTTCAGGAACTCACGAATCTTCATTTTCACGAGTACATCAAGTCCAATCGTCGGCTCATCCAAGAACAGCAAAGGCGGATTGTGGATCAATGCTGCCGCAAGCTCGCAGCGCATTCGCTGACCAAGTGAGAGTTTACGCACTGGCTTGTCCAGCAAAGGTCCGATATCGAGCGTCTTGATAACATGTTCCATATGATCGTTATATTGTTCATCCGTTACCTTATAGACCTTTTTTAGCAGCCTAAACGACTCTTGAACCGCAATATCCCACCAAAGCTGTGAGCGCTGACCGAATACGACTCCGATTGTCTGAGTGAACTTTTCCCTTTCTTTATGTGGGTTCATGCCATTGACCGTGATTTCACCTGCTGTCGGTTCCAAAATACCTGTCAGCATTTTGATCGTGGTCGATTTCCCTGCACCATTTTCCCCGATATACGCTACCATCTCACCCTTTTTTACAGTAAAATTGATATCATTGACGGCAGGGACGATTTTATAATTTCTGGTAAGTAAATCCCGGAAGGCACCCTTTAGCCCTGAACGGCTTGATGCCGACTTAAATTCCTTCCGAAGCTGTTTCACTTGAATTGCATCACTCATCCTGTTACATCCTCCGTAATCTCTTGTCCTAATGAATTAGTTTATCCAATCTACCCTTTTTAGACAATAAAAATGCTTGGATGCCAAATGCCATTTTCAGGACAAAATGATCGTTGTATCAGACACATATATAAAGGAGACGAGTATGCTATGAATATCAAAAAATTATTACTATCACAAATTGAAAAGGTCGTTTTCGACCTTCGATATGACTTCCTTTATGAAGATGAGTATGGGGAATTATTATGCCAGGTCATCCAAAGGGATTCCAGCGGGTCGATTGAAAGCACCCCCATCAGCTTCCATCTTTGCATTAATGAAGAGAAAGGGACCGGCCAACTAATCTATTACCAAGCCCAGGGCGAAATGAACCGCCAATCATTCGACATCGAAAACCCTGACACCATCTTGGCCATTCTTACTTTCATAACCGGGGTTCTGGGATCCAACCCCCTTTCGCAAACAAAATGAAGGCCCTGAATCCTGATGTTCTAGGGTTGCAGCGCTTCCATGAGGGAGCGCATCACATTTCCTAGCCTTCGACCCCAGATTTACGGACGGAAAAGTGCTATGATTAAGAGGAAATATGTTTATATTCTTAGGAGGTTTTAAGATTGGATTTTAGTAATTCGGAGCTTTTACATAAAGAGGCATTGGAACATATCGTTGGCGGGGTTAACAGCCCATCCCGTTCTTACAAAGCTGTAGGAGGCGGTTCACCGGTTGCGATGGATCATGCCAAGGGTGCTTATTTCTGGGATGTTGACGGCAATAAATATATCGATTATTTAGCTGCATATGGCCCGATCATCACAGGTCATGCGCATCCACATATTACGGAGGCTATCGTTAAAGCTGCGGAAACGGGCGTTTTATACGGCACACCGACAAAACATGAAGTCAAATTTGCCAAAATGTTGAAAGAAGCCATACCATCCATGGATAAAGTCCGCTTCACCAATTCAGGAACCGAGTCCGTCATGTCCACCATCCGCGTTGCCCGCGCTTACACAGGACGGGATAAGATCATCAAGTTTGCAGGCTGTTACCACGGACACTCCGACCTTGTTCTCGTCGCTGCAGGTTCCGGCCCGTCCACTTTAGGTACACCGGACTCTGCCGGCGTTCCGAAAAGCATCGCACAAGAAGTCATCACGGTACCTTTCAATGATATCAAGTCATTTAAAGAAGCACTGGATAAATGGGGCAATGAAATTGCTGGCGTTCTGGTTGAACCGATCGTCGGCAACTTCGGGATCGTGGAACCAAGCCCAGGCTTCTTGGAAGAAGTCATTTCATTATCTCACGAAGCCGGATCACTCGTCATTTTCGACGAGGTCATCACAGCATTCCGCTTCATGTATGGAGGGGCACAGGACTACTTGGGAATTCAACCCGATTTGACCGCGCTCGGAAAAATCATCGGGGGCGGGCTTCCTATTGGAGCCTATGGCGGTAAAAAAGAGATCATGGATTCTGTCGCCCCGCTGGGACCAGCCTATCAAGCGGGTACAATGGCAGGAAATCCAGCTTCCATGCTTTCCGGGATCGCTTGCTTAGAAGTACTTAAAGAAGACGGGCTGTACGACGAGCTTGACCGGCTGGGGAAAACCCTTGAAGAAGGCATCCTGAAAGCGGCTCGCCAATATAATGTACCGATCACCATCAACCGCCTTAAAGGAGCGCTGACGATCTATTTCACGACAGAAAAAATTGAAAACTATGAGCAGGCGGAAAATACGGATGGCGAAATGTTCGCTAAGTTCTTCAAACTCATGCTCAACCAGGGAATCAATTTGGCACCGTCAAAATACGAAGCCTGGTTCTTGACAATTGCTCACACGGATGACGATATCGCTTATACTCTAAAAGCGGTTGAACATGCATTCAAAAACCTAATATAATAAATCGAATCAGCGTAATTATTCATTTTTTATACACCCCCAGGTTGTACATCAATCTTGGGGGTTTCTTATTCCCCTGTAATAAATCTTTAATATTGGCATTCCACGCCACTTTCCACATAAATCCCACCAATCACAGCATCCATCCCACTGTATAAAAAATTGATTTCTGAATATTTAAATGATATGATATGTATACATTTATACACTTTCTTTCAATCTATCAAAACTTGGACTATTGTTCGGGTTTACTAATATTTCCCCCACTAAACACATGCTACAGGAGGTGAAAGGCAGAGAATAAGGGTAACCTTATTCATGCCACATTTATGGCCCAACAATGGACACCTGCTACATTCAAGGAATTTCACAAAGAAGAACATGATGCCTGCGGTATCGTTTCCTGCATCGAAAAAAAGAAAATCCCTACAAACGAAAACATCTTTGCCTGTATCGACGCCTTGGTTAAAATGAATCATCGCTGCGGTTTCATCAATGGTGAGGGCGATGGCGCCGGCATCCATATCGATATTCCCCGGGCTCTTTGGAAAAAGAAGCTTGAAGCGGTAAATGTCGATTCAAGCATCGTCGATCAAGATTCCTTCATAGTCGCCCACTTATTTTTAAGCAAAAAAACAGAAGCTAACGACTTAAAAATCGAAGTCAAGGAGAAACTGCTCCAGCATGGTCTCTCATTGATATTCGAAACGGATAAAGCCTACCGTTCCGAGGCATTGGGACCGATTGCCATTCAAGAAGACCCAGTGTTCTGGCAATTTGCCTGTACCTCCACCATCAATAATGACCAGGAGCTTTCAAATGTTCTTTTTGAGCTGACTTCCGACATCGAAAAAAGTGATTTCATCCATGTTGCATCTTTAAGCCAGCATCATGCAGTATACAAAGTGATGGGTGCAGGGGATACGCTCCCTGCCTATTATCTTGATCTTGCTGACCCTTTGGCTGCCTCCACCATGACACTGGGACACAATCGTTTTTCAACTAATACCCTCTCAAGCTTCTTCCGGGTCCAGCCTTTCAGTGTACTTGGTCATAATGGCGAAATCAATACCATCGCCAAGCTGCGTGATGAAGCGAAAATGATCGGAGTTCCCATCGCTAAAGATGGAAGCGACTCACAGGATTTAAACAAGACGATCGAGACTTTCATCTGCCGTCATGGCTACTCTTTATTTGAAGCCGTCGATCTTATGTTCCCGCCAATCATCAACGAAATCAAGGAGTATCCAGAGCATTTACAAGACTTATATACGTATTTAAGGGAAGCATGGGGTCATTTTGCACAAGGTCCGGCAGGCATCATCTCCCGTTTCGGCGATGAAGCCGTGTTCTCTGTCGACTCTTTAGGCTTGCGCCCACTATGGAATATTGAAACGGAATCATCCTATATGTTCACTTCCGAACCGGGAATCATCCCTTCCAGTGAATATGCCGGAGATCCGAAACCGATGGGTCCTGGGGAAAAAATCGGTTTGAAATGGAACGGCGACCGTATTGAATTGTACACATACAAGGATTACCAGGATAAAGTATTTGAACTCTTCAATGATCGTTTCGTCCTTTCAAATGACCGAGTCCGCTTACAGTCCCAAGTTTTTGAAAAGGTTACCTCCATGACAAACACGCAAGCCATTCATAATGGTCAATATAAAGCCTTTGGGTGGGAAAGGGAGCATGTACAATTAGTGGAACAGATGGCCGAAAAAGGCGCTGAGCCCATTCGTTCACTTGGTCACGATGCGCCACTGGCAGCACTTAATCCCCAAAGGACCAACATTGCTGATTTCATCAAGGAAAGTGTGGCCGTTGTAACTAACCCAGCGATCGACCGTGACCGGGAAACCGAGCACTTCTCAACAAGAACCATCATCGGAAAACGTCCTGCCCTATTCGAAGCGAATAAGGCAGGAAATGTCACTGAGCTGCTGACTCCCTTATTGATTGAAGGGTCAACGGGTTATGAGTGCTCGTCAATCTTATCGCAGCCAAGCTATGATCAGTTCATTAAATATAACCAAGATCAAAAACTCGTGCACTTCATTTCAAGCACGTTCAAAGAGGATGAAAACATCAAAGATGCCTTGACCAGGATAACGGATGAAAGTGTCAATGCAGTGGATGAAGGAAAAACGCTGCTTGTTCTGGATGATGCCCTTGCCCATCAAAACGGCAACCTTTGGCTTGATCCCCACCTTGTCACTTCAGCCGTCGACCAAGCATTGGTCCGCACAGGCAAGCGCCGTGATTGTTCCATCCTTTTACGTTCAGCATCGCTAAGGTCACTGCATGATATCATCGTTTCTTATGGTCTAGGGGCCAACTTAATCAGCCCCTATTATATGTTCCTTTCCTTATCTTCAGATGACATCAAGGGGGTTACCAATCTATATAACTCCTTGACGAAAGGGCTTGAGAAAGTCATCTCCACCATTGGCATTCATGAGCTGCGCGGCTATGGAAGACTTTTCTCAAGCATCGGTTTACATGAGGAAATCGCGAAATATTTAAATGTGGCTAACTTCTTCGGATCGAATGATCTGGACTATAATTTTGATAAAATCAAGGCAGATGCCATTCAGCGGGCGGAAGATTACGGCAATGAAAAAGAACGGATGGGCAAGACCTTCCATCTGTTCCCTAGGATTTGGAAGTCTATCGGGGAGGTTGCTTCAACCGGGGACTATGATGCTTATCGCGAGAAGATCACCGAACAGGAAGAATCCAATCCTACGACGATCCGCCACTTGACATCATTAAAAACCTCAGATGCTTCCATCCCTTCTGAAGAAGTCAGTCTTTCGGTCGGCGAACAGGAATTGCCGTTCGTCATAGCATCCATGTCCTTTGGATCACAAAATGAGATTGCCTTCCGTGCCTATGCGGAAGCTGCCGAGAGGTTAGGCATGATCAGCATGAATGGTGAAGGCGGGGAAATAAAGGATATGCTTGGCAAGTACCCGAAATCCCGCGGCCAGCAAATCGCTTCCGGCCGTTTCGGTGTCAATGCAGAACTCTTGAACTCTTCAAATCTATTGGAAATTAAAATTGGGCAAGGGGCAAAACCTGGTGAAGGCGGTCACCTTCCCGGTTCCAAGGTCACAGCGAAAATCGCAGAAGCCCGAAATGCAACAATCGGTTCCGATTTGATCTCCCCTTCCAATAACCATGATATATACTCAATTGAAGATTTGGCCCAAATGATCCATGAGCTAAAAACGGCAAATGACAAAGCGAAAGTTGCTGTCAAAGTACCAGTCGTTCCAAACATCGGTACGATTGCTGTCGGCGTCGCAAAAGCGGGGGCAGATATCATAACGCTGTCCGGTTTTGATGGCGGAACGGGTGCTGCCAGGATCCATGCACTCGCACATGTCGGTCTACCAGTTGAAATTGGTGTGAAAGCGGCCCATAATGCGCTGCTTGAGTCAGGTATCCGACAGAATGTTGAAATTTGGGCTGACGGTGGGTTAAAAAGCTCGATGGATGTATTAAAGGTAATGCTGCTTGGTGCAAACCGTGTAGGTTTTGGGACCCTTTCGATGATTGCCGTCGGCTGTACAACGTGCCGCGGATGTCACCTTGATACTTGCCATGTGGGAATTGCCACCCAAATTGAATCGGAAGCGCAGGCGAAAGAACATGGGCTGCGCCGTTTTGTTCCACGAAAATTCGATTTAGCCGTTCAAGGATTAACGAATATGTTCAGTGCATTTGCAAAAGAACTCAAATCTTTGACCGGATCACTTGGGGTGAAGAATCTTCAGGAAATCGTCGGACGTTCCGATTTGCTCCAGCAAGTTAAAGGTCAACAATCATTGGATTTAACCTATTTATTAAAAAACCTGGATATTACACCGTTCTCCCATAAAGAAACGGCGGCATATTTGAATGAAGGCTCCATGCAGGTAGCCGTTGGCGCTGAATATCTTGATTCGCATGTAGATGATCTGCAGCAATCCCGTAGCTATAACTCGATCACTTCCGAGCAGCGTGTACTCGGCAGCAGGGTGTCCTGTCACCGCGTTAGGGGCAGATTGGATGGATCATACAAAAAACTTCCTCCCGTTCACCTATCCTACCAGGATGGTTCCATCCCGGGCAACGGACTTGGGGCATACAATACGGAGGGAATTTCAATCAGCGTGAATGGCGGTGCCCAGGATGGCATTGGCAAAACATCGATTGGCGGGAATATTGCCATCTTTAAATCTCCAGGAAAAGATGGGAAGTTCTACAATGGCTCCGTCGGTAAGGGCTTTGGTTACGGTGCACAGCATGGTCTCCTCATTGCCCAAGGCGATGCCGATGCCAGGGCGGGAATCCGGCTTTCCGGAGCGGATATGATCATTGGGGGATTATTAAAACAACCGCTTCCTGAAAAGGAAAACGGTAATATTGCGGTAACTTCCAATATTAAGGGATTCGCTTTTGAATACATGACAAATGGAAGAGGTTTAGTTCTGGGTGATCCCGGTCCATGGATTTGCGCAGGGATGACAGGCGGTGTCGTTTATTTACGGCAACAGCCCGAATCCGGATTAACCAAAGAGGTCATTAAGAAACGGGTTGCGAAAGGGGCAAAGATTTCCATTGAGCCCCTTTCCGAAAAAGGCCTGCAGGATGTGGCCGAACTCCTGGGCAAATACACGGCCCTCTTGAAGGATCATGGTCAACCCGAAGAAGCGGCCTCTTTAGAGACACTGCTTCAAAATCCTGGGGAGCACTTCCTTCAGGTCGTTCCAGTTAAAGAACAGGCGGATCCTGCCGTATCCACGGAGTGATGCCAAAAGTATATAAAAAAAGGCTGGTGCTCTTCAATTCGAGCATCAGCCTTTTCCAGTCATATACCTCTGGGATAGTCTTTAATCGATGGAAAACACAGTTGAAAGGCTCAAGAAATTGCCTATCGTTTCTTTATATATTAAACTTGATTTTAGCTATTGTAACCCTTAGGAAAATCCTGTATATTACTTTTTGTTTACATCTTCTTATTTTAGTGTAAAGTACTAACAAATAAGTTAGAATACAACTTTAGGCAAAAGCCTATATATAAATAGAGTCTATTCATACCACGTTCCATTACAACACAAAGAAAGGATTAACCCATATATGAAGTTTGGTGCCCGCATTCTCAAAACAGGAATAGCAATTGTTTTAGCGCTTTATCTATCGGAACTGCTTAATCTTCCTGCTCCTGTCCTTTCTGGGATTGCTGCAATTTTTGCAATACAGCCGACCATTTACCGTTCATATCAAACGGTGTTGGAGCAAATTCAAGGAAATATCATCGGAGCATTGGTTTCTGTCTCCTTCGTTTTGTTGTTCGGAAATGATATTTTTATAATCGGTCTTGCCGTAATGGTTGTCATAACCATCAATTTAAAACTGAAAATGGATAAAACGATCGTCCTTTCCATCGTGACGGTCATTGCCATCATGGAAAGCCAGGACGGGGAATTCCTGAATTTTGCCTTTATTCGTCTCTCATCCGTTTTGCTTGGTATCATTTCTTCGTTCATCGTGAATCTGGTTTTCATTCCTCCAAAGTACGAAGCAAAGCTTTATGCACGCATCACGGATGTAACGGAAGACATCTTGAAATGGATCAGAATCAGCACAAGGCATGCTACAGAACACACTTTATTGAAAAAAGACATCAGCCGATTGAAGGCGGAGTTACTCGATCTGGAACATATCTATTCCATGTACAAAGAGGAACGGGAATATTTCAAGAAGAACAGTGTAGCTAAAGCAAGAAAGCTTGTCGTTTATCGGCAGATGATCATAACGACAAAAAAAGCGTTTGAAACCTTGAAGAGAGTCCATAAATTCGAGAATGAAGTATATCAAATGCCTGAAGATTTCCAACGGAGCATCTTACAGCAGCTTGATTCCTTGATCCGCAAGCATGAACAGTTGATATTACTGCATATCGAAAAAATCAAGTCCATCGACGAAATTGAAGATTGGGACCAGGATTGCCTAAGTCGTAAAGAGCTGCTCGCCCACTTTTTCGAACAGCAAAATCAAGTGGACGAAATGCATGATAATCTGGGCCATCTCTCTGCCCGCCTTGTACCATTGATTTCTGCAGTCATAGAATATGACGAACAATTGGAACATCTTGAAAAGCTGATCGTCAGCTTCCAGTCCTTCCATAAGGAAGATAACGAATTATCTGTCCAGTATGTAGAAGATTAAAAAAAGACGGTTCCCGGGAACCGTCTTTTTTCGTCTCTATTTCGAGCAGGCCCCTCATTCAATTATCCAAAAGGTTCTTATCAGCAGCCTTTTCAATCGTATCCAATTTATGCAAAAGATCCTGCAGCTCATCTTCTGAGAATGAGTTGAAGTTCTTGCCCATCAATTGGTTATGATCCGCAAGGACTCTCCCCAAAATAGCTTCCCCTGCCTCTTTCAATTCAAGATTGATGACCCTGCGATCCTTTTCAGAGGGCTGCCGTTTCACATAATCCATTTCGACCAGCTTATCTACAAATACGGTAATCGCACTTGGCTTTACTGTTAAGAAGTCAGCCAGCTTGGTCGATTTGATCGACCCCTCTTTTTTCAAAATCAATAATATGAAAAACTGAGGCGACGTTAATCCATAAGGCTGAAGATTTTTTGCTACGATGGCCCTAAGCTTCTTCCTAATCCGAAAAATCTGCATTTCTATACTATTAGTTACTTCCCATTTGAATTCCAGCCTTCTCACTCCTTATATAGGACAATCCTACCTCTTAAATTTAATTAAATGCCATTCCATTGTCAAATTTACTTTCCATATATCCTAAAAATCTAAAAAAATTCAAATTTTCACTATTTAACTGTATTTATTTCCCATTATTATTCAGAATATTTTACATGACAAAAAATAATTAAACTGGTAAACTCTTTACTTATAATATTAATACTTACAAAAATTAATATTTATTAAAATTAATAAATAAACTTAAGAATAGGAGGCGATATCATTTCTGGCTAATGAACGTTAATCAAAGGGAATACATCATCAATATTTTTGGAGGCGAAACAAGTGAATAGAGGACGTTTAGTTTTAATCAATGTCATTGGTTTGGTTATTATAGTAGCGGTATTAGCCGGTGGGGCTTATTACTATTATGAAAGCACGAATTTCATTAAAACGGATGAAGCGAAAGTGTCGGGAGAGCTATATACCATCGTTGCCCCCGCTGCCGGTAAATTAGCAGATTGGGACTTACACGAAGGAGACAATGTAAGTAAGAATGACCAAGTTGCCAATGTAACCACCTTAGATGGAAAAGAAGCAGTAAAAACCGCAGCACAAGGTACAATCGTTAAAACACAAGTGCATGATGAGCAGCTTGTTCAAGCGGGTCAAACGCTAGCTCAGACCATCAATATGGATGACCTGTCCATAACGGCTAATATTGAGGAAAATAAATTGAAGGATATCGAAAAAGGTGACAGCGTCGATATTATCATCGATGGAGATCCCGATACTGTTTTCGAAGGTACATTGGAACAGATCGGTTATGCCACAACGTCTGTCTTTTCAGTGATGGGCAATCAAAACAGCAGCGGGAACTATACGAAAGTCACTCAAAAAGTACCAGTTAAAATCTCCATTAAAGCACCATCCGATAAAGTTCTGCCTGGAATGAACGCAGAAGTGAAAATTTCAACTAAATAAACCGGCTACACAGTTATACAGAAAGGAGGCTTTTCAATAAATGGCTTCTCAAACCATCTCAGTAAATGAAAACAAGGGAATGAAACAGTTTGCCCCCATGTTAATTATCTTAATGCTAGGTTTGTTCATGGTCATTTTGAATCAAACTCTGCTTAGTGTCGCCATGCCGAGGATGATGGCAGAATTCAATGTAGCTGCGACTACGATTCAATGGCTATCAACTGGATTCATGCTCGTGAACGGAGCCTTGATCCCACTGTCCGCTTTCTTAATAGAACGGTTTGGCACGCGGGTTTTATTCCTTGCTGCCATGTTTCTATTCACTGTCGGGACATTCATCTGCGGGATTGCACCTAATTTCCCCGTCATCCTTACAGGCCGGCTGATCCAGGCGGCTGGCGGCGGGATTCTCCAGCCATTGGTCATGACGATTATCCTTTTCATCTTCCCTCCGGAAATGCGCGGGAAAGGAATGGGGATATTCGGACTTGCCATTATGTTTGCCCCTGCCATCGGCCCGACTTTATCAGGTTGGGTCATTCAGGAATATAGCTGGCGGGTGATGTTCTACGCAATGGTGCCATTAGGCATTATCGTAATAATACTTGCCCTTTTAAGCATGCATAATGTAGCAGAACCAAAGAAAATCAAATTGGATTTATTGGGCGCCTCTTTATCCTTGCTAGGTGTTGCATCATTACTATACGGTGTCAGTGAAGCAGGTTCGAAAGGCTGGACGGATTCACTCGTTCTGGGAACGATCATCATCGGGCTGACCCTATTGACCCTATTTGTGATTCAACAGCTAAAATCGGAAACACCTATGCTCGACTTCCGTGTATTCAAGTATGACATGTTCGTATTATCGAATATCATTTCCGCCATCGTCACAGTGGCCATGTTTACCGGGATATTCTTATTGCCAATATATTTGCAGACCTTAAGAGGCTTCACACCAGTTCAATCCGGTCTATTGATGTTACCCGGAGCACTTGTGATGATGGTGATGTCGCCCATTTCAGGAGCATTATTTGACAAAATCGGTCCTCGTCCATTAGCACTTTTTGGTTTAGCGATCACTGCAGTCACAACCTTCGAATTTGCTAATTTGACTACGGAAACGTCCTATTCGACTTTGGTCATCATCTATGCCATCCGTGCACTAGGAATGTCTTTACTGATGATGCCGATCATGACAGCTGGGATGAACCAGCTTCCTAAGCATTTGAATACCCATGGTACGGCAATGAGCAATACGCTGAAACAAGTAACCGGAGCCATTGGTACCAGCTTCGTGACGACCATTTATACGACCCGTGCTTCATTCCATGGAACTGCTTTAGGAACGGAAATGAGTACGAGTGATCCCGGTTTTGTTCAGAATTACCAAACAATCGTCCAATCCATCATGAGTTCGATGAATCAAACTAGTGAACAGGCACAGGAAACGGCCATGTCGCTGATTTCTTCCCAAATCCAGGGTCAAGCAAATGTAATGGGAATCAATGATGCATTCTTTTGGGCAACAGGCTTCGCAATTGCCGGTATCGTTCTCTCACTGTTTTTGCGTGACGTTCGGAAGGACAAAGCAATGAAAAAAGCTAAACAGGAACATTTGGATGTACCTTTGCTTCCTTCACCAGTAAAAAAATCGGTTTAACTAAATGGGGGAATAAAAATGAAGATCTATGTTGTTTACGACAGTGAAGGCAACCATACGAAAGCACTTGCCGAATCAATAGCTCAAGGAGCCGCTTCGGTTCCTGGGGCTGAGGTTCTCATTGACCATGTTAACGAGGCGGATGTTTATAAGCTTCAGGAAATGGATGCAATCATTTGGGGCTGTCCCGGTCATTTCGGCACCATCAGTTCGAGTTTGAAAACATGGATTGATAAACTTGGTTATCTATGGGCGGAGGGTGCGCTGATCAATAAAGTGGGGGCAGTATTCTGTACGACGGCCACCGTACACGGCGGACTCGAGGCTACCATGCTGAACTTAATCACCCCAATGCTTCATCAAGGCATGATCATTGTGGGCTTACCCGGCACTGTTCCGGAAAACGCCTTATACGGTTCCTACTATGGAGTAGGGATAAGCTGTCCCCCCGGTGTGGATGACAACATCACCAAAAATGACTTGCAGCTTGGAGAAGCATTAGGAAAACGGGTAGCCCATGTCACACGTTCATTCATAAACGAGCTCTAGGAGGCTTGATTCAATGGGCATAATTCTAATTATCATCGTTGCCATAATAGCGGTTACGGGCTTGATCACATTCAATATCAAAGCCTTATCACCTGATGATAAGCCGCCGGGGGTCGAGGAAGAGAACTCATTGGAAGAGTCCTCTATCTCTTCGGCAGATGATTCCGTTACCGAAATCATCTCCCCAACAGACAATGATGAATTGAAAATGAAAGATCAGGATTATCGTTTGGCTCTTTCCAAGCTTCACAATCAAAAGCCAAATGATGAGCCAACTGCAGAAAAAAAACCTAATCTCCGCAAAATGAAAGACGCGGAATATCGTGGTACTTTGGAAGACTTCCAGGAAAATCGTGACTGAAACACATCCCCCCATTCGGCTATTCGCCTCTTTTTGGGTTTTCAATTACTATGCATGAAAGGAACATTTCCGACCTCCGCCGCCGCCTTTAGCTTAAAGATCGACTGCTGGTTTAACTTATTTTTCTGGTTGACAACTATTCACTAAGACTTTAAGCTAAGGTAATGCAACACAAACAATTTTTTAAACTCAACTTTTGTTGAGAGACGGAATTTTAAAAGGATTTCCTTTTTTCGTTCGTCACTTGCCTTTTTGGCAGGTGGCGATTTTTATTTTTACAGGGGGGAAAAACATGCAACTTTTGAAGTATTCCATAATGGTCTTAATTGGTTCGATCTCATATGGTACATTATCCACGATGATCAAATTTGGATTCATGGATGGCCATTCTTCCGGAGAACTGGTCGGCAGTCAATACCTCGTCGGTTGGCTGATTGTCTCTGTGTTATTTCTTTTTTCGTTTAAATATAAAGTTTCATGGAAGAGTGCCGGATTACTATTAATCACGGGCATGATGTCCACTTTCGTCGGAAAGGCATATGCCGTTTCCGTATCCGAGCTTCCCGCTTCGATTGCCGTTGTCTTTTTATTTCAATTTACCTGGATAGGCGTCCTTATAGAAAGTTTCTTAAATAAAAGACGCCCGGATAAAAATAAACTCATTGCCATTTTCGTTCTCTTCATCGGTACATTATTGGCGGGGGCGATTTTTGGTCAGCCACTATCCGGTCTAAGCCTGAAAGGCGTATTGTTCGGATTATTGTCTGCGTTGCTCTTTGCACTGTATATGTACTGCAACTCTCAATTCGCAGTTGGGGAATCTTCAATGAAACGGTTGTTTTTCATTGCAACAGGTGCCATGCTGACTGCTGTATTCACGACTAACCCCGTCACACTTGTGACGAATCTTGTCCAAACGAACCTATGGTACTACGGTCTGCTCCTCGGCACATTGGGTGTTTTAGTTCCTTTCTTTTTCTTTGCAGTCAGTTTGCCGAAAGTGGGTGTCGGGCTTGGAACGATTCTTTGTGCAGCAGAGCTTCCTTCAGCAATGGTCGTTTCCGTCATCTTCTTGAATGAACAGGTTACGTCACTGCAATGGTTCGGGATGTGCTTGATCATTGTCGGCATCGCCTTGCCTGAGGGAATAAAGCATCTGCCGCGATTTCTTCCTGACAGAAAAAAAACGCTGCATGAAAAAAGGATTTCATAACATTATCCACCGGTTCGGATAAGAATAAGAAAGACCATTCCCGTTAGCGGAATGGTCTTCTTTTATATATTGTTTTTCCTTTTCTCCTTAAGCATCCAATTGTTGCACTTGAAATAGGTTGTAATAATGCCCTTGCTTTTTCATGAGTTCTTCGTGTGTTCCCATTTCCGTAATTTCCCCATTATCGATATGAACGATCCGGTCGGCATGGGTGATGGTCGATAACCGGTGTGCCACGATGATGGTGGTCCGGTTTTTCGCCAAAATATCCAGCGCCTCCTGGATATAGTGTTCACTTTCCAAATCCAATGCCGATGTGGCTTCGTCGAGAACAAGGATTGGCGGATTTTTCAAAAATACCCTCGCAATGGCCACCCGTTGTTTTTGGCCTCCGGATAATTTAACTCCCCGCTCCCCGACTTTCGTTTCATATCCTTCTTTTAGACCCATGATGAAGTCATGAGCATTCGCCGCCTTTGCCGCTTCAAATACTTCTTCATCGCTTGCATCAGGCCGGCCCATAAGGATATTGGCCTTAACCGATTCACTAAATAAGATATTATCCTGTAGAACCATTCCTATTTTATCTCTTAGGCTGCGGACTTGATATTTACGGATATCCGTCCCATCCAATAATACCCTTCCCTCCGTCACATCATAGAAACGGGAAATCAAACTGACGATCGAGGATTTCCCGCCTCCGCTCATCCCGACAAGTGCAATGGTTTCCCCTGGTTTAACATCCAAATTGATATGTTTTAAAACGGGTGCCTCTTTCTCGTCATAAGCAAACGATACATCCTGAAAGGTTATACCGCCATCCACATGCTTCAACTCTTTCGCCCCTGGTTCGTCATCGATATCATACTTCTCATCCACAAACTCAAAAACCCTGTCCATGGACGCCAATGTCTGGGTCATTGTCGTAGAAGAGTTAACTAAACGTCTGAGGGGATTATATAGCCGGTCTATGAAACCGACGAAAGCAACCATGGTACCCAGTGACAATTGGTCATGAATGACCTGATAACCGGCAAATCCTATCACGAGCAGGGGGGCAATATCCGTGATCGTATTCACGACAGCAAATGACTTAGCATTCCACCTCGTATGCTTTAGGGCCTTATCAAGGAAATTCTTGTTCTGCTTCGCAAACAATTCCTGTTCCCTGTCCTCTATCGCAAAGCTTTTGATGACTGACATCCCTGAAACCCGTTCATGTAGGTGACTCTGTACATCCGCCAACGCTTGGGACCGAATCCTTGTATAGGTTCTCAGCTTGCCGAAGAAATGCTTGATCGAAAATGCGTAAAATGGAAGCATGATGATGGATACAATGGTTAGCTTCACGTCCATCGTAAACATGATGACTATCACTATGATGATCGTTGCGATATCAAGCCAAAGGTTCATCAGACCCGTGATGACAAAGTTCTTCGTTTGTTCCACATCCGTGATCATCCTTGAAATGACCTCGCCCACTCTTGTATTGGAATAATATTTAAAACTCAGTTTCTGTATATGAGTAAATAAATCATTACGAATATCATATAAGATTTTCGTTCCGGTCCATTGAGCGAAATATTGACGGTAATACTCAATCGGCGGTCTGACTGCAACGAAAATGAATATCATGATGGCCATTGCCCATAAAAGGCGTTCGGACTTCACGGCTTTGGACAGGTCACCATTTCCGATGATGTCATCCACAATATACTTACTGAGCAATGGAAGCAAAAGCGGAATCGCGAACTTTAGCAATCCAATCAGTACCGTCCCGATTATCTGCCATTTATATGGTTTGACGAATTGCAAATATCTCTTAATACTCCCCACGGATTTCCTCCTTTTCTGAATCATTAAATCCAAATGATAAAAAAAGTCCATAACAGTCAATTTGGAATCTTATATCTTAAATACACCATTCAATTATATTTTCCTTTTCGATGATTAACTATCAAAAGGATTTCATTCACTAACTTTCATAACCATATATAGGAGGTTTAATGGTTCCTGCATTCTTGAAAGATTGAATCAGATGTGTAGGCACGATACATAATGAAAAAGCCTGCCAATTATGCAGCAGGCCTTTTCTATCATCGATAGGTTAAAAAGCGTTCATACCAACTATCAATAAATTCTGCGGAGAATGGTCCTTTTCGCTGGCGTATCATATAAATCAAATAGTCTACGTTCTGTTTCAATATTGAATCGATGGCATCCGGGTAATTCATTTCTTTCCGATGCCTTTCATATTCATCCTCATCCAGCAAATTAAACGTCATATCTGGGAATACTTTAATGTCCAGGTCATAGTCAATGTATTTCAATGCTCCCGATTCGTATGTGAACGGCGAACTGATATTGCAATAGTAATAAACCCCGTCCTCTCTCAACATACCAATAACATTAAACCAATACTTTGAATGAAAATAGCAAATCGCCGGCTCTCTCGTAATCCAGGTCCTTCCATCTGATTCCGTTACCATAGTACGGTCATTCGCTGCTATCACCAGATTTTGGGTCCCTTTTAAAACGGTCGTCTCTTCCCAGATACGATGGATATGTCCATTATGTTTATAGCTATGGATTTGGATTTTTCCTCCTTCGGCAGGAACAATCCCCATTTATCTCTCCCTACTTTCTATAGACACCCTGACAGCGTACTGTGCCCTATTCCGTTTGCAGTTGTTGTGTGTATTTAAAAATATATACTTTTTTCCATTTACCCTATATTCCTATATTATAGCGATTTATTCATAAATTTAAAACAAAAGTGGCTAATCTCCCAGTGAAAATGTGTAAATAAGTCGAAAAAGTCTGACCATCCACCCATTTTAACTAAGAAATTAGCCGGTTATTCATCGTATGGCAGCCTGTCCTTGCTGAAAATAACGGATGACTTCTTCCGTTTGCTTCTCGAACATATCATGGATACTTTTCAATTCCCGCTTTTTGAGTTGAATCTCTTCCTGAATGGTGTCTGCTTCACTCTCCTCTTCCAGGGCAAGGAGTTGCTTCTCTATATCTTGGCATCTTTCGATTTCGGATTGTAAAAGTAAAAGCTTATCCATCGTTTTCAACTGGTTGTTTATAAGCCGGTTAAATTCCTCCATGAATGCACCTTCCTAATCTGTATTTTTTCTATAATATGTATATTCTATTTTTATCCGTTTTTTCCTTTGACATAATATGTAAACACGAAGAAACATTTGTCGAATCCAATGAAAGTCAAAAAAAGCACCCTTCAAAAGAAGGATGCTTTTTATCGGCGATTAGCCTTGGCTTTTATTGCTTTGAGATTTTTGATTTTGTTGTTTCACTTCTTGAACGTTAGTTTCAGAAGCAAACTCTGTACCGAATTGACCTTGTGCTTGACCTTGGCCCTTTTTTTGCTGAGATTGCGCGTTTTGTTGTTTCACTTCTTGAACGTTAGTTTCAGAAGCAAACTCTGTACCGAATTGGCCTTGACCTTGTTGAGATTGAGCGTTTTGTTGTCTCACTTGTTGAACATCAGTACCTGCTTGTGATTTATTCATGTTTTTAGCCATTGATATCACCTCCACGATAATAAGATAACCATTATCCAGGAGTGTTATCCCACTAAAAACATTTAAATTTTTCCAGTTACATTAAACAAGCAATGAAATGCCTCCATCAACTATTACGGTTTGTCCACGAATCATACTGGCTCCGTCGGAAATTAAAAATAGGATGGTATTCACCATATCTTCCACCTCGACCATCCGTCCGGCCGGAGTCTGTTCTGCCGCCTCGGCAAGCATTTCATCCCGATTCGGGAAAGACTTCAGGGCATCTGTATCGATCACACCGCCTGAAACGGCATTGACACAAATATTTTTTTCAGCCAATTCGACCGCTAAATATCTTGTCAGGGCTTCAAGCGCAGCTTTGGAAACTCCAACAGCTGTATAATTTTTCAAATAGCGAATGGATCCAAGTGAACTGATGCTGACGATTTTCCCCCCGCCGTTCCTCTCCATTAATTTTGCCGCTTCCTGTGCACAGAAAAGAAGGGCCTTTGAATTGATGTCCATGGTCCAGTTCCAATGGGATTCCTCCAGCTCCATCAATGGACGCTGCACTCCTGAGGCCGCATTATTGATGAATATATCCAAACGTCCATAATAAGCATCGATTTCCTCAAACATGCTTTTCACTTTCGCAACGTCACCGACATTTGCCTTAACTACAAGGGCTTTACGCCCCAACGCTTCAATTTCGGCTGCCACTTCTAATGCTTTTGACTTGCTCCGGGCATAATTAATAACGAGGTCGTAACCTTCCTCCGCAAGTTTTATTGCCGTGCTTCTGCCTAAACCTTTACTGCTACCTGTAACGAGTGCCACTTTTTGTTCCATTCGTTTATTCATCCTTTCTGAGTAAACACCGAGTAATAAAAATCATTTTTTTAAGGAGTGTTACTGTTATGTATGTTGGACGTGATATGACAGAGTTGTCGATGATGAAAAAATCGGATTGGGAAAATAGTGAACTTGCCTATTTTCATCACTCCCTTCAACAAATGGTACCTTATTTAAACCAAGAAGGACAGAGTATCCATAGCGAAATCATCAAAGAAATTGAAAATAGAGGCGGACTTAACAGGCAGGAAGCCGATTATACTCATGGAACGAAAACCATTTACGATTGATTTTATACGGATATGACTTTGAAAATCAACAAAAGGAAGAGGATATCTTAGCAGATATCCTCTTTCATGCTACCCATTTCACTAGCGCCTTTTTTTAATCACATTTTTATTATAAGACGTTATAGCCATTGCGCAAATCAGGGCTGTCCCCAAAAATGTTAACGAATATAAAGAAGGTGAAAGGACATTACCGAATACCGTTTCATTCTGGAGTGCCCCTACTTGTTCCCATGCATTTTCAATATCCGGTTTATATCTGCTCGTTTTTATGGTCCCGACCATTATCATACTCCCAAAATATAAAGCATGAATGATGATTGAACCCATGAATGCTTGAATGACTATCCTCATTCCCCCGCCCCCTAACACCCTTATATTACCATATACTTGAAAAAAATCCTTTATTCAACATGTTCTTTCTCTTTATACGCCTTCATCATTTTTTGGTGGGAAACCGGAAATGCCAACTCCTCCATCTCTGCTTCACTCACCCACTTAAGTTGCTGTTCTCTTAGTGTCTCTTCACTGATGGCCTCTTTGACCGCTCCGATATATGTGTCCACTTTCCAAACGAGATGTGAGAAAACATGTTCAATTCTCACAAGTGATTCAGTGATTTCAGGTTTGACGCCATACATTTCCTGAAACCGACTCACGAAGAATTCCCGCTTATGCAAAAGGGATGAATGGTTTTCGAAGTTCGGATATTCCCAAAGATTTGCAAGCAACCCTTCTGATGCTCGCTTATGAATTAAATATTCACCTTTTTCATTCGTTAGAACAGCAGCTACAATTGGTACATCCCGTGTTTTTTTCTTTTGGGTTTTCACCGGCAATTCCGACTGAACCCCGGATTCAAATGCTAGACAATGACTTTGAACAGGACATAATAGGCAGGCAGGCTTACCTGGTGTGCAGATTAATGCACCAAGCTCCATCAAGGCTTGATTGAAGGCAGAGGTATGTTCATGATCGATCAGCTTTCTGACGGCAGCTTCGAATGTTTTTCTTGTCTTTGGCTTTGCTATGTCTTCATATATCATCAATATCCTTGATAAAACACGCATGACGTTTCCATCAACGGCTGGCTCAGGCTTGCCGTATGCGATACTAAGAATCGCACCAGCTGTATAAGGACCGACACCTTTCAATTTTGAAATTTCCGCGGGATCATCCGGTACGATTCCATTATAGGAAGCCTTCACTTCCTGAACGGCACTATGCAGATTCCTTACACGTGAGTAATATCCCAGCCCTTCCCATGCTTTTAGGATTTTCTCTTCATCGGCATTGGCAAAATCCTCGAGTGTTGGGAACCATTCCACAAATCGGTTGAAATAAGGAATCACCGTATCCACTCTCGTTTGCTGCAACATTATTTCAGAAACCCAAACACGGTATGGATCTTTATTTTTCCTCCATGGCAATTCTCGTTGTTCTTCGAGAAACCAGGAAACCAAATCTTTTTGAAATTCTTCGATTGTTATTTTTTCTATTGTGGGGATCGTTATTTCTTTCACATCAGTTCCTCCAAAGATGTTAAACTCTTATCAAAAATGGGAATACCTATAATAGGTCATTCTTTTTTTAATAGCATGTTCATATCCATTTATTTATAACGGGCACGGAAATAAGTAAAAATTTTATTCATTTGATGGTTAATATATAAATACGGTATGATGAAAGAAGATCATTTTTTTCAAATTGTGGCAGGGAGGTTAGTTTTTTGGATACAGGTACTCACTTTGTCATGGGAATTGCTCTTGGAGGTCTTGCCACATTAGATCCTGTCATTGCGCAGAGCCCAGTCACCGCAAGTGCAGTCATAGCAGGTACGATATTGGGATCACAAGCTCCAGACATTGACACCGTTTTAAAATTAAGGAATAACGCTGTATATATTCGAAATCACCGTGGAATCACGCATTCCATTCCCGCTGTATTACTTTGGCCCTTGATAATTAGTGGAGCACTTTTCGCCTTCATACCTGAAGCAAATTACCTTCATCTTTGGCTTTGGACCTTTTTAGCCGTATTCCTTCATGTATTCGTGGATATATTCAATGCTTATGGGACCCAGGCTCTTAGGCCAATTTCATCAAAATGGGTAGCTTTAGGAGTCATCAATACATTTGATCCGTTCATTTTTGGAATACATGTTGCCGGCTTGATATTATGGGGCTTTGGATTTCCTCCAGGCTATTTATTTCTTTCCATTTACGGAATACTCGTCATTTACTACATTTCCAGATTCAGGGAACAAGCTTTTATAAAGAAAGTGGTCAAACGGCAAATTCCTGGAGCAAGGAAAATTCTTTTATCACCGACCATGCGTTTTCACCGCTGGAAAATTGCGGTTATTACTGAAAAGAATTATTATGTGGCACGAGCCGATAATGGATATGTGACGATTCTTGATACGTTCGATCGAGTGCCCTTACCTGAAAGTGAAATTCTCGAAGCCGCCAAGAAGGATATCAACTTGGCAGCCTTTCTGTCCTTTTCTCCGGTTTACCGATTTGAAATTGAACAGATAAAAGAATATTATGAAGTCCGTTTCATCGATTTAAGATACAGAAGCAATGGATATTACCCGTTTGTGGCAGTGGTCCATTTAGACAGCGAATTGAATATCTTGAATTCTTATACCGGCTGGATTTTCAGCGAAGCGAAACTGCAGAAGAAATTGAATATTATTTTGTAGTCGCTGTATATTGAAAAATAGCTGATTCCAGGGCCCCCCCTGGAATCAGCTATTTTAATGCAGTCGATTCTGCTGATTTAATAACTGTCGGTATTTAGGATTCTTTGCAATGAATTCGTGGAATTGCTCACCATAGTTATCAATCCAGGTCCTTACAACGCGCGATGTCATTTCTTCTCCGGCATATTCATGCCCAGCCTTTGCATAGGTCGCTTCGAAATCTTCCCATAATAATTCCACCCAAGTCAAAGCTTGCTCATACGTGATGTGATCATTTTTCTCAAGCAGTATCTTGGTTAACCTTTCATGGTAATCATTCATTTGAACCACCTCATTGCCAATATTTTTACAGAATGAACTATACTGTCCCATACCCATACTAGTTGTAAGCGGAAACGCTTCTTTCTTTAATCTGATGCTTGGAGGAGAAAAATTTGCGAAATAAACAAAAAGGATTCCCCAACCAAAACAATAATAAATTCCAAGGCGAGCCTCGTGCAAAGGCAAGATATGCTTCAAAGCGTGCAGATGGCAGTATTAATACACACCCTCAAGAAAGAATGAAAGCATCAAACGAGCGATCGAATTAACTCGTACACCAGAAGGAATCGGGTTTTCCCCGATTCCTTTTTTATTTCAGCATTGAAATCGGAAGTGCTTCTTCCTTTCCGCTACCACCTAAGCGGTAACCCCAGGCGAATACGCCGTTCATATAATCAATTTTGAAATAGACCCCGGGATCTCCGTCAATTTGATATATTTCACCTTTTTTGAAATCATCAGGATTTAACAAATAGGCCTTGGCCATCGTCACTTTTCGTTCCAATACAGAGTATTCATTAACCATTCCCAATTGCTCTGCTTTTCTCGCTTTTTCAGTCAACGCTGCAATTTCCTGTTGTAGTTCATAGGCGGACAACTTGCTGTATCTTACGTCACTCATATATATGACTCCTTAAATGAAATATTAATTTACTTCTATATTAAACAAAATTTAGTGATTTGGCTATCGATGCACTTAATCCGCATCTGAAAGGGAAAGAAAACGCTCAATCAATTCTATTGGAAAACCTTTTCGGTATAATGCCTGCTTCATTTTTTGTTCATATTCGAAGCCTTCATGGTTTTTATATCGGCGTTGCATTTTTTCGGCATGGTGGCAAAGAGAATCCCATTGTTCATCTTCATCCTTTTCAACCGTCACATCTTCAAGTGCTTCATGGATGACATCTCTAGGGAAACCTTTCCGTAACAAGGTTTGTTCAACTTTCAACCTTAAAGCTCGTTCGGAAATGTTTTTTTCCTTTTTGACCGCTTTTCCAGCAAGTTTCCTTGCATGTTCAATCTGAATATCATAGGGGTATTCCTTCAATGCCTCGATAACCAACTTTTCTTGCACCCCTTTTTCCTTAAGCTCGAGCTTAAGGGTAGTGGGCCCTTTATTACCTCCATTCACATGGGTCCGTACGTAAGCCTTGGCAAATTCAAGGTCATCTAAATAGTTAAAACTGTATAGTTTATGTATCGCTTCTTTAATGATCGGCTCTTCCGTCTCCTTCTTTTTTAAATAAAGGCGAATTTCCGATTCCGAGCGCATTCGGTATGATAAATAATTAATTGCATCGGTAAATGCTTTTTGGATTTCATCATGGAATTGTATTTCTGCCAAAAGCAGGTCATCAAGTTCCATACCCTTTTTCAAATGAAATTTCAATAGCACTTCTTCATCTACACTGAAGGCATATTTTTCGTCAACGAAAATGTTATAACGATCTTTACGTTTCTTTTGGGTTGTTATTTTTGTTATGTTTGGCATAAATCCACCCCCACCACTACTTTACCCCTTTACGTTTACCATTTCTATATATAGCATGTCTAAAAATGAAAAAAGAACATGGACATGTTAAAGTGAAGGAAAGAAAGGGAAAGGAAGTGGTTCTGATGAAAATAGCCATTGCTGGTGGAAGCGGTTTTGTCGGCACAGCCCTTATTGATGAATTATCAAAAGAAAATCATGATATATATATTTTGACCCGTCATCCCGAAAAATTTAAAAAACAGACTAATTTGACATATATTAGCTGGTTGGCCAAGGAGGCACAGCCGGAAAAGCACTTGGCGGGGCTAGATGTTTTCATTAACCTTGCTGGTGAATCCCTTAACAGCGGGCGTTGGACACCTGAACGAAAACGCCGGATTGTCGAAAGCCGGGTCGAAGCTTCCAAAGAGATGAACCGGATCATCTCCATGCTGCCCGATAAATTGTCCGTCATCATTAATGCAAGTGCAGTCGGATATTATGGTATTTCGGACGATGAGACCTTTACCGAAACCTCTGGATCCGTTGGTGATGATTTCTTGGCCCGTACTGTTCAACTATGGGAAAAGGAAGCGGCTAAATCACGCTCTTACAGTAATAGGTTGGTCCTAACAAGATTTGGGGTGATTCTTGGAGAAAAAGATGGCGCACTGCCAATGATGGTCCTCCCCTATAAACTATTCGGCGGAGGAAAGATGGGCAAAGGGAATCAGTGGCTTTCCTGGATTCATATCCATGACGTGGTCCGGGCAATCATCTTTTGCATGAACGATCAGCGGATAGAGGGTCCAGTCAATATTACGGCGCCGAACCCCGTTCAGATGGATACATTCGGGAAAACGATAGGAGCTGTCCTGCACCGGCCACATTGGTTACCCGTACCTCCCATCTTCCTCAAAAAATTGCTGGGGGAAATGAGCATACTTGTGCTTGAAGGACAAAATGTCCTTCCCACTAAACTTAAAGACGAAGGATTCACTTTCTCCTTTCCAATCCTTAAAGAAGCTTTACAAAATATCTTGAATGAAGATTCTCACGTATGAAAGGGTCATTTTAGGAAAAAATAGGGATATTAAGTGAAATGGAGATGATCTAATTGCTCAAAAAACACGATAAAGAGAAAAGTAACTTAACTAGTACCCAAGCGATTCTTTATGCTCGTGAATTTAAAAAAGCAGATCGAGCTGGCGGTTATACCGAGAAGAAATCCCGTCGTTAAGTTTGGAGTTTTTTTCCGTACATTTTGAATAGCCACCCAACACAAAATAAGCTGGAGATGATTAGTGAATTCATCTCCAGCTTATTTTTCATTCTAGGGAGGCGCTAACATGGGACGAAAAAGCATACACCATAATCGAGATAAGAACAAACAAAAACTTCCTCAGGTTCCTAAAAACCTAAAGAGTGACGGACTTGACGTTGAATATTCTTCCGAACTGGCTGACCAGGAAGACATCGAGGCACAAGCCCGGGCAAATGCAGCTGACCGCCGTGCTCATAATCGCCGTTAATAAGCATGATAACTCAAACCAAGGGGTTGTAAATCAGCCCCTTGTGTTTTCTTTATTTACATAGCTTATCCACACCCCTGTGTATATTGTGGATATATTCTGAAAATACTGATAAAATATAAGTACAATAACTCACTTTATTAACATGAAAATAATGTTATTTATGGATAACCCTGTGGGTTATGTGGATAAAGTGGATGTTATGCTACCCACGCTGTATTTTTGTTGTGGATAACTATTCTCTCTGCTTGATTTGTTCCACAGGATTATTATTTATATAATCATTCATCCATACGTCTCTTTATTAAATTTCTTCCTTCCAAGTATGATTGCAAGCCAAGCAATTCTAAATGACTTTTCCCCCTAACTTGTCAGTGGTTGCATCCGCTACTGACCCCTGCATTAAAGAAAGTTCCCTAAACTTTCTCCATTAACGTTTTCTTCTAACTGTTTACGAAGCATGAACTTTTGTATCTTCCCGCTTGCGTTACGAGGCAGCTCATTACAGAAGATATATCTTCTTGGACGTTTATAGTTTGCTAGCGTAACACTGTTTTTACACCAGGCTTCTAAATCGTTTTCCGCAAGCGTTGGGTCTTTGGCTACGATGAAGGCCGTCACCGTTTCCCCCCATTGATCATCCGGCTGACCAAGTACTGCACAGTCGAGAATTCCTTGATGCTCATATAGTGTATCTTCCACTTCACGTGGATAAATATTTTCCCCTCCAGAAATAATCATGTCGTCCACCCGGTCCTTGACCCACAGATATCCGTCTTCATCCAGGAAACCGATGTCACCGGAATGGTACCAGCCTTTGTAAAGCGCCTTTTCGGTCTCTCTATCTTTTTGAAAATACCCCTGCATGATACACGGACCCTTCACAAGAATTTCCCCTGTTTCCCCAGGTTCCAGCATATCCTCGGGATCCGATGGCCCTTCTTCATTCGGACGGGCAATGATTATTTCATGATCGGAACATGCCTTGCCGGCAGAACCCGCTTTTCTAATTTGGTCTTCCTCCAATAGGAGAGTGATGGCAGGACCCATTTCAGTCATTCCATAAGCTTGGATGAACTGGATGCCGAGTTTCTCCTGACAGGCACGTACAAGTGTTGGAGCCATCGGGGCTGCTCCATAAAGCCCAAGCCTCAAACTCTGGAATTTGTACTCATCCAAATTTTCCTGGAGGAGCATGTTCCACATCGTAGGTGCAGCAAAAAACTTGGTGATCCCTTCCGATTCAATCAGTTCCATGACCTTTTTGGGATTAAACTGATGCAATATGACATTTGCGGCACCAACCTGTATGCGAGGTAAAAAGGAACAGTGCAATTCGGCACAATGAAACATCGGTGCAGTAATCAAACCGATATCAGAGCGTTCATACTTCATGGCCTCAATTAAAATCTCGGCTTGTTTGACCATATCTTTATGAAGGTGAATGACCCCTTTTGGACGACCGGTTGTCCCGCTCGTATACATGATGGCATAAATATCATCTTCGTGAACGTCCACTTCATCTGGCTTTGATGAGATACTTGCCATCTTCTGGCGGTAACCTTTTGCATATCCAGGCACATTATCATCAATATACCAAAAAGCCGTTTCCGGAAATCGCTTTTCAACCGCGGCAACGTTCATTTCCAGTTCGTGTTCGAATAAAACGACCTTTGGAGCAGCATCGTTCAAGATGAAGGCCAACTCTTCCGGCATTAATCGGAAGTTGATCGGATTAAAGATTGCGCCGATTTTTGCACAGGCAAAGAATGCTGTTGCAAGCTCTTCATTGTTGTAAAGGTACGTAGAGACCCTGTCCCCTTTTCGCACCCCTTCCGCTTGGAGGGCCGCCGCCAACCTATTCACCTGCTCATTCCATTGAATGTACGTATAGCGGATATTTCTTCTCACGTCGTAGATAGCTTCTTTAATGGGAAATTTCTGAACCGTATGATCAAAGATATTTTTAATCGTTACTGACATATCATGTTCCTCCTCAAGTAACCACCATCAACAGGCAGAGTTCAGGCAAAGCCTGCCGATGGTCGGCTTCATCCCTTTTTCAGCTTTTACTTTCGTGCGAATTACGAATGTTCATAAATCGATAGTCCGGCTTCCGTTCAATCTTTCAATGATGGTTGCATTAGCCATGCCGTGGCCTTCACACATTGTTTGCAGCCCATAACGGCCGCCCGTCCTTTCTAACTCATGGATCATCGACACCATCAATCGGGCCCCGCTTCCGCCAAGAGGATGACCCAAGGCAATCGCCCCGCCATTTGGATTCAACTTTTGGGGGTCTGCCCCCGTTTCTTTTAGCCAGGCAATCGGTACAGGAGCGAAAGCTTCATTCACTTCAAAGATATCGATATCATCAATTGTAAGACCTGCTTTTTCCAAAGCTTTTTTGGTGGCGGGAATCGGTCCCGTAAGCATCAGGGTGGGATCTGACCCGACAACAACCCGTGTATGCACTTTAAAGCGCGGTTTCAATCCAAGTTCTTCGGCTTTACTGCGTTCCATCAATAATAAAACGGCAGCACCATCACTGATCTGACTGGAGTTCCCTGCATGGATTAAACCGCCTTCTTGAAAAACCGGTTTCAATCCAGCAAGTACTTCAAGCGTGGTTCCATCCCTTGGGCCTTGATCTTCCGTAACTTCGATTTGATTTCCTTCTTTATCAGTACCCGTTACTGATATCATTTCACGGGTAAAATGCCCTTCTTTTTGAGCGCGTATTGCCTTGGCATGGCTCTCAACGGAAAACTGATCACAATCTTCCCGTGTTATTCCCCACTTATCGGCGATTCTCTCAGCTGACAAACCTTGGTTGATCACCTCATACGAGTCCATATACTTTTGGCTTGTTCCAGCACCTTGATAATTAGACCCCATGGGAACTCGTGACATGTTCTCCACACCACCGGCCACTACGACATCCATATCACCTGACAAGATGGCCTGGGAAGCGAAATGGACTGCCTGCTGACTTGATCCGCATTGACGGTCGATCGTCGTTCCCGGCACTTCAATTGGAAATCCGGCAATCAGTGCAGCAACCCTTGCTATATCACCGGCCTGTTCGCCCGACTGTGAAACACAACCTAAAATGACATCATCGACAATAGCCGGATCGATGCCCGCCTTTTCAATCAGCTTCTTCAATACTTCCCCTGCCAGATCATCAGGGCGAACGTCTTTCAAGACACCGTTCCTTCTGCCAACTGGCGTGCGGATCCCTTCAACGATAACCACTTCCCGCATATACTCTCTCCCCTTCTCATCGTTTTATTATAGACCCAGATTCTTGGCGATGATTTTCTTCATGATTTCATTTGTCCCGGCATAGATGCTTGCTACGGGAACATCCCGATACCTTCTGGCAATCTTGTATTCCTCCATATATCCATAGCCGCCATGGAGCTGCATGCATTCAATGGATATTTTTCGGGCAGTCTCCGTCAAACGCCATTTTGCCATCGAAACTTCCATTACAACCTGTTCACCAGCCATATGTTTGGCGATCAATTGATCTAGGAAGGCACGCCCCATTTTGATTTCCGTTGCCATTTCCGCCATTTTGAATTGGGTATTTTGAAACTGACTTACGGATTTTCCGAACGCTTCCCTGCCCTTCACGTACTCAATCGTATCGGCCAGCATATCCTCAGATGCAGTTTGAGCACAAATCGCCACCACAAGGCGTTCCTGCTGCAATTTTTCCATTAAGTAAGTAAACCCCTTGCCTTCTTCACCAAGCAGGTTTTCCTTTGGAACACGGCAATCCTCGAAGATGAGTTCTGCTGTATCCTGACTGTGCAAGCCAAGTTTCTTCAGTTTTCTCCCCCTGGAAAATCCGGGTGTATCCCTTTCGACCACGACTAAGCTAACGCCTTTATGTTTCGGAACGGCACTTGGATCCGTTTTACAGGCAACGATGACCAAATCCGAATGAATGCCATTTGTGATGAATGTCTTTTGGCCATTTAATATGTAATGATCTCCATCCAAAATGGCAGTCGTTTTAATATTGGCCAAATCTGAACCTGTGTCAGGCTCTGTCATGGCAATGGCTGTAATGATTTCCCCTGTCGTGCATTTAGGAAGCCAACGCCGTTTCTGCGACTCATTTCCGTATGCGGAAATATACGGAACGGTGATGTCACTGTGAAGTCCGAAACCAATGAAACCAGAACCCACTCTTTCCAATTCTTCATTAATTATGACAGCAAAGCCCCAATCTACCCCGGAACCCCCATACTCTTCTCCAAGGTCCGGGCATAAAAAACCCTGTTCCCCCATTTTCACCCAAAATGACCGGGGAATGATTCTCTCTTCTTCCCACCGTTCATAGTTGGGAACTGCTTCTTTCTCTAAAAACTTTCGGAATGACTTACGGAAAATTTCATGATCTTCACTTAGGTATGGATGCTTCATCTGTTTTCTCTCCTCTCCATTTCCTTGCCGGAGGCTCTTTTTCCAGATTTACAATGGATTTCCCTGAAGGAATTAACAACTTACCTGGGTGCCATTCTAATGGCCCCATCAAGCCTGATGGTTTCCCCATTCAGCATTGGATTCGTTATGATGCTTTCCGTTAGTTTAGCGTACTCTTCGGGATACCCGAGCCTTGGTGGGAATGGCACGGTTTTACCTAATGACGTCCTGGCTTCTTCAGGCAATGAATCGAACATCGGAGTATGGAATAGACCGGGTGCAATCGATACGACACGTATCCCATTGGTGGCAAGCTCCCTTGCGATCGGGAGAGTCATGGCAACAATCCCCCCCTTAGAGGCACTATATGCGGCTTGTCCGATTTGTCCTTCAAAGGCAGCTACCGAAGCTGTATTGATAATGACCCCACGCTCCCCCTCTTGGTTCGGTTCATTTTCGACCATTTTTTCAGCCGCAAGCCGGATTACGTTAAACGTACCGATCAAATTGATCTGCACGACATTTGAGAACGCTTTCAATTCATGTATACCTTTTCTGCCTATGACCTTCTCTGCAATCGCAATGCCTGCACAGTTGATGACCGTATTGATGCTCCCGAATTTTTTCATTCCTTCATCCAATGCTACCGATACGCTTTCTTCACTAGTTACATCCGTTTTTATAAACAGCACTGAATCTCCCAATTCCCGCGCCATTTTAGCGCCGTTTTCTTCCGAGAGGTCAAATATGACCGCTTTTCCACCTTTTTTAATGATGTTTCTTACTGTTGCAGCTCCCAGACCAGAAGCCCCGCCTGTCACAACTGCAATGGTTTCTTGAATTTCCAAATTCCCACCCCATTTGTTTTCTAGAATATATATTCATCTCTTACTATCATCAAAACCTATTTTCAAGATTAATTACACCGCTTGCCTGTTTTATCGTTCACTTTCAAGTCATGTAGGGTTTCGGTAAAGCCTTTGATTACCTGTTCAAAATCTTGCTTTAATCCATCCAGCTCTTTAATGCGTTCATTAATTTCGTTTAATTTCTGTCCTGCAGTTTCAATCGTTTTTTCCAACTGCTTAATGCCTGTCCTATCCTTTTCGAATAGAAGGACTATATCCTTTATTTCCACTAACGAAAAACCATACTTCTTACCGCGCATTATGATTTTGAGCTGTGCATATTCTTTCTTTCCATAAACTCTTTTTCCCGTTTCGGTACGCTTTGGCCTAAGCATACCCAGTTCCTCATAATAACGGAGGGTCCTTGTCGTCAATCCGAATTCTTTTGCTAACTCAGAAATGGTGTACATGTAAAAACCACACTTTACAAAGGGATTATTTACCTTTATTCTAACATTGACGTAAACGTAAACTTCAATAAATATTCACAAAATTTATAATATATGAAACTATATGAAAGATTTAAATTGATATACTATAGGTATATTAATTAAAAGAAGGGAATGATCGACCAATGCTATGTTCAAGGATATTAGTTGCTTATGATGAATCTGAATTGGCACTTAAATCTTTAGAAAAAGCGATTGAATTAGCGAAGCTGGATCCCGCTATCGAAATCCAAGTGCTTCACGCTGTAACATTGCCAATCAAATCAAATATATATGGCAATGCATTTCAGGAAATTGAAGAATCCATGCTCAAGTATGGCAAGGAAGTGATTAAAAAAGCGGAGGAGCTTTTATCTGAAATCCCGAATTCATCCCAAACATTTGTCGTAGAGGGCTCAGCCATCACGACATTATTGGAACATGCAAAATCCCAGAATTGTGACCTTATCATCATGGGCAGCCGCGGATTGAGTGGTTTCAAGGAATTCCTTGGCAGTGTAAGCCACTACATCGTTCAACATTCCCCAGTGCCCGTCTTGTTGGTCAAATAAAATTCACGGCGGATATTATTGCCGGTCCTTCCATAAGCTGGGTTCCCCTTGGGAATCCAGCTTATTTATGCGTGCATGAAAACCAAGTAAAGCTTATCATGTTTTACAAACACTTCCGTTTACGGGTAAAATGAAACTAATTTTAAACGAGGATAACAGGTGACGCAATGGATATTAAACATTTGCAATACTTTATAGAAGTAACTAATTTCAATAGCTTCACTCGTGCTGCCGACCATTTATTCATTACCCAGCCGACCATCAGCAAGATGATTAAAAACCTGGAAACCGAGCTAGGTGTTGAGCTTTTTGACCGTTCACGCAAGCAACTGATCTTGACCGATGCAGGCAGGGTTGTCTTAGAGCAGGCAAAATTGATTGATAAGGCCTTTCACAATTTAGAAACGGAAATGGACAATTTATTAGGTTTAAAAAAGGGACATATACGCATCGGGCTGCCGCCGATCATTGACGCTTCTTTCTTCCCCCGGATTCTTAGCCGTTTTCACGAGGACTATCCCAATATTACCTTTCAATTAGTAGAGGATGGTTCAAAGAAGATAGAAGAATCCGTCCAAAATGACTTAATTGATATAGGAGTAATAGTCCTGCCAACCAACACCGCACATTTTCATCACTTTGCCTTTTTGGAAGAAGACATCAACTTGATTGTTCATCCCACCCATCCGCATGCATGTAAGGAAGAAATCGATTTGGCCGACCTGGAAAACGAATCTTTCATCTTATTCAATAAAGATTACGTCCTCCGAGATCTCATCATTTCATCCTGTAATGAAGCTGGTTTTTCTCCACATATTGTTACTGAAAGCTCACGCTGGGATTTTATTGAGGAAATGGTCTACTGTAAACTTGGCGTTGCTCTATTACCGGAAGGTTTATGCCGCCATGATGAGCGCGTAAAGACAATCAAGGTTAAAAACCCCTCCATCAGTTGGAATTTAGGATTTATATGGAGTAAGGACCATTACCTTTCATACGCTGCAAAAGAATGGCTGAAATATACGAAGGAAGCGCTGTCTCGTAAGTAGTGAATTATCTAGCATGATTGATGTAAGCACTATCATAGATTTAAGTTATGCACATGATAATATCTAACCATTTTACAAGGCGCTACGGCGAGGGTAGACTAGTAAAGTAAAATGCACGGTAAATGCTGATGGATCCAATATATTCTAAAAAGGAGATATTCATGATCACTTTATCTAGTGTAGATGAGTTACAGGCAACAGAAGCAGCTCTGGAGAAAATTAAATATTCTTACCCCGAACTATTTAATAAACTGCTCCATGTCGTTGCCTTAACACGGGCTCTTCAATTTAAATATCAATTTATGGGCACATTAATCATGGATGAAAACCCAAACGAATATACCCCTGAATTCGTTATGCCCTCCGTTATCGGATTATATATAGAGGAAGTTCAAAAGTTAAAGGATGATCCGAATATCCAGGTATTACTTCAGACCTTCTCCCATATTCAAAATATTGGTTATGCCAAAATCAGTATGCTCGTGCTCGGTAAAAGCCCTGAATCGCTTTTAGGCGCTTCATACATCAAATAAAGCACCCTGATAACCTGATATGCTCCAAAAAAAACCTCCCTTAATGGAAGGTTTTTTTCTTTATGTGTAATTAAAGCACTTTACTCAAAAAGGCTTTGGTTCTTTCCTGCTGGGGATTATTAAAAATCTCAATTGGAATGTTTTCTTCAATAATATAACCTTCGTCCATGAAAATCACGCGATCTCCAACTTCTTTTGCAAACCCCATCTCATGGGTCACAACTACCATGGTCATGCCTTCCTTAGCCAGTTGCTTCATGACCTCAAGAACTTCACCGACCATTTCCGGATCTAGAGCGGAAGTCGGCTCGTCGAATAACATGATTTTGGGCTCCATCGCCAACGCCCTGGCAATTGCGACACGTTGCTTTTGTCCCCCCGATAATGAATCCGGATATGCGTTCGCTTTCTCGGCAAGTCCCACTTTCTTAAGCAGTTCCATCCCTCTTTGGGAAGCCTGCTCTTTGGATATTTTGCGGACCTTTATAGGCGCAAGCATTATATTCTCAAGAACAGTCTTATGAGGAAATAAGTTAAAATGCTGAAATACCATGCCAACTTCCGTCCGGACTTTATTGATATTGACCTTCTTGTCTGTCGTATCAAGCCCTTCAATGAAAATATGGCCTCCCGTTATCGTTTCAAGTTGATTGATACACCTGAGGAAAGTGGATTTACCCGACCCAGAAGGACCAATCACCACGACTACTTCCCGAGGGGAAACGATTGCATTGATATTTTTCAATACCTCATTTTCGCCAAATGACTTCTTTAGATTCTCCACCTTGATCATTCTGTTTTCAACCTTCTTTCGAGTCTATTTAATACGAAACTTAAAATGAGGGTCAGGAATAAATAGATGAAGGCACACGCCAAGTATGGCTCCCACACTTTAAAGTATTGACTCCCCATCGCTTTCCCCCAATACATCAATTCCGGGGCAGCAATGACACAAAGCAGGGATGAATCCTTCAATAATACGATGAATTCATTTCCTAACGGAGGAATCATTCGTTTGAAAGCTTGGGGCAATACAACATGTATCATTGTTTGGGTATGGGTCATTCCCAATGAACGCGCCCCTTCCATTTGCCCTTTATCGATGGATTGAATGCCCGCCCGGAAAATTTCGGCAATGTATGCGGCTGCATTTAAAGATAAAGCAATGACACCGGCAGTTACTGCATTCGTTTCCCCAGTAAAAAAGGGCACAATTCCAAAATGGATTAAAAAGATTTGAACTAAAAGCGGTGTTCCGCGAAAAACCGTGACATAACAGTAAAATGGAAAGGCAAGCACTTTGTTTCTCATGATTTTCCCTAAACCGATCAATAACCCCAAAAAAGTTCCGATGAGGATGGAGGAAACCGACAGCCCTATTGTAAGCAACGTTCCTTTTAATAAGAAAGGAGCATATTCAAAAATAATATCCCAGCGAAAACTCATATTGTTTCCCTCCTAAGACCAAAAAAACTGCGTAACTTCACACGTAAAGTTACGCAATCTTTTACTATCCATTTGTTTTTATTGTTGTGCTTTCAACGTTTCAATATCTGGATCAGTACCAAACCACTCTTTATAGATTTCCGCATATTTCCCATTTTCATAAATGGCATTCACGGCTTTATCGAACTCAGATTTTAATTCACTGCCTTTTGGGAACATAAGTCCATAAAACTCCTCATTGAAGCTTTTACTATCTTCAACGACTTTCAGTTTTTGATCGGGGTTATTTTTCACATATTCTTCAACGACCGTATTATCAGCTACGACAGCCGAAGCTCCGCCTTTTAGTAATTCCTGAATGGCCAGGTTATTATTTTCGAATTTTTTGATATCCTTGTGATTCTTTCCAAGGAGTTTCTCTGTCGCTTCCTGTCCAGTAGTACCAGTCTGAACGGCAATGACATTTCCTTTCAATTCATCTCCTGATTTTATATCACTATTCTCAGGAACGAGAATCTTATTTGTGGATAAGAAATACGGAACAGAGAAGTCATAAGATTGTTTTCTTTCGTCATTCACTGTAATCGCAGATATGGCGACATCCGCTCTCTTACCTTCGATTTCAACAAAAATCGGATCCCAACCAACACTTTCCAATTTAACTTCATAACCCGCTTCTTTTGCAACGGCATTGATGAAATCAACATCGAATCCTACAATCTTATCCCCTTCAAGATATTCAAATGGAGCATAGTTGGCGTCCGTCACAATCCTCAGTGTTTTCCCATTGGACCCTTCTTCTTTACCAGTTGTCGAGACTTCCTTTTCCTTCCCGCATCCTGTCAAGACAAGTAACAAAGAAGCAACCATGACAAACACTAAAAAAGAAACCTTTTTCAAAATTATCCCCTCTTCTCTCTCGTAAACTCTATTTTTTGAAAAAAACAGATAAATCTAACTTAACAGAACTTTCAGTATATTCTTTTAAGAATATTATACGTTTATTTGTTTTTTTATGCAATAAAAAGCCGATAAATAACTTTAGTAAAATAAAAATTTAATCAATTAACTTGGTAAACCAAAAACGCAACTATGCTCTAATTGGGAAAGACGCATCCTTTTCCCCTTTACTCAAATTAATGGATATTATATTGAAAACAGTTAGCGCCATCTTTCAAAAGGTTTAATGGAACAAAAATAAGCAGCAGCCATATTAGCGTGGCCGCTGCTCGAATGATTATTATGGGACTTCCGTATTCCCCTCTTCAATATCCAACATATCCAACAGGAAGATGAAGATCGGTATTCCGATGATCAATCCCCATATCCCAAGGAAATGCTCGGAAAACAATAGGATGATGAAGGTGAAAAATGTTGGAAGATTTGTTTTTGCCGACATGAATTTCGGATTTAAAATATAGCTTTCAATTGCATGGATCACAACAATCATGATTAATACAGCAATCACTTTGGGCATGCCACCGATACTATAGGCAATCATGCTAAGTGGAATGAGGGAGATGATGACCCCTGCAACAGGAATCAAACCCAGGAAGAAAATCATGATCCCTAGACCGAGCAACTGCGGGAAGCCAAGAATCCATAAGAAAGTTACAGATAGGACGGCATTCGTGATGGCTATCAAGAACTGGACCTCAATCACCTTTCCGAATGAATTGATGAATTTGACGCCAAAGTGGCTTAAGTTTATAAAGAAAGATTTAAATTTGGCCCGCTTGAATTTAGAAGTGAAACGAATGATTTTATCTTTTTCCAATAAGAAAAATAGACTAAGCAACATGGAAATGAAAATTTGAAATGCCAGTTTACCGAAATCGGATATATAAAGATAGAGTGTATTCATCTGTGTTTGAAGATCGAGCGGAGATTTCAGCTCGTTCATTATATTAATGGCATATTGAATGACCCTGCTATCTGGTGGATGTTGAAAGAAGAAAACGATCTGTGTCACTAATTCCGTGAATTGTAGCGTAATGACCGGTAGATATTTATAAAGAACGATGACTAAACAAGAAATGACGACTACATATAAAAAGCTTATAACAACCTTGGGATTGATATGCATCACTTTATTCAGCCGAATCATGATAATTTGCTCCAGCCTTCCCATCAGGAAAGTGAAAACAAATGTGAATAACACGATATTAACCATACTACCGATGCTAATTAAAAAGAGGACTAACACAATTAATGTAATTAACCTTGAAAAACCTTCGCTTTGCAAATACTCTTTTACCACTTACCTATCTCCTAACTACCGTTCTGCCGTAATAATTCCTTTACCTTTTATTTTACACGGAATTGAGGAATTCTACTACAATTACCTTCCATTGACAACAAAATTATTTGAATGATCAGTAAAACGCCGTTAAGACCTTTTAGGAAAATCCAAGCTTTTATCCAAAGCCATTTCTGCATGAAAAAACATCTGCCAAACCGGCAGATGCTAATCTTCATCCTTCACATCGATATCTTCTGGAATGGGTTCGTTATAATAATCCGCCAATTCCTTCTTATACTTCTCCATCTGTTCAAGATGCATATTAAACTGATCTTTAAAAATCAAATGCTGCTCACCATCATAAACGGTGCGAATTTTATTTTGAACGATCAAACTTTCTATATAAGATTCCGGCATCGATAGATATTCCGCAGTCTCTTTTACTGTCAAGTACATGCTTCACCCCTTTTCCTCCTAACTATACTAGATATGAAGCATATTTTGAAGTGCTTGGTTTTTGATTTAAACCCCCTTTGCCTGAGGACGAAACCGGCATGCAACCTCCTCAGCTTAATCGAGTTTCGTCAATGGAACGATTTGTTCAAATAAACTTACAATCCCTTCCAAGAACATGTAAGATAATATTAAAGTAATATACCCATATATTTAGAGGAGTGGACAAAAATGACTTTCTTTTATGTCATTCTTGCGGCAATTTTTGCTGTTTTACTGGTCAATTTCGTTAAAGGACTAAGTGAACCAGCTAAATTAGAACGCTATCAAAATGAATTCCGTAAATACCATGCTGAAACTTTAGATCTGCATGCAACGGAAATCGTTTCAGAGGCATTGATAGAAAAGCTTAATCATGCACTGGATTTCAATTATATGGAGAAGGTCAATACTGAATTCCGCCTGAAGCATCCACGGTACTCACAGTTAAAGGTCAATCAGGCTTGGCGTGAATTGAAACGCTACTTGATCATGGCTGCAGTGTTTGGAAAAGTTGAAATGTTTAATTCAGTCATCGATGAGTTGTGGCACATCATGTTGAAATCCAGACGGGAATATGATGAGTTTTGCCAGGCTTTCATCGGTAGGACCATTCAGCACCATCCTCATTCAGAACCTGTTTTCAAACCCGATGAGCGCACTCTTTTCGACTTTTACTATGTTCAGCTATTTACCGTGGATTCCCATTCCATTCAAAAATGGGGAAAATTTTTCAAACATGATAAAGGGCAAACGCTTCTCCGTGATTTTGAAACGTTGGAACTGGAGCAGTTAAAAGAGAAATATATGAGGAAACCGACAAGTATGCAAGCGGAACGGACCTTTGAATCTTTCACTTCCCAATTTAAAGAAAATCGCCCCATGCCAGAATTGAATTGGCGGAAAACGTACGACCAGACGGACTATGCCGCTCCTGCCTATTTCACTTATGCAAGCACCGATGATTTTGACAGCGAATTTAAAGATATTTTCGGGAATGAAGCGAGCACAGTTTCCTCTGGATCCGGCCATGCCGATCATGGCGGTCATAACGGTTCCCATGACGGCAGTTCTGATTCCTCTTCAAGCTGTTCTTCATGCAGCTCTTGCTCGTCTTGAACTCCACAAGAAACGCTTGGTATGCCCAAGCGTTTCAGTTTTGTAGCGATGGGGCCTCTGCCTTGCCTTGTCCAATTGTCCATCTTTTTTTATCAATGGAAGCGTAAATTGATTGGTTTCGGGAAACCTTAGATAGTTTCTGAGTAACCGACCTTACAGGTGCATTGGACGCTCCGAGGAGGCTCCCGGACCGTCCGCGGAAAGCGAGTCCCTGGAGTGGAACGCAACAAAAAAAAACTGTATACAAGCTCAATTATTAACGAGTTTGCCTACAGTCTGAAACGCTTGGATGCCCAAGCGTTTTTATTTTGCCGAATTTCCCCTCTTCATTAATTCCACCGATTGAACCAATTCTTTATCCTTTGTTTATTTTTCTCAAGTACTTCTTTCGATGTCCGGTTTTCTTTTTGTTTTTTCCATTCAAAGAAAGATGCAATTCCGATAAGCAGCCCGCCGCCGATGATTAAATACAGCCACCATGGCATCTCGCCCCACATCGAATTGGTATTCATATAAACATTGAATAAAATGGTCCCAGTTCCAGCGATGAAATAGGATTTGTATTTCATCATGAATCCAAAGAGCATTGCTGCCAATGACACCGTGCCGATAATGAGCGCATCAAATAAGGTGTTTCCTGCCATCGCATCAATGATCAGGGCTGAAAACAAGAGAAAAACAATACCACTTTCGATATATTGTGTGATTTTGCCTTTAACGAAGATTTTCCTCAGCAGAGTGGTACTGACAATGAACAGCGGCAGAATATTCACCTCCTCCTCAAGTACAGGAGGTATCGTGAGCTGATCGACAATGACCCAATATGGATATAAACTGAACAATATCGCTGCAGCCAACTGGGATTTTCTTTCCAACATTCCTGTCGTCGTGCTTCTCATCAAAATGAAGTAGGCCGGAATCAGAAGCGCCACGAAGATTTCCAAAATGAAATGTGCTGGTCCCCCCGTTAAAACATCCATGTTCATGGCAAGAAGAAACAGCAGACCATAGACTCTGTAAAAATCCAATTGAAGTCCTGACCTACCTTTATATAGCAAGCCTTTAAAGAATTTCCTGCTTAGCAGTACCATTATGGCCGTACACCCAAAAAGGACTGCCACGCCAATGAAAGGCCGTAATGTGTCCGCGTACATGATGATGGTCCAATAGGGATACAAACTGAGAATTCCCGTCAGCCAAACGTAGATGCCCTTTTCTTTTACATCCTTTGTGAAACTTCCAATCAAGATGAAGTAAACCGTGATCAAGAGTGATACGACAACCTCGAGTAACTGGCTTGATGTTTCAGTTACTGAAATTCCCCTATTCATGGCAAGTAAGAAAAGCAGGCCATATATCCTGTATGCATCGATGGAAATGCCTGTTTCTTCCCTTTTTATTAAACCATCGAAATAACGCCGGCTTAAAAGCAACATCCCTGACATACAGCCGAAAAGGATCATCAATCCCATTTCAACCGATAGGCTGTCGGCATAGCCGACGATGACTAGGAAGGGATACAGACTGACTAGTGCAGCAATTTTGGAATGGATTTTCCTTTCTGGCTTTTCCGCTGTCATGCTTCTCAGGAAAATGAAATAAGCGGTTAACAGAAGCGATACGAAGACTTGGAGTAACGGATGTTTAGTATCATTAAAAACTTCCGCATTCATATCGATCAAAAAGAATAAACCATAAATCCTGTAAGGATCAAAGATTACGATGCCTGATCCGTCTTTCTTGAGTAACCGGCTGGAATACAGCCTGCTTAACAATAGCATTCCTGCCATACAGCCAAAAAGAACGGCCAAGCTCGTGATGATTGGGAGTGCATGGGCAAAGTCCATGATATTGATGAACGGGAAAAGTCCGATGATGGCCGCTATTCCCAAATAAATGCTTCTTTCTTTCTTATGGATCGTGAATCTTTCCATAAGGATGAAGTAGCCAGGCAACAGCAGGGAAACAAAAATCCCCAAAATTGCTGAACCCTTATCGCTCATAAACACTTCCAGATTCAGGGTGCACAGATATAACAAGCCAAAAATCCGATAATAATCAATGACTCTCTTCGTTCCCTCTTGGTTGACCAATCCTTTGAAATGGCGTCTGCTAACCATCACCATCACAGTCATGCATACAAGTAATACGATGATCGCCATAACCAAAGGTAGTGTATTTACATACATATTATAAAAGATGAAGGCCATGCTTAGAGGAACGACAACATAGTTCCGCCAATTCCTTTTCATGAGCAGATACCAGGCAAACAAGAACTGTACAGTCATCACTCCTACCCAGACCAATTCCCTATTAAGCGGAAGACCCCGGATGGCCGTTTCCAATATGGATATGCTTATTCCTAAATGAATGAATGGAATAAGATAATACTCCATGATTCCTTTCCAATTCTTATTGGAAACCGACCACAGGATGGTTATGATCCCTGCTGTAATCATCATGGATATTGGTGTTATGAATGCCCTTTGCCCCTCGTTTGCAAAAAATAAATGGACCTGCAGGAAAAGGGCTGAAAACCCTAGGTACGTAAAAACATATTTTTCCCATTTCACATGTGTCCTTAAAGAACTCAACATATAAATCAACAGTTGTGCAGCATATAGGAACGGAGAACTTTCCGTATAAACAATGAGCAAATATCCAACAGGAATCGCCAGTAAATTGGCAAGGTGACTAGTATATTGGAAGTACAATTTCCCTTTGTACGAATATTTACCAAGCCATTCTCCTAAAAGGAAAAAGATAATAGGACCTAGCAGTACAAACGCAAGCTTCAATACCATTAAACCAAAATCAAAAACATCGTAGAGTGAGGCATATAGGCCTGCACTTGTAATCACGACAGGCACCCAGAATATGTGCTTCCGATGTATATGGACGGCCCAGCCGTTTATTGCCGTAGCAATGGCAATGACTCCGCTTTCCTCCAAAGGCTTCAGTGAATCGAATGGAATCGATACCAAGGAAAGGAAGGAAAGAATCTGCGCGCTATATGCAAAAACAGGAAAGAATTTATGATAACCCCTTCTAAATGTGTAAGCTGCACCGATGGAAATCAGTGAAACCCCCATTAAATAGACGCTGAGCGTTATATTTGACCGGGCCCACTCTAAACTCTCCAACAAATATGGATTGAAAGCAACCAGAGCCAGTACGAAAGTGATTGGAAATCCGTATATGGCGTTTTCCTTCATATGCTTTGAATCGTCTTTTATATATGTGATGAAGAAAAGTCCCGAGATCATGGCGAGTGCGGCACTAACTGCAAGCCAATCCATTTCACTGACTTTAATGGTCAGTATCACTAACATGATCATTGGGGAGATAAGTAAGATACTCTTCTTAAACAGGCCGTACCTTGGGTGACGGTTATATAAATATACTCCAACATATTGAATGGCCTGAAGAACGAAAACAAGACTTAAAATGGTAGAAAAAGAGACTGGCAAAGCAAAGAAAAGATACAGGAACGCTAAGTTGAAAACAACAACAGCCGGGTACGTGAAGCCTGAATTTTTCGATTGAAGGGAAACATGGACAAGCTGAGCGGATACTATCATGAGCGCGACGAATATTTGCGCATAGTTCTCCTGGTACACCATCGCGTTACAATATAAGAAAACGATCCCGCTCTCAATCAAACTGGTGAACATGAAGTTCTTGGAAAGCTTAGTCATTTTGGATTTAGCCAGATATTTTGATAGCATAGTAAAAATGATTGGTACAAGTGCAAAAGCAATGATCATATACTCACTTAAAAATGAGTTAAAGATTAAATGGATATATCCATACGTGAAAACGGCGCTAAAAGCCATTTCATAATATTTTTTTTGGAATTTGACCGAAAAAATTAAAAACAAAACAGAAAAGACCATCAACGTTAGCGAGTACACCAAGTTACTTGAAAATAACGTCAGGATCACAAAGGCTTCCACGATGATCTTAAACTGGATGAATTGAAAAATGAATGGTTTGAATAACGTTAATGCTTGTTGATTTTTCAATTGCTCAATATTCCATAATAGTATTAAATTAAGAATGCCTATCGCCAAAAACATCCACTCGATAGTCGGCGTCACAAAAGCCAATCCGAAATAGCCGGTTATGCCAAACGTGAATATCGAAATGAAAATGAATATTTTCGACTTAAAGTAGTCAGCAATCTTACAATAAATCGCTAAACAAAGTAATCCCCCAAGAAACCCCAGTAGCCCCCTCCCCCCACCATTAAGTGAAAGGTACTCTCCAAAAATCCGATAATATGAAGCTGATAAAATCGTAATCGGAATGAATAAACCCGCTAGTGTCAGGAATGCAAAAGCGGTCTGTTCAATCTTCAGCTTTGAAGCGATGAAGGCCATCCCTGCAAAAATGACGGATACCATTCCAATGAAGAAAACTTTCAGGACCGCATTCAGCTCCCCCCATGAGGAAGTTGCTAAAATCAACCCGCCGAACAGAAGCAATATGACCCCGGTGAGCAAGATGACTGAGATATTCCGTTCCCTGATTTGCTCAGGTGTTTTCCTCGGCTTTGCCGGTTTTACCTGTTTCTCCCGCTTGATGGCCTGCTTTTGAATACCAGGTTTCCTATCAGTGATCTCCTTGACAGGTTCAAGACTTTCCTCGAAAGCCGATCCATTAGTTTCATACGAGGTCTTCTCATCTTTCGTTATCGTTTCGCTCACTCCACTGGATTCACGTAATTTCAATGAAGATTTCTCGAGTAGGCTATCTTGTCCCCTCACCTCTGCACTTTCACCGATAATCGTTTCATGTCCTTGGATCTTTTTTTCCTGTCCTAAGCGCTTTTGTTTATGGAGGGCTAATTGGAAATGCCGATCATATGCCCTGCTAATCCGGATATATTCTGATTTAGGGATGAGCCGCCTTTCCCATAAAACACCCAGCTCTTCTTGGAAAATACGCTTCCTTCTTTCTATTGTCATTTCTTCGTTTGAAGAATCATTCATCCCAAGCTTCCCCTTCCTTCAAATAGACCTTCTATCATCTTATGTATATTCTCTTTTTGATAATAACAAAGTTTTTACATTTATTGAATATTAAGGGCGGAATAGAAAAACAGCGGTGTTTCTCCTGCATCAAAAAAGAATGGCTTCTATAGAAGCCATTCAACGTCTTTCCACTGATTTTATTTTATCCTCGCCTCTGATGATGCACAAATAAACGATCATTGAAATGAAAATGGAGGCGGCAGCCGTGATATATATGCTCCTATAGCCGAAGAGGAAGCCTATTTGCCCGAACACGATGGCACCTATGCCCACTCCAAGATCGAAAAATGAAAAGTATGTTGCATTCGCCATCGCCTTCCGATTTGGTGGCGTCTTTTCAATCGACCATGCCTGAAGCGCTGGCTGGACTGAACCGAATCCAAATCCATAAAGCACTGCTGCAATGTAAAGAACAGTTTCACTCGGCATCCATGCAAGCAACAGCATCCCAGTCATGATGAGTAATGTTGAAGGCACGAATATGGCTCGATGCCCCCTTCGGTCATATAATCGCCCCGCGAATAATCTCGTGACCATGAGGGCCATTGCATATACTAAAAAGTACCACTGAATGCCATCTACACCTTTTTCCGCAGTGTATAGCGGAAGGAAGGTTGCAATTCCACCGAATGTAACGGAGATGAAGAAAATGAGCAAAGATGGCTGAAGGGCACTTTTTTCATATATATCAAACCTTTTGGCTCTGACAGCCGCCAAAGGATCACTTCCCACCTTTCGATACCGAATAAGCGATGCCGCAATGATGGCAAACAAACCTAATAATGAGCAGATCAAAAATAACTCTTGAAAAGGAATGACGTGAACTAGAAAAAGACCCAACGATGGCCCTAATGCAAGTGCTAAGTTTCCCGATAATCCATAATACCCCATCCCCTCGCCACGCCGTTTCGCAGGGATTATATCGGAAGCGATCGTTCCTGATGCCGTTGAAGAAAATCCCCATCCGACGCCCTGTACAATCCGCATCATGAATAACAGGCCGATGCTCCCCATGAAGCCGAAGGAACCCACGGACAATGCAAAAATGGCCAAGCCGGCAGAAAAAACAATGCGTCTACCCTTCGTCTCCAATAATCTGCCGGCAATTGGCCGAACAAGCAATGCCGAAAAAGTGAAGATTCCAAGGACAGCCCCCACCAGGCGATCGTCACCGCCAAGCTGCTCAACATACAGCGGGAGGGTCGGCATCGTCATTTGAAACCCCATGAAGATGCACATATTTGCCAAACAGATCATGATGAAATCACGTGTCCAGATTTTATCAGTGCCTCTAACCCGTTCATCCACTAAGGTTTCCCTCATTTCCCTTCACCTTCTAATTAAAATAGTCATTGCCAGTTTACTAAAATTGGTTAAAATAAGCGAATGATTTATTTCGTATACCTAAATATATATAAATAAAAGCCCAGTATGACACTGGGCTACCCCTTCATACGAAATGCCGATATGTTCGTTTCCGTCCATTTACTTTCCTTATGAAAACTAACGATTTAAGTTCGCCAAGCTTTTCTATTCATCATTCTTACAGCGGAATGACTTGAAATCGTTTTAGTTCAAAGTTCCATTAAACCACCCAGGTATCAACCATTCTGCAAGTGAAGAATGGTGGTATTGCCCTTGCCCTAGCTTATTGTATTCCCTATGTTTCATCTCCCCGCCCGAACGAGTTTCTGTTCCTTTCTTCGCCGTTTATTTTGAAACATTTTTTGATCCGCTTCCATGAATAAGCTATCCATATTCCCTTTGGAATGCGAACGGTAAGCATGCCCGAATGACATACTGATATGAGGGCCTTTTTTCAGGGAGTTTTGCAGAAGGATTTCTTCCTTTAATAATTCACAAAGAGATTCTACTTCCCGCTTGCTTCTATCAATCAGCAGAATGGCAAACTCATCTCCTCCCACTCTCGCTACAACAGCGATGTCCGAGAAAATCCGTTTCAATAGATTGGCCGCTTCTTTAATCAATTCATCCCCTTTCTTATGGCTATACGTATCATTCATAAATTTCAGCTCATCTAGATCACACAATATCATGGCAACCGGAGTGTCAAAATCAAGATTGGATTTGGCAGATATTTTATCGAAAAACTGTCGATTATGGATATTCGTTAATGGGTCATGGGACATTTGATACTCAATATCCTGTATGAATCTCACTCTTTCATCAATATTCCGAATAATTCCTTGAACGGCTACCAATTGCTCTTTTTCATATATAGGTGTAGCATATTCCTCGAACCACCAATAATTTCCCTCTATATCTCTCCAGCGTTGAATGACCGGCTTAGTATAATCAATCCCAACATATACCTTTTCATTTAAGATATCAAAATCATCAGGATGAATCCTTTCAAAAGGCGAGGAGGGGTCATTGTACGCTTCTTCCAAGACGCCTTGACCTAGAAGTGTATTGATAGACGGACTTAGATACCTGAACTTGGAACTTGGGATTGATTCGTAGCAGTAGATAATATCCTTAGAACCTTCCACTATATTAAAAACATTTTTTTGCTCTTCGAATCCTTTCTTCAGATAGTCCTTTTCCCTTTTCTTGCGAGTGAAGATCATACTTTTAAATATATCTAATGACAACTTATTGAATTTCATTCTACAGCCCCCATACTTTGAAGTCATTTTCATTAAAATCTTTTCCTTAGATTTGATGGCGGACTTACACTCATTACTTTTAACATAATTATCTTTTCCATATTATAATTCTAAACAACTTAAAGGAAAAACTATAAATATATTTTCTAGAAAGGGGACACCCCCCCACCTTATTACCATATATGTAATAAAATTAAAAACAGAGGAACCACTGACACCTTCTCTATTATCGGAAACTCGTCTATTCCTCTCCAGCCTGCCAGTACTTTGTTCCAACAAATATTGGCTTCTGTTTATGGTTCATTTCTAAATGGACATTATTGTAAAACACCTGCTGTTCATGGAGATGAAATGGCCGCATAATTTAAAAAAGCCGATCCCAATTGGATCGGCTTTTTCATGCTTCACTATTTCGTTATCTCGATTTTCCCATTATTCGTTTCCAATTTCACTAAGTTTTCACCTTTGCCAATGACAGTGTCGCCCTCATACTTTCCAAGGATATCCACTCTCCCATTGTCAACATGAACATCGAAAGTTGTATTTGTCGGTTCATTTTCCGTTTTGATCATGATTTTACCATTATTACTTTTGAAGTCGATCTCCCTATCCAGGTTTTTCGTGTCCAATGTAATTTTACCGTTATTCGATGACCCAACCAGTTTTCCCTCCACATTATTAAGATCTACTTTTCCATTAGCAGATTTCACTTCAACTTTTTCGGTTATTATATCATTTAATTCTACCCGGCCATTTTGAGATTTCACATACAGATCATCACTTTTCAATCCTGATAATTGCAATTTTCCATTATCGGATTCGACGACAAAGGATTTATAAGATTCATCAGGCAGATACACCTTTAAATGTATGGATTGAATATGAAAACCAAAGCTAAAGGTACGTCGATCTTTTAATTGTACCGAAAGCTTCTTCCCTTCCACATCGGCAGTGAAATCCAACTTGGAAACATCCATCCCTTTTGAAACCAATTCTATCCTGGTCTCCTTATCATTCGTTGGAACAATTTCTACAGCTGCATTGTCAGTGTCGATCTGAATGTCCGTCACAATCTCCGAAATCGTTTTTTCCTCTGTAGTCGTTTCCTTATTCGTCACTTGGGAAAACGTAAATAGGCTTCCTATTACTCCGACCAGTAACAATACAAGAGCAATGATCGATAATTTTTTTACATTAATCATTTTTCAAACCGCCTTTCACAAGGGAAGCGTTAAATTTTAAATAGCGAACGAATCCTTTAGTTAAAGCATTCGTAGCGACAAACATTCCCATGGCAATGAAAATGCCAATCCCGCATAGTCCCAATGCGGAGAAAAGATCGAATAATTGAAAATTGCCCATGGCAAGGTTAAAAAGAACGCCAAATGGAGCAAGAATGAACGCGATCGCCGAAGCCCATCCTGCAATGACAACTCCGACCAATGCTATAAATGGTCCCAAAACGATCACTAAATTAAAGAATCCCAAACCAATGACTGCCCAAACCGCCCGCATTACATTACCTGCAGAAGTCGTTTGTTCGACCTGACCAAGATGATAGGATGCCATCAGTTCCTTGGAAATCTGTTTAGGATTACCAAGGGATCTGGAGATTTCCCGCTCTGACTTCCCTTCTTCCATTCCAATTTCGAAATACTCTTCGTAATCTTGAAGGATATCTTCCCGTTCCTCTAAGGAAAGTCTGGTTAAAGAGGCATTCAATTGGTTTAAAAATTGTTCTTTATTCATTGGTTCACACCTTCCTTGATTAATTGATTGACCCCATTAGAAAATTCATACCATTCCTTCAGCAGCTCTTGAAGGTATCTCCGGCCTTTTTCCGTTAATTTATAATACTTGCGCGGAGGCCCTTCCGTTGATTCTTGCAAATATGTCGTAAAATACTCCTCCTTCGTCAAACGTCGTAAAAGTGGATATACTGACCCTTCCGATATTTCAATTTGATCCGAAATCTTTTGTACAAGTTCATATCCATAGCGATCCTGCTTATCCAGTAAGACCAGGACACATAGTTCCAGGACACCTTTCTTAAATTGTACATTCATAGCACCATCACTCCTTCCAAGAGTCTTTTAGTACAGTTCAATAAACAGTACTGAACACCGAACAATACATCTTATGTAAATAATTTACCACATGGTACTGTTCATTGCAAGGTACTATAAATATTTTTTTGGTCTTACATGCATTTCAATTAGGGTAGAAGGAAATTAACATTATATTCAAAGCTGCAAGAGAATACGATGTATAATAGTAAAATATGGAAGGAGGAATTACTTTGGCCAACAAAGAAATAACAAAAAAGCAATTCGAATTTCTTGAACATGAATTTAATTACCTTGAAAAGGAAGGAGTCATCTCCCAGCAAGAGAAAGTGAGGATGTTAGGTTCCTATGAAGTAAAAGGTAATTTGAACTTCATCACTATTCTATTATCCATTGGGGCACTTCTTTTAGGTTTAGGCGTATTGACCTTCGTAGCCAGTAACTGGATCTATTTAAGTAAAGCGGTTAAATTCCTGCTTATCATTGCAGGCCTCATCGGAGTGAACTTTGCTGGCGTGAAGGTGCAGGCACGCTTGCCCAAAACGTCACGAAGTCTGCATTATGCAGGTATTCTGATTTTTGGTGCAGGGATTTTTCTAATCGAGCAGATGTTTAACATCAGCATAAATTTCAACAGTTCCTTTTTATTATGGGCGATGGGTACGATATTAATTGGTTACTATTTGAAGGATGTCTTTGTTCTCCTTTTTACAGCTTTCCTGCTTTTCATTTATATTAACGGAAGTATATTCGTTGATGAAACGTCTTATCCGCTTGCCATTCTTATATTTCTACCGGCTTTATACATTGTGTTAAAGAAATTCGATTACCCTAAATATCTGGCCTTTTTCATTAACGCTTTAGCCATCAATACAATTGCCTTATTTCTTATGGAGTTCGTGCCGAAGCTGGGTTTTGAAAATTCGAATACGATTGTCCTTTCCATTCTGTTTGTATTGGGGATCGTGCTTGCCTATATTCCGGTAAGAGCAAAATTACAGAACATCACACACATACAAGGGCATATCTTACATGGTATTACCGCACTCTTCCTTACCTTTGATTTTTCAATCTGGTTTCCTTTAGCTTATTTCGTTTTTCTGCTTTATCTCATTCTAAAAGGCAGTTTGACCAGCATCGTGATAATATGTGCACTGATTTTCAGATATTACATCTACTCCTTTGACTTCCTGCCAAAATCGCTTACATTCATCATTGGCGGAATCATGCTTATCGGTTTTGGTTTCTTCTTTGAAAATCAACGAAAAAAAGGAGGGGAACTCAATGAGTAATCCATCATTCCGGCCACTCATCGTATTTTCCATCCCAGTCTTGATTCTGTTAATCTTGGCGTTTCCTCCGGTCTGGACAACAATGACAGGAGATTTAATCAAGATCAAAACAGCCCCGGTCGACCCGACTGATTTGTTTAGGGGAAGCTATGTGGCTTTGGAATACGAAATTGAATCAGTTAAGCCATCACAAGTCGATGACTCGATTAAAACTAGGTTCAATACAAGAAATATGGGTGATTATAAAAGGGTATATGTACGTTTAAAACAAAACACTGATGGACTATATGTCGTCGATTACGTAACGAAAGAAAGACCCGGCAACGGCGTTTACCTAAAAGGGGAATTGGAAATCCCCTATGACTTGCAAAATGCTGAAACCATTCAGATCAGATACGGTCTGGACAATTATTTCGCATCCGAAGAAAAGGCAAAGGAAATGGAGAAGGACGCATTGGCCAATCCTTCAGTGGCCGTCGTAAAAGTTCGTAATGGCAACGTTGTTTTAACCGATATCATCATTGAATGAATAAACCACCGGATATGACCTGCAAAAAGAGCATCGGTTTTTCGATGCTCTTTTTGCTGGACTTTTTTATATGAACATCAGATTGTTACTTAATGACTCGTTTTGCCCCTATATATTTTTCCTTCCAATACTTATCACTCATTTTGACCACCTTGACCCCTTTGGTGGTGGTCCCGACAAATGTACCATTTCCATAATAGATTCCTACAAAAGAGACTTGCCCTTTCTTACCTGTCGCATAGAAGACCAAATCGCCCGCTTTTAAATCATTTTGCTTCACGGCCTTTCCGGTTTTATACTGTTCCGCACTCGTTCTCGGAATCTTCATTTCTGTTGCGGCATTTTTATATACATACTGGGTAAGACCGCTAGCATCAAACCCTTTTGGAGTCGTCCCTCCATATTTATATTTGCTCCCAACCTGCTTCTTTGCCAAAGCGGCAACTTCATCACCATAATTGATAGAGGCTGAAGCATTAGCCGGACTGAAAATGACTGCCATCAATAATGCTCCGATTAAAACTATGGCCGCAAGCCATTTTGAAACTGGTAAACTATAACTCATTCTTTTTCCTCCCCATGCTGAAAATGAACCACAATTTTAAATGTATGTTGAATTTCGGTTTTTAGACCACAATCATTTTCAGCAATCATCATCTCTGCCCAAAAAACAAATAACCAGATAACGCCGTTGTGTAGCAAGTAACGGTGTTATCTGGTTTATTCCACTCTTCAATAGATGAAAGAATAGTGTCCATTACTTAGGTTCCTTGTATTGGCGGGCATTTTCACTGTCGCTTAGACCTTTAGTTGTATGATCGACCACACCGCCGACCCCAAAGAATGTAAGCGCTATGAAGTTAATGATGCCTAAAGCCCCGTTCAATGCATCATAAGTAATGGTAAAGCCTATAGGGGTAATGAAATTGTTTATGAACGCGGCAACCATCTGCGTCAATATTAAAAGCCCAGGAAGGAGTACCGTGAAAATAAACGTAGGATTCTTAAGACGCACTTTCCAGTTGATCATTGCTTTCCCCCCCCTCTCTATCATATTAAGCCCACTTCATTTAAGAGGGTTACGGACTTGCTATATATTATGCGGCTTGTCCATCTTACGTTCGGAAATTCCATTCATAATCTATCACGCTAGTTTCCCATAAACATAAAAAAGCCCATCCGAGGATGGACCTTCTCTTAAACTTCAGAGTAGTTTTTTATAAACACTAGAGTGCTCCTCACTTTAACAAGTAAGTAACAACCTCCTCAGCGTGCAAGTTGATTTCTTCCTGTTAAAAATAAGCTTCTGCCTCTATAAGTAAACTGGTAGTCACAGTCCGCAAACCATTTCTATCAATCTCCCCCGGAATGGATACCTGGTGCAAGTACTCTGCCAGCCAAAACCGTTTATACTACTGAGCCAATTTGTCTTTTTCGAACTCTCCTGCCATTTTCCCCCGGTTTAAAAATATCAGGTAATCGGCAAGCCTGCCGATATCCATTTCGCAACCACAAATTGGGTTTTATCTCCATATCAAATTGAATTTAACCTGATATAGGAACACCATCTTTCGAATATCAGCATGAAAAGGTATGAGAATGAACGGCGGCATATGCCCTGGATTTTTCAGGATCAGGATATATCGGCGGGGCATTATTCCGGCAGCGTTCGCAAACTTTTTTGCATATCATTTTAAATAAAGGAAAGGAAAGTGATTAAGCGGGAGAGAATAAAAAAAAGAACGTCCGTTCCGTGATCGAGCGTTCTTAAAACCTGAATATATTAAATGCTAGATTTTTCACACTCCAATTTTTCCCCCAAAAACAATTTGATCCGTTCAGCAGCCTCTTTCAATCTCTCGGCAGGCTGGACCAAGGCCATCCGGACATACCCTTCACCCTGCTTCCCAAAAGCATCGCCTGGGACGACCGTAACCCCTGCTTTTTCAATCAATGCATAGGAAAAATCACGTGATTTCCAGCCAGCAGGAATTTGGGCCCAAATAAACATGGTAGCTGAGGTTTTCGGCACATGCCATCCCCCTTCCGCAAGACCTGATATCAAGGCATCACGCCGGGACTGGTATTCCTTAACCTGTTCTGATAGTAGCGAAAGATTGGAAGTTAGCGCCATCTCGGCAGCTTTTTGGATTGGATAAAAAACCCCATAATCGATGTGTGATTTCAACGTTCCCAGTATGTTCAGCGCCTCTCGATTGCCCACCGCATACCCGATGCGGCAGCCCGCCATATTAAAAGTTTTGGAAAGTGAGTTAAATTCAATCCCCACTTCCTTGGCACCAGGAATGGACATAAAACTAATTTGCGGATGATCATCAAAAATCAACTCTGAATAAGCAAAATCGTGAACCACCATGATCTCGTTCTTTTTCGCAAACGATATGACTTCCGAAAAGAAAGCTTCATCAGCAAGGGCGGTGACAGGATTTCCCGGATAACTGATGATCATCATTTTGGTCTTTTTCACTATTTCATCAGGAATAACGTTGAGCTGCGGCAGGAATCCATTTGCGGCAGTAAGCGGCATCGGATGAATGATTCCGCCGGCAAGCTCTACACTCGCTTCATAAATTGGATATCCTGGATCTGGCACCAGCACATAATCTCCAGGGTTTATCATCGCCGTTGCCAAGTGTGCAAGGCCATCCTGCGATCCCATCAATTGGAGGACTTCCCTTTCTGCTTCCAGCTCCACTCCATAACGCATCCGATAAAAATAACGGACTGCCTCATTGAATTCAGGCGTACCTTTTAACGTATACCCGTAAGAATTGGGATCCTGCACATATTTCACTAGCGTATCCACTACAAAATCAGGCGGTGGTAAATCCGGACTTCCCACACTCAAATCGATAACATCCACTCCTCGTTTCATCGCATCCTGCTTGCGGGTCGCCAACTCTGAAAATATTCCTGTTGTGAATCTTCCGACTTTTTCAGATGGAGTCATATTCATTCTACGATTCCCCTCTCTTAATGATTTTCTATCTATCATTATAGCAATCAATCTCCAATATTTTAAGAATTCATCAGTATCTGTTCCAAAGCCTCATCAAGATGAGGGAATTTAAATGCATACCCCGCCTTTTTCAACCTCTCAGGTATGACCCACCGGCTTTTTAATATCAATTCCGTTTCGGTCCCCATAAAGAAAGCCCCCATTTCAAGCATGGGTGTTGGACAGGGCAATCCTATCCTAATATTCATGAGCTTTCTCAAATGAGCCATCAGTTCACGATTTGTAACTGGATGAGGCGATGAACAATTGAACACCCCGTTCAACTCTTGATTCTTTCTCAGAAAAAGGACAATGTTAAATAAATCTTCTATATGTATCCAACTGAATTTCTGATTTCCCGATCCTTGATGGCCTCCCAGTCCGAGTTTAACCAAATTCCTATATGGGTTCATCACTCCCCCATCGCCCAATACAATGGCGATCCGTAAAGCAATTTGTCTCGTCTTGGGTAATCGAAAATCAAAAAATGAGCGCTCCCACGCTTTCGCAACATCTACAGAAAAGCCTGAACCGATCACACCATCTCCCTCCGTCATTGCTTTATCTTCAGCATGCCTGTATATCGTTGCCGTACTTGAATTTATCCATAATGAAGGAGGATTTTCGCATTGTTCAATCGCCTTACCTAGCATTTCAGTCGTATCAGTTCGTGAATCCAATATTTCTTTCTTATTCTTGGCATTGTAGCGGCAATTGACCGTTTTTCCTGCTAGGTTGATTAACATATCCGAATTATCGATCGTTTCCCTTATTCCTTCTTTATCTTCCCAGCCAGTATGCGGGGTTTGCCTGGAGATGATCCTTACTTCATATCCCAAATTCCTGAAATGCTTTTCAAAGTTTTGACCGACAAAACCAGTCCCGCCAGCTAAAACCACTTTCTTCAGCATATAACCAACCCGCTTTCTTTTAGAGTGAATAGGCCGAGCTATAACCAGTTTCAACCTTTTTGTGAATTACTTCACAAGTATATCACCTAATTACATTAATTGGTATTACGAATAAATTACATACGCGTGCAACAATTGGTGAACTTGTCCAAGCAAAAAAGAATATTACACATAAATTAGTAATGTGGAAATTTATAAAACAAAGGGGATGAATTCAGTGTCAAACAAAAGACTAAGAAGAACTGGCAGTTCCGAAAGTGAAAATAGCCGTAGGTCAGCCTTGAGAAGAATCTTAAATAATTTTTTAAACAATAATACAGGTACTTCAATCAAGGAACCTACTTCCATCAAGGAACCTACTTCCATCGTACAACCCACTTCTAACAAGAAGGTTAAATTTAAAAGGGGTTAAGAGATTGCTTTTTTGAGATTAAGATGGAATTCATTTGGAATTATTCTAAAGGAATTCCATCTTAATAAAACATTATTACTTATTTCAAATATTTTTATTATTTTTCCATATGTACAAGCTATATATTTCTGGTGAATAGCTGTTATATCTAATAGAGCTAAAGGAGAAATCATGATGTATTTTCGAGAATGGAAACCTAAAAAAGATATCAAGAAATTAACGGATATTACGGTAAGTAATTTTCAGGTTTCGCCTAATAAAGTGAATGAAATATTGCAAAAGGCACATAAGGTACTCGTAGTTTGTAATGATAAAGGTAAAGTAGTGGGGTTTCTTTCTTATAATCTTTACTTATATAAAGTGGCTCATATTAATTATGTAGTACTTGACAAGAAATATAGAGGAAAAGGAATTCTGCAATCCCTTTTACCCGAATTAGTAACTTATGTGAGAAAACAAGGGATTCTTGTAGTGTCCGGTTTTGTGAACAAAAACAACCCAGAAGCATTACAAAAGTTTAAAGCCCTTGGGTTTAAACCGGTTTTAATTTATCATGATGACATTCTAATTCAATCCTTAATTTAAAAAAGTCCTCCTGCAACCTATTAGAATCTTGTAATACAGAGCTCATCTAATACGAATCATTCATCTGTTTCCCCCTTCTTAACTGGACTTCTCTGTCTCATACTAACCCTAATAAGGGATACTAAGGTTTTACGGATATATGAATCATATCCCCACGCAAAGGAACAACTAGGGAATGAAATCGCCTGTAAATTCTACACGAATTCATAGGCATTTTCCCTGTAGTTTTTGAAACCCTGATCCTTGATTTAATCCCTCTCCAGGCTGCTTCTATATTAGAGCTCCCATATAAAAGGCAACCAGGAAAATAAACTGGTCCTGATTGAATTAAACAGGAGCGATACTTTACATAATAGAAGGATACGCAAAGATTAACACTTGAACAGATCATTAAATTTTCTGTTTTTTCAAAATTAACCCATATTCTCAGCATCCATTCGTGTATAGTTGAAATATACCTGCTAAAAGGGGAGATAATTATGAAATCGACAGAACTAATCATCTTAAATCTAGAAGAGGTCAGAAGAAGAAACATTAAAATATGGACATCAATACCTAAAAGCACACTCCATTGGAAACCGGACGACAAGGCAATGAGCTGTTTAGAAATGGTTAGACATGTCCTTGATAGTGAGCATTACTATCATTTATCCATTAAAAATCAAGGTAGCCTACAAGTTTATGAATCACCATTTGAAAAACAGCCACTTACATCTGTTGAAGCGGAATTGAACTTTGCCGAACCATACAGGCGTGACTTTTTGGAAACAATCATGTCCTTCAGCGAGGATGACTTATCCAATATTAAAATCGACCGCTCCGATATGGGATATATCAGGGATTTAGGAGACATGTTGTTAAGAATCGCTTATCATGAGTCTGTACATACTGGTCAATTATTAGACTACTTAAGAACTGCTGGAGTTCCTAGAATTAACGTTTGGGATTAATCACATCATTTTCAAAGGGTGTTTCATCATGGTGAAGCACCTTTTTATGTTCGACTGCATACACATCCCCTATTGACCTATAACCTGAGTTCGAAGATAGCTTTGCCATAATCAAATCTATGATTTTTATATATTCTCTAAATGTGGACGAAAAGCGGTCCTATATTTTTACTGAAGCCTCCGGGGAGCGGGTTTCAAATAGTCTCCTTAGCAGACAACCCAACCATATTTCATGATGCAACACCATTTTCAAACATTCCAATCGTTCACCAAGAAAATGTTTCATGCTAGGAAATTGTGGAAAAGTAATGATAAGGAGGGATAAGAAATGATGTTATCAAAAAAAACAGCGGCCAGAATGGTTAGCTCCGTTATTCTAACCGGTTCTCTATTAGGGGCAGGTGCATCGTTTTCAACAGAATCGGTTGAGGCTGCATCCACAATGGATTCCACTTCTGACATAGCTAAGGAACACGCTCTTACCACCTTACATGAAATCTACAACAAAGCTTTTTCAGGTGAAATGCCTTATACTGCCATGGGTTTGAAAATTAATGAAAACACCCAAAAAGAAGTATATGAGACATTTGGTTCTCCCCCTGAACCAGGTAACACAGAAACTTTTGACTATTACCATGCAGAAATGGGGCATCCGGGATTTGCATTTGCCTATAACGATGACAAGACCATCTCACAGATCCGATATTTTGGGACAAATGTAGAACGGGACCATAATCTAGGAAGCATCACACCAAAAGTTTTAGGAAAACAACTTGGCAGTGCTGACGAAATACGCCATATTTCCAGTACGAATGAAATCAACTACATTTACAAGACAGGAAATTATGAACTGCAATTCATTGTCGGTGAAGATCAAACTGTAGATCATATCAATCTACTACAAGCTAAATAATATTTACGGCAATATAGTCGTTACAGGTTGTAGAGAACGAAAATTTTCTCTACAACCTTTTTTGTTTCGAGCCCCTCCTCTTCTTCCCTTTCAATTTCCGAACCACTGTTATCAGAATCGGTCTTTCCATTTACAAAAACCATACCCACCCCAAACGGATTCTTAATATTTTTACAATAAAATTAGCTTGTTCAATATTATTTCAATATATGGAGGTTGTCGGTAAGATGATTAATAAGTTCAGGGCTTTCACAGTATCGGTTCTAAGCATAGCCATCCTTTTTCAGGGTCTACCGGTCGAGGGTGCTGCAAAAGATGCAAAAGACAATCAGACAAATCCGGGAGGCAGATGGATGAAGGGGGAATATCATGCCCATACCACTCAGTCAGATGATGCCGAGGGATCACAGAGCCTTGAAAGCTTGCTAAATAACGCATTTGAGAAGTATGGCATGGATTGGATGGGAATTTCCGACCACTTAAGGATGTCTTCAAGGGATGATCAGGGACAATTGATTCCAGGCGGGCCGATACCGCTGTCTGAAGGAATCATTCAATATCAAGCCCCGAAAATGGAACAACTGCAAAAAGAGGGCAAGTTTAAAAATAAAGTCATCTTTTCAGGCTTCGAATGGGATATGCCTACATACGAGCATGTCGGCATAGGCATTTTGGGAGATCAGCCGGGCTCACCTAAAAGTCTGAAAGCTGCCAATCAGTTCGAATATCTGTTCACCAACCAGGATGAAAAGATGTTTGATTCTAAGGATGTAGCCGTTTGGAAAGCACAGGATCAAAGAGCCAATAAGACATCCGAGGATGCCCGAACAGCATTGGCATGGCTTGAGAAAAATTATAAGCATACAAGTTATGCCATATTGAACCACCCATCAAGAAAAATGGTGTACAACATTTCTGATTTTCGTGACTTCAACAATATCGCCCCGGATGTCATGTTCGGATTTGAAGGTATGCCAGGTAACCAGATGGAGCCAGATAGAGGCGGTTTAAATCTGACAACACCGGAAAACCGGACCTATGGCGGATCCGATTACATGCTTGCTAAGGTAGGAGGTGCATGGGATGCGCTTCTTGGGGAAGGTCGTAAGTTCTGGAATTTTTCCAATTCGGACTCCCATTTCGAAATCAGTGAAAATCGCCTATACTCCAGCGGTTACTGGCCAGGAGAATATTCCAAGAATTATACATGGGTAAATGGCTCATCAATAAAATCCGTCCTTGACGGCATGCGATCTGGGAAATCCTTCTCCGTTTTTGGTGACTTGATCGATGCCCTTAATTTCCAAGCTGAAAATGGGAACAACACGGTTGATATGGGCGGGGACCTTAAGGTAAAGGAGGGTCAGATGGTCAAGATCACCATCCGATTTAAGAGCCCCCAAAAGAACAACAACGGGGACCCCGTCAAAGTGGATCACGTGGACCTAATTTCGGGGGAAGTAACCGGGAAAGCAGTTCCTGGAACACCTGCTTATAATAAAGCCACCAATGATACGACAAAAGTGGTTAAACGCTTTACAAGTAAAGACTGGAAAACCGATCGTGATGGTTTTCATACCATCACTTACAAAGTCAAAGCGAATAAGGATCAATATTTCCGTTTGAGAGGCACGAACCTAGGGGAAAATGTCTCTGGAGAAACGATGGACGGGGAACCGCTGATCGATAAAAAGACTGAAATCGAGGATAACGAAACGCGTTTTTCGGAAATAAACAAACGTAACTATAAAGACCTTTGGTTCTATTCGAACCCTATTTTCGTCAGCGTAGAGGATAGGAATCATGATAAACACTAAGTTAAAAACAATCTTGCAATAGTTCTCGATGGCCCAAAAAACCCCTTTTCCACTTAGCTGTTAATCATGTGGATGAGGGGCTTTTTGTCTCCTTGGATTCTTAATGCCCTTCCTTTTCTTTAAAATCCTTCCTCGGATAAAGATGCATCTTTCTTTTATTATTATTTCACTTCAATGCGCGAAAATCCGTATAATTCACCAAGTTTCATTAACACTAATGATGTAAGTTATTTTCATTGACTTTTTTCCTTTTCTTGTATAGTATCACAGAGTATCAATCCCTATCAGATTACTAGGAGGTTTACCAAAATGAAAAAAATGGTTGCACTTTTATCGCTATTGTTAGCTTTCACGGTTGTACTTACCGCTTGTGGTACCAATACCAAAAATGAGGCAAACGATACCGGCAATAAATCTTCATCACAAGAAAGTCTATATGATAAAGTCAAAAAAGAAGGCGTATTAACTGTTGGAACTGAAGGTACATACCCTCCTTTCACATTCCACGATGATTCAGATAAACTAACGGGGTTTGATGTTGAAATTGCTAAAGAAGTGGCAAAACGCCTTGGAGTGAAAGCTGAATTCAAGGAAACACAATGGGACGGCATGTTTGCAGGCTTGGATGCTAAACGTTTTGATATGATCGCAAACCAAGTGGGCATCGATGAAGACCGTCAAAAGAAATATGATTTCTCTGATCCATATATTCAATCAGGGGCCGTATTGCTTGTACACAAAGATAATTCGGATATTAAATCCTTCGATGATTTGAAAGGCAAGACCTCTGCACAATCCTTAACGAGTAATTACAATGATCTAGCCAAATCACATGGTGCTGAAGTTACAGGCATTGAAGGATTTTCTCAAGCCGTACAGCTTATTGGCTCTAAACGTGTAGATGCCACGATCAATGACAAATTATCGTACCTTGATTATAAAAAGCAACATCCGGATGCACCTATCAAAGTCGCTGATGAGGAAGAAAGCGAAGTCGCCAGTGGTTTAATGTTCAGAAAAGACAGCGGCAAATTAGTGGAAGAAGTAAATAAAGCACTTAAAGCAATGAAAGACGACGGCACGTACGCGAAAATCTCGGATAAATGGTTTGGCGAAGATGTTTCTCCTAAGTAATATTTTCACGGACCCCGAGCGTATGAACCAGCTTGTTTCCATCGCTCAAACCTCCCTCTATCCAATGATAGAGGGAGCTATTCAATATACGATTCCACTAACATTGATCTCATTCGTTCTCGGCCTTGTTCTCGCTGTACTCACAGCATTGGCTAGATTATCTTCCATGAGAATTCTTCAAATAATTGCGCGTGTATATGTGTCAATCATCCGCGGGACACCTTTACTTGTGCAATTATTTATCATTTTCTATGGACTTCCAAATTTAGGTGTAACCATCGATCCTTTCATATCGGCTATTATAGGATTCTCTTTAAATGTAGGAGCATATGCTTCGGAAATTATACGAGCAGCCATTTTATCGATACCAAAAGGGCAATGGGAAGCAGGCTATTCAATCGGGATGACATATACCCAAGCTTTAAAGCGCATCATTTTGCCGCAAGCGGCTCGGGTATCCATCCCCCCATTATCCAATACGTTCATTAGCCTTTTAAAAGATACATCGCTTGCATCACTCATTCTTGTAACGGAATTATTCCGTAAAGCCCAGGAAATCGCTGCAAAAAACTATGAATTTCTACTACTATACATAGAGGCAGCTGTTTTATATTGGATTTTGTGTACCATTCTATCTTTCATTCAAGGAAGTTTAGAGGAGAGACTTAATCGTTATGTAGCAAAATAAGAACCGCAGTAGTTAAAGGAGATTTTAACATGATCAACATTAAGAATCTTCATAAATCATTTGGTGACCTTGACGTACTAAAGGGCATCGATTTGGAAGTGGAGCAAGGTAAAGTCATTGTATTGATCGGTCCTTCGGGTTCAGGTAAAACAACCTTTCTTCGGTGTTTGAATCTCCTTGAAGTACCCACGGACGGGACGATTGAAATCGATGAAACCGTAATGGACTTCAAAAAACCCGTTAAAAAAAATTCAATTACATCTTTTCGCAGTTTGACAGGGATGGTTTTCCAAAGCTATAACCTCTTCCCCCATAAAACAGCATTGGAAAATGTAATGGAAGGCCCCATCATTGTAAAAAACATAGCCAAACATCAAGCGAAAGAAACGGCTGCTGCCCTGCTTACAAAAGTGGGCTTAGGTGAAAAAATCGATTTTTATCCATTTCAATTGTCCGGCGGCCAGCAGCAACGAGTCGGAATTGCAAGGGCCCTGGCCATGGAGCCTAAAGTCATGCTATTCGATGAACCCACGTCCGCTTTAGACCCCGAACTAGTCGGAGACGTGCTACAGGTCATGAAAGACCTGGCGAAAGAAGAAGGAATGACAATGATCGTGGTTACCCATGAAATGCGTTTCGCCCGTGAAGTCGCCGACGAAGTCATTTTCATGGATGAAGGAAAAATAATGGAGCGGGGAACACCCGAGCAAATTTTCACAAATCCTAAAGAAGCGCGTACACGTAAATTCCTCAATATGATTCAATAAAAAACGGTGCTATTCAAGCACCGCTTACGACTCCCCCCCATTTTTGGAAATGGGGGTTTTGCATATCATTAAACTAATGAGATACTTGGACCCGCTCAGTCTGTTTCCGTGCATGGTATAACTGAAAAAGAATCAAAGCAAAAACGGAAAGTATGGCGCCGGATATAAAAGGTAATTCAATCGAAATCGAAAATAACCAACCGCCTATCGGGGGACCCGCAATCCTGCCGAACGAGTCGAAGGAAGATAGCAGGCCAGTGACACTGCCATGGCCGGTCATGGAACTTTTGGTCAGCAGTGCCGAAATTGCCGGCCGGATGAACCCATTACCCAATCCGAAGATAGTCAGGAAGATCGCCGATGTCCAAAAACCGGAAGAGAACAGGATGAGAATGAAACCAACTGCCGACAGGATGATTCCCATTCGGATAACCGCGCCTTCCCCATATTTCTTTGTCATCCTACCCACCAATCCACCTTGAACGATCGCACTGCCAAACCCCATGATCATAAAGATATAGCCTAATTGTACAAGACTTATATCAGCCTTTTTGGCTGCAAAATAGGCAAAAGTCGTTTCGAGTCCTGCCATTGAAAGGGTGACGATCATTTGCAGAAAGAACATGGTTTTAAGTGGCCCTTTAAAAGCTTTCCACATGGACTCTTTATTTATTGACTGTTGGGCTCTCTTTTCAACCTTATGTGATTCCTTTAGTATCGCAATCACTAAGAATAAAGTAATCAAAGAGGATATTCCTGCAATGTAAAACGGTAAGTTCAAACTTGATTTGGAGAATACCCCGCCAATTGCAGGTCCGAAGATGAATCCAAGCCCTGTAGCGGCCCCGATTATTCCCATCCCTTTTCCCCTATCTTCCGGCGTCGTAATATCAGCTACATACGCCATGGCGGTTGGCATGTTTGCCGATGACAAAATCCCGCCAATGATCCTGGCTACAAATAATACCCATAAGGAATCTGCCGAGGCCATGATGAAAAACGAAAGGGCCAATCCAGCAATCCCGATAATCATGACTGGCTTCCGTCCTATCCGGTCAGATATACGTCCCCACATCGGGGCAAAAAATAATTGCATTAATGAATAAACAGCCATTAAAAGACCAAGCTCAGTAGGACTGCCACCAACCTTTTCGGCAAGGAACGGAATGACGGGAATGATGATCCCAAATCCGACCATGACTAAAAACATCACTAAAAAAAGAACGGGTAACACCTTTTTTGTTTCCATTATTTTTTCTCCTTTTATTCTTCCACATTCGCTGCATACTTATATATAAAGGTTTGGGTCAAAAGAACAGCAACGAATTCCTTAATCATATTACTTAGCATAATCTTCCTAACAATACTTTAAACAGTTTATCATACAACCTTTACCAAATCAGTATGAAGTACGCTCTTCTTTCCGAAACTGCCTTAACTAAATAAAGACAGGCATCAGAATCCTGAAATTCACAGTGATTTTTCAGGTAACTGCACTTACGTTTTTTCCGCTTTGTTTCGTGAAAATAATGAATGAGTTCGTTAAATATCTTTCCTCCCCTTTAGGGGTACTCTATACTGTAGGGTATGATTGATGTTTGGGAGGTAGCAGAATGTCGAATGATCAGTGGATTTTAATTATTGACGATGAAGAAGATTTGGCACGTCTCATGGAGACAGTTTTACATAAAGAAGGTATCCCGAATATTGTTACGGCGGGGACGATTGCGGATGGGTGGGCAAAGTTTCAGGAGTTCGATCCATCACTGGTTTTGCTTGATATTATGCTGCCTGATGGTGAAGGCTATGATTTATGCAAGCAAATTCGTGAAGTGTCGAATGTACCCATTTTATTTTTGTCGGCAAAGGATGAGGAAATTGATAAGCTTCTAGGGTTGGCGATTGGCGGGGATGATTATATTACCAAACCATTCAGTCCGAAAGAAGTGGCATATCGAGTAAAGGCGCAGCTGAGACGTGCGGGCTTTTCAGAGGAAAAGGCCGTTCCGAAAAAACGGCAAGTTGGTCCATTTGAGCTTAGTGCAAATGAAAATGAAGTGAAAAAGGATGGCAAAACGCTTGAGCTCACAGCTAAAGAAATCGGACTAATGGGCTGTTTTATGCATCATCCGAATCAGATTTTAAGCAAGGAAACCTTATTTGAACTTGTGTGGGGCGATGATTTCTTTGGCTCTGATAATACAGTAATGGTACATATTCGTCGTTTACGCGAAAAAATCGAGACTGACCCTTCAAATCCTTCTTTTTTAATAACCGTTAAAGGGCTTGGTTATAAATTACAAACCAAGGGTGAAACAAAATGAAGTGGAAATTGACACGGCGCTTTTTAGGATCCGTTGTGACAATTGTTGTAATCGTAGGGATTGTAAATACAATTTTACTTTTATCCCTTCTCATTTATCGAGCCATGCATAATTTCGAAGCAGAAGAAGTTTCTGCTGAAAACTTTAGCAGAACATTTTCACAATATGTGGAACTAATAGATAACAAACCGATCGTAAATGAAGAAGGGCTGGAAAAACTGCGGAACAATAACGCCTGGATACAATTTTTGAATGATGAGGGTGAGCAAGTTGCAGCCTTTTATACACCTCAAAAATTGCAAACCGTATATTCTCCCATTGAAATCGTCCAAATGTATAAGTATAAGGAAATTGATGCAGAGACGACTGTTTTTGTCGGCGAAGCCCATAATTTCAGCTATTTTGTAGGAGTTAAGGAACAGAAAATTGGCCGCTATGTAATAACCTATGATTATGAAAAAGTTTTTAAGAACTTTAACATCTTACTAGTAATATTTTTAATCGTGGATATCATCATTGCATTAGTCATTGGATTCTTATTTGGAAAAAAATTAACGAGTCCGCTGAACATATTAATAGAAGGAATTCAGCAGCTTCGGGAGCGGCGCTTTAAAAAAATGAACATACCAAAAGGCGTTTATGAAGATGTATTTCGTAATATGAATGAACTATCGGTGAAGTTGGATCAGTATGAGAAAGAACGTGATCAACTAGACCAAATGCGTGAGGAATGGATTAGCAATATTTCTCATGACATGAAGACACCACTTGCTTCCATCCATGGTTATACAGAATTGATGAAAGATAACGCCACTGCATTAACTCCACAGGAATTGTATGAGTTTACATCCATTATTAATAGACAGTCCGTTTATATGAAAGATTTATTGGATGATCTGAATTTAACGATGCGTTTGCGCAACCAACGACTTCCTTTGCAATTTGAAGATGTTGATATCGTTGGGTTCATAAAAGAAATGACGATCGAGCTTTTAAATGATTCACAATTTGGTGATCAACAGGTTGAGTTCGTGGCAAATGTGGACAAAGCAACACATAAAGTGGATAAAAAATTACTGAAACGGGCGATTTTTAACCTTATCTATAACGCACTCGTACATAACGAGGAAAATGTCGTTGTTAAAATACAAATTGATGATATTGGTCCACAATCAGAACTGCATACCCAAATTACCATTGCCGATAATGGCCGCGGTATTCCCGCCAAAGATTTAGAACAGGTTTTTGAACGCTACTATCGAGGTACGAATACTGCAAGTACACATGGGACCGGTTTAGGAATGGCCATTGCAAGGGACATCATCCTGGCTCATAAAGGTAAAATAGATTTGACTAGCATTGAAAATAAAGGAACCACGATCACGATACTTTTATAAGTATTTTTCTTGCAGAGAAAGGGCTGTCCGCAACTTCAAGACAGCCCTTCTTTCCTATTATTTTGTTTGTGCCTTTTTTGGAATGTCTTCGAATTTCACTTCATCATATGACGAAACTTCATCACCATTTTTCACGTACATCTTTAAGTAAGCATCTTTTCGAAGATTTTTTTGTGCCGTGAATTCAAGCGGAATCGTTTCACCATCTGCATTTTTGGCGTCAAGTTTATAAGAATAGTACGTCATCACCGAACCATCATCCAGTTTGGTTTCATGTTGTACCCCATCCTCTGTAATTTGCAAATAATAATTGTCCGCATTCATGCGGTTGAAGTCGATTTTAGTAAGCGCGATGACTCCTGCGGCTCCAAGTATAAACAAAATGCCAACTACCATAAGAAATTTCTTCACTTCGATCATCCTTCTGTTTTATTATTTTGTATGATAATACGATTGTAGGAAGCTGCCGTTAAGATATAATACATACCGTAAATAACCGTATAAGCGACCATCCAGATCATCACAGGTTTTGCTAGATTCATCATCAATAAGCCCGAGAAGGCTTTTAAAGCAACCGCACTGTGTAATAACCCCACTGCCAGTGGAACGAAAAAGATTACAAGCACTTGTGATGCAATGGATTTCCGCATTTCTTTTGCGTTAACGCCCAATTTATGAAGCATATTGTATTGTGTTTTATCTTCCTCCGCTTCCGTTAGAACTTTAAAGTAAATGATACTGCCTGTTGCTGCTAAAAAAACCAGACCAAGAAAACTTCCGATAAAGAGCAATGAGCCGACACTTTCGATGCTTGTTTGGAAATCTTGAGGGGCACTGGAAAATAGCGCTTCTTCAGGCACTTGTGTTGCAATTTTTTCCGATAAATCCGTGGAAGCTTGATCAACACCGATGACACGATATTTTAGCGCTTCCCCTTCTTTTTGCAATAATTTAAATTGCTCATTCGATACGACCACTGCAATGCCTGCTGTTCCGGCATTTAAAACGGTTTGTGTTTTAAAGCTTTGGAATGTGATTGCCGTGTTGTTTTCTGTCCTGATGGTCTTGTCCTTGTATTCAGGTGAGAATCTTTTGTCATATCCAATATCTAAAATGACTGCTTTTTCATTACTCACATGCAGTGCTTCCTTGCCTTGCACTTCTGCTAATTTGTTATATGTTCTTTCATCGATTATCGTGTAAATCCTTTTATCCGAGCTATCGAATGCCGATCCATTATTCAATTCTTTCGTATTAAATGTGACAGATAGTGCTTCGACATTTTCATCATACTTTGTATTTGGCAATACATCGCTGACTTGATGATCGCTTTTTGCATCCGTTTGCTGATACATGAAGGTATTCGGATCAACGGTCATAACTTGGTCATTCGCGTTATAATAAAGACCATAAACCGCACCGCCAGCCGTTACCGTTGTAGCACTTAACACCGCAATTACGGTCAATGTACGTGCATTCCCCCGTATTCGATATAGCAGTTGCGAAATCGTCATCAGATGCAGGCCTTTCCATAGCCATTTTTCATTTTTCTTGATCATGGCCAAAACAAAGCCCGTCACACTATGAAACAATAAAAACGTACCGGCAATAACCGTTGTCAAAATAATGAGTGCCGTCATTAAAAAGCCGACCTTTTCCCATACTTTAGAAGTAAAAATATCTTGCATCGCCAACCAATAGCCCATGACAATCAGGAAAATTCCCAGAAAGGCTACAATCATCGATGGCTTCGGTGCAGCTTCCCCCTTTTTCGATGCATGGAAGAGATCAATTAGTTTAAATTGATAGATCAAACGATAGCCCTGGAATGATGTCACCAAGAAAATCATAAGAAATACGATAGAGGTGTTCAAAGCTGCAGATCCCGAAAATGTAAATGGTGCCATGACATCATAGCCCATTAAATAGATCAAAATCGTCATGAACCCTTTTGAACAAAGAAATCCAAGTAAAATCCCCACAACCAATGAAACCAAACCTAGCAATAGGTTCTCAAAGAAGAGCATAAAACCAATCTGACGATTACGTACGCCAAGCAATGCATATAATGCCACTTCTTTTTTACGCCTTTTCATAAAGAATGAATTGGAATAGGCAATAAAAATGGCAACGAAGAAAATCAGGATGACTGCCGCACCACTCATCAATGAATCTAATTTCTGTGATGAAGCCGTTTGTTCTGCAACTGTATCGCTATATTTTAATGTTACAAATGTGAAGTAGATGATAATGCTAAATACCATGGATGCGATATATATAAAATATTTGGAGAGGTTCCGGGCAATATTTTTCCTCGCCAGACTAAATAACGTCATCTACCTCACCTCCAATTGTTGCAAGGACATCCATAATTTCTTGGAAGAAAGCTTTACGTGATTGGCCACGGCGATAAATTTCTGTAGAAAGCGTTCCATCCTTGATGAAAATGATCCGCCGGCAGAAGCTTGCGGCATATGCATCATGTGTCACCAACATGATGGTCGAATTATTTTTTTCATTTAGTTCACTTAAACTTTCCAGAAGGCCTGTTGCTGATTTTGAATCAAGTGCACCTGTTGGCTCATCAGCCAGGATCAATGCAGGCTCTGTCACAAGCGCTCTTGCAGCAGCTGTTCTTTGCTTTTGCCCACCGGAGATTTGATAAGGGTATTTAGCTAATAAAGCTTCAATCCCAAATACTTTAGCAATACGATTCACCAATTTAGTAATTTCTTTCGCTGGAACTTTCGCAATAGCCAGTGGTAATAATATATTTTCCTTCACAGTCAATGAGTCGAGCAAATTGTAATCCTGGAAGATGAAACCAAGATTATCACGTCTGAAATCCGTTAAGTCTGCCCCTTTCATATCGTGAATGCTCGTATCATTCATGAAAATTTTCCCTTCAGTCGGCGAATCAATGGTTGCCAGCATATTGAGCAACGTCGATTTCCCTGCTCCAGAAGGCCCCATGATCCCTACAAACTCCCCTTCATGAATGTCAAAAGATATATTTTCCAACGCTGTGTAGGCAGCGCTTGATTTACCATATGTTTTTTTTATATTTTCCACTTTTAATAATGGTTCCATTTGTTTCACCTCTTCAGTATTGTTGATACTTATACTTTACATGCTCATTCTTACAGCATCTTTGTCCCAACCTTACAGCAAGCTTAAATCCAAAAAAAAACGCCTTCCATTTAAATGGAAAGACGTTTTTTTGGATTTTTCAAAAGGTAAAGTATCAGGGCATGGATCTTTATCATTTAACTTTGCTTCAATAGCCTGCGGTCGATTACAAAATTCCCAAATGGGATGAATGAAACGATGAAAATCATCGCCATTTTTAAAAAGGACCATTTTGATATGACGCTCACATAAAGTAATAAAAGCCCAAACACGACAAATAAGAAACCATGGATGCTGCCTAAAATGAGTGTTGCTTCCCCAATATCCAATATGTACTTAATGGGCATACCAATGGCAAGCAATAGAACATATGAGATTCCCTCAATTATTGTAATAAACCGAAACCATCCAATAGCTGTAGAAAACATTCGCACATCCCCTTATTCATTGTACAAGTATGGCACAAACAGACTTCCAGCTTCTTGTCCCCCATCCAAAATATGTTCCTCTATCATATTATATTACTGGCAGATCCCCTAATAAATAGTACCAGCTTTTCCTAAAAATAGAACAACAAAAGAAGCCCAATCCAAGTATTGGGCCTAATTATTTCTATAGCCAATTACTGACTACCAAGTAGTTGATTTTAGTACCATAGCATCTTACGTCACTTGTTGAAATTGCCTATTTCACTTTTCAACCAGCAAGGTTCAATATTTCCTTCTGTAACACCTTGTTTACGGTTACTTCCATATTCCGCTATTTCTTCGAGACGCTTTTGTTCATAAGCTAATTTTTTCTCCGCCCTGGAAAATACCTCTTCAATTTCAACCGGTGAAACAATAACTACACCATCCTCATCTCCTATGACTAACTCACCAGGATGAACAGTTACACCGCCACATGTGATCGTCGCATCTCCCGGTCGATCTTTACACGGCCCGTTTGGAGTGAATCCCTTTGCAAAAATCGGAAACCCCAATTCACAAAGTGCCTAAACCGTCAATGATAATCCCATCTAGTCCTACTGCGTGCGCAGCCCCAGCCATTAACTCTCCAAGGTAGGCATTTCCTTCGTGACCTTTCCCATCCGCAATTAACACATAGCCTTCACTTCCAGCATATATGGCTTGATGCAGTAGTAGATTATCCCCCGCAATCATATCAACCGTCATTTGCTGTTGCCATCACTTTCATTCCGGATGACACAGGCTTTATCTTATAATCCATTACACGAGCATTAGATTCATACAAAGCGTCTGCTATAAGGGTCGTATTTAACTTTTTAGCTCTTTCAATGATAGACTTGGGTAATAACGGAGGCTTTGAAGTTAATCTATTCAATTGCTAACACCTCATTTTGCTATTTATTCATGGATCGTTGCTTTCAATTCCGCAAACAATAATAACTAAATTGATAATGTGCCGAAAAGGATAGCTGTAATAATCATGACCAACGCTGATCCGACAGCGTATTTAAGTGAAAACCTAATATGCTCCCTAAACTCTATGCCGACAAGCCCAATCAATACATATACTGACCCGACCAATGGACTTAATAAATGTAATGGCTGCCCTAATAAAGAGGCCTGTGCAATCTCCAGTTTATCAATACCGAATCCCGAAGCAGTCTCAGCAATGATTGGAATAATACCGAAATAATAAGGGTCATTTGCCATCACAAACGTAAATGGCATACTGGTCAATCCTACAATTACAGGCAATTGTGGACCTAGGAAGTCTGGTATAATATGCACTAAAGTTGAGGCCATGGCATCCACCATTTCAGTTCCCTCCAATATTCCTGCGAAAATACCCGCAGCAAAGATCAAGGAAGTGACAGTTAGAATGTTTCCTGCATGTGCTTCAACTCTTCTCTGTTGCTCTTTTAAATTCGGATAGTTTACAACTATGACTATGACAAATGCGATCATAAATAGAGCAGGTAATGGTAAAATTGCTTTAACTAGGGCAAAAACCAATAATAGTGTAAGAATGATGTTGAACCAATACAATTTGGGTCTTTTTAATGATTGGTCCGTAATGTCCTCCATTGATACGGCTATTTCACCCTCTGTTTCTGTATAATGACCAAATACACCTAACCTTTTGCGTTCCCTAACACCAAAAAACACGCCTAGCCCAATGACATATAATGCCCCAGCGATGATAGAAGGGATAATTGGTCCCAGGAGTTCCATAGCGTCGTATCCAAAGATGGACATTACCCTTGCAGTTGGTCCCCCCCAAGGAAGTACATTCATGATTCCCATTGACATTGCTGGGAGACAAGCAAGTATTAACTTATTCATCCCTAACTTCTCGTATAATGGCAATAATGCTGTAACGACAATAAGATACGTGATCGTTCCATCCCCGTCCAATCCTACCAATAAAGACAATACTGCAGTAGTAACGGAAATCTTTAATGGATCCCCTTTTGATATCTTCACCATTCTTGTTACCAAAGGATCAAACATGCCTGCATCTATTAATATTCCAAAATATAAAATGGCAAATATCACCATTATCGCAGTTGGTGCAATTGTTTCAATCCCACTCATCATCATAGGTCCTAAATCAGTGAATCCGCCTATCAGAGCAAAAATGACCGGAATGATAATCAGGGCATTAAGTGCACTCAATCGCTTACTCATAATTAAATACATAAAAACAACAATCATCATGAACCCTAATATTGATAACATATATACCCCCCCTTGTTTTGTATCCGTTTTCATTCATAATTACTTTAAAGGGATTCACTTGAATCCCCTTTAGTAATCAACCAAGCTTTTTTTGACCCTTTGGTTTAGAATGCAGCCTGTCGTTCGGCCCTGCCTTAAGAATAAAGCTTCCACCATCGTGCCCCATTGTACTTTTGATATTGCTGGCGACCTCGAGTAATGAGTCAAGATTAATGGCTGTCCGGATTCCCATTTCATGAAAGCCATGTACGATATCTTCTGTGGGGATATTTCCTGCAGCGTTAGGGGCATAAGGGCATCCTCCCAATCCAGTTGTGGAACTATCAAAATCAGTGACCCCTTGCTGCAAGGCTGCCACTGCATTGGCAAATGCCATTCCTCTTGTATTGTGTAAATGTAAAGTGATCTTGAAACTAGGGAATAATTCTCTAATGATACTTAACAATTCAGATACTTGCTTTGGGTTTCCCATTCCAGCCGTATCTGCCAAAGAAACTTCGTTAACCCCCATATCTTTGTATCCTTCAAGAATGGATACTATCTTTTCCAGAGGTACCTTACCTTCATATGGACAGCCAAATGCTACCGCAATTGAACCTCCTACTTCTACACCATATTTTCCAGCCAGTTCTACAATCGGCAGGTGATCCATTTGTGCTTCTTTAACCATACAGTTGGAATTGGATAGGCTATGTGAATCCGTGGCAGATAATAATATCTTTATTTTTTTCATCCCTGCATTAATGGCTCGTTCCGCTCCGCGCAAGTTGGGAACCAGCGCTCGGAACTTCACTCCATCTAAGTCCTGAACCCGCTTTACCACCTCTTCAGCATCTTTTAATTGAGGTATTGCTCGAGGATGCACAAAAGATGTAACTTCAATATGTTTGATTCCTGTATTTGCCAGACCACGGATAATGCGAATCTTTTCTTCTGTCGGTATCCATTTGTCTTCCATTTGAAAACCATCTCGCGGGAGAACTTCCCATATATTCACTTCATCAGGTAAGATCATTTGTTCATTTTTCATGTTAGATGACCCCTTTGGCTTTTAGATTCGTTAATTCCTCTTCAGATAATCCAAGTTCTTCACTGAACACTTGTTTGTTATGCTCTCCCAGCTCCGGTGCACGATGACGGATACGCCCCGGTGTTTCTGAAAACTTAGGTACAATGCCGGGGACTTTAATTGTTCCTAACCGAGGATGATCAACTTCCAAAATATTTTCCCTTGCTTGATAATGAGGATCTTCAAAGATGTCCTTGATGCTTAATATTGGTGAAATGGGAACACCAAACTCATCCATTTTACTCAAAAGCTCTTGTTTATTTAATGATTTCATAAAGGTCATAACAAGTTCTTGAAGGAAGCTATCGTTATTCATTCGTTTTTTATTCGTTATATAATCAGGGTTTTCTATCAAATCCGACCGTCCCATAGCTTGAGCCAGACGTTCCCATGTTTTTTGTGTACTGCATACCATAACAACCCAATGCCCGTCTTTTGTTTGGTAAGTACCTGAAGGACTTGAATGACCATGAAGCATAGGTGCTCTCTCACGTACTTTACCGAGCTGATCATGCTCAGCAATTAAGAAATCCATCATCCTGAACATTCCTTCATATAATCCCATCTCAACGATTTGACCTTTTTCAGCTTTAGAAGTTTCGCGATGAAGGAGAGCGCTTACAGTCCCAAAGGCAATATAAATGCCAGATATATAATCAAGTAATGAAAATGAAGGACTTACTGGGTGGCGGTCCTGAAATCCCTGTAAATGGGTATATCCCGAAAAGGCGGTACTAGGTGTTCCAAACCCGGCCTTTTCTGCATATGGTCCCGTTTGCCCGTAACCCGATTGCCTAGTCATAATGAGACGGGGATTCACTTCTTTCAGCTCTTCATAGCCCAGTCCCCATTTCTCCATTGTTCCAGGCCTGAAATTTTCTATCAGTACATCTGCAGTGCCAATTAATTTTTTAAATAACTCCCTCCCCTCAATAGTGCGAATGTCCAAAGTTATAGACTGCTTATTACGTGCAAGACCTGGCCACCTCAATGGTTCAGAACCCTTCCACGGTCCAAGCCCCCTTAAAGGATCCCCTTTATCCGGAAGTTCCACTTTTAACACTTCGGCTCCCAAGTCCGCTAATAAGGTAGCTGCAAACGGAGCAGCAATCACAGTCGATGCATCGATAACACGAATTCCAGTCAGAGGTCCATTTGTTGGATTATCCATAATTAATACTTCCTCCTCGAAGTTATGAGTCTGCTAATTTTGTTAAACAAAATGTGAATAAGAACTTTTACATAAATCTCTTTTTATCAAGTTCCATCTAGTGGAACAATCAATTTCACTAAACGGAACTTTATGAATGAATTATAACAAAGCCACTTTTATCTGTCACGAAAAAAATTAAAAAATTCTGTCTTTTGATTACTAAAATAAAAAACAGCGCCCAGTAAAAAGGCGCTGTCAATACAACTTGTCCACAATGTGGCTATTCTTATTGGTCATTAAAACATTCCGAAATCTTTAAAGCATTCATCTTCACTTCATTTTTAATTGAATCGATTACAGCTTGCGTAAATCTTGTACTTGGCCCAGATACGCACAGACAAAAATTCACTTCTTGATCCTTTCCAAAAATAGGTGATGCAACTGAATTAACTCCGGCTCCTCTTTCGTCTAAACTCATAGCAATAGATTCCTTTTGAATAATTGGCAATTCGCCTGATAGACTGATTCGTAATGCTTCGGAATCTAAGTTTTTTAGAATTGATTCAACAAACGCCGGAGACTGAAAAGCCAATAATGCCTTCCCACCTGAACCTTTCTCCAATGGAAGTGCCTCTCCGATACTTACTACATGACGGATTGATTGATTACTGCCGTATCGTGCAATACACCTTCGTTCTTTATTTTCAAGCATATATAAACTTACTGATTCTCCAATTTCATTTCTTAGCTTCTTCATGAATGGTTTTGCAAGTTCCGTTATTTCAAATGAAATGGTATTTTCTGCAATACGACCAAACTGATACATTTTATAGCCAAACTGATATTTTGAATTGGAGAATTTTTTTTGCAGAAGACCATTTTGTACTAGTGTATCCAATAGTCTGGAAGTTGTTGATTTCGCCAAATCTATCTTATTCGAGATTTCCGTTAAGGATAATTCTGGCTCTTCCAAAGTAAAGCAGTTCATTATATTAATTGACCGTTGAACTGTTCTTGACCCTTTTAAGCTTTCATTTTCATCCATTAAATGTCCCTCTTTTACAATTATTCACCAACTGATTCTTGGCCATTTAAATGTACTTCACTTATATTATGTATGTTAATTCCAGCATCATTTACCCAACGAGGGCTTTCCATAATACGCTCAATCCCGAAACCAATTCGCTCCCTCATCCATATGCACGAAGGGAATATCCGTATCAACCACACCTCTGATTCGTTCTAGCTCAACATTTTCCCCTTCGAGCCATTTCGCAAAATCTATTGAAGTCGGCTCCTGGTTCCCCCCCAAGGCAATCCAAGCTTTCATTTCCTTAGGTAAATAAGCGGAAGTATGAATCGTTCCCGCCCAGCTGCTATATAAATCCGAGAATACACCTTGATTGGTATCATTAAACAATCTGTAAGCATCGTAGGCAGATGAAAGTCTCCCTTCATGATCTTGGATGATCTCCAATCGGCGCCTCGAATCGATAAGATGGTTACGGTTCTCATTTTTCATGATTTCAAAGTGATTTGTACAGGCATTTGACGTGCGCACCTCTACATTTCTCGGAGAGGTTTCAACGATATAGGTACTTCCGCTTTTATCATAGACGACGTAAGTGAAGGAATGACGATGCGGGATTTCCTTCAACATCGCGACCGCTTCCTGTACGTTTGCACAAGATTCAACAATCAATCTGCCAATCATGCAGCAAATGAAACCATCACCAGGGTTCTTGCGATTCATGAAATTATAGCCTATCACCAAACCTTTTTCATTCATTCCATCCATCCGGCCTGTCCCTCTCTGACTCGGGCCGATGCTTGCATACCCTTGATCGGTTGGCTGGAATAAAACATAGCGTCCTTCATAGGTCTTTGGGTGGTAATCATAATTGCGAATGAGATAATCATCGCCAGTCATGATGGAGCAGCCCGACCGAACATAATCCAATCGGTATCCACCGAACTCTTGCAGTACGCGGTCAATTGGCCATTTCAACGCTTCCTGCAACCCCAGTAATTCTTCCCAAACTCCAGGGGCGAATTGTGTAATTGCTTTCTTGACCTCTTCTTCCTCAACCGTAAACCGCGGCTGCCTGATCTTCCACTGATCTTCACGATTTTTTACCGTTAGTGAATCTTTTAATTCCTCCCCTTGCATGTATCCAAACTCATAATGTGTACCCCGAAATTGTATGACATCACTATATATTTGCTTCACGGCTTATCCCTCATTTACAGTAGTTGCTATTCAAATTAAGGATACTTGAAGTATTGTTGAAAATAAAGAAGATAAGCATTTAATTTTCACATGTCAGTAGTTCAGATAAGAAGACCAATGCCTATAATTTGATTTACCTTAAAAATGAAAATAGCTCCTTTCAAATAAAAGAAGACCTATTTTATCAGAGTTTCATGTGGAATTAATTTAATTAAGCCTCGATATTTATTGTCTTTTAGAATTACTCTGTAATGAATTTCAAAGATTCCCCATTGTACTTCTTTATATCAACTACATCAAAGCCCAAAAATTCTTGAAAATCATTGTCCGCAAAACAAAAGTCAATTCCTTTAAAGCTAAACTTACTTTTAATATCCTTTTCAGTTATGCGGAATGAAAAATTCTCTCCATTTTTCTTATATATTTTCTTGCTTCCAGCTATTTTAGACAACTTTGATGTTATTGGACCAAAAAACTCGATCCCTACTATTCTATTACCTTCATCAATATCCAACTCTAAATATTCATTTACTTCTAATTCAATAGTGGACACTATCTTATACTTTACGGATGAGGGTAAAGTATATAAATATGCTAACTCTGCTTCTTTATCATATGTAACCTTGGATTTCATTTTATCCCTACTCCCACCTTAATTTAGATTTTGCTGTTTTTATAGATAGTAGTAAAAGCTATCGTTTGTTACTGTAGAGCGCTTATACCTGAGAAGGAAAACTTTTAAGCGAGGGACCCAAAAGTTAAATGCATGGATTATCAATTTGATTTCGCAAATAAAGCCCACTCCTTTTTAGTAAAAGGAGTGCCAATTAATGTAGCCACTAATATTGTATTTATTCAATTGTTTTTTTAAAGCCATACACAAAATGAGTAAGAGTAATTAATTCGAATTACTATTCTCCCATAATCTAAAATATATTTACTATTGTTTCAAGTGAACCAAATGAAACTGGAGAGATTGTAAAAAAACGTATAATGTCATAGTTGAAGAAGCTGCAGATAAAGAATTCATAGCAACATTTATTGATACAGAGACTGTAGAGGCATAAATGTTAACTCAAATGAATTTGAAGCCTCACTTGTGTGGTTTATTCCTCTCTGTGTAGTATTAGGGAAGACTTACTCACTTGTAGGATTGCTGTAGTTATTGCTGGTTTAACTTATACCGCTGTAACAGAGATACAAGCAAATCTGATGTAGAAGATGTTCTAATAAATGAATATCTTTCTAAATCACAAGATAAAAGAGATCTAGTTGATCCAAAGGAACTTGATTTATATCATAAGTGTTAAATCATTGATAATGTTGAAATTCTACACAATTTATTTACAGATCAAGAAAAAAGTGATTTTCTAAGTTTAAAAGAATTAAACAAACAATATACTCTTGATCCTTCTGAAACTACAAAAGAAGAAATCGAATATATTCTTATTCAAGAAGGAGAATATTTGGTTATATTTTTAGGAGTCGACAGTGATAGCTACATTAAAGATTTCAAGACAATTGGTAAGCGAAAGTAGAAAGGATTTATAAATATGATTTTAGGACAAAAAATTATTCTTATAAGTATAGGCATATTTTCATTTGTCGTGATATTATTTTTATTGTTCAAAACAAATAGGAACAAATTTTTTACGAAAAACAATTTAATTAAATTGGAAAAAATTATAATTTCCCTTTGTATTCTAAGCTTCCTATGTACAATAGTTAGTCCTTCTCTTTCTGTTATTAATCTGGCATTGCAAATTTTGTTAGTAATAATTATTTGCAAAATAACTATTAGATTTATAATTAATAAACCCAATAAGATATATTATTTAATCTTATCTATACTTTTTTTTATAATACTTGTTATGCAGTTGATAACTCCAATAATAGTTTAAATAACCAAAAGGCCCTTCTCAATGAGAAGGGCCTTTTGGTTATCAAATTATTTTACGCGCAGCTTTTGCCCAACCATGATTTATAGCTACTTTCAAGTTTATTCCAGTCCTTTACCTATATAATTGTGCTCCCGTATTTTTTACCAAGAGTAGATACTGTGTCGCCTTTCACAACTGTGAGATAAGTAGCTTTTAATAAAGTTACAACAAGCTTGTAGCCAATTTGAAGAGAACTAGGAGCCACTTTAGGATTTAATGATTTCAGATTGTCCACAGTTGTTCCATACCTTTTAGCAATCGAGTATAAGGTATCACCGTTCACATGACCTTTTGTCAAGTTTTCAATAAAAACACTTGTTTTTAATTTAGCTGTATCCACGGCATTATCAATAAAATCCACATCTAGTTAAAACCGTAGGCATGGTGCTAGTTCGAAGCACTTGAATGTTGGCTAATTTTTTACCCCGATCCTTGATTTCAATTAGCATCATGATTTTTGCATGGATAGTAGATTGATATTCTTTTGCCTTAGCACTTGCAAGTGTAAATATAATCTTCGTAACCTGTACCACCACCAGCGTTAATGTGGATGGATAAGAAAATGTCTGCTGCCCATTCATTAGCAGCTTTAGTACGTGTAGATAAGGATGGATAGGTGTCACCAGCCCGGCTCATTTTAACTGTTACTCTTTATAATCTTCTACCAAACTCTTTATATTTGTAGCTATTTTTAACGTAAGGTTCTTTTCTTGCAGACCATTTCCAATCCCACCTGGATCTGATCCACCGTGTCCTGCATCCCTCCTCAAAAATGTGAAGGTGTGAAACACCCATTTTAGGTGGGAGATGAATGTCGGTAGGCATAAGCCTTCATTTTTTTTGTATACTTTAGGTATCCTATTAAAAAGTGAGGTGCAACCTGTGTTAGTAAATAAGGCATATAAATTTCGTAACTATCCCAATAAGGCACAAGAAATATTAATTGCTAAAACCATTGGTTGCAGTCCCTTTGTATTCAATCTTTTTTTTGGCTTTATAAAAATAACTCTAGGACAGTAAATAAGTGCCCTAGAGCTTTTTTCTTTACTAATTTATTATATTTGCATAAAACTTTTATCTCATCGGAAACTATAATATAAGAATATTCATTTTAATTTTTACTACAATCACCAAACAGTACAGATAATAGTAGGCTTTTTTCTATTTAAAAAAAGTTGGAACTTTAGGAATGTATCCTAAAGTTCCATTAATAAAAAATGTTAAAATAGTTAAAATAACGGATAGGGGATATCCAAATTATTTTGTCATCCTCATCAATCTTGTTCCCAGTCTGCTCAGCAGCTCATTCGATATGCTGCCTGATTTGTCGGCAACCTCTGGTGCAGTTAGTTCTTTTTCACCATCTCTCCCAATTATGGTAGCAATATCGTCAACTGCCACATGAGGTATATCCGTAACATCAATTGCAAGGTGATCCATACAAACTCTCCCGACTATTGGTACTTGATATCCATGTATTAGTACATTACCCTTCCCACAAGATAAATTTCTTGGTACTCCATCAGCATAACCAATGGGCAATATTGCAATTAAACTATTTCTGCTTGCAGCAAATGTTCTTCCATAACCAACCGTCTCGCCTTCCTTTATCGCTCGGATAAGAATAATCTTGGATTTCAGTGATAAAACTGGCTTTAAGTCTAACTTTAATTTGGTTTTGTCAGTTGGAGAACTAAGAACTCCATATAAAGCTATACCAGCTCTTACATAATCACATTGGAGTTCTGGATAATTCAGTAATCCGTAGCTGCTCTGTATATGCACTTTATCAGGGTTAACCCCGTTTTCCAACAACATATCTATCAAACTATAAAAACGGCTTATTTGAATCTGTGTAAATTCCACATCCTTAGGTAAAAGACTATCTGAAACACATAAATGCGTATAAATTCCACAAACACCTAATTGCTTTGTTTTAAAAATCTCTATAATCTTTGATATATCATCAACATCAAACCCAAGGCGTTTCATACCAGTATCAATCTTAATATGTGATTTGAGTTTGTAACCTTGGTGACTTAAAGAAACCGCATAATCATAATCAATAAGGCTTTGTATAAGGTTGTATTTATGAAGTTCTTTCGCTCTGGTAGGACAGGTATAGCCCAAAATCAGTATTTCACCTTTAACACCATATTTACGCAATTTAATACCTTCATCTATGGTTGCTACGGCAAAGGCTTTTACACCTATTTGATTTATGAATGTCGAAACTTCAAAGGCACTATGCCCATATGCGTCTGCCTTTACGACAGCCATCAGTTCGCAGTCTTTTGGCATGGATTCCTGTAAGATTCGTACATTATGCTCAAGATTGTTCAAATCAACCTCAATCCACGATCTATCCATACTGTTTTGTACCTTTTTACTGCGACGCGATTTTAGGCGACTATAAAGACGCAAAATAACAATAGATGCAGCGACAGAAAAGACAGATACAACAACATAGTGAATAAGACTATTTTCTACCAAAAGCGACAGCATACCCAGGATTGTGGCAAGCATTCGTACTATTACAATCATCATTGGATGAATAATATAAACAATTAAGGTTAACGAGCTGAGTGCCTTAATTCTTTGTCCCTTCCAATATGTAAGGGCATTAAATAAAAAGAACATACATGGCAGAAGCATAATATACATACTGTCGTGTCGTTGTACTCCCCAATGATGAAGTGCCATCCCCTCGCCAAACATAAGTGCGAAAGATATTACAAATCCAACAACACTTTTTTTTAGGGTAACTTTTATTGCTTTATCCGCAATAATGCCACCAAGGACAAAAAATAGTGGGGCAAAGAAAAGTCCATTTCTCGTGTAATCAGATACCTCAAAAATCAACTCGAACATCTTTTTAAGAAACGGTATTTTTTCTGCAAATCCGTAATAGCTATCGCCAAGCATCCCCACTACATAGAGAATGCCGGTAACGATCAGTGCAAAACTGACCCCAACCCTTTTCAAAAGATACCACGCAATTGCAGCACCAATGATAGATGCAGGTAGATACCATAAATGGTATATAGTACCATCAAAAATGATATCTTTAATGATATTGGGAAGTAGATTGTCCATCGAAAAATAGCCATTATAAATGTTTAATGGAATGTACAGCAATATGGAAATACCATATATAATGGACGTCTTTTTGATAAAGTTTTTCAATTTATCGGAATTGTAATTGTACCTTAAAATCAGGAAAAAACCTGTTGTCATAAAAAAGAAAGGTACGGCAATTCGTGCAATAATCCGAGTTAAGATGAAATCGCCTGTTTGGCTGTATAAGGATAATGGAGATGTATGGACTGCAATAACCAGTAATGCAGCAGTAAACCTAAAATAGTCAATGCCTGCATACGTTCTATTCCTGTTCATTTTTCCACCTCCAAATAGTCACAATAAAACCGTCTACATTATTGCCGGATACTTGATAAATTGAATGCTCAGGTATAGTTATTTCCACTCTTTCTTTATGGCAAGGAACAAAGAATATTTCAATTTCTTTTCCGTCATTGTCCGACATACGATGATGTTCTTTGTTATAAGTGAAGTTCCTTATATAATCAATGTACTCCTCAAACGACAGATGTTCTTTATCCATCACTTCTGAATGAGGGTGCCCAACATAGCGGAAATGCCATGGTTCGTGAGCAATCCCTGTTATACCTTCTTTGTCTGATTGATAACGCTCAACAAAGCCGTAATAAGGTGCTATTTTGCGAAATTCATTGCAGATGCCATCATACGGAAACTCTGGTCGAATGAAATCTATAACCTCTTGTTTTAATCCCAAGTCAATTGCAAGCCCTGTATGATGCTCACTGTGATTTGGCAAAGCAACATACTTTTCAGTAAAGCTTCGACCATTGTCACGCATTGAGCCATTATATATTTCTACTTGTTCAGCTAGCGATCGGTGTCCACTAACTGCAACAATTTGATCCGTACAGCCGATTTTGTCAAAAATGCACTGCAATGCATTTACAGCATTACGCTTCATACGTACATCAGGATACTTTGCATCAACGATTGAAAATCCTTCTATGCTATGAGAGTGAACGGGATAATGGGCATTCACGAGGATTAAGTTACCTGTATAAATCTGTGATTTGTTTAGAATGATAGTTTTCATTTCCTGTGTATAAACCAATCAGCTTGTCCAAAATTTCTGCATAGGACATACCGATACCTTTCATCATATTGGGATAACGACTATGAGAAGTGAAGCCAGGGATAGTATTGACCTCGTTAAACACTATCTCTCCCGATGGTGTCAAAAACATATCCACTCTTGCAAAACCTGAACAGCCAAGTATTTGATAGATAGTTTTTGCAGTTTCCTGTATTCTCTGTTCGCAAATATCATCAATTCGTGCTGGCATATGAATTTTTGAGGTTTTCAGGCTATATTTCTCTGTGTAATCAAAGAAACCGTTAGATAATTCAATTTCGTCTACTCTGCCTACAAGCAAGTCATCTATTCCCAAAACTGCACAACCAACTTCAAATCCGTCAATAGCTTCCTCGATAATAACCTCACAATCATGTTCAAATGCCAAATCAACCGCTGCCTGCAATTCGGATTGTTCGTAAATCTTTGTAATTCCAAAAGATGAGCCTGCTCGGACGGGCTTTACAAACAACGGATACACTAAATCTTTTGACAAGCTAAGTGCTTCCTTCATTGTGGACTTTCGCAGTGTTATTGCTTTTGGCGCGGCAATCCCTGCGGCTTGAACAAGTTTATGCGCTCTATCCTTATCCATACATAAAGCCGAAGAAAGGGTATCACAACCAATAACCTGTATTCCTGCTAATTCAAACAACCCCTGAACTGTACCATCTTCACCATTTTTTCCGTGCAATAGGGGAAAAGCAAAATCAAGTTTAGTAACATTGATGCCTTCCTCAGAAAGCTCAACAATACCACCCACTGAGCAATTTTGAGAAATGATAATAGGGGTAAGGTTAACGGTGTCATCTATCCACGAGTCGTTAAGAATATGATCGAATTTTCCGTCATAACGATACCAGTCACCTTGCCTTGTAATACCAATTGGAATAATTGTATATTTCCTTACATCTAAGTTTTTCAAAATTGAGAATGCACACTGTAACGATACGGGATACTCCGAAGAATTACCTCCGAAAATCACTGCAATATTAGGTTTCATTTTTATTTCCTCCATGTTTTACGATTTCAATGTCATCAGGTAGCTCGTAACCTATTTCACAAGTATTGTTATATAGAAAAACTTGTTCGTTTTGCCCTTTTAAAATATTTGTTCTAATGCAATCAACAGAAGCCTTTTGAAACACTCGGCTACCAACTTTGTAATATGAAACAGATTGATTAAAAATCTTATATTTATAGGTCTGCTCCTTGTCAGAACGAATGTGACCGTACATAAATTCTCCGTCAAATGAGATGTTGATCTGAAACGTAATATCTGTTTCATTTCTTACTTTCAAATCTAACCAACCTTCATTGATAGTTGCATCAGTTCCATGGGGGAAACTATCTGTCGATGGAAAGGATTCAACAGCGTGTCCGTGTCGCTCTACAAGCGTTAGCGGCGTATGAAGGAACATCCAGAACAGCATATTACTGAGCTGACAAATACCTCCACCGTATGAGCCTACAATTTTCCCATCGACTAGATTTAAGCCGTCTTTGTATGGTTGAAAGCGGTCAGCATACCGTACAAGTTGCCAGAAAGAAAAAGTTTCATTTCGTTTTATAATGAACTTGTCGAGCGGTTTTGCGGCAAGTTTCAAATTGTGTACTTTGTTTACTTGGTACTTCATATCAAATCCGCTGTTTTTATTCAGCATCAATGATGATGTTGAAAACACCTCATAGGGCAAATCAACTACGGCGATTTCCTTTGCATATTTATTGCCGTCTAAACGCATCTTTATATAGAAAAGTTGCCTCCTTTGCCATTTGCGTAAAGGAAGCAGAAACGGAAATATCTGCGTTACTCTTCTCCGTGACACTGCATTCACTCCTTTGTCTGACTCCATTCAAAACAAAAAAGCACTCTTGTTTTGATACGATAATTGTATCCATAACAAGAGTGCCGTTTATTTGTTTACTCCAACGACTTTATATTATTTTTATATTGAATTTCTTACAATTTTCCTACGAAAGAGGAAGTGTCACTTCAAAACAGGTCAATTCGTTCTTGCTGTATGCCAAAATTGTGCCTTGATGAAGTTCGACAATCTCCTTTGCGATAGCAAGTCCCACCCCAGCTCCGCCGCTGCTTGAACTACGGGCAGTATCTAGACGGTAGAATTGCTCAAATATTCGTCCAAGTTTTTCTTCTGGTATTGTATTCCCACGGTTAGTGAACTTTAATATTATTTGACTGTCATCCTGTTCGGCGGATACTTCGATCGTAGTGTCCTCATAGCTGTAATTAACAGCATTACGTAAAAGATTATCAAAGACACGTTGTACTTTATCCACATCACATTTTAGCATTATATCCGGTACTGTATGCAAAGTACATTTCAAATTTTTCGTTGCGAACATCGTCTGGAATTCAAACACTAATTGTTCAAGCATTCGTGTTAAATTAACTTTGCTGTATTCAAGCGTAATATTTGAAAGATTAAACCTGGTGATTTCAAAGAACTCATTTATCAAATCTTCAAGACGCTCTGCCTTATCCAATGAAATTGATAGATATTTTTCTCGTAGTTCTTCAGAAATTTGGTTTTCATCTCTGAGTAGAGTGAGATACCCTATTACAGATGTGAGTGGTGTTTTCAAATCATGAGCAAGATAAACGATGAGGTCATTTTTGCGTTGTTCAGCGAGCTGGGTGTCCATTTTCCGCTTATCAAGAGTATGCTTAATCTGATTTATCTTTTTTTCAGTAGCAGATAATTCTGGGGATAGTATAACCTCTCCAGTATCCTCTCTGATTAACGCATCAATACCACGATTGACCTCAATAAAATACTTGGTAAATTGATTAAGATAAAATCGTAAAAGGATAAAAAACACAACGATGCACGCTGCTAAGGTAATTAAATCTGCATTATTCCGAAATATCTGCTGATATAAATTCAACGAAACATCGTAATCTATTTTTAGCACACTATTAAGAAACCAAACTAAACCATTTGCCAAACGCCCTTTTAGCACAAAACCAAAGATTAAATAGATAATAACAGCGCCAGTGAAAACCATAATGGCTGCTCTGGAAAACAGCTTATTTCGTAGCTCTTTATATTCTCTATTATAATCAATCTTTTTATTTTTCAATTGTATATCCGACCCCCCATACTGTTTTAATGAACTTTGGCTTTTTGGCAGGCTCGTTCAGCTTTTCACGCAATCTTCCGATATGAGCCATAACGGTATTATTATTATCAAGATATTTTTCGCCCCAAACAGCTTCAAATAATTCCTCAGAAGAAACTACCTTACCTTGATGTTCACATAAATACCAAAGGACAGAGAACTCTTTGGGCGTTAATGAAATTTCCTTTCCAAACAAACAGCATTTGTGAGTTTCTCTATTAATTAGTAATCCCTTTATTTCATATTCGTTAACGATAACTGTTTCGTTCTCGGATGTATTGTTATACATCGTATAGCGTCTTAGTTGGGTCTTAACTCTTGCTACTACTTCTAACGGGTTAAATGGTTTTGTTATGTAGTCGTCAGCCCCAATAGTAAGTCCCATTATTTTATCGCCATCCTCAACCTTTGCCGTAAGCATAATAATGGGGTAGAAGTACTTTTCCCGGATTTTCTGGCAGATTTGAAACCCTTCAATATCAGGAAGCATAACATCTAAAATAGCCATATCCAGTTTGGTGGACTCAATACATTTTAGAGCATCCATACCATTGTAAAATTTATATACCGTATATCCATCATTTTTAAGATAAACCTCAAGCAAATCGGCAATCTCTTTTTCATCGTCAACAATTAAAATATGTTCATTCATACTTGCGTTTTTCCTTCCTTGTTATCGGAGATAGCTTCCATAATATCGCCAAAGTCGCATTCAAGAACTTGACATATGCCAAGTAAGACGGGAAGCGTAACATTTTCATTTTTCCCAAGTTTTGCAAAGGTGCTTTTACTTGCACCGACTGCTTCACGAAGTTGGCTTTTTTTCATACCTCTATCTATTAGTAGCTTCCATAGCCTGTTATAACTGACTTTCATTTTAACCTCCACGATTGAATGATAATAATAATTAAAATATAACACAAATCAACAGTCTTTATACGCAACCCTTTAGACCGTTTATTCAAACTTTTGTTACAGATTTACGGGCTGTACTACATGCAAAGCAAGCCCTCAAGAACAAACAACTAAAGGATTAATTCGAGCCTGGTTATACAATCGAGGAAATTAAAAAAGCCTTTGAAAAAGTAATTAAAAGATATGTACAAACAAAAGCAGATAATAAAACTGATTAAATAATTACAGTTGACTGTCCTTAACAAGAGAAAATGTTCATTTGATGCATACTTTCGGCGTGCTTAGCGCCATCAAAGGAGTCTTAATAATTGTTAATAACCTCATTGATAGTAACCAATGGATGCGTAAGCAAAAACTTTTACGAGCACAGCCAAATACAAAAACTGAAAAGGGTCTCAAAAGGATGAACGTCTCTCAGAACGCACACTAAGCACAACGGACTTACCTGATTGGTATGAAAAACTAAAAGCAACATTTAATAATATGTATTGAATATATTACAGGATCTCCAAATCCTAATTTTCCAGCCAGTTTTATAGAGGCTTATTTAATATGTGACAATCCCAGCGTGGCATTATATCCTTTTCGAGCCAGTGATCTATAAATATTTTTGCATAAGTAGGTGCAAATCCTTTTCCCCTATAATCTCGTGAGTTGCAATATCACTTTCTGAGAATTGAAGTGAAGAAAAAATTAAGTACATTATAATTACTTTCCCTTTATGAAGAATCTAGTAACCGAAATATTTTTCTTTGTCGTCTCAAGGAATATTTAAGAAAGTTAGAGGAAAAGATGGAACAGATTAAAGCGAGAAAACAGCAGGTTGAAATAAAAAGAACGAAAAGAGCGAACATGAAGATTGATTCAATTTAGGAGAGATTTTGAGAAATATTTTGATATTGTCGGTGCGAATCAAGCCGAGAAAGTAGCCTGTGGTATGGAAGAGATGATCGTTACAAAGAATAAAGAACAAATTTTAATGGACATTGATTTGAAAAAAATCAAAGAAAAAGGTGAAATCATGTTTAAAGATGGGTGACGTCACCTTTTTCTTTTTTTATGTGCATTGCATATTTTTCTAATTCTGGTTTCGGAAATTATTCAGCTTTTGTTTTAGACTCTTACTTGGGGTAGCATCAGGAAATGCGGATTTACAACGTTAATCTATTCTTAAAAGTAAAAATTACTGACTTAGCAACGATAAGATTTTTGAGACAAGTTGTATGGAACACTGTAGTCAAGAATAAACCTAGATTTCTATTATTAGCCCATCTTTCATTTTCACAGTCCTATCGCAAACTTTTGCTACACTTTCATCATGTGTCACTAAAATGAAAGTTTTCCCCTGTTTATTGACTTTCTTAAAGATATTTAGAATTGTCGCCTCCGTTTCCTCATCCAAGGACCCTGTAGGTTCATCTGCTAAAATCAAATCGGGATTATTGGCTAAAGCTCTACCAATTGCAACTCGTTGTGATTGACCTCCAGAAAGTTGACGAGGATATTTATCACCCTGATTCTCTAACCCTAACTCTTTTAATAAATAAGCGACACGTTCTACAATTTCAATCTTAGATTTACTAGAATATCTCAAAGGTAAAGCCATATTCTCAAAAACAGTTTTTTCTTCTATTAATGCATGATTTTGCAATACAAATCCAACATGCCTCTTTCTCCAATTGGCCGCTTCACTACTTGATAAATTTCCGATATTTAAATCATTAAAAACGAATGAACCATCCGATGGTTTTTCAAGGCCTGCAAGAATGTATAACAATGTTGATTTACCTACTCCGCTTCTTCCCATAACTGCGACCATTTCACCTTCTTTAATAGTAAGAGTTACTCCATTTAGTACACCATGCTTCTCCTTACCAGTTCTATATGACTTTTTAACATCGTTTAAAAGTATCAATTCATTACACCCTTCTTTTTAGCATTTCAGATATATTCAGTTTCTTTAATTTCATATATAGAGGGATCATACCCATTAGAATAATAATTAGTACCACAATAATCATTGGAACATAGTAAGTATACGAAATTAAGCCAATCGTTCTCATATAAATAAAGACTGATATTAGGGATATAGACATGACAATTAATAATTCAAAGAATATATAAATCATAAGTTTATTAATAGTAGCACCTGAAATCAGGTGAATGGCATATTTTTTCATATTTACATTCCATTTAACAGTTAATGAAAGAGCGATGCTAATTACAGAAAAGATTAAAAGAAGTAAAGCAAAAGCTGTTAGTATTTTTTTATTAACCGAAAGCATCGAAAGCATAAAATCAATATTATTTTCATTTGCTCCGATAAGCTGATAATCATAGAATCCAGTTTTTTTTGATATACCTTCAAGAGCTTTTCTTACTTGCAACTTATCAAGTTCCGAGAATACTTGACCGTTAATTGCACTTAAATAAGACTTTTGCTGGAATGCCAAGGATTCCGCATCGCTTGGACTTCCCATTATAATATTCGGCATAATTATGTATCTATCTAAATAAAACTCAAGGTCATCTCTTACCGGCAAATTCACGTTTGACTTCAATATTCCAATTACTTTTACCTTGAATGGTTTATTCAGGTAATCAACGTTAAATATATCTCCCTCTTTATAGAGCGAGGCATATTCAGCTCCTAAGATAATCGGTATTTCATTATTATTTTGATCTATGAAATCTGCCTTTTTGAAACCCCTACCTGTAAAAAGAGGCAAATCAAATTTATACAGCACATTTTCGTTAATTTGTATAGCTTTTGCAACTTTGAATGTTAACCCATTTTTCTCAAAATCCGGTTGTAAAGAGTTTGTTTCATACCCATATATGAATTTTTCTGAGCCTTTGAAATTGTGTACACCTATTGATTGGTTATTAGTATATATATATGTAAAATCTCTATTTTGTTGATTTAAGTAGCTATAAAACTTCTTTATAACCTCTAGCTCAGAGGAATCAGAGAAAAATTGCTTTTCTCTATCATTTATTAATTCATCAGAAATTTGATAAATGTTCTCACCTTGATATTGTGCGTAATAACTTTTTGTTTTTGTATCAACATTAAACCAATTTAAATATAGCGTGGATAATAGAATTAATAAGCAGGTCGTTATTATAAAGAGTAGGGAGGAAAATAATTTCCTCTTCATTAAGCTTTCTTTAGCTTCTAACAAGATTTGTCTCATTCATTATTTCAACACCTTTATACATTTTTTAATTGAGAAGGCGTTAGTAGAAATTAGGAAGATTATAAAATTATATAGATAAAAAATCACTAAAGTATACGAAGTTAGCCTTAAATTGGCAGCATTAAAATCCATGAAGTGTCCACTAATCAGGAAGAAAGCAGACATGCCTATTAGTAGAGAAATAAATGATATAAAGATGAACTTTACTACATTCAAACTGAATATTATCCAGGCTGGGTGGCCTATAAGCTGATAGACGGCAATTAATACTCTTTTTTTATAAAGCCAAAAACTAAGAACCATTAAGTTTACTGACAAGATTACAAGAGAAAGAATAATTAGTAAATGGTTATTTTTCACTGTAACCAATCTACTTAATCCTTTTCCATCAGCCTCTATTTTCTTAAATTCTGCATCATCTTTATGGAAGGCCTCTAACGATTCAAAGATTGGTTTGGTCTTATTGTGTCCATCTAAGATATAAGCCCCATTGTTGTATTTTTGCCCTAACTCATATACGGCGTCTATATTTATAAAGGCTTTATTGTCAATCTTCGATTTTATGCTTCCACCTAGAACGCCTATCACTTCAAATTTTTCAGGCCCGTATTGTATATATCTTTTATTCCCTATAGATTCTACATCTCTAAAATCCCGCCCTATTAATGCAACATGTTTTCCTTTATAGAAATCACTTTTTTGAAAAAACCTACCGCTTTTAATAGGTATTGCGGTATTTTCACCATTAACATAAATAGCGTTTATATTATTATCTATATTTTCCTTAAAAATAATATAGTTACTGTCAAATTCATACTTCGTTTCAAAGCCTTCAAAATCGATTGGCTTATCGTTATCAAGATAGAATTTAATACTATCCTTACTATATAAATCGTTAGAAAGTAAATCTAGTTCATTTTTATTTTGACTGTAGTTTAATAACCCCAAAAAAACTATTGCAAAAATAGCTATAAATAATATCAATATTATATCTTCTATAGTTGTTCTTTTTATAAACTTATGCATTCATTATCTTCCAATCTATTTATAACTACAGAAGCAGTGTTCTCTCTGCTTCTGTAGTTGTAAAAAATTTGGTTAGCTTCCCCAGTATGAATGAGCGATATACCTACTAAGCTCATCACTATGCTTTCCTGAGTTAGCCGTAGACTGATTAGTGCCCCATTGTCTATTACTATCACCTTTAATTGTATCACCTATTTCCCATCTAGCGCGTGTATAGTGGTATTTATCTTTCCACTTCGTTACAGCGTGAATATAAGAAATAGTTCCAACTGGTTCTGTAACAATTACTTTAGCAGTATGGCTTTGAGGCTTACTTGCTGCTGCATAAACTGTAAATCCGCTGTCTGCAAAAGCAGAGTCTCCATCATGAGAAATTGTGGGGTCAGCATAGCCTTCATCTTGTGACCATCCCAAATTTTCAGCACCTGCCATCCCGGGAAAAAAGCTTACCCCACCTAATAACGCAGTTGCTAAAGCCAAACTTTTCACTTTACTTAAGATCTTCACTTCATACACCCTCTCAATTATTTTGTTTCAGAAAATGAAAATATCCAAAATTATCATTTTTTAGAACAAAAAGTAATATACCATACACTATATCAAAAAAGTAAAAAATATGGATATTCAGTACTTTTTACCTATCTTTTTTAGTGACTATTTTCCCATTCAGGTACAGGTCTCGTCTTTGAAATAACTAAATATACTTTAACAAGGGGTCTAGCTTACATTTTGTGGATTTGGAGTTCCTGTATCAAAATGCGGAAAAAATACGCTAAGGTGCTAAGGTTGTCTTATAAAACCTTAGTTTCTTAACACCTTATCATTAAAGGGTTTATGGAGGTTAACTGTGAATGTTCAGAAACATTTCATTATGGTTAGATAAGTGTAAAGTAGACAGAAAGGAAGAGTGATATGATACTCTTTCTTTCTGTCTATTTTATTTCACAGTTTGTGTCTTATACGCAACAAAAGACATTCTCAAGTTAGTTAATCAACAACACTTTTAACAGAGCCTAAAACAAAAATAGTCCCTACTCAAATCGAGTAAGGGTTTTTGATTACGCAGCAAACAATTCAGTGAAAGTAGCCTTGCCTGCCTTCTTGTCTACAGTAATCTTTTTAGCTTTCTGGAATTTAGATAATATTGATTCAGTATTTTTTCCGAAGTCTGAATCAAGTGATCCAAGGTTAAATCCTTCCAAATAAAGTGCTGCCTGTAGAATCCATGTAAGATTGCCTTTTGCACCTTTTTTAACCGTGACAATGGCAGCTCTAGTTTTAGGTCCCCATTTTCCTTAAGTTCTAATTGTAAAGCTTTTATAAGGGCTGACTTTGTTTTAGGTCCAGGAATACCGTCCTCAATGAGATTACATCCATATCTGTTATTCAATGTTTTTTGAATGGAAACGGCCACGTTATCCTCTTTGTTCTTGGATGGGAACTTAGTAACCTTGGGAGCTACCTCTTTTTTAGGTGAATCCGTTACAACTGCATCAAAATCCGGTTTGAATTTCAGGGTAAGAGTAGGTTTTGTACCAGCTTGCAACTGTGAATAGGATAAGCCACCTGTCATCTCCAAGTGAGGATAATCTTTAAAACCTGACCAGTCTCCACCCCATTTAAACCCTAGTTCTTTACCGATGGCAGCTACACGTTTCCATTTTGTATTCACCGTCCATAATGCTGTTTTTCCATCTTCGGTTACAAGGAAATAATCAACAGCCAGTCCAAAGTTGTGAAATGATTGTCCTGGCTTAGCATTTGTCACTTTTGGCTTAGCTAGATTGCTATAACCCTTTCCTTTGTAACTATAAAAACGGCTTTGACCGTATAGGGCAGCTTGTTCTTCCATTGAGCGGTAACCTGCGCTTATTTGGACGTAAATCCCTTCGTTATACGCACGTTTAATCATCTCTAATGCCGATGCCTCAACAATTGAATTTATACCTGAACCCATTTTTTCCATTGATCTATCCAACAATGTTTGTAATGATACAGTCATTTACCATCTCTCCTTATCATGCAAAATAAAAAGTGACCGTTAGGCAGCTACTTTAATCCTTCTTCTTTCAAAACTACTTCTTGTTTCTTAGCTTTCTTGGTTAAGAGATATTGATTCTTATATACTCCGTATAAAGCAAAACTCAGTGGAACTAAGGCTGTTAGGAAATTAATAAACGAATTGATGGTATTTTCATTGAACCAATCAACCTGAAAACCCAGAGATTGAAAAAATAAAAGCAGTGCACCAAGTGCACCGCCTATCATAGCTATATATTGTTTTGTTTTAACCAATTCAGTCCTCTCCTTTATGTTCAATTTTATCAATGCGTTTATGCGCCTGTTTGGTACTTTCATCTATTCGAATGACTGTACCTGACAAAGTAGTCCAACTTTGATCACTAGTTTTAAGATCAATTCGAATGGAATCCAATGATTGACCAATATTGTCTAACTTTGTACTGATGATAGCTGAGTCTGTAGCATCATTTTTGACATTGCTTTTGATTTCATTTTTTCTATTTCGGATAAATGTTAACAAGCCCAGAACAACTCCTGTTGCCGTACACAATGAACCTATGAGTGTGATTAATAAACCCCATGAAACATTCACCTTTACACCTCCCATTTTTAAATTCGCTTTTTTTACAATACCTCCTCAGTGGCCTTCTCTCGATCTTCTCGCATTTTATCGATCACTTTAAACAGATCAATTAGACGATATTCATTTAATGACTTCCCCACTGTAAACATGTCATCGGTACTCATCAGCAAATCGTAATATTCATGTTCAATGATGTGCAACTCACTAACTACCGGTTGCTCCTCCATATCTTTAAACACGACTTTACAAACGACCATTCTATTGGTTTTGTTCTCGATAATCTCTTCCACTTCTTCCGTTACAGCACGAATCGTTAATTGAATTTCCTTCGTCACAACAAAACTCTTATCTACAAATCTCAAAACCTGTCCCTCTCTTTACAATTCGTACCAGCTATTCTTCATCCAAATCAAATGAAGGTAACGGCGGTCCTTATTTAAGAGTAGATTTTTCTCATCTTTTGTTCGTAGACGTGTGGTCCAGTTAACCTGGACCGAATGTTGGGCGGAATAAAACAATGTAAGTTTTTGCCCTTCTATGATTCCGTCACGCAACGGATACTGGGCAGGCATCACGTCCCTCGATGAAGTCAATTCCACAACATGGTTCTGATTGATGAACATTTCGTCATACGACAATTTATATCCGGAAGTCATGGTGACAGGTTTGTGTACGGGTTTATTTATTTCGCCTATATATCCATTGATTCGATTCTCTCCCGCAATAGGCTGGATGATAAATAAACGCGCTAGAGAATCGGTAATCGTTACTTCCGAAATATTGAGGTAATCAAATGAACCTTCACCCATACGGAAGATGTACTGGAGAATGTTGTTCCTGTTTGACTACTCGAGTAATGCACTTTGATATGGGATATGTGCGTTTCCCAGGAATTTATTACCTGAGATAATCTTACAAAAATAAAAAAAAAAAAAAAGCCCCAAAATTGGTAGGCCATTTCTCCATGTTTTGTTCAGTTTTTGTCTATAATTTTTTCGCTTTGCACTAAAATCTCCTGAAAAATTTGATTTCCGCCGTCTTTTCAGACTCTTATAAGATTATTTCCATACCAAACTTAAAAAGTAAAGATTCCCAAAATTCCCAATAAAACTACTTCTAGGTATTATATTGAAAAAATTATATAAAACTGTAAAATTACTAATATATTACTAAATAGTGATATTTATGTTTAAAAAATTGTTATTTATTTCTATGATGGCTTTTAGTATTTTTGGTTTAAATTCAGGTTTTGCAAGTGCTGAAGAAACAGAAAGTAACGAGGTACAAGTTACTTATTATGATGAAAATGACGAAGTTTTCAAATCTGAAACGGTTAAATCGGATTCAACTCCACCGATATTAGCACGTGCTTCTACAAACATTGATAATAAAACTGAATTTTCAAATTATGTTTATATCAATAAGGGTACTTCTTTTTATAATCCACATCATGTAGACTTTGAGTTGGGAAATCGCCCTAAGAAAATGTCAGTCAAAGCATATCTTGGCAGTACTTACAAAGGCAAAGTAACTTTTGAAGGAGCTGGACTTGCTGGTTGGCAAAGTGCTGATCTCAATTGGTTAAAAAGAGGATCTTCATACAAAATTGCATTTGTAAATGAAGGGTCCGGCTCAGTAAAAATTATAGGCGGATATATAAATTACAACTAAATACAAAAACTGCGCCTTAGCCATTTTAGCTAAGGCGCAGTTATTTAAAAAAATTAATCCTTCAATTTTTTTAAATAAAAGCCTAATGAAAACAGTAAGCACATTAAGCCGGTTAGTCCGAAAGTCAAAGTAAAGACCTTACCACCTGTTGTAGGAGAATTAAATAAAAATAGGCACGGTAATAATAGCAAACATCCTAGGATAGTTAGAAATATATTAAAACCATGCTTATAGTTTCTCAATACAATTTTACCTATTAAAATTATTAAATATAACAAACTGATTATCATTATAAAAGGAAAAGTAGGCTTTATCTTAGCAGAATAAACAAAATAATCTAATTGAGAAATATCATTTGTGCTTGTTACTTCACCATTAAACATGTGAGAAAAGTGTGCTGTATTCTCCCATTCCCAATGATCTTCTAGGATTTCACTTCCTTCATACCATGAAGCAATTGAAGAAATTGCAAGAAATATTACAGATAATAATATTTGTATTATGTATTTGGTCATACTAAACACCTCAAGTTATAATATATTTTTTAAAATAATAATATACCATTTTATTACTAAATATAAAAATATATCCACTATAAGGAGTTTTTGAGCGGCACAAAAGATAATATTCTTTAAAGTCCCCCTTCACAGGATATGCCTAATGGGTTTCAAAAACATAGAAAATAAACTAAATGATATTTAAGCAATGAGCAATCATAAAGATGGCCTGTTTCTTTTTTTCATAATAAGTCGTTTTTTGCAAACATAAATCCAAGTAAATGTTAATGTCATCCGCTTTTCAACGTCAAGATATTTTTTCTCTATTATTTGCCTTTCAATACTGTCCAGGTTATCCAATGCCCTTTCCATATGAAAGACCTTCATTTCTTTTTCACGATCGTTATCATAAAGCTTAGGAAAGATATTTATTATTATCCCTTTCTCATTAAGCTCTTGTTTGTTTTATTGCTGTATTTTCAAGGCCCTAAATAATTTAAGTTCTTTCACAACGATAGAACGAATTTGCTTTTCATCAACGTCCGGAAAGAAGGATAATTGGCTACTCATTCATTCTCCCCCTATGGTATAATATCTCATCCAAATACACACCATTGCCGGGAGTAATCCTGGTCTTTTTTTTATTTATAGTCTGTTGCTCAAAATCCATTAGTCTAATAAATCGGCATCCGTTAAGTTAGATTCAGCAAACGGATCATCGTTCTCTTCTTCTTTTTTGTCAGGTTCACATTCCCCTATTTCAATTAAGCCTTAAGCAACAGAAAAAATACACCAAGTGATCTCCTCTTAAACTCGATATTTACATCATAAGTTGAAAATAAGATAAGCCTTTAAAATTTTTGAAACAACTCACCACCCCATACCTCCCTCATAATCTGTAACTAGGCACATTTATGAGGGGGACGGATCATGGAGATGGAATTAACGGCACTCCATTGGATTTATGTTGTATTTATTGCATTGATAATCGGGTTTATGGTAAAACGTCGTGATACTACCCTCATCTGTATAATTGGCATTTTCCTTTTGGCCTTAGTGGCTACAGGCAGTTTAGCCTCATCCGTAAGCGGGATATTCAACAGCTTCATTTTCGCAATCACGGAATTAATGTCAACGATTTTAATCATTTCAATCATCGTTGCCATGAGCACGGTTTTAACGAGGTCCGGCATTAATGATGTCATGATTGCACCGTTTGCGAAATTCATTAAGAATCCTACACTTGCCTTTTGGGTAATTGGAATCGTCATGATGATCATATCTTGGTTTTTCTGGCCATCACCTGCGGTTGCCTTACTTGGGGCAGTCTTGCTCCCCGTTGCCTTACGGGCTGGTTTACCAGCCCTTGGCGTGGCGATGGCGATGAACCTTTTTGGTCATGGAATCGCATTATCAGGGGACTTCATCATTCAAGCTGCTCCTAAACTAACGGGGGATGCCGCTTCCATACCAGTCGGAGATGTCATCGCTGCGAGCATTCCCCTTGTCATTACAATGGGGGTCGTCACCACCCTCTCCGCCTTTATCCTTTTAAAGCGGGATATGAAGCTTGGAAGAATCAAGGCGGCGGATAATGAGGGCATCGTCCACGATCAGACAATCAGTGAAGATTTGCTAACACTGGGACAAAAGAAGTTTTTTGCCGTTTTCATTCCGATTGCCTTTCTGTTGGATGTTGTGGCATTGTCGGTTTTGAAGTTGCAAGGCGGAGATGCCACGGCGTTGGTTGGCGGTACAGCCGTTTTCATCTTGCTGATTTTATCCCTTGTCGCACATAAACAGCAAGGACTGGAAAAATCAACGGCCTATTTGATTCAAGGTTTTCAATTTGGCTTCAAGGTATTCGGACCTGTGATTCCAATCGCAGCATTCTTCTATTTAGGTGATTCGGGATTCAACCAGATCATCGGGGACTACTTACCAAAAACATCACTCGGCATTGTCAATGACCTCGGTGCCGCCTTAGCGGCCTCCGTTCCTTTAACGAAAGAAATAGCCGCCGTCACATTAACGGGCATCGGTGCCATCACTGGCTTGGATGGATCGGGCTTCTCAGGCATTTCTTTAGCCGGGTCTGTCGCCAAACTATTTGGAACGGCAATCGGAAGCGGAACCGCCACCTTGACTGCACTCGGGCAAATAACCGCGATTTGGGTTGGCGGAGGTACACTGATTCCATGGGCATTGATCCCAGCCGCTGCAATATGTAACGTCAGTCCCTTTGAACTTGCCCGCCGAAACCTGCTTCCGGTAACCATTGGTTTGGCAGTTACTACGATAGTCGCGATGTTTCTCATTTAGCTTAATGTACTCCTGTGTTCCTAAACAGGGTAGATTGATTTTAAATAATCCTAAATCGATCGACATAGCGGATGATTATCGATAAAGTACAATATCTTACTTTATTCTCATCCTAAAATAGCTTGATAAGCGGGAAAGCTAATGCTCTAAATATGCAACTGCATCTATCGAAGACGTATCAACCTACTCTAACAGTTGTAAAGGAAACAAATATTTTCAGTTTATAAGCAATGTTCTCCCCTCTTTCTATTGCTGGTTATTGCTTTCACAACCTCGCTTGTTTATAAAAAAAACGAAATCCCCTGCATGAATGAAACAGGGGATTTCGTTTTTTAGGTGGCAATTCTAATATAAGGATTATCGCAATACCCCTAAATGTATAGGGTATAATCAGTTACACTAACATATTAGCCTGATAATGATGAAATTCACCGAATTGAATATCATATAGCAAAAAAATCATTCACTATGTTCCTTTAAGAATTGAATGGTTTGTTCAAAAGTTTGTTCAGCATGCGGGATGGTAAAATCAAATTGGTATTCATGACCTAAGTCCGTATTTGTTCCATCAAATAGAACACTTTCTATTTCCACTCCTTGTTTTTCAAGAACGTCTATAAGTTCTGCTGATTGTGGTGCTAGTGGATCCGCATCTCCAACTGTCAAAAAGGTAGGAGGGTAATATGGTGTTATATGTTTAACTGTAGACATCTCATTCAGTCTAGCGAAAGCTTTATAATCCTTTTGCCCTGTATATGCCCAAAACACCGAGTCGATCCCCTTTTTTATCACCGGAGAAGACTGAGTACCCATTTCGTCCATGTTATAAATCCCACAATATAAAAGTGCACCTTTTAACTGTTCTTTATCAATTGAAGGTTGAATATCCATTGACTTTGCCAGTGCTTCATTCGTTATTAACGCAACGGTTTGACTAGCGATTTGCGCACCAGCTGAATCCCCCCCGATAAATAGAGTATTCATATCACCACCGTATTTTGCGATATTCTCCTGTAAATACTTGAGGGCTTGGTTGGCTTGCAGAATTGGACCGGGATATTTTTGTCCTGGTGCAATCGCATAGTTTATATTTGCCACGACATATCCCTCATTGGCTAATGCCATTCCATATTCTTTTGTTTGTTCTTTACTGCCTGATACAAAAGCACCTCCGTGTATCCACATGATAACGGGGAGTGGTTTATTCATATTTTTGGGATAATAGATATCTAAAATACTATTATCCATTCCATGCTTATCATAAGTTAAATCTTTTTCGACATGAACCTGTTCCTTAATTATCTCAATGTTTTTAGGAGATGCAAAAGAATCAGCTTCGAAAAGCTGCTTGATCATAAAGGTATTAAGTACCGGTGTGAAATTCCCCATTATTAATACAAAGATAATTGGAATGATCATGATAGAGATGGGAATCATCCATCGTTTTTTCTTATAAAATTTGGTCGTTATTATCAATTGCGTCAACCTTTCTTTATCTTTCTAATTAAACATGAAAATCTGTATAGAGATCCGTTCTTTCAAAAAAACTATTTGGATCATTTTTTTCGCTTCATATTCTTTATATCAAAGGTAAATTTTTCGTACCGTTATGAGTCAATGTTTAATCATATCCCCCAACATACTGGCTGAAAATAACAATATCAACCAATGATAATTGTTCCCCTTTAACTTTAGAGATTTTATTGCTCCAATTTGAGCCTTACATGATAATATACATGATTTGAATAAATTGTGTCTAGCGCATTAATAACCAGCTTAAAAACCAAAGTCGCATTATAGCTTAGATAGAAAAAAAGGACCCAAAAGTGTCTGAAATCATTTCATCTTTAAAATCTGGATATAATCCATAATTCTAGAGTCATGATCCGAACACTTTTGGGTCATATTCTTTTTACATTAATTATTCCTAATCCGAGTTCACAAACAATTGCATATACCTAAATCAGAATTTCACAACGACTTCTTAGTAAATACTCTTGAATGATTTTTAATACAATATCTTGGTTTTGCTTTAAATAGAAATGATCACCCTTTAATATATGCAATCCTTCAATATGTTCAATATATTCATTCCAGCTTTCGATACTCTCCTTCGTCACGGTATCATCCGATCCCAAAAGCAAAACGGCTTTATTTCCCACCTTTTTATTGCGCTTCATTTCATGGTGATAGTTGGCTAAAACATTCAAGTCCGACTGGATTATCGGAAGGAATATATTCATGAAATCTTCGGTTTCCAGGAGTTCCTTGTTCGTTCCCCCGATTTTTTCAAGCGATTGCTTTAAACGTTTTGCATTAGAGCAATCGATTTGATCTACTTTATAATTTGGAGACGATTTACTTGAAATGAATATATGCTCTACTTTTTTAGCATGTCTCTCTTCTAATTTTGCCGCAATTTCATAGGCAACGATCGCACCCATGCTATGTCCAAACAAAGATATGCTTCCCAGTGTATGCATTTGATGCTTCGTTTCCATTTCTTTCATTAATATATCCGTCAAATCCGCCATATGGTCACACAATGGTTCACTATATTTACTGCCATGTCCTGGGTATTCCAGCGGGACTACCTCTATCACATCATCATCAAATTTCCATTCCCTATAAAAAGATGCACTTCCCCCTGCATAAGGGAAACAAAAAATTGTCTTCTTCAGCCCTTCCATCCCCCTTCTCCAGGATCGATTATTTCAGCATGAACTTCATGAAGCTTTCAACATACCCTGAATCGATTTCCGGCATTTTCATTGATATCAATTCCATTTCCTTCTTGGTTTTGGATTGCAGGATTTCCGACTCTTTTAATTTTGTTGATTCATCAATTAACTGGGACAAAGCACTTAATGAATGAATCTCGTTAGATTGGGTCTTTTCTTTTAATGATTGTAACCATTCTTCCAAATCCAAGTTGGAGTAAGGTATTTCATTTTTTTCGAAGAAGGAGGTCACGAATTCACTTGAAACCCTCTGATCATTGAACATATGATAGATCCCGAGCTTTTGATCCGCATTCAATCTTGATATTTTGTAAATGAACTCACTTACAAAGTCGACTGGCATCAATTCAAAATGAATTTCCTCTTTAAATGGCAATATCCTTTGTTCAATAAATGATTCAAAAACCTTGTACAACATATCTTTCTCGTTCCAAACCCCGTTTGAATTAGATGAAATCCTGCCTAATCGGAAAATATCGATGGTCAGTCCATGTTCCCTTGCTTGAAGGAGCAATTTCTCGGCAACCCATTTGGACTGGCTGTACCCGATCATTAAATCGGGGGAGTAAACCAATTCGTCTTCCTCGTCCCATTTCCTTTCGCCGGTCAAGACAGAAAGCGTTGAGGCATAATAAATGTTTTTCCGAGTGTATGAAGAAGCAAACTTAATCATCTCCACTACACCATCCACATTTGAAATCTTTGATTTGCTATATGGCTCGAAGAAATTCGTTTCGGCACCGACATGATAGACTTGAGAAACATCATTGCTTAATTTCTCATATGTCATATCATCCAGACCAAATTGATGCTTACTAAGATCCCCTTCAATTACAACGATTCTACTTACGAAATCATCCTGCCAAAGACCATATTTCATTAAGGTATCTTTCAATCTATTTCTTGAAGGAAATCTAACCAGACAATAGATTTTGACATCTTCCATTTCCAGTAACAATTTATTTAATAGATGTGCCCCTAAAAACCCTGTTCCACCTGTAATCATTATATTTTTTTCAATCTCCACTGGTTTAGTGGATATTTCCCTTATTTTCTCCATCAACGCTGGAGCGAGAATGGAATCCTTTTCCATCACTGCTTCCATGCTGCCAGCTGAATCGACTTCAAGTGCCTCAACAAATTTATTGACTGTGTTATTTTCCAATAATACTTGTAAAGTGGCCTCAGGAAGTACGGTTTCCTTCATTACATAGACCAGTTTTGTAGCTAAAATGGAATGGCCTCCATTTTCAAAGAAGTTGTCGTCCAATCCTAGACTTGGATTTCCTAATACATTTTTCCAAATCTCCAATACTTCTTTTTTCTTTCCAGTTTCTTGATTGGTTAAGGAAGTTTTATTTTGCATGAAATCCATATCCAATAATTTGTCTTTATCCACTTTACCGTTGGCATTAAGCGGGAAATCATCCACTCTGACAAAAAAATGGGGAATCATATAATTCGGCAATTCATTGCTCAGATAGTCTTCAATATCCTTTTCAGCGTCAACCGCTTTTTCATCTTTATGTTTGTAATAAGCGATAACATAATTCTCACCATTGATGTTTTTAACAGCAACTACTGAACTTTCAATCTTCATGTATTTATCAAGCTTTTCCTGAATTTCATTCAATTCAATTCTAAAGCCGCGAATTTTCACTTGACTGTCTTTTCGGCCTTTGTACAGGATTTCACCATTGTGTAACCGGACGCCATGATCACCTGTTTTGTACCACTTCGCCTGATTCAAATCATCCATGATCAAAGCTTGTTCCGTTAATTGCGGCTGATTTAAATAACCTCTCATGACCCCTTGTCCGCCAATGTAGATCTCGCCTGCTTCCCCATCCTCTACCTCTACTTGTTCTTCAGATAGAATCTTGATTTCTACATTGCTTAACGGCTTTCCAATTGGAATAACATCGACATCTTTGTCTTCGACCTCATGGCAAATGGCAAAAGTCGTGCATTCAGTTGGTCCATACCCATTAATCAAGGAAAAATGACCGATTGTTTGCTTCAATCTTTTTACATGGGAAACCGAGATTTTATCTCCGCCAACCACAATTTTCTTTAATCCTTCAAAAATAAATGGATCCTCATCAACCATTGCATTAAAAAGACCTGTCGTAAAAAAAGCTACATCCACCTTTCCAACGGATATCACTTCTTTCCAATCATCAAAAGAAGTGAACTCATTCGACATCAAGAATAAAGTTGCGCCATTCAATAAAGCTCCCCATATCTCAAAAGTTGCGGCGTCAAAGCATGGGTTGGAAAATTGAGCCACTCTATTATTTTCGTTTATTTCAAGTATCTCAGAGTTCAATACTAAATTGACTACACTCTTTTGCTCTATCATTACCCCTTTTGGCTTTCCAGTCGTTCCTGATGTATAGATAACATATGCGAGACCATTCTCCGAAGAACGGTTAACGGGAATGTGCCCTTCCTTGCCTAGTTCATTAATCTCAAATGGAATTGGCTCAATATCCAATTCACGGAGCTTCCCTCCTTGGCCATTAAACGATAAAAAGAACTTCATATCCGTATCCGCAAGCATATATTCCAATCTTTTTAATGGGTACTTTTCGTCTATCGGAACATAGCAACAGCCTGACTTAATTATGGCAAGCATACCGATGATCAGTTCAATGGACCTTTTGCTTGGAATCCCGATCATTGTTTCTTCTTGAATCCCCAAATCAATGATCCTTTTAGCAAGATTATCTGAAAGAATATCTAATTCTTTATAAGTTATTTGCCTGCCATTTTCACAAAGTGCCGCTTTCGCCTGATTATCTTCCGCAACTTTTATAAAAGCTTCAGTTATTGACATCAATTTATTCGTCGTCATCGATTTACTTATCATCGGGCCCCAACTTTCAAGTGATTTATTAATTTACCAATAGATAGTAGTGTTTCATCTTCTGTTAGTTTCAAGAATATTTCCTGCATGGAATCCATAAAACGTAAAATTTCAATTTCATCGAATTTACTTTCTTTATAAATGATTTTATAATGCAGCTTGGATTGCACTACAGCCGCAGAGAACGTAAGATCAAAATTGGTCGATTCACTTCCAACTGAATCTTCAATCATGATTTGCGAATCTTCTGCCAGTTCTGTGCTCGGATAATTTTCAAATACAAATATATGTTGGAATAATTCCTTATCCCATGGAATTTCAGCGTATTTCTTTATATCCGTAAGTGAACTGAACTCATACTCTCTCATTTGTAATTGCTTGTTTTGAATAGCAGTTAGATAGGATTGCAAATCAACATCCCAATCGATTTTCAAAGAGAATGGCAGAGTATTGATCAATAAGCCTACAGCTGATTCAATATGCGGAATGCTTAGGTTCCTTCCTGAGCTTGTCACCCCATAGCATACCGAGTCGCTTTCACTTAGGTAGGATAGAACGATGCCCCAAACTCCTTGAACAACGGTATTAATGGTCTTTCTATGTCGCTTGGATAATTCTATTAATCTTTTGGTAAACTCTTCAGGTACGCTATATTCAATAACTTTATCCGATGTAAAAGCTACCTTATCCGCTTTATTACTCACTAGTGCTTTTACTTGTTCGAAATCCCTCAATTCTTTATTCCAAAAAGCTGCCTCTTCCTGTTTATTAATATTTCTGACATGATTCATGACTTGTTTATAAGCATTCTTATGTTCATCACTGTCTTTTGTCGTATTGGATGGGTTTCGGTAATTATCCAAAAAATGATTAATTACAATTTGCAGGCTCCAGCCATCTATTAAAGCATGATGATGTGTCCATATGAATTTATAGCGATGATCCGATAGCTGTATCAAAGTGATGTTCATGAGCGGACCATTTTCTAAATCCGTTTGTCTGTTTTTGCTATGCTCTAAAAGGTTGTCTATCTTGGATCCTGACTCGTCTTCACTAAACATCGTAAGATCCACATGATTAAACACATAATAAATGTCATTAAGTATGATTTGATAACGGTCCCCCAATTGATTGCGCCTGAAAACCGATCTTAGAACATCGTATTTTCTACAGGTTTCATTCCAGGCTTCTTCTAATTTAGCCAAGTCCAGATCACCCACTAAATCAATGGATAGCTGTGAAATATATTCAGGACTTTGGGTTACTTCACTATGGAATAACATTCCTTCTTGAAGTGATGTCACTGGGTAAATCTCTTCAATATTATTAAACTTATTTATGAAATGGGTGATCGTGCTTCCATCGACTATTTTCTCAGCTTCAAAATCCGTTTCGACAATGGAGTCATACAAATCTGCACTTCCACTTAATATTTTGTTTAAATGTACTTCAACTTCTTTACATATCATTCGGAAGTTCTCATTATTGCTATCGCCAATAATATTCAGCATGAGTCTATTGTTTACGATGCTGGCGACAAAATTGAGTTTATATGGAAATTTATAGTTCGAATCGATATTGCTGCTATTGGTTTGTGCCATATCACCCGTGTTATTAAACTGGCCTAGATAGTTGTAACTCACAAGGCTATCTGGATAGTTATGATTCCGATTGGAAATATACTTTAGGATTCCAAAGTCAAACCCTTTGTTTGGCACATTTCTCAATATGTTTTTTGTATTTCTTAAGGTTGAGCCCAAAGTCGCCATTCCTTTAATCCTTACTGGATAGATTGAGGTGAACCACCCAACCGTCCTTGATAAATCAATATCATCCTCAATATTCTCTCTTCCATGTCCTTCTAAATCGAGCCAAAATTCATCGATTCCCATTCGATTGGAAAGTGCATGTGCGATAACGGATAATAAAACTTCATCAATCGTCGTTTTATGTTTTCTTAAAGTGTTTTTAATGAGGTTTTGTGTTTGGGCCTCATCCACTACTATTTTGTACATGTTTTCAAAATCACACGTTTCTCCTAAGTCTTCCGTCAGCGGAGAAACCGGAACATTCATTTCCTTTTCCCAATATTGAACGGCCTCTTCCGGTAGGTCAGTGTTCTTGTATTCATTTAGTTTTTCGGACCATTGTTTATAAGAAGTCGTTTTTAGAGGCAGTGATGGTTCTTGTTCATTCTTTATCTGTTGATAGCATCTTTCGAAATGTTCAAGAAGTATCCTCCACGAAACACCATCAACCACAAGGTGATGAATCACCCAAAAAACCCTTACCTCCCTTTGATCCCTGAATAGAAGGAACCTCATCAAGGGGCCATTGTGTATATTCAAGCTTTGTTGGGCGTTTTCTTCCAGCTCATTAATTTCCTTCAAGCTTTTTTCATCTTTAAAACTTGAAACATGGTACTCATGAAAACCGTATACCGTATCAGCATTTGAAATATTGCCGATATATGTATCACCATGTTTTTCAAATAATGTCCTTAAAACATCGTGCTGATCAATTAATTTCATGATGATTTTTTTATAGTGTTCAGACGTCAACGTATTATCCTTCATCAAAACGACTGACTGATTCCAATGATGGATATTCTCATGGTTTTCATTAAAAAACCATGATTGAATTGGCGTCAACGGGACATAACCTGATACAGTTTCTTGAACCACTTGTTTTTGCTCCAGCTCATTTACAACATTCCCTAGCTCACGGACCGTTTGGCATTCAAATAAATCTTTAGGAGTTATAAATAAATCCTTTTCTTTGGCGGCAGAGCATATTTGAATACTGATGATTGAATCACCGCCACATTCGAAAAAGTTATCTTCCGGTCCTATAGTCGGATCGTTTAAAACATTTCTCCAGATTGTCAGAAGCTCTGTTTCAGTTTTGGACAATTCTTTCGCATCCAGCACTTTTTCCTGCCTCTCATCAAACTGTTCCGTCCATTTCGGCAGGGATTTCCGATCGACTTTTCCATTCGGCGTCAAAGGAAATTTATCCAGTTGCATAAAATGAGCAGGAATCATGAAAGCAGGCAGTGTTTCTTTCAATTTTCTTCTGATTGAATCTACCGAAACCTCATCATTCACCGTATAATAAGCAATTAGCCTTTTATGCTCAAATCCATCTTCCATTACCGTTACATAACTATCCTTGATTTCTGCTATTTTTCGTAATGAAACATTAATCTCCGATAGTTCAACACGGTATCCCCTTATTTTCACTTGATCGTCCGCCCTGCCTACATAAACTAATTCCCCAGCTTCGTTATGCTTAACTAAATCCCCAGTTCTGTATACTTTTTCGGCAGGGTTGAATGGATTGGCTACGAATCTTTCATTTGTCAGGCTCTCATTATTCAAATATCCCCTAGCTAACCCAATTCCCCCCACGTAAAGTTCTCCAACTGACCCTGCCGGCACTAGTTTCCGATTTTCATCCAACACAAGTACAACCGTGTTGGTCAAAGGCTTCCCGATCGATACAACGAATTCATCTGTAACATCCTCATTCGGGGGAAACATTTTAAAACTTGTACATACGGAATATTCCGTAGGCCCGTAGCCATTGAAAAACGCTATATGTTTAAACTTTGAAACGAGCTCAACTGGACATTCTGAACCTGCAGATCCCAATACTTTAATCGTGCTTAATTCAATGATTGGCAGTTCTTTCAACACAGCAGGCGGTAAAATGATATGAGAAATTCCTTCACGCTTAATTTGTTCAACAAGTTTACTCATGTCAAATTGATTTTCTTTATCTACACTTATATGCAGCTCGGCACCGAATAAGAGTGTGCTGAAAATCTCTATGACGGATGAATCAAAATTAAACGTGGCAAATTGCAGCACTTTAGCTGACGTATCCAAACACATCATTTCATTTTGGTTATAAACTAAGTTAATGATTCCACTATGTTCCAACATGACTCCTTTTGGCCTGCCTGTCGTTCCCGAGGTATAAATGACATATGCTAAGTCACTCTGATTCGCAATGTGAAGATTCGTTTCCATTAACAGATCCGATTCTTTTTCAATATCTTCAAAATATATTATTTTGGATGAGTCAATCAAACCATTCTTTCCGAGTTCTTTGTGACTCAAGCAATAGGAAATGGACGAATCTTCCACCATGTAGCTTAATCGTTCATCAGGATAATGAGGATCCAATGGAACATACGCAGCACCAGCTTTAATTACTGCCAACATCCCTGTCACCATATCAATTGATCGATTCATATAAATTCCGATTCTTTCTTCTTTAGAAATCCCTTTGCTTAGTAAATAGTGTGAGAGTCGATTGCTCTTATCATTCAATTCGCGATATGTAATGGTTCTCGGACCATCAACAATGGCTATCTTATCAGGAAACCGCTCAACAATTTTATGGAAGGCTTCTGGGATTGTGTCATTGATCCCCTCAAAGCGAATGGTTTCTCCCTGCCATTCTTCCAATAATACTTTTTCCTGCCGCATACTCACCACAGATACCTTGTCAATCGATCGTTCAGGCTGATAGGTAATTTTCCTAATCCACTCTAAGAAATTTTCAGCTAGTGTTTGAATCGTATGTTCATTGAAGAACCCTGAATTATACTCAAAAGCGAACAAAAGCTTATCCTCATATTCCTCTGCAGCTAAACTCAAATCGAATTTTGCTGCCTTTGATTTCATCACTTCAGGCGTTATCTTTATGTATTCACTTTCAAATGAAGCTTTGGCATTATTTTGTAAAATGAAGACGGTTTGAAATAATGAAGTGTTCGCTAAATTTCTTTCAGGGTTAATGACTTCAACAATTTTCTCCAATGTCATTTGCTGATGATCATAGATGTCGATGATATGGTTTGTATTTCTTTCAAGAATCTCTTCGAATGTCTCCTCAAGTCCCAGCTTTAATCTAAAGGGCAGTGTATTGACAAAATAACCTATCGATTTTTCTGTTCCTTCTATCATTCTATTCGCCAAAGGACTTCCAACGATGATATCGTTTTGACCTGTATATTTTGCTAGAAAAGACTGATACATCGTTAGCAGCGTCATGAATAATGTCGAGTTTTGTTCAAAGGACATCCTCTTTAAACCATGGAGCTCTTCACTTGTTAGTTCCACCATGAAACTACTGCCATCGGTGCGGTTTTCTTTTGTACGCATCGTATCTAAAGGAAGCTCCAATTTAGGTAATTCCCCAGATAGGTTTGTTTTCCAAAATAGCGATTCTTCTTTAATGTTATGTTCTAACCAGCTTTTCTGCTCAAAGGCAAAATCCTTATATTGTTTAAAGTCGTTTTCAAGGATGAGTTCCTTTTCATTCACTTCACTGTCATAAAAAGATAACCATTCGTCTAAAAATATACTCACTGACCATCCGTCAAAAATGAAATGGTGGAGATTCACAAATAAAACAGACTCTTTTTCGCTCAATTTAACCAGTTTCACTGTCATGAGAGGACCTTTTTCAATTTCAAAGATTTCCGACTGGACATCTTCTTCGATTTGCAGCATACGAGTCGATTGCTGTTCGGGCTTTAATGCAGTTAGGTCGATTTCATCTATTTTAATGTACAAATCTTCCTTGATTTCCTGGTAGCCTTTCCCGGCATTTTCACGGACGGTGGTCCTTAAAATCTCATGTCTATTAATGACACAGTTGACTGTTTTTTCCATAATCGAAGTATCCACTGCACCAGTAATTTTATATTTCTGAGGGATATTATAATTGGTTGTCTTACCATTAAGTTTTTCGTTGAACCACAAAGCCTCTTGGTTACTGGATAAAACATGATCTTTTTGTTGTGCTTCACTGTGATCTATGTCATGATCTGACATTTCATTAATGATGAAGGCCGTCAACGAATCAATTGTTGAATTTTGAAAAATATTTTTCAAGGTTAGAATTTGATTGTATTCTTTGTTTAATTTCGTCAATAACTTCATGGCTAAAATCGAGTGTCCGCCCACTTCAAAAAAATCGGCATTTTTATCGATTTGACTTGTTGATAAGACTTCCAAAAATGTCTTTTCCACGAAAGATGTAACTACTTCCGTTTCATCTTTCGGAGGCGTATTCACTTCCGGAAAGATCTTATGACTTAGCATTTTCAATGTAGGATTTTCAAACAAATCGGCTAGTTTCATATTCGCATCAAGTCTTTTATTTATTTTAGACACCAATTTCATGGCTGTTATCGAATGCCCGCCCAATTGAAAGAAATCAGAATCCTCATTAATCTCACTGTTCAAGAAAAACTCTTGCCATATTTCTTTAAGTTTTTGATTAACGGATGTGGATGCGATCTTATTGTTACTTGTTGCTTGATGTTTCTTACTCACATTATTTTTTAGTTTTGAAAAATCAACATCGACATATATTTCGTCAATTTGCTGTACTTTTGTAATTTGATGGGCAATCTGCATGAAGGCTGATTGGATATCATCTACTAGTGAACGTTCTAGGAAGCAGCCATTAAAATATAATTTGCATTTAATCGTATCTTTATTATCCTGGGCCTGTAATGATAATGGAAAGCTATGTGTCTCTTTCCCGCCTTCAATTTCCCAGTTAATTTCAAAACCATCGTTTTTCGCTTCCGGATAATTTTCATAAACAAATAAAGTTTCGAAAATGGGATCTTCCTTCTTTAAATTCGTATGCCTTTTGATATCCACTAAAGAAATTTGAGAGTAATCCAGCATATTGTTTAATGTTTCCTGGAAGCGTTTCAGTAAATCAGTAATGCTATCTGTATCGTTCATTTCAGCTATCATCGGGATCGTATTAATGAGTAGCCCAACAATTTCTTCGGATTTGAATAGGTTATTCGACCTGCCAGAGCTTACAATTCCAAAGACTATTCGATTTTGATTGGACATTTCCTTTAGGACGATCGACCAAATTAACTGTAATAATACATTCATCGTTACATGGTTTTTGGCGGCAAACTCCCTTAAAAGCTCACTCTGTTTCTTATCCAGCTCCCAAAATAGATCATTTTCCTGCTGTTTTTCCTTCACATGCTTCAGAGCGGGGAATGTGATTGTCGGCTGCTCAATATCCTTTGCTAGTTCTTTCCAAAAACGGTTTAGATCTTCCGCATCGATTTTATTCATGTACCGGATAAAATCTCCATATTGCTTTGGTTTTTCAATAAGCCGTTTAGATTCTTTTCCTACAATTCGGCTGTAAATAACGAAGAGTTCATCGATGACTATGCTGGAACTCCAGCCATCCAAAATTATATGGTGATGAGTCCAAATCAAGATATACTGATTTTCTTCAATTTTCACTAACTGGAGTTTCATCAAATTGGAGTTATTCACATCCATCTCCTGGGATTTGGATATCACTCTTTGAATTTCATTTAATTGATCATGTTTACTAAACTCTATCATATCGATTATTTCTGGTTGATAATCCATTGCATTGAAAACAACCTGAACATTGTTTTCGATATTTTTAGAGATGACCTTCATTCTTAATGCTTCATGACGTTCTACAACCTGGCTCCATGCCTGGAATAATGCATGTACTTCAAGAGAGCCCGTTATCCTGATTCGCATTTGAGAAATGTAAAGGTTCTCTGCTGTATTGTTCATTTCCAGTTCATAAAGGATTCCTTCTTGAAGCGGAGTTAATGAGTAGATATTCTGAATAGATTTCTCCAATTTTGCGCCTCCCGATTCCATTTTCTTGTGTCATCCATATCTGCCGACTGCAAACATTCTATTAAACTCTTTAATCCCCTTATTTATTGGAATTCAATATATGAAACAAATCTTCCTCAGTAAGCATCGCATCTGGAAAATCACTTTCTATTAAAGAAGCTGGGTCAAATTCAGTTCCCTTGATTTCCATGACGACATTACCAATAGCTTCTATTATTAAGTTCATCTTTTCTTCAGCTAATTTTGAGATTATTTTTATTGATAGTTTTCCGTCCTGGATCAATGCCAGGAAATGGATTTTTGGTTTTTTTTCAAATTCACCAAAGTCCCTGCTTTTGGATGATTCAAATTGGGAGTCCAATTTTCCTAAATAATTAAAAGTAACGTGGATATCCGGCTCCTTAATGACCCCAGGGCGTAAATATTTGATAACACCATAATCAAAACCTTTATTTGGAATTTCCCTTATAGCATTCTTCGTGTTTTTTAAAGTGTCATCAAATGTCTCTCCTGAATGCAGCAATATCGGATACATCGCAGTAAACCAGCCGACGGTCCGAGTAACATCCATTGTTTCATCCGCCATTTCCCTGCCATGCCCTTCTACTTCGATCCAGAAGTTCTTCACCTCAAAAGATTTTTTAAAACTCTTTGCAATTAATGACAACAATACTTCTTCCACTGTCGCTTTTGATTGCCTTGAAAATTCCTGGAGCAATAATTCAGTTTCTTCTTCACTGAATGATTTCTCCATTGTTCTTTCTTCTTTAGCTATAAAGTCTTCCGCTGCCTTAAAATCCGTTATTTCACTTTTTGTTTTTTGTTCCCAATAACGGATTGTATCAGGGTCCATCAACGATTCATTATATTTTTTCAAGAAGTTTGACCAGTCTTTGAATGATGAAGTTTTATAAGCAAGCTTCCCTGTTTGATTGTTCAATGCTTGATCATGGAGAGCATTGAAATCTTCAAGTAAAATTCTCCAGGAAACTGCATCAATCAATAAATGATGGATTACCCAAAAGAAGCGATACTTGTTTGATTGTTCTTTTAAAACAAGCATTTTCATGATCGGTCCATTACTTATGTCCAATGAACGCTGAGCCTTACTTTCCCATTCATCTCTCATTCTTATTCGCGTTTCATCATCTAAATGATGTAAATCCTTATAGACTAACTCCCATGTTTTATGTTTTGAGTCTATATTCCCGATATATTTATTTTCATGTTTTTTAAATAGGGTTAACAATCCATCATGATGTTCCACGATTTGAGATAGAATTTTTTCAATGTCCTCCATTTGAGCACAGGAATCCTTACTAAAAACAATGGACTGGTTCCAATGATTGATGGAAGTCGTGTGTTCTGCAAAGAACCATTCTTGGATGGGGGTCAGTTCCACATTCCCCCTAGTGGCTATTGGTTGAATCATGACCTTATTTTCGGTTTTCGCGATCGTTGCCAGCTCTGCTACCGTTTGATTTTCAAAAATGGATTTTGGACTGATGATTATATTTTCCTGCCTTGCTAGAGAACATATTTGAATGCTCTGAATGGAATCACCGCCAAGTTCAAAAAAGTTATCCCGGATACTTATGTCATCCAGCCCTAGTACCGTCTTAAAAATCTGAAGAAGCACTTTCTCATTGATCGTCTCAGGTTCTTCCAATGTATTGCTTCTAGTTACGGGTACCGGTAGAAGCGCTGAATCAATTTTCCCATTTGCATTTAACGGAAATTTATCCACTTGCATAAAGAAGGAAGGAATCATGTAACTAGGTAATCTCTCTTTTAAAAATGCTTTCAAGTGGTCATAATCAACTTGTTGTTTGGATGTGAAATAAGCGATTATTTGTTTATTTAAGTTTGGCTGATCCTGAACCTTAATGAATGAGTCACTTACTTGAGGATACGCATTGAGATTGACCGAAATCTCATCAACTTCCACCCGGAAACCTCTTATTTTCACTTGATTATCTTTACGCCCCAGAAAAATCAACTCACCATCACTCGTGAATTTTGCAAGGTCGCCGCTGCGATATAAACGCTTTCCAGATTTAAAAGGATGATCAATGAACTTTTCTTTCGTTAAATCATCATTATTCACATAGCCAACAGCTAACCCTTCACCACCAATATATATTTCCCCTGCGGCACCTATCGGGACAAGCTTTTGCTCCGGACTTAGTAAATAGATATCAGTATTCAGGATAGGTTTGCCTATCGATACTTTATTATTAGCAGTCTCATTGTTTTCGAACGCTTTAAACATTTCAATCGTGGTCCATACTGAATATTCCGTTGGACCGTAGGCGTTATAAAAGTTTATATTTCGATAGCGATCCAGCAAAGCTAATGGACATTCAGATCCGGCCGAACCAACGAACTTCACATCAGATCCCTCAATATTGAGTTCTTGCAAAACTGCAGGCGGCAATACTAGGTGAGTTAACTTTTCATTTTTGATTTGATTTTCCAAAGCGAATAAATCAAACATTTCCTCCTTATTATTCCCGATATGCAGCTCTGCACCATTTAATAAGCTTCCAAAAATCTCATAGATGGAAGCGTCAAAATTAAAAGTGGCAAATTGTAATACCCTAGAGGTCTCATCAAGTTGTAAGTACTTGTTTTGGCTTATTATTAAATTCACTACTCCTCTATGGGATAACATGACACCTTTAGGTTTTCCAGTCGTTCCCGAAGTATAGATTATGTAAGCCAGATCGGATGGCGCAATCGATTCGTTACAGCAATCGGTATCCACGTAATGGACGGATTCAAGATTGATCACTTTAGCTATTTTTTTTAAGGCAGGAACCTCAATTTGATTCGTAATGCATATATCCATTTTCGAATCATTGATGATATATTCCAACCTTTCAGCTGGCAGCATGGGATCAAGCGGAACATATGCACATCCGGCTTTAATGATTCCCAACATGCCTATCACCATATCAATCGATCTGTTTACATGCAGGCCTACCTTATTGGAGCCATTTTCGATATTATTTCTAAGCAATTTAGCAATCACATTTGATCGTTGATCTAATTCCGAATAGGTGATGGACTTACCATTATCAGCAACGGCTAATTTGTTTGAATGCTTCTTAACGATTCTTTCGAATATGGAGGTGATCGTCTCATTTTGATGTGCATCCGAAACCTCACCTTGCCACTCAAATAACAATTGATTCATTTGATTGTCATCTAAATGCTCCAAAAGACGTATAGGTCTATCTGCATTTCTGCAAATTTGGAATAACCATTTTTCAAAACTCAACATGAGTCTTTCAATTGTTTCCCGTCTAAAAAGTTCATCGGAATACTCAAACTCTAGGATCAGGTTATGGGAACCTTTCACTTTTATGGTCAGGTCATAATTTGAATAAGGAATTTCGAATTTGTCTTGTTCAAGAGTGAAGAATGAATTGCTAAAGTTCCCATCAAAGCTTTCTTCCATTGCCAGTGCTGTTTGGAACAATGGGGAATGGCTGAGATCCCTGTCCGGATTTATGATTTCAACGATTTTTTCAAATGGAAAGGCCTGATGTTCCAATACATCCAAAATCACTTTACGATTTCGGTTCAATATTTCATGAAATGATTCTGTGGCATCCACGGTCAGCTTCAATGGCAGCGTATTGACAAAGCATCCAACTGTCCGGGCAAATTCTACCTGGCCTCGGTTTGCCACGGTACTCCCGACAATGATTTGATTCTTCCCGGTATATTGACTTAAAAACACTTGATAGGCGGTCATCATAAAAGCATATAAAGTCGTGCCATTCTCCTTTAAAATCCTGTCTATCAATACATGGAGTTCGTCCGTTATCGTCATTTCCAGCCTTCCACCTGAGTATGAAGGTGATTTTGGACGTTGAAAGTCAAATGGAAGTTCCAATGCGTCTTCCTCTTGATCTAAATAACTTTCCCAAAACCTCCTTTGGCTTGGCGTACTTTCCTTGACCCACTCCTTATGCCAGACAGCATAATCTAAATATTGTATGTCAAGAGGAGGAATATCCCCAACCTTGCCCGTTTGAATTCTTTCATAAATCTCCATTAACTCTTCGAAAAAGGTGACAAACGATACTCCATCAAAAATGATATGGTGGAAATTGCATACTAAATAATGCTTTTCTTCGTCAATTCGAAATAGTTTCATATTAAATAAATGATCATTTTCCAGGTCGAAACATCTTTCCATTTCTTCAGTAAGATGGGAGGTGACCATTATATTACTGACTTCGGGATCTACTTCCCGACAGTCCTCATAGGCAATTATGTTTCTGCTTTTTTTTGATAAGAATTGAAGGATTTGATGTTCTTCACCCTTGAAATTGGTTCGCAATGTTTCATGGCGTTCAATCATGAAATCTAATGCCTGTTGCAGGTCATCGATGTCCACTATGCCATTTAAAATGAATTTAAATGGCATATTATAGAGCATTTTCCTTTCATTCAGGCTGTCAAACAGATACATCCGATCTTGATTATGAGATAGCATCCCTTCACTTTTCCCACGTTTATAAGGCTTATTTACCTCGACTTCCCTCATGCTGATGAGCATGTCCAGAAAACTTGCCAGCTTTTCTATATTCCATTGGCTTGAAATGATTTCCGGTGTTAATTGAATACCAAACTCCCGTTTTATCAAAGACAAGAACTCATCTTTTTTTTCATTTGTGCTTAGTGATTCATTCATATCCTCCATTAGTGAAATTTTAAAAGGTTTGATAACAATTGAAATCAAGTTTAATAGCCTATCTTCCGTTTCACTGATTATCCTGTTCATAGAAAAACACCTCAATTCTTTTCCATTCAACCTAACTTATTAATATCATCCAATTGTTTGATGAGTACGGATAGTTCCTGGATGGTTGATTGTTCGAACATCACTTTGATTGGCAATTTCACTCCCATGTTATTCTTCACCATTTGAATGAATTGCATGGCTAAAAGGGAATTCCCGCCTAAGTCAAAGAAGTTGGAATCTGTACCTATCGTGTCTTGTTCTAAAATCTCTTTCCAAAATCCGATAAGCTTTTCCTCAATTAACCGTTCCTTCACAGCAATAGTTGTTCCCATATATATTCCCCTCACTTAACTTTCATTTTTTCTAACATTTCGCTTAAGATTCGATTAAATATAGAAAGGACTGATGACCTTAACTTTGGAGTGACCGCTGCCTCATTAAACTTAATTTGAACACTTGAACCAGGGGTGATGATAATGACGATTGGATAATGGGTCGTTTCCCGTCCTTCTTTCAAACTCACAATGATTTCATCATTATTAGCTAGTACCATAGGATAGTTTTCAAAAGCATATAATGATTCAAACAAATGATTCTCCAAATTAGCCCACTCATAAATCTCTGATAATGGTGTATTCTCATAGGCACTTAGTTCCAAAAACTCTTTTTGAACTTCATCGAGCAGCTCAATGTAAGTCTTTTCTTGGCTGATATGCTTTATAAATGGCACAGTATTGATAAATGGACCAACCATGGCCTCAATATTCCGGACTGGGATATTCCTGCCGGATGTAACTACGCCGCAGCATACATTTTCCGTACCTTTTACTTCTTTTAAAGTGGCTAGCCATATAGTTAGAAAGAAAGTATTCATGGTAATCTTGTATTCCTGACAGAATCGTTGAATGGTATTAATCAATTCCTCATCCAGTACTTTCAAGTAACCATCTTCAATGTATCCCTCGCCTTCCAATACTCCCGTTATACTGGATCCGGAATTTCGGACACCCTCCAATTTCCCTGCCCAATATTTCCGCAGCTCCTCATTACTCGTATAACCTTTCATATATTCAACATACTCTTTAAATGAAGCACTACCGGATGATGATGGTGTTATTGAATGATAAGAATTAAAGATGTCATTAATAACCATCGAATAACTCCAGCCATCCATAATAATATGGTGGAATGTCCATATTAATTGGTATTCATTGTCCGTATGCTTAACGATCATGAAGCGATTCAACCTATTGTTCTCGATATCTATCATCTTATATTGATCCGCTAACAACTTTTCCAGCTTTTCTTGTTGTTCCATTATTTCTTCATATTCAATCTCGGTATCCACGGAATTCATTAGCAGTTGGTAGAATAACCCTTTTTTACTCGAATATAATTTCGTTTTTAAAATGTCATGTTTCCCTGCCGTTGTCGCAATGGCATTCTTTAATTTTTCGACGTCCAGGAAACCTTTAATATCAAATATGAGTTGCACTTTATACTGGCTGCTCTCACTATCAAACAAGCTATGGTACAACATCCCTTTTTGCAAAGCAGTCAATTCATAAATATCAACAATTCCTGTTTCTTTGCGCAGTAGTTGGTTAAGTTCCTCTTCAGGCATATCCAACAATGGAAAGTCCTCCGGACGGTACATCTGTTTTACCAATTTTGTTTCTTCTTCCAATGTCCGTAACAATTCCGGCAAATTGCGTTGAATATATCTCTCAAAATCTTCTTTTACGAAATGTCTGTTATAGTTTATTTTTATAGTTTGCTCTTCGTTCACTACAAGCAATTCAATATCGACTTCATGCTCGGTATAGGCATTATATTGAATATCTTGTTCACTAAAAAAGATGACCTCTTTTGCAGCCAATTCATTACTTTGGTGAAATCTCCCTAAATTATTAAAACTGATAATCGGCCTATTTCGTTTCATATGTGTCTCGCCACATAATTCGGTCAGGATCCCATACTCGATCCCTTTATTAGGCAGTGTCCTTAACTTTTTCTTTGTACCTTGAATCGTGTTCGAAATGGTTTCTTTATTTTCTATATAAACCGGGCACATAGTCGTAAACCATCCTACTGTCCTGGACAAATCGACACCTGCAAATAATTCTTCGCGACCATGTCCTTCCAAAGTGAAATGAATATCCTTTTTATTAAAATAATTCCCGATTAGCGTTGCGAAAATGGATAAATATATTTCATCAATGGATGCTTTATACGCTTTTGTCATTTCATTATAGATTTTGTTTGTAATCTCTTTATTCAGCTTCAATTCAAATGACTTTCCATCGTAAACATTCCCTGTTTTGACTAGGGCACTTTCGTTTACTGCCTCATATTCATTCTGCCAGTACTCTTTAATGCCTAATGGAATGCTATTTTTGTATTGGTTTAGATTATTCGCCCATTCCTTATATGATGTCGTTTTATTATCCAGTTTTAGTTCTTGATCGTTGATATCCTGAATATATAGCCGATCAAAATCTTCGATCAAGATTCTCCAGGAAACCCCATCAACAAGTAAGTGATGAATGATCCAAATGATTACATGCTCATTTTGGCCAGTATTGATGCATTCAATTTTCATCAGTGGACCGTTTGAAATGTTCATGCCCTGCTGTGCATCGTTCCCGAGTCTAGCTATTTCCCGTTCCTGTCCATCTTTATTCATATTCGATAGATTTACATAATTCATAGTCCAATTTTCAGTCGGGTCGATATGCTTTTCCACTTTCGAAAATGCTTCATCTTTATTGAACCTTGATCTCAGCACATCATGATGCCTAACGATATGAGCCATGATCTTTTGCATCCGTTTCTCATTCATCTTCGGGTAGCCCTTTAACGTTACAGATTGATTCCAATGATTATAATTATTTATTTGTTGAGTGAAAAACCAATTTTGAATAGGTGTAAATGGCGCCTTTCCAAAAACATCAGACTGATTTATCGTTAAATCGCCAGTCAATTCCACAACCTTTGCCAGCTCTTCGATGCTTTGTTTTTCAAAGATGTTTTTTGAAGTAATGAAAAGATTTTCTTTCTTGGCAAGTGAACAAATTTGAATGCTTAGGATGGAGTCTCCCCCACATTCGAAAAAGTTATCAAAGATGGTTATTTCCTGATTATTCAGTACCTCTTTCCATATCTTTAACAATTTTTGTTCCGTTTCATTAATGGCACTTTTGTTGTCGGTTCCTTCCGTATTCGTTTTAGTATCCGGCAGACTCTTCATGTCGACTTTGCCGTTAACCGTTAGCGGAAATGACTCCATTTTAATGAAATAAGAAGGAATCATATATTGGGGAAGATGATTCTTCATATAATCCCGGATATAATTTTCTTCCAGGTCATTGTCGGAGATATAATAAGCAATGATGAATTTCTTTGCCTTAGATTCATCTTTTATCGCTATAAAACAATCCTTTATACCTGTGCATTTATTTAGAACGGCACTGATCTCGCCAAGTTCGATACGATATCCCCTGATTTTCACTTGGTCATCCGCTCTGCCTGCAAATAGTAAATTTCCATCCTCGGTATACTTAACTAAATCCCCTGTTTTATATAGCTTCCTTGAAGGATTGAACGGATTTGGGATGAAGCTTTCAACGTTTTTCTCCGGATTATTTATATATCCTCTTGCAATGCCTCTCCCGCCGATATACAGCTCTCCTATTTGACCCTTAGGAGTTGGCTTCATCCTGGTGTTGAACACATATGCTTCTGCATTTAAAATCGGCTTTCCGATCGGAATCACTGTATCATCACTTGGAAGTACCTTATATGCTGTCGAAACGACGGTGCCCTCAGTCGGCCCGTAATTATTATATAAATCAAAGTTCAAATGATCGGGTATCGTTTTTAAACGATCTCCCCCTGTCAAAATGGCTCTGATTGATTCTGGAAATTTCATATCGTTGATAAATAATTGCTCGAGCAGTCCCGTTGAAAAAAACGCGAGTGTGACTTTCTCCTTTTCTAACTTCTCCGAAAGGATTTCCACATCCAATAAATCATAGTAATCCAATATCAGGAGTTTATTCCCATTTGTCAAGTAAGGGAATATCTCCCAAACGGAAGCATCAAAAGATGTATTCGAAACTAGTACTGCTGCATCTTTTCCATCGACAGAATAATAATTGATATGCCAATTACAGAGGTTAGCCAACCCTCCATGTTCAATCATGACCCCTTTAGGTTTACCTGTTGTTCCTGAAGTGTAGATGATATAGGCCAGATCACTTTCCGATATCTTTCTTGAAACGAATTCTTCGCATTCAATTTCCCGTTCTTTTAGTATGTCTTCGATACATATTAGTTTCCCTTCATCACCGGGATACTTTGAAAGTCCTTCTTCATTACTTAAACAATATGTGAGTTGAGAATCCTCAATCATATGTTTCAGCCGTGACTCTGGTTGTGACGGGTCCAAAGGCACATATGCCGCCCCAGCTTTCATAATGGCTAAAATGGCCGTAACCATATTGATCGATCGATCCATAAAAATCCCGATTCTATCTTCTACATTTACATGGTTCTGGAATAATCGGTGTGCCACCTGATTTGCCCGGGCATTTAACTCGCTATACGTCACCTGGTCATCACCATGAACAATGGCAACATCATTGAAATTTGTACTTACTTTATTCTCAAACCTAGCAATTACATCTTCAAAACGATGATCTTCCACTTCTTGATTTACATTGCCTGTACCCATTTCGATTATCGATCGTAACTGTGCAGGCTCTAAATAGGTGATGTCCTTTATCTTCTTGTTTCCCTCGGTTGTAATCTCTTGCAGCCAATACTGAAAATTACTAGCCATTCTTTGAATCGTCGCTTTATTAAATAATGATTTGTTGAATTCAAACGAAATGAATATTTCATCCCCATCCATTTCTTCTGCCTGGACAACTAAATCAAATTTAGCTTTAAAGGTATTGATTTTTTTCGGCTTTAACGTGAAATTTCTATATGCCAGCTTTTCTTTCTGGTTATTTTGCAGGACAAATACTGTATCGAATAATGGCGTAGTTTCCATGGTTCTTTCTGCCGATAAATATTTCAAAATTTCCTTAGCAGGTAAATTTTGATGGTCAAAAACACCTGCAATATTTTTTATATTTTTCCGCAAAATTTCTTCAAATGAATCTTCCTGGGATACATTTAATTTAAAGGGCAATGTGTTAACGAAATATCCTATCAATTGTTCAGTGTCCACATGGTTTCTCTTTGCCAAAGGACTCCCGACGACAACTTCCTCTTCATCAAAGTACACTGATAAAAAGGTTTGATAGGCAGTAAGTAAACTCATGAACAAAGTCGATTTCGTTTTTTTATGAAGACTTTCCAGGTTGTTTTGAATTTCTTTAGGTAACAAAAAGCTGATAATATCGGAAGTGCTTTTACCTTCTCCGGTTTTTTGATGATCATATTGTAATAAAGACTTTTGCCGTAATGCAGTTATTTCATTACTCCAGAACTCATTATCCTTACCACTTACATAATTTGGCGAGTTTTTTTGCCATACAGCATAATCTCCATATTGGATTGATTGGTTATTTCTATCATTTCGTTCACCATTCTTGATTTCCTCATAAATGGAAAGCCAATCATTGATCATTAATGGAATCGACCAACCATCAAAAATAATATGGTGGATGTTACATAATAATTGATATTCACATTCATTTGTCTTCACTAGCGCAATCGATAAGAGGGGACCATTTCCTAAATCAAATTGCCTTTCCGTTTCTTCCTTCACCAAGTGATTTATTTTTTCTTCCTGCATGTCTAGAGGAAGATCCGAAACATCGAAATAGGTAATGTCATGATGAATCGACTCATCGAAAGCCAAGGTGCCCATTCCAGCTTCTTCTCTAATGACACTTTTTAAAATTTGATGTTTATTGCTTAGCTTATCTAAAGATAGTTCCAGATTTCCTTCATTCACTTCACCTGATATTTCATACGAAAAAACGATGTTATATAACGACTTGTCTGCATTGGTTTGGTGAATGAACCACAAATTTTCTTGTTCATATGTTAAAGGGTATGTATTTCTGGCATTAATATTGATCGGTGTATAATCTTGCTTTACCCCTTCTTTTTGACGAGTTTCTATGACTCGGGATAATTTCATAATCGTGTCGTTCTCCAATAAAACTGAAGGAGCCATTTCAATTTGAAATTGATTTTTAATATTGACAATTAATCTCATTATCGATAATGAGTTCATTCCACATTCAAGTAGGGACTGATTATTTTTTATAACCCCATTGCCTATGATGCCACCAACCAATTCTCTTACTTTTTCACTAATTGTTTCAGCCACTGGACTCTCGATATTTGATGGAGCTTCACAGTCTTTTATGACGAATTTGGGTAATAAGGATTTATCCAGTTTGCCATTTACCGTTAGGGGGATGCTGTCCACCTTGATAAAAAAGCTTGGGATCATATAGGCTGGCAATGAGCTCTTTACACTTTCCCTCAAATAATCAGCAGCTAATTCTTCATCAGCAACATAGTATAAAAATAAGTGCATATCATCATTAAACGCTTTATCCATCGTAACGACTGCATTCTTGATGTTTTTCAAATCATTATACGAGCTCTCTATTTCCCCTAATTCAATCCTGAAACCTCTTAACTGCACTTGCTCATCATTCCTGGCGATATATTGCAGATCACCATCATCCAAAACTTTCACTACATCCCCTGACTTATAGTAGCGAACATTATCAATATCCGTAAATTTCAGCTTATTCATCATGGTATTTTTATAATAGCCTAGCGAAACACCTTTTCCTGAAACGTATAACTCGCCCTCTTCATCTCCAGTTACTTCTTCTCCATTTTGATTCATCACCTTGAACCCAAGATGAGGCAAGACTTTTCCGATATTCGTAATTCCTTTTTCACAATCACTCTTAGTTATTTGTTTGTATGTTACATGAACGGTGGTTTCAGTTATTCCGTACATATTTATTAACTTTGGCAGCCTGTCATTTTCGGGAGAAAACCACTGTGTCAATTTCTTGAAGTTTAATGCTTCCCCTCCAAAAATGATGTATTTTAAACTTAATTCATTTTGTCGGTTTATGAGCTCACCAATCACCTCGAAGAAAGCGCTTGGTGTACAATTGAAAACGGTTGTTTGTGTACTTATCAATAAATCAACAAAGGATATTGGATTTCTGCTTTCCTCAAATGAAACCACTACAACTTCTCCGCCATATATCCAAGCCCCCCACATCTCCCAGACGGAGAAGTCAAATGCGTAGGAATGGAAAAATGTCCATATATCTTTATTATTAAACTCGAACAAACCGTCGCAGCCTAAAAACAAGTTCATGACATTTTCATGTGAAACGCAAACTCCTTTAGGCTTACCGGTAGAGCCCGATGTGAAAATGATATAGGCTGGATCCTTTGGATCAATTAAGATATGGAAATTCTCACCGGTTATATCATTTGAATTCTCTATCACTTCATCGAGGGTTACATAATTGCAATCAATGCCGCTAATCCGGCCATTATCCCCAATCAATAACTTCAATTCTGAGTTCTTTATTATATGCTTTACTCTTTCATCAGGACTTTTAGGGTCGATAGGTACATAGGTAGCCCCCAATTTAAGGAGTGCTATGATTAAAAATAAAACATGCTCCGACTTTTCAATATAGATTCCGACATTATCACCTTTATTTATCCCTTTGTTTTTTATGTACATCGCCATTTTATTTGCCAAGATATTCGTTTCTTTATAAGTAAATTGCTGATCCTTATTTCTTACTGCAATATTGTCTCCATATTCCCTAACACTTTCTTCAAATAGATTCGCTAAAGAATTCATCTTCATCATTTTCCCCCATTATTTTAAATATGTGCCTGATGCAACTGTCAACATATGAAAAACTAAAGAAATTAAAGCTATTACAATCGTTATGATTATTGCATTCCTTCTTTTGGCGAGCGCCAACTTTTCCAAACTAAAACTGAATAGGATTAAACTGACAATGTAAAACAATTCAAATTCGGCCATGAAGGTGTGAAGGATGGAATTTTTATCATGCACGAGTAAGGATAAGCTAGTAAATGTCGTTTCCTTGCTCTTGACCAATAATGAGATTATTGCATTAACACCAGATCCAATGACGATGCATATCCCAGCATTTATGACAGCTTGGCAAATCCCTTTAATATTTACGGGTCTTTCTTTTAAAACTAAAAATAATAGGCACACAATTAATATTTGAATGATGAAAGTGACAAATAATCCCAGAGCCCCCATTACAATTGTGTTAATGGCAAAACTCATGGCCCCAATCTCTGAAATGGACATGCCATTTAATACATTCATCCCTTTTTGATCCGCAGAATATAACAAAAGCGTCGTTTCGATACCTGCGATTAAACTGAGTAGTAATAACGAAATTATTAACTTATGAACTCTATCCTCTTTTTTAAAAAGATATTGTACTAATTTATTATTATTAAATTCAGCATTTGCTTCCATTTTTAATTCCATTGGTATTCCCCCTTAATTATTTTCGTAGAGTTTATTGGAATGGTAATGCTTCTTATTTCATCATTCACGAGTACGACCGCTGATTTGTACTGGGAAAAATTTTTATAGAAAAGTGAGATGTTATCATGATCCATTTCAGCCTTAGAAATCTCATAGATTTCAAGTGGAGAGGTCAATCCTGTTTTTAGTATTTTTGATAGACTTTCTTTTGCACTAAAGAAAATTTCATTATTTAAAAGACCTTCACTATCCTTAATCATCTTTTTCTCGGATTTAGTTAAATAGGTCTCTAAAAATTCAGAATCAGTTTTCGTTTTTGTTTCTATATCGATTCCCATTGGATGCAGTTGATCAAAAATCAGTATTCCGAATGTTTTATCCGTATGAGCGATGGATATACCCATGTTCATGTTCATTAATAAGAACAGGTTATTAACAATAATCGGCTGTCCAAAGACTCCTTTCAACAGTGATACATTCTTTATTTCATCCAAACCTATATCTAAAAACTCCATAATTGCTTTTTTTCCAAAGTACAAACTTTTCTTTGCTTCGATGGTTCTTTTGCCATTTTGCAAATTAAGATAATTCCATTCCTTTTCGTTGAAAATATCATCCATATAGTCCAAATTAACTGATTCCGCTTCATAAAACTTGATGCAAGATTTATAAATCTTTTTCTTATTCATAAAATATTCAATCAATTATAATTTTCCTCCTCTCTTTTTTTCTGGAAATCCGCAGATTTTATCCATTTTTTCCCTCAAAAATTTCTTTTTTTAAACAATTATTTCATTTTCTAGGTTAATTATTACCTATTATCATTATCGATAACACTTTATCACAAGAATTTTGCCGAGTCCATTAAAAATTTGTAAATTATCTACATTACATAATAACTTTACCAATTTTTATTATTTTTCCTCTTTAGTAATATTTTCATAGGGAGTTTAGTATTAAATAATTTAGAAAATATTACATTAAATGAAAAAAATACTAATTAAAAAAAGCCATATTTTATTTTTCACTATAATTTGTGAAAAATAAAATATGGCTTAAATGCGGTTCGATCATTTTGGTTGTTTCGTAAAAATGTGCATTGCCTTTTTTAATATCTCATTCTCTTCCTGTAAATCTTTAATTATTTTATCCTTTTCCTCTTTCTGACTGAGACCTGAAAAACCAATACTGGAGTCCGCCAGGCCTTCTTCATTTGCTTCTTTATAGATGTTGACCCAATTTCTTAATGTAGGTGTCGAGATATTAAGTTCTTCAGCCAATTCCCTAGGTTTTCTGCCTTCTTCCAATACTAATCGAGCAGCATAAATTTTAAAATCTCTATCATGGTGCTTCCCCATAATAAGACACTCCTTTTTTAAATTTATTTAGTGCCGATTTTCTGTACTTCCTTTATATACTTTTCTAATATAACGACTTTCATAAATTATATTTCAACCTATTAACCAAAACGGAATTGATCGCTATTACGATCATTAATATTATGAGCGCTCCCATCATGGGCTGGACACTGAACCAAACCAAGCCAAAATGAATGGATGTAACCACGATTAATAATGGCAATCCATAAAGCAGGCTAATTAATACATTGGGGTTTGATTTAATGGCAGCAGATGGGTTCTCCCATTCTATACTTGGATTTTTCATATCATATAATGGTGTTAGAAGATTATAGCAAACCACTAAACAAGAAGTAATTAATAACATGACTGCAGTTTCCATTTCCCAATAACCAAAAAGTGCAAATATCATAAAGCTGATCAATACGGCTATAATCCCTATTATTGATGAAAATATCACTTTAGAAAAATAAACATATTTTTCATCAAAAGGGGCACTTTTCAGTAAATAATGATATTTTCCTTCTCTTGAATATGGGGTTCCGCTTATATTATTTATACAACACAAGAAAAGGATCGAATATGAAAAGTATTTATCAAAGACTCCCTCTTTCGTTATATTCAAATAATTCGGGAACACTTCATTCTGAATCAGCAATAACATGACCAGTGAAAAGACTGGCGGCAATAAAAGGCCTAAACCGATTTGCATCTTAAAATATGCTTCAGACTTAATGATCCATATCTCTCTTTGTAAATAGTTACTCCATTGATTTTTTGATATATTAACCTTTGAGTTTTTCATATTCGCTTTGTTATTTCCCAATAACCCGTTTTTAAAATAATTAACGGAAATGTTTTCTATAATAAATGAATACAATAGGAAACCAATTACTAGTATCGAAATATAAATAATTATAAATTGAACTGTTATTTCATTTGATACAAAGGCATCCAGTATCCATTTAATCACCGGAATCATATTTGCGGTTTCAAACATATGTCCCATTATGAATTGCAACGAGTTTTTTAGACCTTCAATAGAATTCATATCTATTTCCGAGATGACCTTTGAAAGGGCAATGGATGATTTTCCAGCAAAATATACAATGGAAATAATCGCAAGCATGAGGAAGACAACAATGTTCACAAGTAAGTATGCTACTTTATTTTTGAATCTATAATAATACCTATTAATGCACGATAAGATAAAAAGCAGGAGCAAAGCCGTCAAACCGTTGACAATCGGTAAAAATATGAATAATTTAAACGCTTCCATAAACTTTAGATCGACTATCAAGAAGCCGATTGTTGGCACCTGGATTGCCATTGATAAGATGATGGGGACCCATAAACTACTTAATACCTTAGCCCTTGATATTTCTTTATAGGTGAGTGGCAGAGCCGCCAATACTTTAAATTCATAATAAGCAAATATTTGTGATGTGGACAAATAGCAAACCAATGCAAAGACGAGAATGCTGGAAATCGTTACATTATAAAACAGGAAGACCTCGGTATCTCCAAGAAAATAAACAAAGGCATTTACGACAGTCAGCTGCAAAAACATATAAAAAGCGGCTATTATCAGTACAGCCTGCAACATTGTCTGCTTGGGCATTTTATAGAAGGAAGAAATGAAAAATCTAGTTAACTGAAGTTTTTCCTTCATATACCTGAGCCTCCATAAAGGTAGATTCTAATGAACTTTCACCTATTATATTTTGTATTTCATCATGCAGGATGATTTTCCCCTCTTTTAAAATAGCCACTGTATTACAAATTTTCTCTGCCACATCCAGCAGATGCGTCGAGAAAAACACTGTACCGCCCGTTTCAACATATTGTTTGATTAACCCCTTAAAAACTAAAACGGCGTTTGGATCTAATCCATTTAACGGTTCATCCATAATGATGATCGGGGGATTAATGGTAAAGGCCGCTATCAGGGATACCTTATGCATCATCCCATAAGAATAACTTCCCATTGGCTTTTTAATGGACTCCTGCATCCCAAACCGATTGATATATTTCCCCAAACGTTCTTTGTCATCATTTCCATATAGGTTCATCAAGAAACGGATCCAATCAAATCCCGAAACATTGTTAAAAACATTGATAGTATCAGGGATGAAGAAAAATTGTTTTTTATATTCTATGCCGTCTTCTTTGGTCAGGCCATTTATTTCAACCTTTCCATTTTCAGAATCTAAAATGCCCGTAATAATGTTCAGCGTCGTCGTTTTCCCTGCACCATTTGCCCCTATAAAACCTAAGATTTCCCCTTTTTTGATTTCTAGATTTACACCATTCAAAATCTTCTTGGCCGAGTAGCTTTTCTCTAAATCTGTGATGCTTAACAAAGTTATCATCCTCCCATCACTTCATGATTAACACATTTCCATCCCCAACTTACTCGTTATTGAATTTCTTTTTTGAAATCCATATGTTCGTTACCAATATCGTTACTGCCGTTAACGCAAGTGCCGCTATTGCACCCCAAATCGCCTGTGAATTGACTGTGCCTAAAATCAGTACTTCCATGGCATGTTTACTCATGCTTGCCGGATTCATATTGTCTATAACCGGACTTAACCCAACTATGATTCTACAGCCGAGGAGAAATACTATCGAAATTAATGCAATAATACCCTGACTATTAAAAATGGTACTGATCATCGTCGTGAATGAAACGATAAATAGGACCCACAGCAGATAGAACAGCAAAGCCACTACTAAATCCGCAAAATCAACACTTGTAAACAAAAAAACTACATACAGATATGAAACCAAATATCCCAATGCTACACTGCAGGCAACAAACAGATAATTGGAAATGATTTTCCCGCTTATATAAGCTCCAACCGTCACTGGCCTTGTAAGAATGAAAGCCAGCATTCCATTCGCTTTATCGGATTGTACGACTCCCATCATGGAAACGATGATGATCATGACCCCTAGCTGATCGAATTGAGACCCCAATGTACTAGCAAGAACTTCGCCGCCTTTTTGGGCAGCCATGCTTGGGTCAATGGTAATCCCTTGGCCCCCGCCCAGTGCCTCTAATATTGAAGGTAAATAATAGCTTACGACTGGTTGAGTTATTCCTAAAAATATAAATACAAGCGGCAGCCAAATCACTTTATATTCACGTAACATCTGAACAAATTCCTTTTTAGCTAAAACGGCAAAATTATTCATTTTTCCACCACCAATTTTAAGAATATCTCTTCCAATGTATCGTTATCTATTTCGAACCTTACAAGATCAACATTATGCTCCAAAGCATTCGCCAGTAACATATTCTTGTTTGACTCAATATTTTCCACTTCAATCTTCAATTTATTTCCCATTACCTCTACACCTTTGACAAAGTTCAAGCTTTTAACGTTTTCAATCCATTTTTGACTTTTAGAGGTTATGTCGACATTGATTTTATTTCCGCTATTCCTATTTAATAATTCCGACATAGTTGTGTCCTCAATTTTTTTACCACTTTTTATAATGACAAACCTCTCACATATTTCTTCTGCATCGCTTAATATATGCGTCGATATTAAAATTGTCGTATCTTTCTTTATCTCTTTTATGATATTTAACACTTCTCTCCGGCCGATTGGATCCAATGCAGAAACCGGTTCATCCATGACAATCAATGCCGGTTTATGTAACAGCGCCTGTGCAATTCCAAGCCTTTGTTTCATTCCGCCTGAAAAAGTCCGCACCTTGGAATTCTCTTCCCCGCTCAACCCCACTTTCGACAATATCTCAGGAATGCCGCTTAATAATTCCTCCCTCTTGATACCTGAGAGCTGGCCCATGAAAGTGAGGGTTTCTTTGGCAGTCATCCATTGAAAGAAGTTAGGGTATTGTGGTAAATAGCCTATTTCCTTTTTCATTTTTGAAATTTTCTTACCATCAAGCAATACTTCTCCCATACTTGGATCTATTATGTCTGCAATCACTTTTATTAGTGTCGATTTACCAGCCCCATTTGGCCCTATCAATCCAACACATTCCCCTGATTGCAGTTCCATTGAAAAATTATTGACCGCTGTTTTTTCTTTGAATTTTTTTGTAACATTTTTAATTTCTAATTTCATATTCTTTCACTGTCCTTTCTTCCAATAACGAAGTACAGAATTGGACCGATAGTATTTGCAAAAATAATGATGAGTGTCCACAATAAAACATTTTTCCTCGTCTTTCGATTTCTGTATAAATCAATTAATGCTATAAGCACTAAAATCATCCCAATAGCAATTACCGGTAAAACAATCGGCAGAATCGACATGAAATCAATATCTTTCAATTCATTCCATCCATAATGCAATTCCATATATACCACTCCTTTGAAAACGAAATATTATTATCATTATCGATAATGATAACATGAAAAATGGAATTTTGCACCTGTTTTTTTCTTTAATAAAATATTGTTTTAGTTTTTATTGTTATTTATAATGATAATATTATCACAATGAATAATAATAAAAATATAGTGTTATTTATTAAATTTCATTTCATGAAGACATTATTTTTTTACACTTATTCGAAAAGGCTTATGATTTACTTCGAAAAAATATTTCTGTAATATTATTTTTCGAACTGTGTCATTTTTATTTAAATGAAAGTGATTCAATCATTACAATTTATGATGAATTAAACTTATTATTCATGACCAACATTAAAATTGATTTAAGATTATCCAGTTATAATTTCCAATGTGAGGAGAATAAGATGATTAATAAAGCTGAAATTTTAATGCATCCTGTAAGAATAAAAATTACCCAAGCTTTAATGAGAAACAGGGAAAGTGGCTTAACACCATTGGAAATGTTAAAAATCATTAAAGATGTACCCCAAGCAACATTATATAGACATATACAGGTTCTGTTGGATTCAGGGGTCATTCGCATTGTAAAAGAAAAAAAAGTGAGATCCGTTTCCGAAAAATACTATGTTTTAAATGAAGAAGAAGCGCGACTTAGCGGGGAAGAATGGAAAAAATCTTCTAATGAGAAAAAGGTGAACTATTTTTCTTATTATCAATTATCCCTTATGACTCAATATCAAAACTATCTAACTAAATTAGAAGAAAGAGACTGCGCGGAAGATGGCTCAACCTTTTCCCTTTTAGAACTAAAGCTTGATGATGAAAGCTTTATTAACTTCCAAAATGAATTGAACGATTTAATGGTAAAATACTACAAAGCTACGAATCAAAGTGCTAAACAAGACTCTCCTATTCGAACAATCGGCGTCACAATTATTCCAGAATCATAAAAAAAGAAGAGGCTGTTCCAAAACCACGGACTCTAGAAAGGTGAATTCTTATAGAAGGAATCGTATTATCTATTCAACCAATCAGGTTGCAGTATCCGTTTTGAAACAGCCATACATCATGGAAGAAAATCTAAAATGGGCTTAACCACCCTTTTTTGGTCAGATTAAAAAGTGCCATACCCGCTGTCAGCAGCTCCCCAATGCTTCCTTGATGCTGCTGTATACTTCGCCCCACAGGTGCTTTTCTTCAGCAAAAGCTGCAGTTATCTTTTTAATAACTGCTTTTTGCTCTGCCTCGAAACGCTCATCATCCTTGGCCGGCAGGTCAGACCTCAACTCCATCACATACTCTTGTACCTTTGGTGCACGAGGCCCCCAAACAGCTTTTTCTTCACCATTCTTATCAATGAATATAAAAATGGGAATCGAACGCGCTGTTCCATTCGTTAAGTATTGATCCATCAGTTCTAGATTTTGATCTCGTAAAACCATGCGAGTTTCAATATTTGCCGCTTCAGATATATTCAACAATATAGGAATATTCATCATCGCGTCCCCGCACCAGTCTTCAGTAATGACAATGGCTCGAAGTTCCTTCGTCTTTAATTCATCAAAAAAACCTTGGTCCTCTGCAGAAATGGTAAAACCCTCCTGAATCGATTGTAAGTTTTCTTTATGAACTTTCATCGAAGCTACAAATTCTTTAGCAGGAATCCCCTTTTCAAACCATTCATTCAGTGTCGTCATACTATTTCTCCTAACTATTTTTACATTTAAAGTACCATAAAACACTTATTATTTCATTGTTTCCCACACTTTAAAAAAATGACAAATCGGTAAATTAAAACCATGTTTTTCTTTCCCGTGTAAAGGGAAAACTCTAAATACATTCAATAGCTTGCTAACTACCTATTATATATTCATTAAATCATTGTATTTTAGTTTAGGAGATGAAATTTTGTGGAAGGCTTTCTCTTTGCACTACTCCCTGCATTGACATGGGGCAGCTTAGTGCTTGTTTCCGAAAAACTCGGGGGCAACTCTTATAATCAAACACTTGGCATTACAATCGGTTCATTACTGTTCGCCATCATGATGTCTTTCATCAATCCGCCGGAATGGAGCAGTCTAGTGTGGATTGTCGGCATCATTTCCGGGATAGGCTGGGCATTCGGGCAGTTATTTCAATTCAATAGCGTCAAGGAAATCGGGGTATCGAAAACCGTTCCAATCTCAACAGGACTGCAAATTCTAGGAAATGCATTTTTTGCGGTTATCATTTTCAGGGAATGGAATGACAGGATGACAATCATCATCGGCATTGTTGCAATAATCTGTTTGATTACAGGTGTCTTGCTGACGAGCTACGGCGATGGTGATAACAAAAAAGCAGGAAGCATGAAAAAAGGGGTTTTTCACCTTGCCATTTCAACAGTGGGTTATGTTACATATGTCATTGTTATCAGATGGAATGAAGTTGACGGATGGTCGGCGATCCTGCCGCAAGCAATCGGCATGTTCCTGGCTGCCGTGCTCCTTTCCATCAAACATAAACCGTTTAATAAATATGCTAGGCGTAATATCCTAACCGGATTGATGTGGGCAGTCGGTAATATCGGTCTCCTGCTCGCTAATCCAAAAGTGGGCGTTGCCATCTCATTCTCATTTTCCCAAATGGGGATCGTCATTTCCACTTTAGGCGGCATCTTTCTTTTAGGAGAGAAAAAATCCAAAAAGCAAATGGCCTTCGTCCTCATCGGGTGTGTACTCGTAATTGCTGGCGGAGTTATGATCGGCTTTACAAAAGAATAGTCAGGGAGCGATAAATGATGTATAAAGATTTAGAGAAAAAAGTGGTAGTCATTACTGGGGCTGCAAAAGGGTTGGGAAAAGCCATGGCCGAAAGGTTCGGTAAAGAAAAAGCACATGTCGTATTAAATTATCACACTGAAAATGACGACCATAAGCGAATCATCAAAACGATTGAAGCTGCTGGCGGGAAAGCAGCAGCGATTCAAGGTGACGTTTCGAAGGAAGCGGATGTGAAGAAATTGCTTTCATTCGCTGCTGAAACCTTTGGTACGATTGACATCATGATCAACAATGCTGGTATTGAAAATGAAGTGGCCAGCGAAAAGTTGACTCTGGAAGATTGGCAGAAAGTCATCGATGTAAACCTAACGGGGATGTTCCTCGCAAGCAGGGAAGCAATCAATTACATGCTCGATCATGGTATCAAGGGCAATATCATTAACATGTCATCCGTTCATGACCGGATACCTTGGCCTCATTTTGTCCATTATGCAGCAAGTAAGGGCGGAGTGAAGATGATGACTGAAACACTTGCACTTGAATATGCCCCTAAAGGGATTCGCATTAATAATATTTCACCTGGTGCAATCGACACACCCATCAATGCCGAAAAGTTCAATGACCCAAAAGCTAAACAAGAAGTCATCGACCTGATTCCGATGGGATACATCGGAAAACCGGAACAAATTGCCGCTTGTGCCGCTTGGCTTGCGTCCGCAGAATCTAGTTACGTAACGGGAATGACCTTATATGCTGATGGCGGAATGACCAAATATCCTGGATTCCAAGCAGGAAAGGGCTGAACTTAACTAATGAAAATAACCACTCCATCACGAACTTGGGGTGGTCATTTTCATGAATATCATTAGAGCTCTATCTATATGGATTGCTGAACCATGACCCTGAGCGGATTTATCAAAAAGTCTTTTAGACCCACTTCTTTAATGGCGGTATGCTTTGAGGGAACTTAAACGCATTGTATGGATCATATCTCGTTTTCACTTCCCTAAGCCGTTCGAAATTTCCTCCATAATACGCAGTTGGCCAATCTTTGATTAGAGTATCCGGCCAATTCACGTAGTCACCGATAGTAAATGGCGACAAGGCATGCTTCAGGTCCTTGATCCAACGAATGTTTAGCCGTTCTTCTTCTGGATTGGCCCATGTAGCCTGATACTCCTGGGCGATGATGGCATCGCGATAATAAAAAGCCGTATCCTTTGGACCTTTAAGGCCCTCCACTCCTCCCAGGGATTGGTGCCAAATGGCTGCATTTTCATTTGGAGCATTTTCTAAAAAATGTTTCATGGTCATGATTGCTTGCTGTGGAAAAGCTTTTTCAATGAAAGATCCTGACCTCTTTCGATACGCCGGTTGGTTTCCAGCTGGATAATCAAAGAATCTTACGGCTTCAATGTATGGAACTTCCTTTATCATGACATTTATTGGTGAACCAGTTTTTGTCAAAGGCTTTAATAGCAGCTTCAATCTATTTGACGTTCCAACAAATTCACCTTGAGCAATAATTTCGTTTGCTTCCTTTGCCTTGAATTCTATTTCTGAAGTTAAGCATTCATCAGCTTGAGGGGCCCAATCCTGCCAGGCTTCAAATACCGCTTCGAAATCTTCCCACCCCCATGTGACGGAGAAAATGGATACCCTTGATACGGGGTGTACCCTGAAAGTAAGAGAAGTGACTATGCCAAAGTTCCCCCCTCCTCCCCCGCAGCATGCCCAAAATAAATCACTATTGATTTTCCTATTTGCTTTAATGAGTTTGGCGCCCCTCTTTCCACACGCCCTCACCATTTCTATTTCAAGTAGATTGTCACAAGTAAGTCCAAAGCGCCTCGTTAACATACCTATACCACCGCCGAGCGTAAGACCTACAACACCAACACTGCTTTCGGTACCAGCTGGAATCGTCGTGCCATAGTTCCATAACGTATTATATACTCTCCCTAAATCAGCTCCGGCTTCAATTTTTGCGATCATTTTTTCACGATTGACCTTGATATTGTACATTTCACTAATATCAATGACTAGACCGCCATTCACTAATGAAAAATTTTCATAACTGTGCCTGCCGCTCCTAACCCGGAAAGGTGCATGATTTTCCCGGGCCCACTTCAATGAATTCAACACATCATTGGAATTTTGACAAAACACAATAACCTTTGGGAATTTAGCAAAACTTAAGTTATTATTTATCCTGGCATGCTCATACTCAGCATCATTAGGTGTAACGATACGCCCGGTAAGCTTTGTTCTTTCCAAAAAGATGACCCCTTCCTCGGGTAAATATGTTACATCCTATGAAAAAACCTAGCAGAAAGATACATTCCCCCTGCTGACAATTCCTTGTAATGGTGTCAAACTAGCTCTACTCGTTATTTTTGAAGTTTTACTCATAAATTTCGCTGTTTTACTCGTGAATTCCGCTACTTTACTCGTGAATTCAACGGTTTTACTCGTGAATTCCACGCATTTACTCGTAAATTCAACAGTTTTACTCGTGAATTCCAGCTTTACTCGTGAATTCAACGCATTTACTCGTAAATTCAACGGTTTTACTCGTGAATTCAACGCATTTACTCGTGAATTCAACAGTTTTACTCGTGAATTCAACGGTTTTACTCGTGAATTCAACGGATTTACTCGTGAATTCAACGGTTTTACTCGTGAATTCCAGCTTTACTCGTGAATTCAACGCATTTACTCGTAAATTCAACGGTTTTACTCGTGAATTCAACGCATTTACTCGTGAA
>NZ_JBNNIU010000005.1:145190-274634 GCF_050269675.1 Peribacillus sp. NPDC076916
AATTCAACAGTTTTACTCGTGAATTCAACGGTTTTACTCGTGAATTCCAGCTTTACTCGTGAACTCAACGGTTTTACTCGTGAATTCCGCTACTTTACTCGTGAATTCAACGGATTTACTCGTAAATTCAACAGTTTTACTCTTGAATTCCAGCTTTACTCGTGAATTCAACGGTTTTACTCGTGAATTCAACGCATTTACTCGTGAATTCAACAGTTTTACTCGTGAATTCAACGGTTTTACTCGTGAATTCAACGCATTTACTCGTGAATTTCGCTGCTTTACTCGTGAACTCGACGGTTTTACTCATGAATTCCACAATTGATCCCAAAAGACAAAAAAAGCCCTTCTCGAATTAAGAGAAGGGCTTTTTGTTATCTTATCCCGAAATCTCATCATCGGATTTAACATCCAATGGTGTTCGCTTATCCATTTTCAGCATGTAATAGCTTGCTGCGACCAAGGCTAGGAAAACGATCCCGACAACCAAGGAAATCCTTGTGCTAGGATTGATCCACATACCGACCAGCACCATCAGTAAAAAGGCAATTGTCGCATAGTTACTGAAAGGGGCCAAAGGCATTTTGAACGGATGTTTCTCCATTTCAGCAGCATTCACCTTTCTGAATTTAAGCTCACTGATAAGTAAGACAAACCATGGAATCATCCCGGGCAATACACTCGCACTGTACACATAAAGGAATAATTGCGGCGGTGCAAGGTAATTCAGGATAACCCCGATGCCCAATCCCAAAAGTACAGCGATCGTGCAATATGCCGGCACTCCATTTTTAGATACTTTAGCAAAGGCTTTCGGAGCCTGGCCATTCAATGCCAGTGTATAAAGCATACGTCCTGCACTGAAAATCCCACTGTTGCATCCAGACATTGCCGCGGTGATTACGACAAAATTAATGATTCCTGCCGCAGCAGTGATACCTATTTTGGCAAAGGTTGAAACAAATGGACTGCCTAGGTCATCCAGTTGATCCCAAGGGAATACTGTCACGATGACGAATATAGCACCAATGTAGAAAATTAAAATGCGCCATATGATTGTTTGGATCGCTTTTGTTACGGTCTTCGTTGGATTTTTCGCTTCCCCGGCTGTTATGCCGATAAGCTCAACGCCTTGATAGGAAGCCACGACTAGGGAGAGAGCGAAGAAGAATCCTGTCCACCCTCCAGTAAAGAAGCCGCCATTTGCCCAAAGATTCGATAATCCGATTGCATCCCCGCCATTCCCTATTCCAAAGAAGATAAGGCCAAGGCCGGCAATGATCATCAATATAATGGTTATGATTTTTATTAGCGCAAACCAAAATTCAAATTCCCCGAAGGATTTAACGGAAATGAGGTTTGCTGCCCCCAAGATGATCATGGCGACCACACCTGGTATCCAAGCAGGTAACTCCGGGAACCAATATTTCATATACAACCCAACCGCGATGATTTCGGACATTCCGACGATTACCCATTGAAACCAATTGCTCCAAGCAGTCATATAACCTGCCAAGGGATGTATATAGCTACTTGCAAAGGTTGCAAAAGAACCTGTAGTCGGTTCTAAATATAGCATCTCACCCATGGAACGCATGATGAAAAATATAAAAATACCTGCGATTGCATAAGCAAGCATAACAGAGGGCCCGGTCCATTTGATCGTGCTCGCAGAACCCATGAATAACCCGACCCCGATGGTTCCGCCTAAAGCTATCATTTGAATATGTCTTGATTCCAGCCCTCTCTTTAATTCCTTGTTCGACATGATTAACTCCCCCAGATGCAATATCGGTAATGCTTTTCCATCCTTGCCACGAACACTCTCTTTTAATTAGAAATGCTTTATCGTAATCAATATTACATAACACTTCAATTATGTTTTCTTATCTTATAATAGTAAATATTCTGTAAAAGTACAATTGTATTTTTGAAAAAAACAGTTACCAATAATATCTTGTCGACTTTTTAATTTAAAAATATCATTTCAAAAAAATGATGTTCAGTATCTTATAATAGTGATAATTCAAAAAGAGTAGAAAACAATCACTTCTGCTTAAACCTTAAGTTAATACACACCACCATTAAACTGCAGATAATGCCTGTTTCATTTCAAAAAAATTGTTGACCTACCGAAAAATAGATGATAGAATTCCAATATTATTTTATAAGCATAATGAATGATCCAACAGTGGATGATTAACACTGACAGACATTTCTTCACAACCGCATACAAGCAAGCGATGAATGCTATGGATGACACTATAGCAGGAGCAGCTTCTGGAGAGACTGTACAAGATGCAGCGCCGAAGGATTCACAATCTCAGGCAAAAGGACAGAAGAGTAACGAATGATAGAATTGTTATTCTGAACCCTTTAAGAGATTGGTATTATCCAATCTCTTTTTTTATTGTCCAATTTGTGATTGGACTTAAAACTACACTCTTGAAAACCATTGGAATAGGCAAGGAGGGCAAAAAATCACGCCCCTCTCTCCAAGTCCATGCAGGTTGAAATCATTCACTAACAAGACTATAAAAAACGGGGGCGCAAGAATTGGCTAAACAGGAATTAAAAAGAGATTTAAAAAATCGGCATGTACAACTGATTGCAATAGGAGGAACCATTGGCACCGGTTTATTTTTAGGATCCGGAAAAGCCATACAATTGGCTGGGCCTTCCATTATATTCTCCTATCTGATAATAGGGATTGCCTTGTTTTTTGTAATGAGGGCGCTGGGCGAATTGCTATTATCCAATGCGGGTTATGTATCATTCACTGAATTTGCAACCGAATATGTCGGTCCATGGGCTGGATTCGTGACAGGTTGGACATATTGGTTCTGTTGGATCATGACCGCAATGGCCGATATCATAGCTGTCGGTGTCTATATACAATATTGGTTCGATATCCCTCAATGGATTCCGGCTCTAATATGCCTAGTCATTCTGTTAGGATTGAACCTATTGACAGTTAAGTTATTTGGCGAATTGGAATTCTGGTTTGCCATCATTAAAGTAATCACGATCATTACCTTGATCATCGTAGGAACCATTCTTTTGATCATCGGCTTCAATACCAATACCGGAACGGTTTCCGTAACGAACCTATGGAATCATGGGGGCATGTTCCCCAATGGCATTTCCGGATTCCTATTATCTTTACAGTTGGTCGTATTCTCATTTGTCGGTGTCGAATTGGTCGGGGTCTCCGCAGCGGAAACGGCGAACCCGAGAAAGAACATTCCCTCTGCCATCAATAAAATCCCTGTCCGGATTTTACTTTTCTATGTTGGTGCCCTATTCGTCATTCTCTGTGTCAACCCATGGACACAACTTGATGCCTCGAGCAGCCCATTTGTAGAGGTCTTTGCGTTAATCGGCATTCCTGTCGCTGCAGGAATCATCAACTTCGTCGTGTTGACATCCGCTGCTTCTGCATGCAACAGCGGTTTATTTTCAACAAGCCGGATACTCTATACGTTAAGCAGGAATGGCGAAGCCCCTGCTAAACTGGAAAAATTAAATAAACAGGCTGTTCCAAGCAATGCCTTATTAACATCCACCATCGTTGTATCAATAGGGGCATTATTGAGCAAGCTGATACCGGAACAGGCGTTTACCGTGGTGACGACCATCAGTGCCATCTGTTTCATTTGGGTATGGAGCATCATCTTGATCTCCCATATTAAATATTCGAAAACAAGGCCTGATCTAAGAGCTCAATCGACTTTCAAGGCTCCTTTTACACCCTTTGTCAATTACGCCATTTTAGGATTATTCCTATTCATCCTTATTGTTATGCTATTCGCTGAAGCTACACGACTATCACTGCTCTTGACCCCAATCTGGTTCATACTCTTGGTGATACTCTATAACTATCGGAAAAAATATAACTAAAGGAAATAAAGCCTTGAATTCGATTCGAATTCAAGGCTTTATCCGTCCATGAAACAGATCAAGAATAGGCAATTGGCGTGTTTTTGCTAAAATATATCAGCTAATTGCATTAAATTTTATATCAAAATAGTGTAAGCTATTATATATCATCGGACCTTTTTAAAAGAAGGGAAATCCGTCTTGCATGAATTTTCCTTCCCGATTGCTTCACCCAGCCATCAGTGGCCTTGAAGAATAAACCCCATTGATGGACGTTTCACTTATTTAAAACGGAGGGGTTTGTTTAATGAAGATTATATATATCCTTACTCTAGTTCCTTTTATAGGCATACTAGGATTTCTACCTTTTGTTAATAAAATAGAACCATACGTATTAGGGATGCCTTTCAATATGTTCTGGATGGCTATGTGGGTGGTCCTTACCTCTGCCATATTGGGCATCATGTATAAACTGGATCCCAGGAATCGGGAAGGTGACCAGGAATGAATATTGCTCTCTTAATCATTTTAGCATTTTTACTTCTATCGATATTTTTAGGGATACGCTCTTCAAAAGGAAAAGATATGGACTTGGAACAATGGACGGTGGGCGGACGTGGTTTTGGTGCGATTTTCGTCTTTCTGCTGATGGCCGGTGAAATCTATACGACCTTCTCCTTCCTTGGCGGCAGCGGCTGGGCATATGGCAAGGGCGCACCCGCTCTATATGTTCTAATTTACATTACTTTGTCTTACGTATTATCCTATTGGCTCCTTCCGGAAATATGGAATTATGCCAAAGAAAATAAACTGATGTCCCAATCCGATTTCTTTGTGAGCAAATATAAGAGTCCCAGTTTAGGAATTTTGGCTGCACTTGTAGGTGTGGTTTCGATGATTCCAGTAATCGTCGTGCAGCTGAAAGGATTGGGAATCATTGTCTCAGAAGCATCTTATGGTGCCATCTCAATGTCCGAGGCAGTTTGGATGGGGGCGATCAGCCTTACCATTTATGTGATGATCTCCGGTATACATGGTTCCGTTTGGACAGCGGTCATTAAAGATATCATGATGGTCGCCATAATAGGATTTTTGGGGATTTATCTGCCGATTCATTACTTTGGCGGATTTCAGCCGATGTTTGAAGCGATTGATGCGGCCAAGCCTGGTTTTCTAAAGTTCCCTGACCAGGGACTTAGCGTATCATGGTTTATCTCCACGGTAATATTGCTCGTATTCGGTTTCTATATGTGGCCGCAAGTTTTCAGCGCTGTCTTTTCAGCACGAAGCGGCAAGGTATTTCGAAAAAATGCCATCATCAGCCCTTTATATACGCTCATGCTGTTATTCGTCTTTTTCGTTGGGTTTACAGCTATATTGAAAGTGCCCGGACTCGTTGGGGCAGATGCAGACCTCTCATTGCTGCGCCTTTCGATCGAGACCTTTGATCCATGGTTTATTGGCATAATCGGCGGAGCTGGATTGTTGACCGCCTTGGTGCCGGGATCCATGCTTTTGATGAGCGTCGCTACACTGCTCGCGAAAAACGTCTATAAGGAATTTGCACCTGCAGTATCCGATCGCCACGTTGTACGATTGGCAAAGTTCCTTGTTCCAGCCATTGCCCTTATAGCCGTCTACTTCACCTTAAACGGCGGTGAAACGATGTCAGCATTAATTCTTATGGGATACAGTCTCATTACACAGCTATTCCCGTCCCTGCTCTTTAGTCTGAAAAAGAATAATCCCATCAATAAATATGGCGCAATCGCCGGCATCATCACCGGATTGGCCATCGTAATTTGCATTACACTCAGTCAATCGACAATAGGAACCCTGTTTCCAACCTTGCCGCAAGCCGCGAAAGATTTGAATGTGGGAATCATCGCTTTGGCGGTCAATTTCATTGTGATGATCTCGGTAAGTCTTGCTTTAAGAAAGCACGCGGTTCAGTTGGAACCTAAATCCATTAACGACATATGAAACAAATTTGAAACTGGTTTTTTGGATAAATAAACATTGAAGGCTCAGTCAAAAGACTGAGCCTTCCTTATTATCGGCATCCAAAGTCATAATGCCTTTTTCTTAAGAGTGATTTTAGAAAGTTAATAGCAGCCAAAAGACAAAGTCCCATAATAAACTACTAATCTTTTTTGTTTATAAACAAATCCCCTATTTTAACTAATAAATACAACGAAAAAATAATCATCAAGGTTCTGGATACTACCAGACCATCAATAGCTAAATCATATCCTTTAGGTATTAATAATTTAGGGTTAAAGCATAAAGTAATCGATATTACGAAGGTTATTAAAACCAGGATAAAACCGAACTGAGATCTATTTGACATTAACATTCCGCCTTATATTGTGCATTAGACAAATAATAGCATAATTAATGGAAATAATATACATCCATTATCACTAGGGATATCTCAGTTGCAATAAAAAATCCAAAATAAATAGTCACCCTAATAAAGAATGACTATTTATCACAAAATATGAGCTTTCGCAGTGAAATGCATCGTATTGCGTCCAAGCCCCAAGCCAACAAAAAATACTCTTTTTAAGAGGTTCGGGCTTTTACTCATGGATTTCATGCCCGTTAAAACTCACTTCCTTCTTTCCCGTACCTTCCGTAATCTATTAAAGCCATCCTGCCGTCATTCATTGCTTCAACGATTCCCTTATATTCGTGCAACTGTTGCTCCAGTTTTTGTTTTCTTTTTACGATCATCCTCGTAACCTCTTTCGGGCTGGGCCCGCCTTGAATGCTTCTAATTTCCACAAAGTATTCGGGAGAGATGATCTTTTTCCATTCGTCTTCAGTTAAATTCACTGCAACGAATTCATTGATGATCTTATTGATGTCTTGTGTGTCCCAATCATAAAGCTCCTTCCCTTCACCTATCGACCGTTTTGCAATATGACTGGCTATGGAATGAGCTTTTCTAAATGATATCTCGTAATCTCTTGATAAGGTATCCGCTAATTCAGTAACCGTTATACTGGATTTTGCGGCCATTTTCTTTGTATGTTCTTCATTTACTTTCAAAGTCGATATGACGGCATACATGAGTTTCATGACACGCCCCGCATTCGAAAAAGCTCGATATAAATGCGGCTGTAAATCATCTTCCGTATCGACGATATCACCAAATGGTGTATTGTGGATCATATTCATTGCAGCGAGTGCATCACCATATGCACTGCTAGCAATCGAACGGGAATGTTCAATGGAAACCGGATTTCTTTTTTGCGGCATGATGCTGCTCACTTGAACATAAGGATCCGCCACATGAAATGTACCAAACTCCCTTGTCACATGCTGCAGGAAATCTTGAATCCATCTCCCTGTATTGACCATGCACGTCATGATGGCCGTTGCGGTTTCCAATAAATAATCAGCCCCTCCTATCGAGTCATAAGAATTCTCGATCACCGATTCAAATCCAAGCAGTTCTGCAGTACGGTTCCTGCTGATTGGAAATCCGGTGGTCGTTAACGCGGCAGCGCCCAAAGGCGATTGGTTAACCGTTTCATAGGCTGCCCATAACCGGCCAATATCCCTTTGAAGTACATCATAAATGGCTAAAAAGTAATGTCCTATCGTAGTGGGCTGAGCCGGTTGGGTATGCGTGTAACCAGTTATATAGGTTTCTGTATGTTTATCAGCCTGCACCAGGAATGCCTCACTCAAATGGTTTGCATAGCCAATCAACTGGAGCATATGGCCTCTCAAAACAAGCCTGTACATCGCGACTCCCATATCATTACGACTGCGGCCGATATGAATCTTCCCTGCAAGTTCATGACCGATTTCCTCACCTATCTTTGCCTCCATCATGAAAAATAAGTCTTCGAATTGGGGCTGATAGGTCAACTGTTCGAGATCTGTTTGGGCCACTTTCCGAATCCCGTCAAGCATGGTTTTCGCCTCTTCTTCTTTAATGATCTTTTGTTCCGAAAGCATGATGACATGCGCCCGATGAATATCGAACATTGCATGAAATAAGTAATCTCTTTGATCATTAAAAACAGGCATCAGAAGCTCTTCTGCATAGGTTTTTCCGGGAAAGACACTACCTTCATTTTTGATAAAATCTTCAATCCTGCTCATCTTTATACCTCCAAATTTATAAAGCTTTTTCCGCTTTGATTCCAAAAAACTTGTTCGAAATAAAGAGAACGATTACAATCAGCGTGATTTGAATCATCCCATAGGCAGCTGCCTGCCCCATATTGAACATTCGAAGCTGATTCATGATTTCAATGGATATGGGTCTGTTTGAAATCGTGTACAACAGGACCGAGGTCGGGAATTCCCCCACAGATTCGATAAATGCCAATAATGTCCCTGATAAAACTCCAGGCATAATAATCGGAAAAATTACCTTTCTGAAGGTATAAAACCACTTTGCCCCCAAGTTTCTGGCCGCTTCTTCAATCGAATCATCGAGCTGCTCCAGAACGGCGTTAGTCGAGCGGACAACGAGTGGAATATGTCTGACGAAATAGGCAAGAGGCAAAATCCAAAATGTTCCTACCAATATTTGACCGAAAGAAAAAACGCTAGGTTCATTGAATGCGAATATCAAGTTCATCCCTATGACCGTTGCAGGCAACGCCCAAGGAATCATGACCAGAATATCGACAAAACTTTTCCCGACGAATTTCCGTTTGACAAGCACATAGGACGCTATGACCCCAAACACCAGATTTGCCAACGTTGCCATAACCGCCATCAGTAAGCTATTTCGTAACGGTTTGAAGATATTAGGATCTTCAAACAAAAGCCTGTAATTTTCCACATTAAATACTGTTGGATACGTTTGAAATGTCCAGGTTCCATCCGGCACAAGTGAAAGCAAAAGAATCGTAAAGTGCGGTAATAGCAAAATAATTACGCCAATGATGCCCGTTACGACCATCACCCATTTCATAATCGGGCTCTTCACTTCGCTCCTGTGTGCCCCAATCCCTTTCGAAGCCATGCGATAATCTTTCCTATTCTGATACCAACGCATGAATAATAGAAATGAAATCGAAACGATGGATAGAATGACGGATTGAGTAGCGGCAATTTCCATATCACCATTTATTTTTGAAAAATAAATTTGCAGGCTCAACACCCTGTATCCGCCAGCCAATAAAAACGGGGCACTGAATGAGGCCATTGATATCATGAAAACAAGTAAAGAAGCGGCAACGATGGCAGGTGTCAATAATGGAAATGTCACCTTCCAAAAAACCTTGAATTTATTAGCTCCTAAGTTATAAGCAGCTTCTTCAAGGGATGGATCTATTTTATTGATTGCAGCGGATACGGTCATATAAAAATAGACGTACATCGTATAGGCATGCACGATAAGGATTCCCGATACCCCGCCAATTTTAAATGGAACTTTATCGAGACCAAACAGATCCTTGATGGCATTCGGAATCAATCCCGATTCTCCATATAAAAACATAAAAGCCATGACCCCTACCAATGATGGAAGGACAATCGGCAAAATCGCTGCCGATGAAAAGAAGCTTCTGCCGGGAAAGTCATAACGGTTAAAGATAAATGCAAGCGGAATGCCAATCAAGGCACTGACCAATACACTCAATAAGGATATATAAACGGAATTCCATAGCGCCTCTAGGTTCGTTTTCGATTCCTGCACGAAGAAGTCCTGATAATTTCCAAGGGACATCGTTCCGTCTTTTTGCAGACTTTCGATAAAGGTCCTCAACGATGGGTAGAGAACATACGCTACGAGCACCATAACAACTGGTATAAGGAGCAAAATCGTCAATCTCGTATCACGATTTTTAATCATGGAGCATCACCGCTTATGATAGGGATAAGACGCAGCTGTTTCTCAGGAAGCTGGACATACACTTCCTTTCCTTGATGAAAGTATCCAAAATCCTGAGTGTTGAATACGTCAACCCTTAGTAACACGTCTTGAACATCCACCATGACATTCACAACAGATCCAAAGAATTGGACGGAATCTATTTTACCTTTAAAGATATTCGTTCCTTCTTCGACTGCATCCAGAATTCTGATTGCTTCAGGACGAATCGAAACAGCAAGATCAGCATCAGTCTGTACGATTGAAATTCCTTCCCTAGCTTGATTTTCTACAATCAATTTAATCGGTTGTTCACTATTTTTAAGGGCAACCACTACATTCTCTTGTTGAACGTTTTCGACCTGAACGGGCAATAGATTAATCTCGCCTATAAAACTCGCCACAAAGTCATTGGCCGGCTGATTATAAATTTCTGCCGGCGTCCCGACCTGGTGACATACACCATAATTGAACACAGCGATCCGATCACTCATGGATAATGCCTCGGCCTGATCATGTGTGACATAAATGGTGGTAATCTTATAATCACGCTGCAGCCTTAAGATTTCCACTCTCATTTCATCACGAAGCTTGGCGTCCAGATTACTTAATGGCTCATCCAGCAGTAATATTTCCGGTTCAATGACCAGTGCTCTCGCAAGGGCCACCCGCTGCTGCTGCCCTCCGCTTAACTGGCTCACTTGCCGATTCGAGTAGCTCTCCAGCCTGACCTTTTGGAGGGCATCCAGCACTCTCCTCTTTAAGTCAGCAGAAGAAACTTTTCTTACACGCAAGCCAAACGCTACATTATCAAAAACAGTCATGTGGGGAAAGAGGGCATAGTTTTGAAAAACCATGCCAGTATTTCTTTTCTCCGGAGGTACACGCGTCATATCTTTGTCGCCAAATCGGACGACACCTTTTGTCGGATAATAAAAACCGGCAATCATCCGAAGCGTTGTCGTTTTCCCGCAGCCACTTGGACCAAGAAAGGTAAAAAACTCCCCTTCTTTTATTTCCAGATTTAAATGGTCGACAGCTATCGTTTTCCCGAAGGCTTTTTGGACATTCTCTATTTTTATTGACGCCATCCCAACGACACTTCCTTATTCTTTAATTTCTTTATCTCCACTTTTAATATTTTCGTCCCAATATTTCATCCACTCGTCACCTTTTTCTTCGAATGCATCCCAATCAATATCCATCGATTTAATTTCTGTTTCCGTGATCCATTCAGGTAGATCCTTCACATCATTTCTGGTCGGAATCCTGTAAAATTCATCTGCTAGAATTTTTGCGGCTTCCGGTGAATTCACAAACTCATAAAAGGCTTCTGCCGCTTTGGGGTGCTTGGCACCTTCAACGATGGCGATACCTTCTGTCAATACTGGCGTTCCGCTTTCTGGAATGACAAACTCAAACGGATAATTTTTATTTTCCTTAAGCATGACAACATCCGGCATTGCCCAAACGGAAAGTGAGCCCTCTCCTTTGGCCACCTTGTTATACATCATTTCCGGGTTTGCTGAATATTCCTTTGTGTTTTGGTCGAGCTTCTTTAACCAGTCATACCCTTCTTTTGGATCATTCGTATCCTTATACGTACGATAGATCATCGCAGAAAAAATTGTCCTCATCGTTCCGGAGGCTAACGGATAGCGAATGATGATTTCGTCTTTCCACTTTGGATCAAGCAGTTCATCCCAATCTTTCGGCACTTCGTCTTTTGATAGTTCTTTGCTGTTATACATGATGACTTCCGGCGTCTGGCTCGTTCCCGTCCAATACCATTCCGGATCGCGGAATCCTTCATCAAGACTATCGGAATAGCTAGGCTTATAAGCAGCCAGCAGCCCATCGCTCTTTGCTTGATTGAAGTTCGTGGAAGGTGCCCCCCACCAAACGTCTGCCTGCGGATTGCTTTTCTCTGATCGAACGCGGTCAAGGATTTCCTGAGACCCCATATCAAGCCACTCAACATCAATACCATACTCATCTTCGAACTGTTTTTCGAATTTTGATAAAATATCTTTGCCATGCGGTGAATAAACAACGATCTTATCTTCCAGCTCACCTTTTTTTCCCTTGGCACCGCCAGCTTCCGAATTCGTTTTCGTATCTGCACCGTTACATCCCGAAATCAATAGTGCTGCCGATAAAGCCATTACTGAAACAAGCGACTTTTTCTTATTTTTCATTAATATTCCCCCTCATCACGAAAATTCAAAATGCCATCATGTTCCCTTAAGACAAGGGAAACCGCTCCAAGTACTCCTGCGTTTTCTCCCAGTTGTGAAGTTTTCATTTCTACTAAACTAGGAAGATATCGATCAACGATTTCCCGAATTCTAGGTAAAATGTATTCAGATGAATTTAAAACACCACCTCCTAAAATAATTACCTCTGGATTTAGTAAACTGGCCGCATTGACAATGCCGCAGGCCAAATGCTCGATGGCTTCATTTATGACGGCAATGGCTGTCGCGTCTCCTTTTTTTGCTGACAAAAAGGCATCCTCCCCCGACAGTTCGGAAGATTTGGCCCGTTCGAATAAAGAATGCTGAGGATCCTTGAGAACCTCCCTTGTATAATGACTGCCAATCGACTTTCCTCCTGCGACACTTTCCAAATAGCCGTATCTATGGAAAACCGGCTTGAATTCACGCTTCATATCCTCTTTGTCCGTTACCATATATCCCATTTCCCCAGCTGCACTGGAAGCTCCTCTGTATAACTGGTTATTCAAGATGATGCCGCTCCCTATCCCCGTACCAACCGCAATGAACAGTAAATTCCGCTTATTTTGGGCATTGCCCAGCCACTGTTCACCTAGCGCAGCCGCGTTTACATCATTGTCCAGAAAAATGGGGAAATCAAAATACCGTTTCGCTTCGGCTATGAAGGGATATTGTACCCAGCCTAAACTCGGTGCCTCTATTACCAATCCGCTTGCCGTTTGCGTTATACCAGGGATCCCGACTCCCATCCCCAATACCCTGCTTTTCGTAATCTGATTCTTTGCAATTAACCGTTCCGTTTCAATCGCCATTTGTTTAAGAAGCCCTGATTGTAAATAGGTGTTAGTTGAAAAACTAGTGTCGGCAAGGATGTTGCCGCCTAAATCACTTAAAATGATTTTCACTTTCGTCCCGCCTATATCGACCCCAATGATATAGGCAGCCTTTTCATTAAAAAAGAGCTGGATAGGCCTTCTACCTCCTTGTGAGGAGGACTCTCCTATTCCTTTCTCGAATACCCATTTCTCCTGTATAAGTTCATCCACAGCAAGAGAAACAGTCGGTTTACTTAGCTGAAGCTTAACGGCAATTTCAGCTCTTGAAATGGGCGAACATTCTTGGATGCATTGAATGATTCTTTTTTTATTGACATATTTTTGATGACTGGGTGTCCTTTTAAAACTCATCACATCACGGCCTTACATCATTTAGTTAGTAATTCTTCCTAATTAAGTAAAAATATAACTTAAAAAAATCCAGTACACAAGTTTTTTTCTGAACTTTTAGAATGTTTACTTTTTAATAGTTACTTCGCATCATTTACATTTATAACCATTAATGCTATTTATTAGATAAGTTTTTTTCGTCTAGGTTAGTTAGAAAATATTACTAACCTACATTTTTTTAGGTGTTTTATAAAATTGAAGGGGGTTAAAAGAATAATGAAAAAAGCTCTGTTATCGTTGCTTTCCCTTTTGTTGGTCCTTGCATTATTGCCGCTTGGAGGTAGAGCTGCAAATCCTGAGGAAGCCAACGTTGAGTTATGGAATGCGGTCAAGCCGCTCGAGACGACCGTGACATTCTTGAACAGCGGTGCACATCCGGATGATGAACGCAGTGACTTTCTCGCTTATCTATCTAGAGGGTTAGGGGTTAAGACATCCAGCCTGATTGCAAACCGTGGTGAAGGAGGACAAAATGAAATTGGGGATGAACTGGATAATGCCCTTGGGATCATCCGTTCAAGGGAAATGATAGAAGCTGCAAAAATCACCGGGGTTAAGGCCTATCATTTAAGTGAAACTACCTCAGATCCCATTTATGATTTCGGCTTCTCTAAAACACCAGAGGAAACATTGGAAAAATGGGGTGAGGAACTCACCTATGAAAGGCTAATCCGCTTTATTCGGACGTATCAGCCGGATATATTGATGCCATCCTTTCAAAATGATGATACCCAGCATGGACATCACCGAACAATGACAATCTTAAGTGAACGTGCCTTTAAGGATGCCGCCGACCCAACCGTGTTTCCACAACAATTGAAACAAGGTCTCTCGGTATGGCAGGTAAAAAAGTTATATTTACCCGTTTCCTCTTCAGATCAAGCAACCACTTCGATTGAAATCGGTAAATTTGACCCAATTTATAATATGACTTACCCTCAGCTTGGAGAACAATCACGCTATCTGCATAAAAGCCAAGGCATGGGTTCTGATATCCCTGCAGCACCTCGCCAGATCCATCTGGATTTAAAGCAAAGCGCCGTTGATACAAAAAACCAGTCTGACCTTTTTGCAGGTGTACCTTACAATTTTACTGAATGGGCTGAAAAACTCCCTCGCCAAGCCTCAAAATTGAAAGGTGAATTTAAATACCTGCAACGGAATTTGGACGCCGTCATTGCGGCTTATCCAAATGAAAAACGTGTTTTTTCAACATCCCAAAATGCTCTCTCCAATGTTCGTTCAATTACTGCGCAAGTCAAAAAGGCAAAGCTAAGCCCTGCCATTAAGAACGACTTGCTTCATAAGCTCTTATTAAAAGAAGAGCAATTGCAATACGTCAGTTATGTCTCTTCAGGACTCGAAGTTCAAGCTAACGCAGCTTCAAAGATCCTTACGAAAGGCCAAAGAACGAATGTTACCGTTACCGTGAAGAATAACGGGAAACAAACCTTGAAAAAAGTCACTGCTGCATTGAACGTTCCTAAAGGATGGAAGACCAAAACAAAAGCTAAAGATGTCAATCTGGCACCAAATAAATCAGCGACAATGACCTACCTGGTCGAGGTCCCAGAAGATGCAGCCTATTACCATGCCTATGATCACTCAACCATTACAACGAGCATTTCTTATAAATACGGCAGCACAAAAACGGCCATCAAGGAAGAATTGGACGGAACGATCGCTGTCCTTCCCGACGTTGGCCTTACCCTATCTCCTGAAGATATAGTCGTAAATACAGCAGATGTAAAAGAAGAAGTCCCAGTGACCGTAACCTTGAAAAACTACACAGAAGGAAAAACATCAGCTAAGGTTGCTTTAAAAGTCCCAGAAAATTGGGGAGTTCATCCCAAAAATGCCACTGTATCATTTAATGAAAAATCAGAGGAAAAACAAGTGAAGTTCACTCTCAGACCGCCGAAGGCAATCCAAAATGGTGAATATCAGGTTAAGGCAGCTGCTACTGTCGATGGGAAAACCTTTGATTCGACCATTCAGGAAATTTCCTATAACCATATCGGAACATTCTATTACCAATACCCAGCAGCTATCGACACCGTTGCATTTGAGCTTTTAAAGCCAGCTTCATTAAAAGTGGGGTACATTGAAAGTGGATTCGATAAAGTGGCAGATTATTTGAGCAATGCAGGCCTGAACATTACGAAGTTAACTGCAGCCGATTTAGCTGAAGGTGATTTAAGTCAATATGATACGATCGTTACAGGCATCCGTGCTTATCTATCAAGGGAAGATTTAAAGGCAAATAACGCGCGCTTACTTGAATATGTGGAAAACGGCGGTCACCTCGTCGTTCAATACCATAAACCGGGTGATGGATGGGATGCCCTGAAGACAGCTCCATATCCCCTTACCCTCGGGAATCCTTCCATTCGTTGGCGGGTAACCGATGAAAATGCCAAGGTAAACGTCTTGAAACCAGAATCGACTCTCTTTAACTATCCAAATAAAATAACTAGTGATGACTGGAGCAATTGGGTCCAAGAAAGAGGATTGTATTTCCCAATGGAATGGGATGAACGGTTTGAAACATTCATTTCCATGGCCGATCCAAATGAAGAACCGTTTGATGGCGGAATCCTCATGACTAAATACGGCAACGGCACCTACCTCTATACCAACCTTGTCCTATATAGGCAAATTCAAAGCCAGGTACCAGGCGGATATCGAATCATGACGAACTTAATCAGTTACGGTGCCAAGTAAATAAGAAAAAAACCTATGCATGTGTCGAATGCATAGGTTTTTTTGATGCTTGCCCGATGATTTAATAAACATGCCTGACTGATTCCTGCTCTAAAAAACAAAAAAGTCATGCACAAAGATAAGGAAAGGCTGATACGTTTGGGTTGCCCCTCATTTCCCGCATTCCTTTCCCACACTTCATGCACAATTTCATTTATGATGTACCATGGTCTCTAACAGGCATCCCATTAAAGCACTTTGCTCAAGAATGCTTTCGTTCTTTCGTGCTGAGGGTTACCGAATAATTCATTCGGCTCATTTTCTTCCACGATATACCCTCCATCCATGAATATGACCCGGTCCCCGACTTCCCGGGCAAAGCCCATTTCATGCGTAACGACGACCATTGTCATGCCTTCCTGGGCAAGTTGTTTCATTACCTCCAAAACATCGCCGACCATTTCAGGGTCAAGGGCCGAAGTCGGTTCATCAAATAGCATGATTTTCGGATTCATCGCCAATGCCCTTGCGATGGCGACCCGCTGTTTTTGTCCGCCGGAAAGTTCCCCTGGGTAGCTATTTGCTTTTTCCCTAAGACCAACCTTATCCAATAACTCAAGCGCCAACCTTCCTGCTTCCGCTTTCTCGGTGGCACGAATTTTAATAGGGCCCAATGTTATGTTCTCGAGGACGGTTTTATGGGGAAATAGATTGAAATGTTGAAAAACCATTCCAACTTCTTGCCGGACTTTGTTTATATTGATTTTCCTTTTAGGATCGGTTATATCATGTCCGTTAATGACCACCTCACCGCCCGTAACTTCCTCAAGGAGATTCAGGCAACGCAGGAATGTACTCTTTCCAGATCCAGAAGGGCCTATTACGCAAATTACTTCCTTTTCCTGCACTTCTGCATTAATATCTTTTAAAACCTCGACAGTTCCAAATGATTTTCTCAGGTTTTTTACAGTAATGATGCTCATCGAACTTGTACCCTCCTTTCTATGAAATTAGCAATTAGGGTTAACAAATAGATGATGATAAAGTAAATCACACCAACGGCCAGCCAAATCTTGAATGCTTCAAAGGTTGCCGAAGCTTGAATCTGACCTTGCTGGGTTAAATCGGCTATACCAATGACGGATAATAGCGAAGTGTCTTTCAAGCTGATGATCGATTGGTTCGTAATCGTAGGCAGCATCCTTCTAAAGGCTTGCGGCAGCACGACATACCTCATTGTTTGAGTACCCGTGAACCCGATCGATCTTGCGGCTTCCGTTTGTCCTTTATCGATGGATTGTATCCCCGCCCTTATTATTTCAGCAAAATATGCCCCTGCATTGATGGCAACGGTAATTATTCCAGCTGTTGTACTGTCCAAAGAAATCAAATTCAGTGAATTCACACCAAAATAGATAAAGAACAACTGCACGATGAACGGTGTCCCTCGTATCGCATCCACATAAACCTTTGCAATCCAGTTCAAGATCTTGATGGGGGCAAGTCGCAGCAAAGCGACCAGTAAACCAATCAAAAAACCTAGGATAATGGCAATCACAAAGATATAAAGTGTCACCTGAAGTCCTTTTAATAAAATTGGCAAAGCCGCAACAATTATATCCATTTCTTTTCTTTCACCCCTTTAAAAAAGAAAGCGCGCAATAAGCGCGCCTACCGAGCTTTAATCTATTGTTTATTCACCAAGATACGTTTTAATAATTTCATCATACGTGCCGTCTTTTTTCAGATTGGCAAGACCATCATTTATTTTCTTCAATAAATCCTTGTTTTGTCCCTTCAATACAGCAATTCCATATTGGTCACCATTCAAACGGTCACCTACGATTTTCAACCCAAGATCTTTTTGGGCGATCGCATAGGAGATAACCGGGTAATCTTCTATAAGAGCATCCGCATTACCGTTGGCCACTTCCTGGAACATCGCTGGACTATCATTGAATTGAACTACTTTAATTCCTAGTTTCGCAGCATTATCCTGTGCATATTTAGCACCTGTTGTCCCTTTTTTGACTGCAATGGTTTTTCCTTTAAGATCTTTAACAGTTTTAGTGCTTGTATTATCATTTTTAACAACTATTGTTAATCCCGCATCAAAATACGGTGTTGAGAAATCTACTACCTTTTTTCTTTCCTCTGTAATGCTCATGCCCGCAATGGCCACATCAAGCTGATTGGCTTGCATGGCCGGAATGATTCCGCCAAAATCCATCGGAGACAATTTGATTTTAAAATCCTGGTCTTTCGCGATTGCATTAATCAATTCTATATCAATACCTTTATATTCGTTCCCCTCTTTAAATTCAAAAGGAGGATAAGTCGTATCCACACCAATTTTATATACCTTTTCTGGTTCCTTTTCCTCACCTGCACTATTTTCTTCATTGGTTCCACAAGCCGAGATAAAGATAGTTAGAATCAAAAACATACTCAATAAACCAAGTTTCTTCATTCAAATCACTCCAATTCTTAGATTATACGTGATAATAAATAATTCTCCCTATAATATAGCATAAGAATAAAGTATTATAATATGAATTTTTAGAATATACATTATTTTCTTTAAATAATTTTTATGGATGTTTCCCCCAATATTATTTCAGTGATGGAAAATCAAAAAAAGGATATGGAAACCTTCACTTTTAAAATAGCCGACATGCCATCGATACCTGTAAAACAAGACCATTAGAGGGCGGTTATATTCTAGTTTATGAGCGTTCAAATGTTATTTGATTTGTTTTTTTCTTATGCAACTAAAGGGGGATTTCTTATTAGGGATGACAAACTTACGTTTAATTAATTGTTAAATTGGGGAATTATAAAATTTAATTGATGATGACTTGAAAACTAGGATGGGTATGATGAGGATTACGGTAAAAAAAATAATATATTACCTGATTAAATTAAGAGGTAGAATCTTTATTCCATTTGCCATTTTATACATATTAGTTGCTGCGTATGTTGCTTATTCTATAGAGCCACAGACGTTCGAATCATATTTAACCTCAGTTTACTGGGTTCTTACAACGCTTGCTACGGTTGGCTTTGGAGACTATGCGCCGGTCACCGACCTTGGAAAAGCATTTACCATTGGTCTTTACATCACTGGTATCGGGCTTGTTAGTCTTTTCATTGGAAAAATCATTAAATCTGTATATCTTATCGAAAAACGTAAAGTTGGTGGAAAAATGAAATATACAGGTAAAAATCATATCATTCTGATTGGATGGAGTGATAAGTCAAAATCAGCACTCCAAGAAATTTTTAAATCTGATGAAACCATTGATATTGTAATCATTGATAACTTGGAAAAAGCCCCCATGTTGGAGGAGCGTCTGTTTTATGTTCGCGGTGATGGTACCGATGAAGAAACATTACTCCGTGCAAATCTTCCTAGAGCAAAAGGTGTTATCATTTTTGCTGACCAAATAACACAAGATAATTATGCTACAAAAGATCCATTACTCGTCGATGGAAAGACATTATTGGTCGCCACTGCCATAACGGCCATTGAGGAAAAAACGAGTACGTCCATTCATGTCACCGCCGAAGTGATCAATCAAAAGCATATTCGTTTATTCGAGCGTGTACAGGTGGATGAGTTTATTCCTACACAAGAAATGATCTCCCACGCTGCAGTACGGTCATTATTTTCTCATGGAGTCATCCATATGTATTCTGAACTTATGAGCACAAAGTATGAAGAAACTATGTATGAGATCTCTAAACAAGATGAATGGTTAACCTATCGTGATGCGTTCATAGATCTTCTTAATAAAGGAGCCACACTGGTAGCAGATCGTGGTGATCTCAACATAAACCAAAAATTAGATGAACGAATTCCTGACGATGCACAGCTTTTCGTCATTTGTGATAAAGATACCATTTCCCAAATAAATTCAGATATACATTAGAAGCGCTTGTACAATTTGGACGTAGATTGGAACGAAGGGCATTCGCTTTCCGCGGGCGGTCTGTGGGAGCCTCCTCGGCTTGCGCCTGCGGGTTCTCCCCTAGACGCACTTTACTAAGCTGGAGTCTCGAACACCCGCTCCAATCAACTTAGTTTTAACTTTTAGATAGAACCCTTTTGCCTACAAACTGAGGGTTGCAATTAATGCTTCCCAAAAGATTTCACATAAAAAAATGTAGACAAACTCATTTTCAACGAGTTTGTCTACAAGTAAGCACCATTAATTGAGTAAGCTTCAAGACAAAAAAAGAACCTTCAATCAAAGATCGATTAAAGGTTCTGTTGTTTTTAATTTCAATGATGCTTCCACATCCAAAAATTAACTATAAACTAGCTCTTTTTTTTTGCTCAGACCAAGCGTCTCTGAAGTTGAAGTTTGAATATCGTGCAGAAGCTCTGGATTTTGCATGAGTGATTCTCCATAAGAAGGAATCATTTCTTTAATTTTCGGTTCCCACTCTTTCATACGTTGCGGGAAACATTTATTAATTACCTCAAGCATAACGTGAACAGCAGTAGAAGCACCTGGAGATGCACCTAGCAATGCTGCAATCGAGCCATCGGATGCACTGACAACTTCCGTACCAAATTGAAGTGTACCTTTGCCGCCTTCTGCAGTATCCTTGATGACTTGTACACGTTGGCCAGCTACTACTAAATCCCAATCCTCGCTCTTAGCGTTCGGGATGAACTCCCTTAACTCTTCCATGCGCTGTTCTTTCGATAACATAACCTGCTGGATCAGGTATTTTGTCAATGGCATTTCTTTTGCGCCTGCCGCCAACATAGTTAAAACATTATTCGGTTTTACGGAAGTTATTAAATCGAACATTGAACCTGTTTTTAGGAACTTCGGTGAGAAGCCCGCAAATGGTCCAAATAGCAACGATTTTTTATTGTCGATAAAACGTGTATCAAGATGCGGAACAGACATTGGCGGTGCGCCAACTTTAGCTTTTCCGTATACTTTTCCATGATGCTGCTCAACAACTTCAGGATTATTACATACCATGAAGTATCCGCTTACCGGGAATCCGCCGATATGTTTCCCTTCAGGAATACCGGATTTTTGCAGCAAATGCAAGCTTCCGCCCCCGCCTCCGATAAAGACGAATTTAGCATTATGGCGTTCTACGCTGCCAGTATCGACATTACGCACTTTTAATTCCCATGAGCCATCGCTGGCACGTTTAACATTATCAACACTATGTTTATATTTGATATCGACGTTTTTAGTCTTTAGATGGTCAAACAACATACGTGTTAAAGCACCAAAGTTAACGTCTGTACCGTAATCAATTTTTGTTGCCGCTATAGAATCATTCGATGGACGGTCTTGCATAATAAGTGGAATCCATTCCATCAGTTTTGCTGGGTCATCGGAATACTCCATACCTTGGAACAGAGGATTTTTTGACAGTGCTTCAAAACGTTTCTTTAAGAACGCTACATTTTTATCCCCTTGTACCATACTCATATGAGGCAATGGCATGATAAAGTCTTGCGGATTATCAATCAGCTTACAGTTTACAAGATACGACCAAAACTGCAATGAAACTTGGAACTGTTCATTAATTTTAATTGCTTTGCTAATATCTATAGATCCGTCAGATTTTTCGGATGTATAGTTAAGCTCGCACAGTGCAGAATGTCCCGTACCCGCATTATTCCATTCGTTAGAGCTTTCTTCTCCTGCGTTTGCAAGCTTCTCAAATACTTTGATTTCCCATTCCGGTGCTAACTCTTTCAGTAATGATCCCAAAGTCGCGCTCATGACTCCGCCGCCAATTAAGATAACGTCTGTTTGTTTCTGTATGTTGCTCATTATAACCTTCCTTATCCCCTATATTTGCAAAAAAGATGTAGGCGCTCCTGTTTAGGTGTCACCAAAAGCCAGGCATGAACTAGGAACACACCTTTTCTGTCTCCTTATAACTATATCATAATCTATTATTATTATTTCATAGATTAAAATATTCTACTATTACTTTTTTTGTTAGAAAATTGATTTTGTGAAGAAATTAGCTTAAACTTATCCGCCATGATAGTCGAAGAAAAAGATTTCTTCAGCAACTTCCCCTTATCGAAGGAAGAAACTGTTAGCGAAATAATATTGACACATCAGAAAAAGTAACGAAAATACACATTTATTGACAAAATCGGAAGTGGAATTAGAAGTTTCTGTAACCATTTCCCGAAAAAACAAGGCCCTTCCTGAAATTGCTAAACTACTACCTTTTTAACTCGGATCATAAATTTCACCCAATAATTAGATATTATAACAATACCAATAATTACTGATAATTAAACCAATATTAGGTACGGTCATTGAAAATATTCCTAATTTTAAGACTTATTGCATGTCCCTTATAAATGAAATTTTATCCTTTATTGTTATTATAAAAAAACATTATTCAAGTTATCATTTTCGCAAATAGATATTTTCAGCTTTGTGATCTGGTCCTTTTGTTAAAACGAGTTTTGCCCGTCCTTTTGTCGGCAGTATATTTTCATGTAAATTTTTCAAATTAATTTCTTCCCAAATTTGGGTCGCTTGTTTAATGGCTTGTTCTTCGGACAAGTCAATATAACGATGAAAATAGGATTCGGGACTTTGAAATGCGGTCTTTTGAAGTAATAGGAACCTTTCAACATACCACCGCTCTATGTCATTTGCGTCTGCATCTACATAAAGTGAGAAATCAAAAAAGTCACTGACGAATACTTGATTTTCCTTATCAACTTGAAGAACATTAATACCTTCCACTATTAAAATATCCGGATTATAGATAGTCTGCACTTCATTTGGCAAAATGTCATACTTCAAATGTGAGTAGATTGGAACTTCCACTTTATTTTTTCCTGCTTTTACATCCCCGATAAGGTTAATTAATTTTTGCGTATCATAACTTTCAGGAAACCCTTTTCTTTTCATCAGTCCTTTTTCTTCTAATAGATCATTGGGGTACAAAAACCCGTCGGTAGTGACAAGACCTACGTTTCTATGATTATCCCATCTAGATAATAAGGTCTGAAGTAACCTTGCTGTCGTACTCTTTCCTACAGCAACACTCCCTGCAATTCCAATGATATAAGGTACTTTTTTATCATCAGTTTTTAGAAAGGAAGAAGTGGCTGTATTAAGCTGCTGAGATGCTTCAACATATAAATTGATTAAACGAGTCAAGGGCAAGTAAACCTCTTCTACTTCCTGAATGGATATTTCTTCATTAATTCCTTTTAAGTTATCCAATTCTTCTTCAGTTAAAGGAAGAGGGGTATGGTTTCGCAAAGATGCCCACTTTTTTCGAGTGAATTCATAATAGGGAGTATAGGAACTCATGATTTTTCGTTACCTCACTTTTTAGAGTTACTATCAGTTTAACAAGGATGATGACCATAAAAAAAGATGTTCCTGATCCCTTATTTACATAAAGACCCTATGACTTGATGAAAGAAGTTGAATGTATGGAACTAGCAGGCATAAAGGGCGTTCCTTCATGATTAAACATTCTAGGTGGTTAATCTTTGAATGATAACCCACCTGTCTCCATAGCATCCCTAAGTTTAGGTAAGGAAGCTGGTCCCATACCGTGAAACTTCAAAATCTCTTTTTCACTATATGTTGATAGCTGATGTAAAGAGGTTACCCCATTGTTTTCCAATGCGCGTCTGGCTGGTGCCGAAAGCACTGAAAGAAATCCGGTGTCAGGTTTGCGTTCTTGCTCACATACAGGGCAGTTCGGACAGTCGCTGGATTTATAGTATTTGTGACCCTTTTCGCAAGTCCTCAAATTCTTTTTTGAAGTGGTCATTGTCAATGTCTCCTTTTTTGATGATTTTTAACATTCTATCTTAAGAAGTAATCACATCGCACAGTTAACTTACGCTAAACTTTGGCGGAAACGTATCCTGATGTCATTAACTAGATTGCCCTCGCCCCAATCACCATAGCCCAGAAAGCTGTTAATTAACTAAGGGAGCTCAACAAGAACCTTACTTACTGTTTTCAGTTGCTTCTCGGGATATCCAAGGTCACTATACACCTCATATATCCAACAAGCAATATCTATGGCACAACTTTCATCTTCAACTATCATTTTATCATCTCTTGGTAACTAAACTGCCCTTTTAGTTTCATTGGAAAAGGGCTGCCGAAGCAACCCTTTTCAAAACCCAAAGTGAATGATGGATCAACCCACTTTATCTTCCTTCTGAGCCATTGTCTGAGCATCGGCTTGTACACGCTTGCCTATTCCAAAAGCGAAATAACTAATTGCAACGATAGCCAGAAAACCTATTCCAACCATTAGTGATATACGGGTGTCATCATTAAACCACATACCGATTAATACCATGATCAAGAAAGCGATGGTCAGGTAGTTTGTAACAGGTGCAAAAGGCATCTTGAAGGGATGATTGTGCATTTCGGCTTTTTTAATTTTCCTGAATTGGATTTGGCTGATCAGAATGACAAACCACGGAATCATACCAGGAAGTACACTCGCACTATATACATGCACAAATAAATTTTCTGGTGCAATATAACTTAAAACAACCCCAATTGCTAATCCTACTATCACTCCGAACGTACCGAATAAAGGTACACCGCTATTAGATACTTTCGCAAAGAATTTTGGCGCTTGGCCATTCATCCCTAATGTGTAAAGCATGCGTCCTGCACTGTAAATACCACTATTGCAGCCAGACATTGCAGCCGTGATTACGACAAAATTAATGATTCCAGCTGCTGCCGTGATACCAACTTTCGCAAAAGTAGCAACAAATGGACTGCCAATCGCACTTAATTGATCCCAAGGGTAAACGGTTACAATAATGAAAATCGCACCGATATAGAAAATTAAAATACGCCAAATGGTACTTTGAATTGCTTTGGTTATCGTTTCTTGCGGATTTTTTGCTTCACCAGCCGTAATCCCGATTAATTCTACACCTTGATAAGCGGCAACCACCAGTGAGAGAGCAAAGAAGAAGCCCTTCCAACCACCTGTAAATAAACCACCATGTTCCCAAAGATTCGATAATCCTAAGGCTTCCCCTCCATTACCGATTCCAAAGAAAATAAGTCCAAATCCTGCAACGATCATTAATATGATCGTTACGATTTTAATCAGTGCAAACCAAAATTCAATTTCCCCAAAGGATTTAACGGAAATTAAGTTCGCTGCTCCAAGAATCACCATTGCGATTAAACCTGGAATCCAAGCCGGGAGATCAGGGAACCAATACTGCATGTACGTCCCCACTGCAATTATTTCTGCCATCCCGACAATAACCCACTGGAACCAGTTACTCCATGCTGTCATATACCCTGCCAATGGATGAATGTACTTATAACCAAATGTTGCAAATGAACCTGTACTTGGCTCTAAATACAACATTTCCCCCATTGCACGCATGATCAAGAATATAAATATCCCAGAGATCGCATAAGCTAACATCACTGACGGACCTGTCCATTGAATCGTGCTGGCTGAACCCATAAATAAACCGACACCAATCGTTCCGCCCAAAGCGATCATCTGAATATGACGACTTTTCAAGTCCCTATTCAAATCTTTGTTTGCCATTCCATTTCCCCCTACACTACTAATAGTCGAAATTTAATGCAAGATGCTTAATACACTCCCTATTTAGTATAGAAATGATATAGCAGGCCCCACTTTTTTGAATCTTTCTTAAAGCTGCCTCATAAAATCATTCTTCACTCTTAATCAATCCTGACAGTTAGAAAGATTACTATCAAATTTCATGTATATCTTAATTCTGTTCAAGGTGTCATAGAAAGCGCTTACTTTTTATCGTTTATAACAGCCCATCCCTTAAGCGTTAAAATTCCTCTGTATAAAATAACTCGAATAAAAGAGTATTGCAACTCTTTTATTCGGCAGGCAGGTTAATTCATGCTGTTACTAAAAGGGACTTTAACCTCAGCTTCAACAACATATCATTCGTCATTTTCTCTAAATCATATTCCGCCTTGAATCCCCACTCTTCCTTTGCACAAGTTGAATCTATTGTATTCGGCCAACTATCGGCAATGGATTGTCTTACAGGATCGACCTCATAATTCATGATAAATTCCGGAATATGCCTTTTAATCTCGGCAGCAATTTGCTCCGGATCAAAGCTCATGGCTGACACATTGAAAGAATTGCGATGTTTTAATTTTGAGGCATCTGCCTCCATTAGATTAATGATGGCAGCTAAAGCATCAGGCATATACATCATATCCATATACGTTCCCTTATCAATGTAAGAAGTATATCGCTTATTTTTAATCGCTTCATAGTAAATTTCAACTGCATAGTCGGTAGTTCCACCGCCAGGAGGTGTGACATACGAAATCAGTCCCGGGAATCGAAGCCCCCTCGTATCAACCCCAAATTTATGATGATAATAATCACATAATAACTCTCCGGATACTTTATTCACCCCGTACATCGTATTCGGCCGTTGAATGATGTCTTGCGGTGTCCAATCTTTAGGTGTGGTTGGGCCAAACGCACCAATCGAACTAGGTGTGAATAATTGGCAATCGAGTTCCCGTGCCGATTCTAAAGCATTGACCAATCCGCCCATGTTTAAATGCCAAGCTAAAAGAGGTTTCTTTTCAGCTGTTGCTGACAATAAAGCGGCTAAATGTATAATTGTATCCACTTCATGTTTTTTTGCCATGTTAAACATCGCTTTTTCATCTGTAACATCTAAAATCTCAAATGGACCTGATAGGGCAACATCGTTGTCCGTTTTTCGAATATCTGTTGCAATGATATTGTCAGCTCCATAAATCTCTCTCATTTTCAGCGTAAGTTCTGAACCAATTTGACCTAAAGCCCCCGTTACTAAGACCTTTTTCATCAAAAATCCCTCCCTATGTTTTAAACTCTGAAACAAGCAATCTCTTATATGATCGACATCTCTTTTCCCACTTTTTCATAAATGGCAATTGCACGGTCCAGCATCTCTTTTGTATGAGCAGCAGTAGGCATATTCCTAACTCTTCCTGTACCCTTTGGAACGGTAGGGAATACGATTGATTTAGCATATACACCTTCTTCATTCAACCTCTTTGAGAATTGCTGGGTTTTTGCTTCATCCCCTATGATGCAAGGCGTAATCGGTGTTTCGCTCTCCCCGATATCAAAACCTAATTCCTTTAGGCCTTTTTTCAAGTAATCGCTGTTTTCCCACAGCTTATTTTGAAGTTCTGAGCTATTCATCAAAATCTCGATGGCTTCTATACTAGCTGCAACTGCACCCGGTGTGGCAGCCGTTGAAAATAAAAATGGACGGCTTCTCACCTTTAACCAATCAATCAAATCTTTCTTTCCTGCTACATAGCCTCCAACAACACCAATGGCTTTGGATAATGTTCCAATTTGGAAATCCACTTTATCCGATAACCCAAAATGTTTTACCGTTCCTGCACCATTACCCAATACACCTGATCCATGTGCATCATCAACATACGTGATTAAGTCAAACTCTTCTGCAATTTCCACAATTTCAGGAAGCTTGGCAATATCCCCGTCCATCGAGAAAACTCCATCAGTAATGATCATGACTTTGTTATACAACCCGGACTCCTTTGCTTGGCGCGCTTTTGTCCGTAAATCGTCCATGTCGGAATGGATAAAGGGAATAATTTTCGCCTTGGATAATCGACATCCATCAATGATTGAAGCATGATTCAGTTCATCTGAAAGGATGGCGTCATGTTTATCCATCACTCCTGAAATCGCTGCCATATTACAGTTAAATCCAGATTGATAAGCAATGGCGGCTTCTGTATGTTTAAATTCTGCAAGCTTTTCTTCTAATTTGACGTGAATATCCAATGTTCCGTTAATTGTACGAACAGCACCGGCTCCGACACCATATGTTTTCGTCGCTTCTATGCAAGCCTCTATTAATCGTCGATCTGTTGCTAAACCTAAATAGTTATTTGATGATAAATTAATTAACTTCCTGCCTGCAATCGTGATTACCGGACCGTTTGGACCTTCCACCGGATCAATTACGTTGTATAGTCCCTTTTCTTTTAAATCTTCCAAATTTTCTTTCAAAAATTGATTTAATACTTCACTTGACATTTAATATACCCCCTCATTGATGGCTGGAATAAATGTAGGATTTTTATATGTTTTACCCCTATTTAAAAAAACATTGTATTTATTTCTTTTTTTCTGAAAATACATGTGTCTTCTCCAAAAACACACACTAGATTAACCTAAACCCCTTTATACTAAGAGTTATAACAATCATAATAATAGATAAATTTAACGTTGTCCATATTGTGCGGACAAAAAAATCGGAATTTTTGTAGTTTTACAATAAACATCCGCCTAGAATGCGCTTATATCAACGGAAATACGAAGAGAAAATCATCATCACTTTTCAATGTAAACGATGTTTTATCTTCTGTTTTTTGGAGACATTAACAAATAACCACAAGTAAGGAGGGATATAGTGAAAACAGAAGATGAAAAAACCTCAGAAGGCCTAAATGAGATTTTTGAGATTATCAATGCAAAAGGTGACATTGGGGAACTAAAAGAAATCGTCCAAAAACCTGATGAACAAACAAATGAAGACAAGTAAACTAAGGGGATTAATCATCCTCTTTTTTGTCTGTTTTACATTGTACTAATGGACGCTTAAGTCCATTACAACAATAAAAGAGAGCTGCTGATCAGCTCGGATACAATTAAGTCTCACGTAGCGATCAAAAAAACAAAAAGTCATGCAAAAGAATGGGAGAAAGAGAATAAGAATAAGGATTTTCCCTATTTCTTTTCCTTTGTCCACAATCCATACACAACTTACAAATTATCACTTCGAAGATTGCCCTGAATCGGTCCATCGGCATTTCTCCGAGCGGTCCTCTTTCATATCGCCGCATTTGCAACAAATACATCAAAGTCATGATTATCAATTCTTGCTCGATCACGTTCATTTGCAATATCCAATTTGAAGACTTCCATATCCAGGCCCCGTTCCTGCGCCTCCCTCATAAGATCCGTTTTCTGGGAAGTGATTTCCGTTGTGGCGATTACACGGTGTCCCTGCTTTGCTAACCCGAGTGCAGCTCCTCTACCAAGCCCGCTGCCCGCTCCAGTAATGAAAATTGTTTTGGCCATCTTTCATTCCTCCTATCATGCTTCTCTATGATTCTTCTTCCCATAAACGAATGATATAGACCATTAAAAACGGTCTGCCTATATGCGTGTTTATCCGTTCTTTTAAAGGAAAAAAAACTATATCAAGTTTATTCCTGCATCTATTTTCAAGATAAGTGAAATAATTAACAAGAAGAGATATTTAAAGAAATAAAGGAGAATGGCTGTGAATTATAAAAATATCACGATTGCCGGCAGCGGCGTTTTAGGAAGTCAGATCGCATTTCAAACCGCATTCAAAGGGTTCAACGTGTCAGTATATGATATTAATGATGAAGCATTAGAACGTGCAAAAGATAGGATCATTAATTTGAAGCCATATTATAAAGAAGACATAGGCGCTACTGAGGAAGATCTTAATACTGCTTATGCCCGCATATCTTTCCACAGTGATTTACCTGTAGCAGTTGCCGAAGCTGACCTTGTGATTGAAGCGATTCCAGAAGTAGTTCAAATCAAAACGGATTTTTACACAGAGTTAGGAAAAGTTGCTCCTGAAAAAACAATTTTCGCCACGAACTCTTCTACATTATTACCAAGCCAATTTGCCGAAGCGACAGGCCGTCCAAAAAAATTCCTGGCTTTACACTTCGCTAATGAAATCTGGAAAAACAATACCGCAGAAATCATGAAACATCCAGGAACGGATAATGAAGTGTTCGATGAAGTGATTGAATTTGCAAAAGCGATTGGAATGGTTCCTCTGCCTTTACATAAAGAGCAGCCAGGCTATATTTTGAATTCCTTATTGGTTCCTCTTTTGGATGCTGCCCAAATGCTCTTATTAAAAGGAGTGGCTGATACGGAAACCATCGATAAAACGTGGATGGTCGCAACAGGAGCACCGCTTGGACCTTTCGCCATTTTAGATGTGGTAGGAATCAATACCGCTTATAATATTTCACTTGCAAAAGCGAAAGCGACAGGTGATCCAGAGGTTGAAAAGCTGGCTAACTTATTGAAAACAGAATATATCGATAAAGGGAAAATCGGAAGAGAAGCAGGAGAAGGCTTCTATAAATATCCCAACCCACATTTCGCAAAACCAGACTTTTTAAGAGGTTAATGAACTTGTATGAATGTGCAGAAGGTGTCTAAGGGATGCCTTCTGTTTTCAAATTATTTCTCACTTTCTAATGTCTTCGAATAGAAAAAGACCCTGAAATCGAAAAAGTGCTTTTCACGAAATCACGGCCTAAATATCATGAGGTTACAGAACCCTTATCCCCTATATCTCAAAGTTAATCCTTTTAGGAAGTTCCTGGCGTATCGATCCCCGCACTCTTTATAATTCCTATGACCCACTTTTCTTAATATAGCGCTTAATTCCCCTTTGGTTATCATGACTCCTGCATCTTCCAAGATATCAATCATATCCTCACTTGTTAATGTCAATGCTATTTTCAGTTTCTTCAGAAGGATATTATTCATACTTTCCTTATTCTTTACAGCCGGTGCCTGACTTTGAGGCTGACCAGGTTTTGGCTCTTGTCTCCCTCGTTTAAAAATGATCAAACCATTTAAGAAGGACTCTAGCATCATGTTATTACAGTTTACCCCATCTTCAGCTTCATCCATATCATCATCATATTCATCATAATAATCATCTTTTGGTTTTGTGAGCATCTGCATGACTTCTTCTCTTGTCACTTCAATCTCCCCGAGTTTAAATATCTCAACCATGTCTTTATCTTTAATATCCAGCGCATATCTTAATCGAATTAATATATCATGATTATGCATCCAAAACCCTCCTATGTATTTCTCGATTTTCACAGTACTTTCATTATTTCACAAATGGATGGAAATAAACGCAGATTAAAATCCGAGAACCTTTTACAGATTCCCGGATCACTCTGCTTATTCTTGAATCAGCTTCAATGAGGTCACTACTTCAACATGGCTCGTCTGAGGGAACATGTCCACCGGCTGCATGGCCTCCACACTATAAGAAGAGCCCAGTTCTTGTAAGTCCTTCGCCAATGTGGACGGGTTGCATGATACGTACACAATGGTTTTCGGTTTAACTTTCAAGATTGTCTGCAGTAACGATTGATCACAGCCGGATCTTGGCGGGTCGACGACCAATACGTCCGGTTTCCAGCCTTCTTTGGTCCAGCGTGGAAGGATATTCTCGGCTTTGCCTGTTTCATAGTATACATTGTTCCGTTTATGTTTTTTTGCATTTTTCTTGGCGTCCTCAATGGATTCTTTAATGACGTCCATTCCTCTGACTTCCTTGGCATTTTCGGACAGCCACAGGCCAATGGTCCCGACACCGCAATAAGCGTCAACCACTTTTTCCGTGCCGGTTAAGGCTGCCGCTTTTTTCACTTCATCATATAAGCGAACAGTTTGGACCGGGTTAAGCTGGAAGAATGTACGGGCTGATAGTTCGTATGATAGGTCACCCAATGTTTCGTTGATGACTTTTTCGCCTGCCAGGTGAATCGTTTTTTCGCCAAAGATAAGTGATGTGTTCCGGTTGTTGATGTTTTGAACGACCGATTTCACTTCTGGCAATTGGTCACGAATTTGTTTAAGCAACTGATCTTTTTGTGGAATTTCCTCCGCACCAGTAACGAGGACAACCTGCACTTCACCCGTTTCAAATCCTACCCGTGTGATGACCGTACGGATCACACCTTTTCTTTTTCTTTCGTTATAAATCGAGATGTTCAGGTTCTTTAGTATTTTTTTCACTGTCCGCGTTACCTTATTTGTTGCCTTATGCTGTACAAGGCAATTCGGGATATCGATCAGTGTGTGGGAATTCAAGCCGTAAAGGCCAGCAATCAATTTGCCATCTTTTTGGCCGACTTGGTACTGACTTTTGTTGCGGTAATTCCAAGGATCTTCCATGTCGATTGTTTCTTTTACATTTAATGAAGAAACTGGGAATTTATAATGACGTTCCATCGCTTGAATGACGATATCGCGTTTTTCAATTAGCTGCTGGGCATAGCTTAAATGCTGTAACTGACATCCGCCGCATTCAGCGTAAACTGGACATGGCGCTGCAATGCGATGCGGTGATTCTTTACGGATGGTTTTTATTTTCGCCTCGGTGAAGTTTGGCTGAACCTTTGTGACCAAAGCTACAATTTCTTCACCAGGCAATGCACCTGGGACGAAGACGACTTTCTTTTTGAAATAACCTACTCCCTCCCCGTTAATGCCAAGCCGTTTAATCGTAAGGGGAAGGGTTTGATTCACTTCCAGTTTTGTATCTTGAATGTTTGTCATTTCTTTTCACTCCGTTTTTCAATGCTTCTCCACAAATAGAGGGAAGCGTAGCTTAGATATGGGGCCCATTTCACACTATAGGACTCCATTTCTTCTTGGGTTGGCTTTTGCGGTAAGCCATATAATATTTTCAAGGCATTTTGAATGCCAATATCGGCTTTAGGAAATAGGTTCGGCCGGCCAAGTCCAAAAAGCAGGAAGTTTTCAGCCGTCCATCTACCGATACCGCGTATTTTTATTAGTGTGTCCATAACCTCTTGATCGGATAGCTTTTCCATTATATCAAGGTTGAGATGGCCTTGAGTGATCTGCTCTGAAAGTCCGATGACGTATTCGGCTTTCCGGCCACTGAATTGAATGGCTCTTAATTGTTCGATTCGAAGTTGGGCTGTTGTTTCCGGTGTCGGGTAAAACCAGGCACCTTCCAACTGGTAGCCGAAGGTTTTAACGAATCGTTCCGTGAGCGTATGGGCAAAGGATAAGTTCAATTGCTGATGTATGATGCATTTGACGAGGCAACTGTAGTAATCGAAGTCCAAGACAATGGCAGTACCGCGGTGCTCTTCGAAGATTTTACTTAAATCTGTTTCCCGGAAATGCCGGGAAACGCCTTCTAATGGCTGATGCCAATGAAAAACCTTTTTTAACCGTTCGATTGCTTTTGACTTGTAAACCTCTGAATGACCTTTGATGATAAAAGATGGTTCATCGATATTTCCTATTGCCTGAACCTGCAAAACGATTGGTTCTTTTTCTATATATAGCGGAACTTTTACCGTCCTGTTAGTAAAATCAACTACCTGAAGTGGGTCTAACGATAACCGTTCGAGAACTAGATCGAAATTATAGGGTCCTTGAACCTGTAATTTTTCTGTCCACACAAGCGATCCATCCTTTAGCAGTTTTCCACGTATTATAGCATGTTTCCAGAAATATTACTTGAAATTAAAGAGAATGGATAAAAGCGGGACTTGAATTATCACTACAGGACCCGCTTCTCATTTTAATAAAGCATTCGGTTCGGCAATTGTTTCTCAATCATTAAAGCATCCAGGCTACTGAATGTGTACCCCTGTTTTTCAAGATCCGTCAGAATCGAGTCCAATGCTTCCGCATTATCCTTCGATACGGTATGCAGTAATAAAATCGCGCCAGGATGAATCTGCTTAAGCACTTCATCGTGTGCGAACGCGGCACCCTTTTGTTGATCAACAATCCAGTCTTTATATGCCAGTGACCAGAAGATGTGGTAATACCCTTCTTTTTTTGCGACTCTCATCGTTCTCTCATTAAATACCCCACGAGGCGGCCTTAAGTAATTCATTCCTTTTTGCCCCGTTAATTTTTCCGTTGCTTTTTTTACCCGCTCAAGTTCCATGCGTATCACATCGTCCGTCACGCTGGTCATATCCGGATGGTTCCATGAATGGTTTCCTACGATATGCCCCTCATTAGCCATACGGACAACAAGCTCAGGTGCGGTCTTTAAATAATGACCCGTGACAAAAAAAGCTCCTGGAGCACCATGTTTCTTCAGAACATCTAAAATCTGGGCCGTATAGCCATTTTCATAACCGTTATCAAATGTTAAATAAACGACTTTTTTCCTTGTATCCCCTTTATAAATCGCTTCATATTCAGGCAGCATCTTATTGAATTTTTCACCTGCATCGGCAGGTGTCCCATTTTTTCCTTTATTGAAACCCCAGTTATAGGATTCTGCAAAAGCTGGGCTTGCCAAAGAGCATATCAAGCATATTAAAGCGGATAAAATCACCTTTTTTTTCATTGGAATATCCCCCATGTCCTTTTTTTCTTATTGTTTGGAACATGGAGATTTATATGCATGATATTGTGAATGTCGAATTATTGGATTCCATGTCTAATTCACTACGCCCAGGAACCAATTTTAGTACCGCGGGCCAAATTATTAGAGGTATTTCCCCGCCAAACTTAAATCCACCAAAAAAAGGCCCATCCTCCAAAAAGGATAGGCCCCCCATGCTTTGTTTATCCTTTAAATAACGCTTGTGCCGCCTTCCAAATAATGGCGATAGCGAAAATGAGAACGATTACAATTCCGACTACGTCAAGGAATGTTTCAAGTCCGGAGAAAATCGTGTTTGCCACAGGAAGTTTGATGAAAGCAAAACCAGTTAGCATGGCCATAAAGAATAAGAAGTAGTTATTCTGCATGAAAATCCCCCCTTTCTCTTCTAATGTATGTGCGACCTTTCCAAAAGATTGTACTTTTCTGAGGTAATTTTCGCCTTTTTTTCATATACATTAGCAGGGGGGGAATGAAATGCTGGAATGGGTTATCACTTTAGGCTTTGTTGGTTGTCTTGGTTTAAGTGGTGGAGTGTTTGTTCATTTTGTGAAAAGTGGATTGAATTTAGAGGATGCATCAAGGATCGATCCACTGCCGGAAATAGAAGAATAAGCTATGAAAAAGACGCCCAACCGTTTGGTGAGCGTCTTTTTCCATACATTTATTTAAATACTGGTTCTTTGAATTGTGCCAACTTTTCCAATGAAGATTGCTGAACGTCTTTATGCAGGCTGTTTCCATGTGAATCCATGGTTACTACTGCAGTGAATCCTTCAACATTCAGATGCCACATCGCTTCTGGAATACCAAATTCAGTGAAGTTCACGCCTTCGACGGATTTGATGCAGTCTGCATAATATTGAGCAGCCCCGCCGATTGCGTTTAGATAAACGCCGCCGTGTTCATTAAGTGCTTCCAGAGTTTTTGGTCCCATTCCACCTTTACCGATAACTGCACGGATGCCGAATCGTTTCATGATATCGCCTTGGTATGGTTCTTCACGAATACTCGTTGTCGGTCCGGCAGCCTTCACATGCCATTTACCTTCTTCATCCTTCAGCATAACTGGACCACAATGATAGATGATTTGTCCATCCAGGTCGATTGGTGCAGGATTTTCAGATAAATGCTTGTGGATCGCGTCACGGCCTGTATACATTCTGCCGTTAATATGAACGACGTCACCAACTTTTAATTCGCGGATTTGTTCTTCCGTGATTGGTGCTTGCAGGGTGATTTCACGGGAAGCTTTAACGTCCGGTTCAGCAGCGGCTGCCACTTCGTCCTTCGCTGCTTTTTCTGCTTCTAAAGCAAAGTCGATTTTCTCGCCTTCTTGATACAACCACTCATTGATTTCACCTGTTTCAGGATTGACTTTCACTCCTAAACGGCGGAACGCCCAGCAGTTGTAAGCAACGGATACGAAAAAGCTTGCCGGAATACGGTGCATGACACCGATTTTACACCCAAGCAGTGTAGTTTCGCCGCCAAAGCCCATCGTGCCGATTCCCAATTCATTAGCTGATTTCATGATGTAATCTTCAAGTTTACGAAGGTCTTCATTCGGATTCACATCTTCATTACTGCGGAAGAGTTGAGCCTTTGCCAGATCATATCCGGATGAACGGTCCCCACCGATACCAACGCCGATGAAGCCGGCACTGCAGCCTTGTCCTTGTGCTTGGTAGACAGAGTGAAGTACACATTTACGGATTCCGTCCAAATCACGGCCCGCTTTCCCCAATCCTTCAAGTTCCATAGGCAGACTGTATTGGATGTTTTTATTTTCACAGCCGCCGCCTTTTAAGATAAGGCGAACATCAATATAGTCTTTTTCCCATTGATCGAATTTAATGACCGGAAGACCTTCCTCAAGGTTATCCCCGCTATTTTCACCCGATAAAGAGTCAACTGCGTTTGGACGAAGTTTTCCGCCTTTAGTCGCTAAAATGATCGCATTTCGGATTGCTTTTTTTATTTCAAGTTGGTTTACGCCAACTGGAGTTTTTATTTTGAAAGTCGGCAGACCAGTATCCTGACAAATCGGTGATACATTGTCGTCAGCCATTGTGATATTATTCGTAATGGTGTCTAAGCTTAATGCAGAACGAGTACCTGCATTTTCACGTTGTTTTGCACTTTTGACTGCACGACGAACATCCTTTGGAAGATTCGTTGAAGTTTCAACGATAAGACTGTACATACTTTCTTGGAATTTTTGAATATCCAAATTTCTCTTCCCCCTCTTATTTCCCCTAGATTTAGATTTAATCATTTCCCTGCTTCTCTATAAATAGCGAATGATTCAACACCCGTTTTATTATACATCTAACATAATCTTTCGAAAACAAGTAATTATTTTTCTTAATGAACAGCAATTTGGAGAGAAATGATCAAAGCGCCTTAAATAGCCCATAGGTCAAATATCATCGCCAATCATTTCCAGTAAGATTTGATATTAAAAAGAGATGACGCAGGTTTCTCGTCATCCCTTCATGAATATTAACATTGAAAAAGTCATACTATCGAAACAGATATTAGTCTTTCCGGGTTTTGAATTGTTCCACTTTGCCTTCCAAATCATCTATCATGCCGATTAAACGGTCTATATCTTCCAACTCCGTAGTTTCCGGTTCGATATGATCAAGAACTTCCATGAACATCGTGAGGCGTTCTTTTAAGTATGTTAATTGTTCGTTTTTACCTGTAATGGATTTTCCCATGAGGCACTCTCCTTCCGTTCTTCTTTCATCGTAACGAAATCTGCTTCAAAGTGCAATGGCAAGCTATAAATACAGCTCTCCGCGATTTGACAATTTTTGTTCCCATTGTTCATAATGGGTTAGTGCATTATTACGTAAGGAGTTTTAAATATGTCAATAATCAAGCAAGATCTTTTAACACCAATTACACCCAAGTATGATCCTTGGGAAGCATATATGGACGTTGAACAATATGGAAAACTCAGCCTCACCAACGTGGAATTTACCACCACCACCCTTTGCAATATGCGTTGTGAGCATTGTGCCGTCGGTTACACACTTCAGCCCAAGGACCCGGATGCCCTGCCTCTGGAATTACTGATTCAGCGCCTTGATGAAATCCCCTTGCTTCGCTCGCTCAGCATCACTGGCGGGGAGCCGATGCTTTCAAGAAAACAAGTGAAGAATTATGTTTTGCCTCTATTGAAATATGCCCGCAGCCGCGGGGTACGGACACAAATCAATTCCAATTTGACCCTTGACTTGGAACGGTATGAGAAAATCATTCCTTATTTGGATGTTCTGCATATTTCCCATAATTGGGGAACGATCGATGAATTCATTGATATCGGCTTTGCCATGATGGATCGAAAACCATCTCGGGAACAGCGAAAGAAACTATTCGATAAAATGATCGAAAATTCCCGTGCCCTGACAAAAGCTGGTGTGCTGGTATCTGCTGAAACGATGCTTAATAAACGGACATTGCCTCATCTTGAGCATATTCACAGACAGGTCGTCGATGAAATGGGATGTCAAAGGCATGAAATTCATCCGATGTATCCAAGCGATTTCGCTTCGGCACTTGAAACTTTACCATTGGATAATATGCGTGAAGCGATTCATCATTTGCTTGATATCCGTGATGAGAATGTTTGGATGCTTTTCGGTACCCTGCCATTTTATCCTTGCAATAACAGTAAAGAGGATATAAAGCTGCTTCAACGCCTTTATGGTTCACATAAAGTGACCGTACGGAATGACCCTGATGGACGTTCCAGGTTAAACATCAATATTTTCACCGGGGAAGTGATCGTTACCGATTTCGGGGACGCGCCTACATTAGGGAATATTAAAGATCAGCCCTTGACCGATTCCTATGACACATGGATGAATTCGAAACTGGCCAATGAATTGAACTGCCACTGCCCATCAGTCAAATGTCTAGGCCCGAATGTTCTCGTCAAAAATGCTTACTACCCGAATGAGGACTTCAGGATCAGGAAGTCAACCATATGAAGAAAAACTCGCCAATCCGGCGAGTTTTTTAAATTTACCTTGGTTGCTGCGAGACTGTAAAGCTGAAGGAAACATGGTCCTGAACCGGTATCCATGCACCGATGCCTTGTGATGTGATGTTCTTTATCGTAATGGTTCTTTTATTTCCTTTTAGATTCAAATATACTTCCCCATATGTGACCTTGCCTTTTTCATTGACGGCGGAAGCAAAACTGGATAAGTAACCAATCCTATTTGAAGCCACATTATATACTTGGTCTTTTTTCGTACCAGCGCCGATGATCGTTTCAAAAGCTAAAGGCAAATTCGTTTTTTCAGTGGCTTTTAGCAGCATCATCTTTTGAACATCCTCAGCCTTTGGAATTTTCGCTGTCAGACCGCCACTCACTGCCTTCTGACTTTCCTGGACATAACGGATCTTATAGGGAACTTCACCACCGCGATTATCATAGTAATTCGTATTGATCTTTTGGTATTCCCAGTTTGGTGCCGTTTCAGAAGACTCATAATTCAAGGCCCAATGGCCAAGGTAAATGGTTGCCCTGTATCCAAAAGCAAGCGGGGCTTTTGCAATTGCGGATTCATTCAACATTTGGATGAGTTCTGGGTTTTCAATCTTGATATCCGACGAATCGATCAATTGTTTGGCCAGATTACTCGGCTGCAGCATCGGAAGATCCTGGGTCGGGTTCGGATACGTATTCTCCTTTGCAATATTCAATACTGAAGGTGGGATGTTCACCTTATTCTGATTTGCTTTGACTTCTGGTATATCAGCTGCAAAACTTACATTCGCCTGAATGAAGGCAATTAGGGCAATCATCATAATAATAATAGTTCTTTTCATTCTGTCGCACTCCTTTTGAGGGGTTCAATCATATTGATTATAGATTTTGTTTTTAGCCAACATTCTATACATTTCATTCCGATTTCAACTTTGTAATAAATTTGTAAAGTTCACAATATTTACTTTTCTATTTAAATCAGTTATACTTATTTTACATTATAAAAAGGAGGCGAAATCGTTCATACCTATTAAACCTTCAGGAGGTATGCTTATCGAACAATCCATGACACCCTTTTAAAGGATGACAGAAAACGAATTCGCCTATACTTAAATCTGATGTAAAAGGATGGTGTGACCCTCTAGAATATTTTCTCAACTTTTTCAAAAGCATGATGAAAAATTTTGGAATAACTTATGAATGGTAATTTACTAATATAGAAATGACTCTGCTAAATCTAACCCGAGCAGAGTCATTTCTATTTTTTCATTTTATAAAAAGAAAGACCTTCCACATCGGAAGGCCTGCATTCTTATAATAAATAAAATCCAATTCCCATAATGAAGTAAGCGGCCAATAAGGTAAGGCCTTCAAACCAGTTCGTTTCCCCGTCATTAGAAATCATGATCACCAGAAAGACTGCTGTAACCATTGATATTAGTTCTGGCATTGTGAAAACAAGCGGCATACTCGTTGGATACATTAACGAAATCAATACGAGTACAGGAGCAACGAACATCGCTACTTGAAGCGTGGAACCAACGGCAATCTCCACAGCGACATCCATTTTGTTTTTATAGGCCATTATGACGGCGGAAGCATGCTCTGCCGCGTTACCGACAATCGCTACGATAATGACACCGATGAATAACTCCGACCATCCGAAGGCTTCCCCCACCTCGCTAAACGTATGGACAAGTTTTTCCGATACATAAGCAACAGCCAATGTAGCGGCTGCAAGTATTATAATTGCCTTTTTCCTGCTCCACTCCGGTACTTCCGCTTCATGATCCTCGAGTTTCTCGTTATGCTGATATACCCCGCGGTGTGTAACCAATTTAAAGAATAATGCAGCAAGATATAATAAGATCATGATAATGGAAATTCCGACACTTAACGACATCGTGCTTGATTCACCCATGTTTTGTGTGAATACTTCCGGTATGACGAAGGCTACAATTACTGCAAAAATCAATAGACCGGCATTATGCCTCGCATCGAATACATTAAACTTCTGCCGTTTGTATTTAGTCCCTCCGATAAAGAATGAAAGTCCTGCCACCAACAATAAATTCCCTAAAACGGAACCAGTCAAAGACGCCAGCACGACACCCACTAGCCCTGCCTTTAATGAAAAGATGGATATGATCAATTCTACTGCATTACCAAAGGTTGCATTCAAGAGACCGCCAATCCTTGGTCCCATAACAATCGCTAAGCTTTCGGTGGCCCGGCCCATGAAGCCTGCCAGCGCCACGATTGTTAAGCAATATACTATGAACATGATTACACTCGGCCAATGCAATAACGACCCAATGACAGATAAAGGGACGCCTAACAGGACAAGCCCCAAAAATATTTTATTCACGATACTTCTCCTCACAATCCTATAGTTCTTTTTATGTAACAAAAACTATCATACATAATCTTCGGGTGTTGACAAAGGAAAATTTTATCATACCCTCTCTTCTTGACAATATTTACCCAAATTTCTATTGCTTAATCCTCTTCCTAAGATGTAACATCAAGAAGGTATACAATTCTTAGGAGACATGATTTTATGAATAGTAAATTGCTTTTAAGCGTTTTAATCTTAATTGTCGGTATATCGGGGTTTTCTCAAGGGATGCTTCTGCCGATCATTGCCATCATTTTTGAAAATGAAGGAATTAGCTCATCCCTAAACGGGTTTCATGCAGCCTCCCTTTATATTGGAATTCTATTGATTTCTCCTTTTATGGAAGCCCCACTCCGTAAATACGGCTATAAGCCATTGATATTATTTGGCGGGATAACGGTCATCGTATCACTTGCCCTATTTCCTGTCTGGAAATCATTCTGGTTTTGGTTCGTACTGCGTTTCTTCATTGGTATCGGCGATCATACACTTCACTTTGCTACACAGACTTGGATCACGGCCATTTCACCAATAGCGAAGCGCGGAAGGAATCTTGCCATTTATGGACTCTTCTTCAGTCTTGGCTTCATGGTTGGCCCACTGATGACGAAGCTTCTTGAGATCAATCAGTCTTTGCCTTTCATCATCACATCCATACTTAGCCTTCTGGCTTGGTCCACTGTTTACCTTATTAGAAATGAGCTTCCTGAACAAGATGATTCTGAAAGCACATCATTCCTTGGCACAATCAAAAGGTTTACGAAAGTTAGCCGCATAGCCTGGGTCGCTTTTTTACTTCCGTTTACATTTGGCGTGCTTGAAGCCTCATTGAATAGCAATTTCCCTGTATTCGCCCTGCGCTCCGGAATCGATTTAACCGCAGTATCCATCATCATTCCGGCATTTTCGGCAGGGACTCTGCTTACCCAGATTCCCTTGGGGATGGTCAGTGACCGCTTTGGACGGCGAAAGACCTTACTGACGATTCTTATATCAGGGTTTGCCATATTCACGCTTGCAGGGATATATTCCTATTCAGTGCTTGGCCTATTCCTCTGTTTTATGTTTGGCGGAATGATGGTTGGTTCGACTTTCTCGCTGGGAATCAGTTATATGGCAGATCTTTTACCTAGAAACCTATTACCTGCCGGGAATTTATTATGCAGTATATTCTTTAGTCTCGGCAGCATCGGCGGTCCATTCTTTGGCGGCCTGGTTATAGAACATATTGATGGAGGAAGTTTTTTCTATATGATAAGTATCATGCTTTTCCTTGTCTTCATATCATTGGCCTTGTTTAAGGAAAAAATGCCTGCTCCCGCAATGTAGTATAATTTTTTATCTTGACTGATTCTTTTATTATTCAGTTTTTCAATAAACATGTTAGAAAATACTTTATATTTTTTACTAGATTAGAATCATTCTTCTTTATTTCCGAATAGGATATGTGGTATTATAATAATAACAAAAGGGACATCACGTTTATAAACCTTTGAAAACATTGCTGTCATCGCAATTCCGGTGGCAGCTTTCATATTTTATCCAGAGAAATGACGTTGATTATCTTTCTCAATTATATATAACACAAATGATAATCTATATCATTTACACAAAAATAGAGAAGAATGTGGGAGGGAATCTTATGACTACAGATACTAAACATTTAACCCAACCGGCTGCATGCAAAACCACTTGGTTGGAAAAAGCAAAACCTCATCTAGAACTTATTGCTGCATTATTCAGCGGTTTACTTATAGTATTGGGCTGGGCCCTTTCAAAGAACGGAATGGAAACTGCCTCCATAATCATATACTTGGCCTCTTTCTTGATTGGCGGATATGCCAAGGCAAAAGAAGGCATAGAAGATACGATTGCCGACCGGGAATTGAATGTTGAGATGCTGATGATTTTTGCGGCAGTCGGATCTGCGGTCATCGGGTACTGGACGGAAGGCGCCATATTGATTTTTATCTTCGCTTTAAGCGGTGCCCTTGAAACATACACGATGAATAAAAGCCATAAAGAAATTTCGGCACTTATGGACTTACAGCCGGAAGAAGCACTGCGCATCACTAACGGATATGAAGAAACCGTATCCGTTTCACAGCTGCATATCGGGGATTTAATTTTAGTGAAACCAGGTGAGAGAGTCCCTTCAGATGGAAAAATCACGGACGGCCGTACCAATATCGATGAGGCCGCCATCACTGGCGAATCCATACCAGTCAGTAAATCATTGGATGATGAAGTATTTGCGGGAACGGTCAATCTCCGTGGAACGATTACCGTGGAAATCACCAAACCGGCAAGTGAAACTTTATTTCAAAAAATAATCACTCTTGTTCAATCCGCCCAAAGTGAAAAGTCCCCTTCCCAGCTGTTCATTGAACGGTTTGAAGGCACTTATGTAAAAGTAGTATTGACGGTTGTCGCCCTGATGATGTTCATACCCCATTTCCTATTGGGGTGGAGCTGGACCGAGACATTCTACAGAGCAATGATCCTGCTCGTTGTCGCTTCTCCTTGTGCCCTTGTGGCCTCTATCATGCCAGCTACACTTTCTGCCATTTCAAATGGAGCCCGTCATGGCATTTTATTTAAAGGAGGCATCCATCTTGAGAATCTAGGTAATCTGCAGGCAATTGCTTTAGATAAAACCGGTACATTGACAAAAGGAAAACCAGAGGTAACCGATGTTATTATCCGTGAATATTTAAACGAAGATGACTTCTTATTTCATATTGCATCTGTTGAAAATTATTCGAATCACCCTTTGGCAACATCGATCGTACGTTATGCCAAATCGAAATTGCAAAAGGATATCATTAAACCAAATAACATGGAAGATATCTCAGGTAATGGGGTTCAAGCCTATATCAATGGCGTGCTTTGGCAAGTCGGAAAGGCTGATTTCGTCGGTCGCAGTGAAGCAGAACGATTCCACAATGGCATTGCACTGACATTGGCTGAACAAGGCAAGACAATCGTTTATGCAAAAGATGATCAAGGAATTGCAGGCATACTCACTTTGAAAGATGTCGTGCGTGAAGAAACCGTTACAGCCATCGAAGCCTTGAAAAATGAGGGCATCCATACCGTCATGCTTACAGGGGATGGGGAAAAAACGGCTAAAGCGATTGCTTCGGAGAGCCATATAGATGCATATATTGCCGAATGTCTACCTGAAACCAAGGTGACTGAAGTGAAAAAGCTGAAAGAACAATTTGGCACTGTAGCAATGGTTGGCGATGGCATCAATGATGCACCTGCACTTGCAACAGCATCTGTTGGAATTGCAATGGGTGAAGGCACGGATGTTGCCTTGGAGACAGCGGATGTCGTTCTGATGAAGAATGACCTTCCGCGCATTGCGGAAGCAGTCAAATTATCCAAGAAGATGAATCGGATCATCAAACAAAACGTCATCTTTTCAATTTCGGTCATCATGATCCTGATAGCATCCAATTTCCTTCAATTTCTAGACCTCCCATATGGCGTCATCGGCCATGAAGGAAGTACAATTCTCGTTATACTGAACAGCTTAAGGCTTTTGAGAAACTGAACATGAAAAAGGAGCCTTCCAAGGCTCCCTTTTTTTATGATCGTTTCATTTAGTGATATCCGTTCTTACCGTTAGCAGAACCTGAAGTTTTATGGTTCGAACCTTTATTTTTTCCTTTTTGCTTTGTGCTGCCATCCTTTTTACTCATGAAAGAACTCCTCCTCTTCTAAAGTTGTCATTTCATGAATAGTATCCGCAGCATGTTAATCCGCTATTACGGAAACTCCAGGAAGATCATCCACATTCCGGTTTTTTCTTTTCACTAATGAGCGCATTTATTTCCCCACCCATTATGATTATGAGCCCAGACAAATAAAACCAGACCATTAATACGATGATTCCTCCAAGACTTCCATATGTTGCTGAATAATTAGCGAAGTTCTCCACATAAAATGAAAACAAAAAGGAAGCGAGACTCCATCCTGCCGTTGCAAAGATAGCACCAGGCAGTACGGTTATGCACTTCAGCTTTATGTTCGGCGCAATCCAATAAAGGATGGTGAACACAATTAAAAATACAAGCGTACTGATCACCCAGCGAAGTTGGTTCCAAATCGTAAGAAATTCATCGGATTGTCCAATTTCGGCAAATAAAAACACTCCGATTTGTTTTCCGAATACCGGCAGCAATAAAACGACAATAAAAACAAAAATCATCGCTAAAGTGAGAAGAATCGACATTCCCCGGGAAATAAAGAAAGTTCGACTTTCTTTTACACCATATGCATGGTTAAATGCTTTAATGATTGCATTCATCCCATTCGATGCCGACCATATCGTTCCGATGACACCAAACGACAATAAAGTCCCATTCGCTTCCATCACTTCCGATAGGTTAGCCTCAATAATTCTCATCGAATCGTCAGGCGCATATGTACGGACAGTATTTAATATATCTTCTTGGGAAAATGGCAGATAGGCCAATAAAGTGAATAAAAAAATAAGTAATGGAAACAGGGAAAGTAAAAAGAAATAAGACAGTTGTGCGGCAAGACCAGACACATCATCGACCTGCAACCGTTTTATGAAAGCCTTGAAGAATGAGCTTTTCAGCCATTCTTTTTTATTGGCCATACCTCCACCCCATTTTCTAATTTAAGGAGATCCGTTCATGGTGACTTGAAGTTGGCTCTTCTTCCTCTGCAGCAAAAACTTCCTTCGTCTCCATCACCACTTGGGCAACTTGCGAAGGAATGTCTTTCATTTCCTCCACCTTTTGGGAAATGAAGGAGACATCATCGGAAATTTTTTCAACAGTGGAACGGACCTTAGATGATGTTTCACGTACTTGTGTAAGCACCCCATTTGGATTCTTTATGAATTCTTTCATATTACCCATGCAGCTTTTACTGTTTTCCAATACAGAATAACGCGTATCCTTATCAAAAAGGCTTATCGCTGCCCCAGCCAACGCCCCAATAAAGACCGCTTGCATAAATTTGCTTTTCTTGGCACACTTATATTCTTCACGAATGTTGCTCATATATTCTCCTCCTCGTCATATATTAGTTGATGTATAATAGTAGCTATCTCCATTATACAATGTTTAAATATTTTTTTTCCTATCTTTTCCCAAACTCTCTCACTTTAAAACGTGGAGATGACCAAGTATATTGCGTTTCCCACCCGAATATTCATTGACTTCTCAAGGTAATCATGCAAAGATGAAAATATTTAGGAACGTATGAAAGGATGAAGGAAATGGATTTAACGCAAAACACAGCCGAAAGTGTAGAGTTTATGATTGAAGCAATCAAGGATAAATTAAAAGTTATGAACTTCGGTGCAATCAAATCGACCCATTTTGATATCGAGATGTACGAAGAACTGCACGATATTTATACAATGGTGATGAAAAAAACGAATTTCAGTGTCCGTGAAATGGAAGCTATCGCTGAAGAACTTGGAAGACTGCGTAATAAGTAACATTCAAATCCTCCCATTCCGGTGAGGATTTTTTTCATTTTTTAAAAAATTCTGCTACATTTGATATAGAATTTGAAAACCGACAGGAGTTGTAAGCATGGTAGAAAGAAGAACCCCCATCAGTATTGCAGAAGCAGTGGAAAAAGTGATGAAGCATAAATTAACAGGACATACGGAACTGATCCCCCTTGAGGAAAGCCACGACCGTTTTTTGGCTCAAGATATTGTAGCTACAAATGATGTTCCGCATTTTAACCGCTCACCATATGATGGATTCGCCCTTAGGTCCAAGGATACGGCAGAAGGTTCCATAAATACCCCTCTCGAATTCGAAGTGGTTGAAGAGTTGGCTGCGGGTATGGTATCGAAAATTCCTGTTCAAAAAAATCAAGCGGCAAGAATCATGACTGGAGCTCAGATGCCAGCTGAGTGTGATGCCATAATCATGCTCGAGCTTACGAAGGAACTCGAAAAGGACGGAAAGAAGTACGTATCATTTAAACGCTCTCTTAAGGAAGGCGAAAACGTTTCTTTTCAAGGTGAGGATGCAAAGAAAGGCGATGTTCTTGTGAAAAAAGGAACAGCGATCAATCCAGGGATCATCGGCTTGCTAGCAACATTCGGTTATGCCGAAGTGCCTGTTGCCACTAAGCCTGTCGTTGGATTATTCGCTACGGGGTCTGAACTTCTTGATGTTAATGAACCGTTGCAGCCCGGCAAAATTCGCAACAGCAATTCACATGCCATCTCCGCCCAAATTCGGAGGGCAGGAGGAGAAGTCCGTTTCTATGGAAAGCTTAAGGACGAATTCGAATTAAGCTACGAAGCCATTTCCACTGCCTTGGAGGAAGTGGATCTGCTCATTACGACAGGAGGAGTTTCTGTCGGTGATTTTGATCTTCTCCCGGATATTTATCAAAAAATTGGCGCTGATGTCTTATTCAACAAAGTGGCCATGCGCCCCGGCAGCGTGACGACCGTAGCCGTATATAATAACAAATTTTTATTCGGTTTATCCGGCAATCCATCCGCCAGTTATGTCGGCTTTGAACTATTTGCAAGACCGATCATCCGCACCATGCTGTTTTCGGAGCATCCGCATTTACGAAAAGAGACGGCACAATTGGCAGAAGACTTCTTAAAACCCAATCCATTCTCACGTCTGCTTCGGACCCGATTATTTTACGAATCCGGCCAGTTGAAGGTAACTCCTAGCGGTGTGGATAAATCCAATATTACTACAAGCTTGGCAGGTGCCAATTCACTGACAGTCTTACCTGGGGGGACACGTGGTTTCCAAACTGGAGATTTTGTGGACATCCTGCTTCTCGATGACCAAGAAGGATGTCAATGGCCTTGGTAAAGCCCTTTATTTTTCAGGTTGTTGGCTACCAAAATAGAGGAAAAACGATCTTCATAACGAATATAATCAAACAGCTTCGCGAAGCAAAATTAGAGACAGCCGTTTTAAAACATCATGGACATGGCGGAAAACCAGATGTAACAGGCACGAAGGATTCTAATAAACACTTTAATGCAGGCGCGGCCGCATCACTTGTTGAAGGAGATGGTACAATCGAGCTGCTCGGCAATTTCAAGGGGAAAGCCCCTATCACTGAGCTCGTTCAATTACTGTGCCTATTTCTTCCTGATGTGATTTTAATTGAAGGTTATAAGCAAGAGGACTTTCCTAAGGTCATTTTAATCAAAGAAGAAAGTGACCTCCTGTTATTGGAACGGCTTACTAATGTCAAAGCAGCTGTGGCTTGGCCCGAATGTCTGGAACGAACAAGGAATCATGCTTCAGTACCCGTCTTCCCTTTGGATTCGGATCAATTCATTACATGGTTTTTAGAACAAATATGAAGGAGGGCACAATGTTCATACAATTTCCCATAGAAAAACGCCGCAAGATGATCGAAAGCATCCAAGAATATGTGTATCAGGAACATGGCAAGGAAATCGGTGAAATCGCTGCTGAAAATCATTTGCAGTTCATTTTCGAAAATATTGCTCCCTTTATTTATAATGAAGGTATTAAAGATGCTCAAAAAGTCATTGAGGACAGATTAGGAAATATTGAAGAAGATTTGTATTCATTGGAACGTCCTATTGATTAAAATAAAAAACAGCATCATGATCGATGCTGTTTTTTTATGTTCATTGTTCGGTCAAAATAAGCGGACCATTTTTCGTAATGGCAATCGTATGCTCATATTGAGCCGAGTATTTCCCATCTGCAGTGGATGCCGTCCATCCATTCGAATCCCGGCTTGCTTTATATGTACCTACGTTTACCATTGGCTCGATGGTGAATACCATGCCTTCCTTAAGACGCGGACCTTTATTCGGCAGTCCATAATGCGGAACCTGCGGCTCTTCATGAATGACATTTCCTATCCCGTGTCCGATGAAATCACGAACGACAGAGAAGCCTTCCGCTTCGACATAAGATTGTATGGCATGACCTATATCTCCAATCCGATTGCCTTCCACACATACTTCAATCGCCTTATATAAAGATTCCTTGGTCACATTCACTAAATGTTCGGTTTCCTTTGAAACCTTACCGACCGTATACGTCCAGGCAGAGTCAGCAAGGGCCCCGTTATAATTGACGACCATATCAATCGTTACGATATCCCCGTTTTTCAAAGGGGTCTTACGAGGGAAACCATGACAAATTTCTTCATTTATGCTAGCACATGTCGCATACTCATACCCTTTGTAACCTTTTTGTTCCGGCTTCGCACCATGTTTTTTTAAGAACCCTTCAACAAATTCTTCAATTTCCCATGTTGTCACCCCAGGAACAATCAACTTTGCAATCTCCCTATGACAGGCTGCCAAAATTTTACCCGATTCATGCATCGCTTGAATTTCACGTGCAGATTTTAATACGATCAATCGTGACACTTCCTTTTTAATTCGTCTCTCCTTTTATTTTACTGCAAAGATTGAAGTATATGAATCCTTTAAATTGAAAAATCCCGGCAGATGCCGGGATTTTCCATTATTTCAATAGATTGAGCGATTCCCGGTTAAATGCCGGAAGGTCTTCAGGTGTCCTGCTGGTTACAAGCTGGTTGCCGCAAACCACAACCTCTTTGTCCAAATATGTGGCACCTGCATACTCCATATCGACTTTAATGGATGTATATCCTGTTGCGTGGCGTCCTTCAAGTGTTTTGGCCGTAATCAGCAACTGTGGTCCATGACAGATTGCAAATACTGGTTTTTTATCATCCATAAACGATTTGGCGAAAGTTACGAAGCGTTCGTCAGCACGCAGTTGATCAGGGGAAAAACCGCCGGGGATGAATAATGCATCAAAATTTTCCGGTTTCACCGAGTCGATGCTTTCATCAATCTCTACTTCTACCTCCCCTTGTTTCCCTTTAACCGTTTTCCCTTTTACCATTTCAATCGTCGTTACCGTATGGCCTGCTTCCTCGAATGCTTTTGCCGGTTCAATATACTCCGAGTCCTCAAACATATTCGTTACAACACATGCGATATTTTTACCCATAATCATTCAACTCCTCAATTTTTATCGAATGAACCTACTTTGTACTTTATTTATGTTCCCTCTGACACCATAAATAAAACACATAATTAATGGTTTTCCCTTTTGTTTATGAGTAATATTCCGAGATATTTCCGCCATCCCTCCGGCGTCGCTGTCCACCTTTTTAATATCGAAAAAAAGGTAATGGCAGCCTTTTGATCAATGTTTAGGATACTGGCCAACTACATGTATCGCATTGATGATTCTTTTATTGATCCATTTCCTGTTTTCTTCTGTATTCAAATTTCCAAATATCCTTTTCCGCCCTTCTTCCGTGGTTACATAATAATTAGGCAGGTTATTCAATGATAATGTGATGATGTCATTCTTACATTTCCTGCACGAACAAAATGTTTGGTATTCCATACCAGACATTAATACATGCACCCATGTCACAACGATTTCTTCCATCACATTCTTATATTCTCTTTCCATATATTCTCCTTCAAAAAGAAAAACCCGTCCATTCCTGACAGGTTTTCACTCATTTATCGCTGTCCGTGGAACAATTAGAATTTCAACCCTCCGGTTTTTCGCCCTTCCTTTTTTCGTTTCATTAGAAGCAACCGGCTTGAATTCCCCATGTCCTTTAGCACTGAACATTTCGGGATCCAACTTTTTATTTTCTAGAAGAAGTTTCATAAAATTCACGGATCGCATTACGCTCAAATCCCAGTTAGATTCATATTGGTAATTTTTAATCGGAATATTATCGGTATGCCCGCTTACGATAATGTTTCTGGGTAAGTCCATGACCAATAAATCTGAGATTTCCTTAGCGATTTTTCGGTTTTCACGTCTCACCTCAGCCACCCCCGATTCGAACAGCACGTTTTCCCTAATTGAAATCAACATTCCTTCATCAGTAAGGTTCGTTCCCAATTTATCCGTTAAATCATTCTTTTTTATGTAGGCATTCACACGCTCCTGAACCTCCATAAGTTCTTCTTGTTCGTTTTTCCCAAGCTTCTCAAGTTCTTCTGCACCTGTTCTCTGCTCTGGTGACGTCGGCTCATTGCTGGGGGAATCACTTGGGAAATCCATAAAACCCGTTCCGCTTGTAAAAACCTGATTAAATACATTGGACAATTGCTGGAACCTTATTGCATCAACCGAACTTGAAGCGAACAAGACGATAAAGAGCGCGAGAAGCAACGTTAAGATATCGGCGTAGGGAACCAGCCATGATTCATCGATATGCTCCTCATGCCTTTGTTTCTTTTTGCGCCTAGCCATCTTCTCTCACATCGCCTTCCAACCACTTCTTACGATCTCCAGCAGGCAAATAGGATGTTAATTTCTGTTCAATCGTTCTTGGCGCTTCCCCTTCGATGATCGATAAAATACCTTCGATCATCATTTCTTTGATTCGGACTTCCTGCTGCGATTTCCGTTTGAGCTTATTGGCAAATGGATGCCATAACACATACCCCGTGTAAATCCCCATCAAGGTTGCGACGAAAGCGGCTGATATGGCATGTCCCAATGCCTCCGTGTCAGCCATATTCCCCAATGCAGCAATCAGCCCTATTACCGCTCCCAATACGCCAAGAGTAGGTGCGTATGTACCGGCTTGACTGAAAATCGCTGCCGCGCTTAAATGACGTTCTTCCATCGCGTCTATTTCCTCCGCTAAAATATCACGAATATAATCGGCACTCTGACCTTCGACTGCAAGATTCAAGCCATTTTTCAAAAAGGCATTATCCACTTGATCCGAAATGCTTTCCAATGCCAATAAGCCTTCTTTCCTGGCAATGACCGCCCATTCCGAAAAGGTTTTTATTAAATCTTCAGGCTTTGTCAATTTTTGTTCAAAGAATAAAATCTTGAATATTTTTGGTAGTCTTTTTAATTCCGACAAAGGGAAAGCCGTTACGACAGCAGCTACCGTCCCTACAATAATGATCAAAATAGCTGCCGGGTTAATCAACGCCGTTACACTAACGCCTTTCAACACCATTCCGACCAAGATGGCCACAATACCGAGAACTACGCCCAAAACTGATGTTATATCCATAATACTCACCCATTCATTTAAAGTCTCATCTCCTCCTTATATCGGATGAAGTTCAAAAAAAGTGAGGATTATTTTATTATTCGAATTCAATTTTCAATATATCATCACAAAAGCTACCAGCTTTGGCTCCTACATGAGCTTATTCAACAGCACATTTCAATGGTTCGGGTACAATATTCTTTCGAGAATGGAAATTTCAAGCATGTTCCGTTCGTACTTTTCTCATAACGTCTGGAATATGCGCTTTTACTTGTGAGTTTCAGCGGTTTACTCGTGAATTTTCTGCTTTTACTCGTGAGTTTCAGCGGTTTACTCGTGAATTTTCTACTTTTACTCGTGATTTCCGCATAACGCCTGGCATTTATTCTTTTCACACTTCAGTATTTCAGAAAAGAAACAGGGACAAAGCCTGTCAGCTTTGTCCCTGTTCTTGTTTTCCCTTGCTTCTTCCAACCAGCCATTTTATGACGGGGGACAGAAAAAATAAAATGAATAGGATTCTGAATAAATGAAAGCTAGTGACAACTGATAAATCCACATGCACAGACATGGCTGTGACGGCCATTTCGGCGACGCCGCCTGGCGCCATGCTCAAAAATAATTCATTCGGCTGCAAAGATAAGATCGGAGCAAACTGAATGGAAAGATAATAGCAAAATCCAATCAATAGGACATTACTGACGAATACAGCCCCGAACATCTTTCTGAAAAGTCGGGGATTATCAACCTTAAGTGTGTAGCCTAAATGTGCGCCGATCAACAATTGCGACAAATTCAACCAAAAGTCAGGAATCTGCGGGGCACCTGGGCCTGCTAAATTGAAAAGTGCTGCAGCCATGAGAGGTCCTAGCAAAAAAGGCAGCGGAAAATTCGCCTTCTTTGTGATGAGGATGAATAATAGCAAGGTTAACAACATCATGATGGCTAATTTCCCATCATATTCAAATAAGAAAAACGGCCGCTCCGATACGGCCATTACCGCACCTGATTCAACTGACATTACATGAGTCACAATCCAAGGAACAATGGATATCACAAGGATGACCCGCAGTGTTTGCATGAAACCCACTACCGTTTCATCACTATCCTTCATTTCCTCACTTAAGACCACCATCTGCGAAAGACCTCCCGGAAAACTTCCAAGCATGGATGTGCCCAAGGATAAGTTCATCCGTTTTCCTACAAACCAGCCAGTCAACACTGTAAATGAAATGATTGCAATTGTTGTAAAAAGCATAACAGGCAGATATTCAATCATCTCATTCAACGATTGTTTCGTGAATGAACTGCCCAGTTGTAAACCTAGAATGACCAATCCAGTACTTCTAAAAGTTTTAGACCAAAACAAGTACTTCCTTAACTTAACTTTCGCGATCATCACGACGAATAATGGTCCAAGCATCCATGGCAGGTATATTCCAAGGCTATCAAACGCATAACCACCTAGGAAGGCTAGAAAAGCTGTAAAGATGACTCTAAAACTCTTACTCTCGATTAAATTTGCACTCACAAAATTACCTTCTTTATCTAAGCGGATTTTCATCTATATCTTAACATAAATTAAGCTGATTCAAAGCTGCCACCCATGCTTGTTTTCGACTGAAGCGAGGTGCGCTATGTGAAATATATTAAAAACGGTACATATGAAGGGTCACTATTTACAATAGCAGAATGTTGACGCCATCAGCCTTTCCGATATCAGTTGATTGGTTACAATTGGACATTTGCCGTTATCCGCTCGCTTGCCATCGCCAGTGCATTTTTATATTTAGATCATTTTTTCGCTCTCTGAAAAGAAACGGCATGGCAATTCCACCATTTACTAGATTTCCCACCCCCACAAACTCGCAATAAAAGGTAGAATGAGTATATAGGGGGTCAAACTCTTATGGAGGGGTGACTAAATGTTATCAAATACAGAAATAGGCATTGACTTAGGGACTGCAAATACGCTAGTTTACAGTAAAAATAAAGGAATCGTATTTAATGAGCCATCTGTGGTGGCCATTGATATAGAGACTAATAAAGTATTGGCAGTCGGTGTGGATGCAAAAAACATGATCGGGAAAACACCCGGAAATATCGTGGCAATCCGTCCGCTTAAGGATGGTGTCATTGCGGATTTTAATGTAACCGCGCAAATGCTTCGGGAAATCATGAAAAAAGCAAGTAAGGCCCTAGGTTTATCGATTCGCAAACCTAGTGTAGTGGTCTGTACACCATCAGGTTCCACATCAGTTGAGAGAAGGGCCATTCAGGATGCAGTCAAAAGCTGCGGAGCGAAACAGGTCCACCTGATCGAGGAACCAGTAGCAGCTGCAATAGGTGCGGGCCTGCCTGTCGAAGAGCCTGTTGCCAATGTCATCGTTGATATAGGCGGCGGAACGACTGAGGTCGCGATCATCTCTTATGGCGGCGTCGTTTCTTGCAATTCAATCAGAATTGGTGGAGATCAATTGGATGAAGATATCAGCCAATATGTTAGAAAAAAACATAATGTGCTGATTGGGGAAAGAACAGCCGAGGAAATAAAAAAAGAAATCGGCTACGCACTCGTTAAACATTCCGCGATCAGCATGGAAGTCAGGGGCCGCGATCTTGTAACGGGTCTTCCAAAGCCGATTACAATATCATCCACTGACGTCCAGGAAGCCATTCAGGAGTCGCTTCTTCATATACTGGAAGCAATCAGGGCCACTTTGGAAGATTGTCCTCCTGAATTGAGCGGGGATATCGTCGATCAAGGTGTCATCTTATCCGGCGGGGGTGCACTTCTCAACGGGATACAAGAATGGCTGACGAATGAAATTGTCGTCCCAGTCCAACTTGCAGATAACCCGCTTGAATCAGTTGCCATCGGAACCGGGCTTTCACTTGAGGTCATTCACAAACTACAAAAAGCCGTGTACTAAAAAGATGAGGAAACCCCAACTTGGGGTTTCTTTTTTTTATCATTCCAGGCTGATATCCTCGATGATGCAAACAGTAATCTCCACATTAAATAACTTCCCTGAAATAATTCACCTCGTTTGAGCAGAGAATAAAGAAAAGGTTTTTTTACGTTCGATAGCATGCATTACTGTTTGGATAGAAATCACCTCAGGACTAAATGTATGCAATGTTACATAACTTGTGTTATAATGTAATTATGTTACATTAGCAAGAGGAGAAGATTTATGGAATATGTAGAAGCCTTTAAGGATATCAACCAAATCAGCAAAATAAAAACATACCTACGCGCTCACTCCACTCGGGATTATTTATTGTTTGTACTCGGCATCAATACAGGTATGAAGATAAATGAAATGCTTGAAATCACCGTGGCCAGCGTTCTGGATGAAACGGGAAAAATCAAGGAGTTCTATGAACAACGGACGGAAAATGACGAAGTCAATCAAATTTATTTGAATCTGAAAGTCCGTACCGCGTTACAAGAATACCTTAAAGGCTCTAAGGTTATCGAAGGTCAATTTTTATTTCTTTCCCCTAAGACAAAAAAGCCGATAACACGTCAACAGGCGCACCGAATCATCCATGATGCAGTGGAAGGTGCAGGGCTGACAGGCAAATTCGGAGCAAGTTCGATGCGTAAAACTTTTGGCTACCATGCCTATAAACAAGGAGTTTCACTGGCCTTGATACAGAAGCATTACCATCATTCCAGTCCATCGGAGACATTAAAGTACATCGGCATATCCAAGGAGAAGAAATTCAAAACGAATATTGACGTTAACTTATAAACATCCTGCTATCTTCTTTTAACTCTAACCAACATTTTAAGGAGGAATTCCAGTGAGAATTAGAGAAAGTGAACTTCCTGGTATTGGCCAAAAATTCGAAATCATAACGAGAAATGATGAAAAGTTAGTAATCGTCATTCACGATGACGGCCGTCGGGAATTATACCATTTTGATAATGAACATGAGGACGTCATATCGAGCATCACCCTTAACGATCAGGAATCCCGGCAAATGGCTTCCATCATAGGCGGTATGGTTTATAAACCACAAGCACTTGAAACAATTGAAATGTCATTGGGTGACTTGGTGATTGAATGGTTCAAAGTCGAACCAGGTTCAAAGGCCATCAATCAAACAATCGGTTCGATTGATATCAGGAGTAATTATAACGTGACCGTCATCGCCCATTCTAAAAAAGGAAAAAAACAATTGAGTAATCCTGGTCCTGACTCCATCATTGAAACAGGCGACACTCTTGTGATATCCGGTGAAAGAAAAGATATCCGTAACCTGACAAGAGAATTATTGACTGACGAAAGGAGTGACTAAGCTCATATGGACCATTTAGTCTTTGAAGTGGGAACTGCCCTACTTCTAGTGGCATTAGCCGCTCTCGTAGCAGGTAAATTCAAAATATCAAATGTTCCACTATTAATTATCATCGGGATGCTTGTTGGTCCCCATGCCCCGCACTTCGGATTAATTGACCTGCGTTTCATTGAAAGTGATGAAATCATTGCCTTCCTCGGCCGTGTCGGTATTTTATTCCTTCTGTTTTACCTAGGGCTTGAATTTTCCGTAAAAAAACTCATGAAGTCCGGGAAGAATATCGTGACAGGCGGAACCTATTACATTTTAATCAACGTGGGAATGGCCTTGCTGTACGGTTTCCTGCTCGGACTCCCATTAAAAGAGGTGCTGATACTAACAGGGATTATCAGCTTTTCATCAAGTGCCATTGTGGCAAAGGTACTTGTGGACCTTAAAAGGACCGGTAACAATGAAACGGAGCTAATCCTTGGTATTATCATGTTTGAAGATATCTTCCTCGCTGTTTATTTATCAGTCGTATCCGGATTGGTATTAAGCTCTTCTGGTTCCGTTTGGGGAACATTACTTTCTACATTTATCGCGATCGGGTATATGCTGATATTCTTCGTTATTGCCCGGAAGGCTTCTGGGGTATTGAATAAATTATTCAATATAACCTCAGATGAGATATTTATCATTGTCGTGTTCGCGTTACTATTCTTCATTGCAGGTTTCTCGGAGACGATTCATGTTGCAGAAGCCATTGGTGCATTATTGCTCGGCCTAGTCTTTTCGGAAACGGAACATAGCGACAGGATTGAAAAACTTGTCATTCCCTTTAGAGACTTCTTCGGGGCCATATTCTTCTTCAGCTTTGGCTTGAGTATCGATCCGACGACCCTTGGGGGAGCAGTCTGGATGGTTCTTGGAGCAGTCATCATCACCATAATCGGTAACTTTGCAGCTGGTATGATTGCCGGACGCAAATCCGGTTTATCTCACAGAGCTTCCGCAAACATCGGTTTAACAATCGTTTCACGCGGCGAATTCTCCATCATTTTAGCCAACTTAGGCATTGCAGGCGGTTTAATGCCTATACTCACCCCGTTTGCTGCATTATATGTGTTGACCTTAGCGATTCTTGGACCTATCCTGACCAAGGAATCCAAACACATCTATAATATCCTAAATAAAGTCTTCAAATGGACCCCTCCGAAGGTTCAAAAGGAACAGGGAAAAGAAGTGCAATAGAGAAAAAAGGCCAGACATTGATGTCTGGCCTTTTTTCTGTTTACCTTCCATAACTTGCTATCATAATTATTATACTTGTTATAAAGAAGGCATAAAATCACCTAGTAGTAGTGTTTAACTATATTATTCATAGGCTTGAAGTATCAACAGCACCTATTTACAGTTAACTGTAAAATCCCCCAAAAAAGAGTGTCATAAAAATAGGCTAAAGTCGATCATCCTTGGATTGCCATTTCTTCAGCTCCATCATTCTGATTTTGCACTTTACTGGTGCATTTAAAATAGATTTTCCTCTCCCCAAATTTGTTTTTGTTTATTATGAGGTTATGTCATTATCACAAGCTTCTACAAGTGCGCCGATTAGAACTTTCAATTTCTTTTGTTTTGAGGATTAACTTACATGACCAGAGGGAAAAGAAGAGATAACCTAAGTAACTATTCAGGAGTGATGCCCAGATGAATAAGTCGATAAAATTTTCAAAGAAGCTGATTAAAGAAATAAAGGAAGATCGTATTACAGGGCTGGCGGCAGAACAAGCTTATTACTATTTACTGGCACTATTCCCTTTGCTCATTTTACTTCTGTCCATATTACCTTATCTGAACATCGATATTCAGACAGCCCTTGACACGATAAAAACCTTCATGCCTGCGGAAACGATGGAAGTCGTCGAGAAAAATATCATCAACATATTATCTGAACGGAACGGCGGCTTACTGACTTTTGGTTTCCTTGGGACCATTTGGTCGGCTTCCAACGGAATGAATGCGTTCATCCATTCCATGAATATCGCCTATGATGTAGAAGAAACAAGGAATTTCATCAAAGCCCGCATCATTTCCATTGTATTGACATTAGGCCTGGTTGTAGCATTCATCGTCATGTTGGGTCTCCCCGTCTTCGGAAAAGTCATCATCGATTTATTACAGCAGGTCATTCCGATCCCTGAGGAAACGCAAATATTATTCAGCTTATTACGGTGGGTCATCGCGGTTGTGGTCATCTCACTTGTCCTGGCCTTTTTATATCGCTTTGCACCGAATAAAAGTTTTCCCATTAAACATGTCATCCCAGGGGCAGTGACCGCAACTGTACTTTGGCTGGGAATATCACTTGGATTTTCATTCTATGTCAGTAACTTTTCCAACTACTCTTCCACTTACGGCAGTTTGGGAGGCGTGATCATCTTGATGCTATGGCTGTATTTGAGTGGTCTGATTTTTGTAATCGGCGGTGAAATCAATGCAATTCTACATCGCCAAAATTCCATTCCGAAAAAACAGTCCCGCACGATCGTTCATCCTGTCCCGCTTAAAAGGTAAATCATGAATGACAATGGAAGATTGAAAAGCGGCTGTCCCATTCGGACAGCCGCTTTCTTATTCAACCTTTATTGACGAACTCTTCATACCTTTCATCATGGGCCAGCCATGCAGCGTGTTTCCGCTTCATGTATTTTTCCGCTTCCGCAAAAGTATCGAATGTTTTTTTCTGTTGTTTTCCGTTGATTTCAACAATCCATTCCTCTTCTTCATCTTCATAGATGAATATGTCCTGTTTGTCCCTCGTTGAATATAGGCAACCCTCTGGGGACTCCTTTACATTCAATTGATTCTTATGTGCGTCTCGTTTAAGGGGCTCGGCATGGAAGGTCTTTTCAACATATTGGCTATATGCCTTTTCGGACATGGTGCAACCGGCGGCTTTTTGGTGACCGCCCCCATCGTACTTGCCGGCAACCTCAGAAACATCTATATCATCGTGGATTGTCCGGAAGCTGATTCTCTTACTTCCTACCATCAGAATGGCTATATAATCCAGATGCGAGAACTCTTTCGACAGTTCATTACCCAATTCCGAGTGGTATGACTCTGCATGGACCACACCAGCTGTATGGGGACCGACCGTAGCCTGATAGACTTCTCTTTTTTTCCTGTTTATGTACCGATCTACTCGACTCTCTTCAACATTAAGAAGGGTTTGCTCCACTTCGTCAAAAGTAAAGCTTTCAGCCGTGGACAGCTTATTTGCGATTTTCATTTCGAATTCCTCTATCGGAATCATGAAAAACAGGTCATTCAATCGTTTTGCCGTTGTATTTTTATTGACTTCCCATTCCCAAGTATCGTATTGACGAACCAATTCAACGAATTCAGCGACAATGCTTGAAGGTTCCAGCAATTTATTTTCAACTGCATACTGATAGAATAGAGATGTCGCTGCCGTCTGTTTACCATCTTCCTGTTCCACAGTTACAGATGCCCAATCATGTTCGTTCAAATGCAGTGCTGACTTATGATGATCAATCAGCAGTGCCTTTCCTCCATCTTCCACAAACTGAGTAATCATTTTTTCGTTATCTTCATCAACCGATAGATCAGTAACAATCAATGTATCTTCAATCTTAGCCTGCTCAAGAAATGCTCCTACATTCTGGTTAAGGCGCCCAATTGAATTATAACTGACCACTACATCTTCTCCGAATGCCAGCTTAGCTACAATGCCACAGCCGACTCCATCTAAATCATTATGTGTAAAGAGATGGTACACACAAACCCCTCCTAATAACTAATAAAATTACTTTTCCCTAAAGTCATGAATTTCAATTGCAATCTTTACAATTGTAGCATAATCATATCCGCATATTTTATCATGCTTCCATTACGTGATGCTTTTGTTCGTTTTTTTTTTTGAAATTCCCTAATTGTTCTTTATTTTCCATGATTTATACTTAAAAACACATTACTCTGAAATAAAGGTATTTTCAACTGGACAACTAAAAAAAGCCACAGGAATGTTATTCCCTGTGGCTTCCTTATGTGAAATCATTGTTCGATTAATTTTCCGAGGTTGGCCATTTCAATGGCACTAACCGCAGCTTCATATCCTTTGTTACCTGATTTTGTTCCTGCACGTTCAATGGCTTGTTCAATATTCTCAGTTGTCAGCAAACCAAAGATAACCGGTACACCTGTTTCCAATGAAACGGAAGCCATGCCTTTAGCTGCTTCGTTGCAGACATAATCATAATGTGAAGTGGCACCCCTGATTACCGTTCCAAGACCGATTACAGCATCATATTTACCTGTATTCACAAGTTTCTTAGCAATTAACGGTAGTTCAAATGCACCCGGGACCCACGCGATGTCAACATCATTCTCATCAACGCCATGACGCTTAAGGCCATCCAATGCCCCTCCTAAAAGCTTGCTTGTGATAAACTCATTAAATCTTCCTACCACGATTCCGACTTTCAATCCTGATCCGATTAATTGTGCTTCAATAGTTTTCCCCATGTCTAATTCCTCCTAATTTTAAAAAACAATATCATTTCTTTCACGTTAAGATTTAATTTCTAATAATCATTCAAGCTTTAGGGATGTTCAGTTCAAGTTCCTGTTTCCCAATTGAATCATTTTGTTCAAGATACCGAATCAAATCGGCTATCGTAATGAATTTCAGGTTAAATTTATCAGCGATGACTTCTAAATCGGATACGCGGGCCATTGACCCATCTTCATTCATGATTTCACAAATGACACCAGCTGGAGCGGCACCGCATAACTTTGCCAAGTCCACCGATGCCTCCGTATGTCCTGCCCTACTTAATACGCCGCCTTCTTTAGCGACTATCGGAAAAGTGTGACCAGGCCTTTGGAAATCTTCAGCGACAGAATCTTCATTAAGAAGTTCAAGGATGGTCAAGGACCGTTCAAAAGCACTGATTCCTGTAGAGGTGCTTTTATGATCGACACTTACCGTAAAAGCAGTGCCATGATGGTCGGTATTTTCACCTACCATAGGATGCAGTTTCAATTTCGCTGCCAGTTCTTCAGTGATGGTGGTACAAATCAAACCACGTCCATGGGTCGCCATGAAATTAATCGCTTCCGGTGTCGCCTTTTCGGCCAACACTACAAAATCCCCTTCATTTTCACGGTCTTCATCATCGGATACGATTACTACCTTGCCAGCCTTCAAATCTTCTATTGCCTCTTCTATTGTATGGAACATCATTACACCGCCCTTTTATTAGAATCCATGCTCTGCCAAAAACTCTAAATTCAGTCCTGGTTTCGGATTGCCATTTTTCATTTGATGTATTATATATTTCCCTATCATGTCGTTTTCGATGTTAACGATATCGCCAGCCGCTTTTTGTCCCAATATGGTGTCCTGATGAGTCAATGGAATCAGTGATACAGTCAAAAGGTTCCTTTCGATCCCAAATATCGTCAAGCTTGTTCCATCAATGGCCACGGAACCTTTTGGAATGCAGAAGGTACCAAGCCCATCATCCAATTGGATTACATAATATACGGCATTTTCTTTCCGTTCTTTTTTTATGATCGTTCCGGTTCCGTCGATATGACCTGAAACAAAATGACCGCCAAACCTCCCCTGTGCACTCATTGCTCGTTCGAGATTAACAGGTGATCCCAATTTCAATGTCCGGATCGTGGAAGCTTTGACCGTTTCCGGCATCACGTCGACCGTAAACAAACTTTTCGTGAAGGATGTTACCGTTAAGCAGACCCCGTTGACTGAAATGCTATCCCCCAGTTGCACATCTTCAAGGATTTTTTCAGAACGAATCGATAACTCCATACTGCTTTTTCCTTTTTTTAAGGAATGCACGGTACCGATATCCTCAATGATTCCCGTAAACATGTTTTTCCCCCTTTTATAAAATATAAAAAACCCCATAGGATGACCTAAGGAGTTAGCAGGAGAAATGAGTGAAAAAAATTGTATACCTAAAAAGCCTAATATTTTCATTTTCGAAAAATTAGGCATACGTATACACTTGGGTTCCACACGTCCTTCTCCCATCCAGACTGTACTGTCGGCTTTGGAATCTCACCAAATCCTGCCTTTATCAGGCTCGCGGGCTTAGAATTTCTTCATCACCGCCGGTTGGGATTTTCACCCGACCCCGAAGGACTAAAATAATATGAATCTTTGAATATTTTATCACCATAAAGTGAAGAAGTAAAATTTCTAACCTTAAATGGTTCCATTGTTACAGGAACTTCCTCTTTTTATGGAAAAATGTCTCCAAGTACCCCCGATGTGCTCCGAAAAGGTTAACCAGGCTGAATATGTGGAATAAGGTTAGAAGGATCACCATTCATACAAGGAGGAAGCCGATGATTATTTCCATCATTAACTTGATTTTCTATCTATTCGTCGTCACGATGAATTTTTTAGCCAATTTCCTGCCATTGAACGGCCAAACATCAGGAGAGATTTCCGATAAACTGGATGTCCTTTTCACTCCTGCCGGTTATGTATTTTCCATATGGGGCTTGATCTATTTCCTGCTCGCCATCTGGGTATTCAGGCAGTTTTTAAGTAAACATCAAAAAAGCCCTGCATATAAGGCATCCTATCCTTGGTTTGCTTTAAGCTGTGTCTTGAATGGCGCTTGGCTTTTGGCTTGGCACTATGAACGCTTTTTGTTATCCGTATTCATTATCATTGCTCTATTGGCTACTTTAATGGTCATATATACAAGAATGAAAAAAGTGGATCATGATACTTTTGACCTATTTCCGTTTTCCGTATATACAGGCTGGGTAAGTGTTGCAACCATAGCTGACATTTCTTATTACCTCACCTATATCAAATGGGACGGTTTTGGGGCTTCCCGTATAACCTGGACGATCGTCCTGCTGATTGCAGCAACAGCCTTGGCCTTTGTCTTTGCAGGTAAAAACCGGGATTGGTGCTATCCTCTCGTATTCGTTTGGGCATTCATAGGCATCGGGATACGAAATAGCGACGCCTATCCGATAATCACAGACATTTCTTATATCCTGGCTGCCATCACTTTTATCGTATCCATCACCATCTTCATTCAAAATAGGAAGAACAAATAAGGTATATGTTACCCTAAAATGCTTGCTGAAGATCTTGCCAGATATCCTCCCAAGCCTCAAGGCCAACTGAGAGACGGACCAGCTGGTCACTGATGCCCATTTGTTCCCGTGAATCTTCAGGAACGGCAGAGTGCGTCATGGTAGCGGGATGCTGGATCAATGTTTCAGCATCACCTAGACTTACGGCAATTTTGATAAGTTTCAATTTATTGAGGAATTCCTGTGCATCCTGTTTTGTGCCATGCAGTTCGAAAGAGATAAGGCCGCCGCCATGTTTCATTTGTTTTTGCATTATATAATGATCCGGTGAAGCTACATCACCTGGATAATATACCTTTTTCACCTTTGGATGTTTCTTAAGTTCTTGAAAGATTGCCATTGCATTGGCCGAATGACGGTCCATCCTGACAGGCAAGGTCTTCAGCCCCCGTAATAGTAACCAGGCATCGAATGGTGAAATGATTCCACCGATATCCTTCTGTGTAGTCCCGGCTACTTGATTCATGAATTCCTTCTTACCGACGACAAGGCCTGCAACGACATCACCATGCCCGCAAAGATATTTCGTAGCGCTATGAAGGACGATATCACAGCCATATTTCAAGCGGTCTCTGTAGGTAGGGAGTCGCAAACGTATTATCGACTACGACCGTCACATTATATTCCTTCGCAACTCTCACCACCATCTGTAAGTCAATCATTTTCATCGTCGGATTGATAGGGGTTTCCACATATATGCAGGTCGTTTCCGGCCGGATCATTTTCCTTACCTGTTCTTCTGAATCCATTTCACAAAAATCATGTGTGATGCGGTATTTATTTTTCATTAGCTGAAGGAGGCCAAATGTACAACCATATAGCCCCTGTGAGCACAGGATGTGGTCATCTGTTTTTGTTAACGCAAAAAGCACTGCTGAAACGGCAGCCATACCTGAACCGAAAGCAAGGCCAGCTTCCCCTCCTTCCAAAGCGGCAATCTTTTCTTCAAGTACTTGTACCGTTGGATTTCCAAGGCGAGAATAAATATATCCATCTTCCATACCGGCAAAACGCCTTTCCCCTTGCTCGGCATTTTCGAAAGTGAATGTTGAGGTTTGGAATAAGGGTGTTGCCAAGCTTCCTAAATGCTTCTTCGAGTCATATCCTTCATGGATGACTGCCGTTTCAAACTGTTTATACTTTCCTGTCATACCGTCTCCTCCTAACCTATGTCTATTGCTATCATATGTCAAAAAACCATATAAAGGAAGCGTTTTCATGCATGTTTATCCCCCATTAATGAACTCCTGAATTTAGAATCATTTCAAAATCCAATTTTTATAATATCAAATGCTTTTAGGTGATAATATCCTGATCCTTATTGGATCATTTCTTTTTGAACGGCCCATTTGCCGAGGCACCCATGGTTCAATTTATTCAGCAATAACAGGCACTTTTCTACTGGGAATTCTGCACAATGAGCAACGTTTTAATTTTTATATCTTAGCGGGCATTTGCGAAAAAAAAAGACAGCCGCCATGGCCGTCCCTTTTTTCGTATCATTCATCTACTACAATGTTTCCACCATAGAAGGTTACTCTCGTTAATGGAATCTCCAGTTCACGGGCCATTTTTTTCAACTCTCGCTCTTCTCTTTCCGTTACGATTGAAATGACAGTGCCATCTGCACCTGCACGACCAGTTCTCCCAGATCTATGGATATATTGTTCGATGTTGTCGGCCATATCAATATGAACGACCGCAGTAAGGCCTTTAATATCAAGCCCCCTTGCCGCTACATCCGTTGCTATCAGCATTGGGGATTTTCCCGAACGAAGCTTCCGCAACGCTTTCTCCCTGTCGACTTTATTGGATTCACCATGAAGCACGCCCATTTCAATACCTTTATAGCTCAGCTTTTCATGTAGGACGCTCAGCTCTGCTATATCATTCAGGAAGGCAAGGGCCTTCACATCTTTAATTCTTGTGATTTTCTCGAGAATCTTGGACTTTTCCCGTCTCTCAACAACAAAGTAAAGATGGTCCACCTTTGATTCCATTTTTTCATGCTTATCTACCTTGATCATTACGGGTTCATTCATGAATCCACGGGCCGCTTTTTCCGTTTCCTCCGGCAAGGTCGCTGAAAATACCATGATTTGCCGGTCTTTTAGCGTTGTTTTGATAATATTATTGATCGTTCCCATATGCTCTGGAGTGATCAATTGGTCACCTTCATCAAGTACTATCGTCTTAACTTCATGCATCTTCAATTTCTTTTGGGCAATCAATTCGTAAATACGCCCCGGTGTTCCCGCAATCACCTGGGGACGCTTCTTCAGTTTGTCCAACTGCCTTTTCACATTTGCACCGCCGATGAATGCTGCACCCGTAATGCCGCTTCCCTCTGACCAAATGCGAATCTCTTCATTGATTTGCATGACCAGCTCTCGTGATGATGCCAAAATCAAAGCTTGGGGCGATTTCTTTTCAGGGTCTACCTTTTCTAGCAATGGCAGTAAATATGCTAATGTTTTTCCCGTACCAGTCGGTGATTCGGCCATGATGTCTTTTCCCTCGACAATCACCGGTATCGCTTTCGTTTGAATCGGGGTAAGTTGCCCGAATCCGGACTTTTTCCAGACCTCTTGTATATATGCTTTTCTATCGTTCACTAATTCAGGTAATTCGCTCATATCTTTCTCCTTTAAAATATAACTTTTCCTATCTTTCATAGTACCATTTATTCTTGTCCAGTAGCCAATGGAATACGAATTGTAACCGTCGTCCCTTTGTTTACCTCACTTTCAAAATGCATTTCCCCGTGAAGCCGATGAACGATTTTCCGGCAAATTGCTAGCCCGATCCCTGTGCCCTTTTCTTTCGTCGAATAAAAAGGCTCACCAATCCGTTCAAGACGCTCGGGCACCATTCCCATTCCATTATCACTCACGCTGACCATTGCTTGTCCATCGACGGTTTGCAGCGATATATCAATTTTCCCATTATCCTCAATCGCTTCAATGCTGTTCTTGACGATATTGATTATCAACTGTTTAATTTCAATTGGATCAGCCATAATATAGATCGGTTCGGCGGTTTTAACCCTGAAACCCATTTCGATATTATTCAAATTCGTTTCCGCTTTCATCAACGTGAATACCTGTTGTAAACTGTCGGCAAGATCGATCCTGCGGTATGCTACATCCTGTTTCTTCCCAAGAATCAAAAGTTCACTTGAGATAATATTAATTCGGTCAATTTCCTTCAACATGATATCAGAATGCAGCGGGTTCACCTCCTGCGTCATATCCATTAACTGTACGAATCCTTTTAACGATGTCAGGGGATTCCGTATCTCATGTGCGACCGCTGCAGCCAGATGTCCGATTACAGATAGCTTTTCAGACATGATCATCAATTCCTCTTCGCGCCGCAATTCAGTAATATCCCGAACGATTGCATATACACCAAGCATTTCCGTGTGAACGATGATCGGTAAAAAGGTTACACGGATTATCCGCTCTTCATCACTGCCATTCTGGATGGTCGTTTCGAACTTTACAGCCTCCCCTTGAAGGGACCTTTTAAAGAATACAGATACTTTATCACTCTCATTCCAGTTGAGGAGATGATTCGCATTCTTGCCTTTCAAATTGTCACTGTTATGACCTAATAGTTTTTCAGCTTCAGGGTTTATCGAAACGACATTTCCTTCGAGATCCAGCTCAAGGACACAATCCGGGTTATGCTTGAACAGCGACCGATACTGTTCATCCTTCAGAACGAAATCCTGTTGGGACCTTAACATTTTCCCCGTCCAATACCTGATTATGAAGTATAGGAAAATCCCGGTTATGAAAATGAACATCCACCCTTTCGAATGTTGAAACATTGCATATCTCTGAACATCTGCCCTTGCCTGTGTCATAGAGATGTAATCCGTAACGAAAATCCATAAGACCCCAATGATTATATATATAAAAGCCACTTTACATGCAATTTTATGAGATTGGTTCATATTTTTTCCTTTGTATTGTTTTTTGGTTTATTATTCCCAAATCACTCAAAAAAAGCCCTCATGTTTTCAACATAAGGACTCTATCGGTATTGTACCATATATATTACATTCATTGTTTTATATAGCTAAAAAAAACAGCACCATTTTAACGACCTTCAATGATCAAGAGAGGTTCTTAATGGCTTGATTGAATTCTTCTTCTATATCTTTTGTAGGCTTGGCCGATAATAAGCTGAAAACGACTACCGCTATTGAACCAGCGATGAATCCAGGAATGATTTCGTATACTTCAGCGAACTTATCGATCATATCCCAGATGATCACGGTTGCCGTACCGACAATCATTCCCGCCAGGGCTCCCCATTTCGTCATCCGTTTCCAGTACAGGCTTAACAGAATGACAGGACCGAAGGCCGCTCCAAAGCCAGCCCATGCATAACCCACCAATTTAAGGATCGTGCCGCTTGGATTAAAAGCCAATAATAGGGCAATGGCGGAAATCGCCAACACACCAAACCGACCTACCAGCACTAATTCCTTATCAGATGCATTCGGCCGAATGAACTGCTTATAGAAATCATCGGTCAAAGCACTTGCCGATACTAACAGCTGTGATGCAATCGTACTCATGACCGCTGCTAAAATAGCAGCCAACAAGAAGCCTGTAATTAAAGAAGGAAACAGTTCTTTAGATAAAATGATGAATACGGACTCAGCATTTTTTTCCCCTAAAGGGCTATTTGCCAGGTTAAAATAAGCTATCCCCACCAATCCGGTGAACATCGCTCCGACGATAGCAAAAATCATCCAGCTCATACCGATCCGGCGTGCACTTTTCAATTCTTTAACAGATGAAACCGCCATGAATCGAACGATAATATGAGGCTGCCCGAAATAACCAAGCCCCCATGCCAGAAGAGATATGATTCCAATGGTTGATGTTCCTTCAAAGACATGCAATAAATTCGGGTTGATCGATTTTATTTCATTGAAGGTAGGGTCCCAGCCACCAATATTTACAATCGTGACAACTGGTACTAGAATTAAGGCGATGAACATAATTGTACCTTGTACGAAGTCGGTCCAGCTAACAGCCAGGAATCCGCCAAATAATGTATAAAGAATAACGACGCTCGCCGTCAGCCAGATGCCCCACCGATAATCCAAATTGAAAGCGGAGCGGAAAAGCTCACCGCCCGCTACCATGCCTGAAGATGTGTAAAAGGTGAAGAAAATTAAAATGACCGATGCTGATACCACTTTTAAGACCCTGGAGCCATCTTTAAACCGATTTCCCAAAAAGTCCGGAATCGTAATCGAATTGCCGGCCACTTCCGTGTATGTCCGAAGTCTTGGTGCCACGAATAACCAGTTTAAATAAGATCCCGTACACAGGCCGATGACAATCCAGCCAGCACTTAACCCGCTTATGTACATAGCACCGGGAAGACCCATCAACAGCCAGCCGCTCATATCGGAAGCCCCTGCACTTAATGCAGTTACAGCCGGGCCCAAGTTCCGGCCGCCAAGCATGTAATCGGTTAAGTTGGCCGTTTTCCGATAAGCAAAATAACCAATTAACAGCATGCCTGCCATGTATATTCCTATTGATATTATAATTCCATAATCCAAAAATGAATCCTCCTATTTATAGGTTAATTTTCATCTTGTAAGCTTATCAGAAAAAAAAACATATGTTAAGAAGTTCTTGCACCTTTGAACGATTTCACTTTCAATATAATTAAGAAAATTCATTTTATTAGATTAAATTATTAGGAGGAATACGCCATGCAATCCTATATCAATCAGCCAGATGGAGTCTTTCCCTCTGTTTGCTCTCTAGACTGTCCTGATCAATGCGGTTTACTGTTGCACAAAAAAAACGGGAAAATCATTAAAGTTCAAGGGGATCCCGATCATCCAGTCACAAAAGGGAATATTTGCAACAAAGTCCGAAACATGACTGCCCGCCTATATGACCCCAATCGCTTAAAACAGCCATTAAAGCGCATCGGGCCGAAAGGAGAAGGGAAATTTGCTCCAATCAGCTGGGAAGAGGCCATTGACAAAATCACTTCCAAATGGAAAGACCTGATTGAAATGCACGGACCGGAAAGCATACTTCCCTACAGCTTTTACGGAAACATGGGCAACCTCAGTGCTGAGGGGATGGATCGCCGTTTTTTCCACAAACTCGGTGCAAGCATGCTCGAGCGTTCCATATGTAACGCGGCAGGCTCAGTCGGATACAACTATACAATGGGTGGTTCATTCGGCATCGATCCAGAAGAAACGATTCATACAAAGCTTTTCATCATGTGGGGCATTAACGCTGTGAGCACAAATATGCACCAAGTAACGTTTGCCCAGCAAGCCCGAAAAAACGGGGCCAAAGTAGTTGTCATTGACGTACATAAAAACCAAACCGGCAGGTGGGCAGATTGGTTCATTCCGATTCTGCCTGGCACCGATAGTGCGCTTGCCCTCGGATTGATGTATATACTATATGCTGAGAATCTAGTCGACCAGCCCTTTCTCGATGAATACACAGTGGGTGCTGCCGAATTGCGGGAACACGTCCGACAATATGACCCTGCGACCGTCTCCGCGATCACTGGCGTTCCAATTGAAGACTTATATGAATTAGCCAGGATGTATGGCACCATAAGTCCATCATTCGTTCGGATAGGCAATGGCCTGCAGCACCATGACAATGGCGGCATGGCGGTACGTACCATTGCCTGCCTGCCTGCACTTACCGGCCAATGGATGACCGAAGGCGGCGGAGCCATCAAAGGGAATTCTGGATATCTGGCTTTTAATACAAATGCCTTGAGACGTCCTGATTTATTGCATAATAAAGCTACCCGGACCATTAATATGAACCAAATCGGTCAAGCACTTCTGGAAAAAGAAAACCCGATTCGCTCCATGTTTGTATACGGATCCAACCCAGCACTTGTCGCTCCGAATGCTAATAAGGTGCAGGAAGGCCTAATGCGGGAAGATCTATTCACAGTTGTACATGATCTATTCTTAACCGAAACGGCCATGTTTGCCGACCTCGTCCTCCCTGCCACATCATCTTATGAAACGGAGGATTTTTATAATTCATACTGGCATAATTACGTGCAAATACAAAAACCTGTAGTCGAAAAATATGGCAAGTCGAAATCGAATGTTGAAGTGTTCAAACTGTTAGCTGCTGGAATGGGATTTGGGGAACAAGCATTTAGAGATTCAGAGGAAGATATGATACGTCAGGCGCTGGATTTTTCCGAAAACCCTCATTTAGAAGGCATCACCTATGACTCCCTTTCAAGGAATCAATTTGTCAAAGCCAAGATGCGGCCGATGTTCCCAGGAAAACTCCCGACACCAAGCGGTAAGATCGAACTTTATTCCGAACGGATGAAGCTGGATGGATACGAGCCTTTGCCAACATATACGCCAATCATAAAAGACAGCGACCTGCCATTTTTATTCATTCCGGCACCTAATCACAATTTCTTGAATTCAACCTTTTCGAATAATGCCAAACATATCTCCTTGGAAAAGGAACCGAAGCTGCACATGAATGCCGCCGATGCCAAAACAATGGGAATATCCTCTGGAGATATGGTTAAAATCTGGAACGGTCGCGGTGAATGTTTACTTACCGCTGCTCCCGGTGAAAATGTGTTACCAGGCGTTCTTGTCAGCCAAGGCTTGTGGCAGAATACACCTGAAACAAAACAGCACATCAATTCCCTTACCCCAGATCGCCTCTCAGATATGGGTAATGGCGCCGTTTTCTTTTCGGGACGGGTTGATCTTGAAAAAGTCCACCAAAAGTAAATCAATGTATAGCAATCTTTGAATATATCTGCGCTTCCGGCATTTTATCTGCGATTTTCGGAGTTATATCTCCGATTTTTGATATTTATCTGCGCTTCCACAAAAAAAGGCTGTTCCACAAGGAACAGCCTTTTCGTCAAGCCATTTATTCTTCATCAAACCAGCCTGTTGGCTGGATATCCAAGTTGTTATTGATTTGCTTCACTTCAGTGTAAGCCTCATAACCGAAAGTTCCCAGTTCGCGTCCATTTCCGCTTTGCTTGAATCCTCCCCACGGAGCTTCGTTATAAGTCGGATGATATGAGTTTATCCACGTGATGCCGGCACGCACTTTTTTAATGACACGGTACGCCTTTGCGATATCATTCGTGAACACCGCTCCCGCTAAACCATATTTCGTATCATTTGCCAGTCGAAGTGCTTCCGCTTCATCCTTGAACTTTTGAACGACAAGCACCGGTCCAAAAATTTCTTCCTGCACAATCCGCATGTCCGGTGTCGTATCAACAAAAATAGTAGGTTCGACAAAGTAACCTTTATCCAAGCCTTCTTCTTTCATTCGATTTCCACCGACGATTATTTTGGCACCTTCTTCTTTTCCGATTTGGATATACGATAATATTTTGTTCATATGGGCTTCTGAAACGATAGGTCCCATCTGGCTGCTTTCATCAGAACCTGAACCTACTTTGATCTTTTTCGCCTTCGCAGTAAGACTTGCAATGAACTGATCGTATATGGACTCTTCCAACAGTAAACGAGAGCCTGCTGAACACACTTGTCCTTGATTGCAGAAAATCCCGTATAGAGCATAATCAACAGCCGTCTCAAAGTCAGAGTCCGCAAATACGATATTAGGAGATTTCCCGCCGAGCTCCAATGTCACTTTCTTTAGGTTACCCAGTGATGCCTCCATGATCTTACGTCCTGTTGCCGTTCCTCCTGTAAAGGCCACTTTATCGATTTCCTCATGTTCGGCAATGGCTTGTCCGACAACTGGGCCTGCTCCTAACACAAGGTTTGCGACACCTTTAGGCAATCCGACTTCATCCATGATTTCGAATAGTTTGACCGCTGTCACAGGGGTGATCTCAGATGGTTTGAACACAACGGAATTTCCTGCAGCAAGCGCCGGGGCGAGTTTCCACGCTGACATCATTAGCGGAAAATTCCATGGTACGATCTGCCCGCATACACCGATCGGTTCCCTTACGACCATCGCTTGCTGACCGTCAGGAACTTCAAAAGTTTGACCAGTCGGTTTAGTAGCCAATCCTGCATAATATCTAAAACAGGCTGCTGAATCTGCTATATCATAACGGGCCTCACGCAATGGTTTCCCATTATCCAATGTTTCCAACGCAGCTAATTCTTCAGCTTTTTCTTCTATTTTGTCGGCTATTTTGAATAAAATGCGAGCTCTTTCCACTGCAGGAGTTCCCCACCAACCACCTTCATAGAAAGCATATTTTGCTGCCTCGACCGCTGCATCCACATCTTCCTGTGTTCCTTCCGCAGCTTTGGCAATAATTTCCCCCGTAGCCGGATTCAATACGTCCCTCTTCTCCCCTGAAGTCGAATTCACCCATTCCCCATTGATGAACATTTTTAAGTCCAGTGCTCCCGTTCCTTCTTTTTTCGTATTATTTTGCAAAGTTTCCTGCATGTAAATTCCTCCTCGGTTTTAAGTTATCTACCTATATATAAGATATGAGCAAGATTCATGCCAGCTTGAAATAATAGGTAACACACGTTTTTTTTACTCTTTCCTGTCTCATTTAAATTCAATCGTGAATTACCTATTCATTTTTGCATAACCTATGAGAAATCCTTCATCTTAACCTCTATCAAGATACATAGAAAAATTCAGCTCAAAAAAAAGAGATGAGCAGATGCTCACCTCTTTTCTGATTAATTTCGGTTAATAATGATCAGTTTCATTTCCGTCATTTCTTCAATGGCATATTTTAACCCTTCGCGGCCCGTCCCGCTTTTTTTGACTCCGCCATACGGCATGTTGTCGACACGGTAAGTTGGGATATCGTTAATGATAACACCGCCGACTTCCAACTTTTCTGCGGCAGAAAGAGCCAGATTGATATTTTCCGTGTAAATCCCGGCCTGCAATCCGAACTCGGAATCGTTGACCAAGTCAATCGCTTCCTCAACAGAAGAAACCTTATTGATCAAAACAATGGGAGCGAAGACTTCCTGGCAAGATACCTTAAGCATTGCATCCACCTCCAGCAACACAGTCGGATGCAGGATATTCCCTTCAGATTTACCTCCTGCAGCAACGATCGCACCGTGTTGTTTAGCTTCACCAATCCAATCCAGGCTTCGCTGTACATCACCAGCACTGATTAATGCCGAAATATCCACAGACGGGTCCAAAGAATCTCCTAGTTTCAAGCCATTCGTTGCTTCTATGAATTTTTTGACAAACTCATCATATACCTCTTCATGAACATATGCGCGCTGTAAGGAAATACAGACCTGCCCTTGAAAAGCGAATGCTGCCGATACACAGCGTTGAATGATTTTATCGATATTGATCCCTTTATCAACGATGACAGCCGCATTCGAACCTAATTCAAGACTCACTTTCTTTAATCCTGCCTTATTACGGATTCCGATTCCGACAGCCGGACTTCCAGTAAATGAAATGCTCTTCACCCGTGAATCGGTGACTAATTTATCACCAATAACCGAACCGCTTCCGGTAATTAAATTAAACGCACCTGCCGGCAAATCAGTTTCGGCTAATAGTTCAGCAAGAAATAGCGAAGATAGCGGTGTTTGGCTCGCAGGTTTCAGGACAAGTGTATTTCCGGCAGCAATGGCCGGGCCTACTTTATGGGCAACCAAGTTCATCGGAAAATTAAAAGGGGTAATCGCACCCACAACGCCTAGAGGCTCACGGACTGTGTATCCTATCCTTCCTTCTCCGTCAGCTGTAGCATCCATCGTCAATGTTTCCCCATGAATCCTTTTTGCTTCCTCTGCTGCAAATTTATATGTAGCAATTGTCCGGGATACTTCAACCATTGCCGTTTTGATCGGTTTCGCTGCCTCTTTAGCAATAATTTCAGCTGCCTCATCTTTGCGGCTCTCCAAAAGGCTTGCAAGTTTTTCAAGTATTGCAGCGCGTTTATGGCTAGGTAAAGCTGCCATTGTTTTTCTAGCTTGGTAGGCTGATTCTATTGCCAACTCTACATCTTCTAGGCTTGCAGAAGGAATCTCCGCCAGAACTTCCCCGCTATAGGGAGACTTTAGTGTCGTGAACTTTTCAGCTTCTTGCCATTTACCATTAATGAATAATTTCTTTTTCAGCGTTTCCGTCATGACCATCACTTTCACCTCTTATAAAATTTCTTTTTCGACAGCAGTAAATGTCTCATCAAGGATTTCAATTATTCTTTCGACTTCCGATTTAGTAATGATTAAAGGCGGTGAGAATACGAGTGTATCTTGGTCAAACGTAACAGACCGGCAAATCAAACCATTCTTTGCCGCTTCTGCAACCAGTCTTGGAGCAAGCTGTGTCTCAAAGCCTTCGCCTGTTTGTTTGTCCTTTACGATGGAGATGCCTCCAATTAATCCAAGTGCCCTGACATCACCAATAATCGGGTGTTTGCTTTGAAGCTTCTTAAAGCCGGCAAGCAACTCTTCACCACGCTGTTTCGAGTTTTCTATCAAATTTTCACGTTCAATTATTTCAATATTTTTCAAAGCAACCGCACATGCCATAGGATGGCCACTGTATGTGTAGCCGTGTAAAAGCGTGCCTTTTGAAAGGGCAATGAAATCCTGATGCATCTTATCATTCAGGACGACCCCGCCTAACTGTGCATATCCGCTCGTCACACCTTTTGCGAAGCACATCATATCAGGTACAACACCAAAGTGTTCAATCCCAAAATAAGTCCCTGTTCTTCCGAAACCTGTTATGACTTCATCCGTCACCATTAAAATGCCGTATTCATCACAAATCTCTCTTACTTCCTTAAAATAGCCTTCTGGAGGAAGGTTCACGCCACCAGCACCTTGAATCGGTTCAGCAATAAATGCTGCAATCGTTTCCGGCCCTTCCTGTTCTATGACCTTACGCAACTCCTCAATGGAAGAACCGTCCACATGGTAAAAATCCGGTGCGATTGAATTCGTGAAGTCTCGGAACGGCTTCAGTCCAGTCGCACTTGTAGCTCCCATTGCCACTCCATGATAGGATTTCGAGCGGGAAATGATTTTTTGACGATTAGGCTGCCCTTTCAAAAGCCAGTAATGACGAGCAAGTTTAATGGCCGTATCATTCGACTCCGATCCACCTGAAGTGAAGAAAACCGCATTCAGATCCCCAGGAGCAATGGAAGCGATTTTGGCCGCCAACCGGATTGCCGGCTCATTGCTGAAAGTTGCGAAACTTGAGGTGAAAGCTAGCTTCGTCATTTGTTCCTTCGCTACTTCAGCCAACTCTTCTTGTCCATGTCCAATATTCACATTCCAAAGTGAAGCCATGCCATCAATGACAGTCCTGCCCGTGACATCCGTAAGATATATTCCCTTCCCTTCCTTAAAGATGAAACTTGGACCATCTGCCTGCTGTTGCTGGATTGCCGTAGTCGGATGAATAAAATGCTTTTTATCCAAATCGATTAATTCCTGAATACCCGTCGTTTCTTTTATCATGTAAAAAACACCCTTCTCTTGTAGTGGATTTTTTCAAGCTAGTTTATTTTTTATTTATATATTTAGATATAGCAAGATGCATGCCAAATTATATGTGCCTTATATTAAAGGTATTCAAGTTAAAACGATTCATATATAAATCATTAGGGGGTCGCTTTGATTCATATATAAATCATTTGATTCGTATTTGAATCGCCCAACGCCCATTCATTAGAATAAATACTAAATTACAAGTCCCCCAGTTGATGTTATAAAACCTGACACAAAACATTGAATTTTTGGAAGATTTGTATTATTATCATGTTAATATTTTCCCCATCCCTCTTGAGCCGCCATGTTAATCTAAACGAAAGAAGTTGATATATATGCAGGTAGGATTTGAACTGTACCAAAAACAAACCTTGAAATTGTCATTAACCCCTGAATTACAGCAATCGATAAAGATCCTTCAATATTCGACCCATGAACTAATAGATTTCCTAAACCGACAGGCTTACGAAAATCCCGTTCTCGAAATAAGCTTTGAAGACCCCCTCGCATCACTTTCTGATTCCAGCATTCGTATATCTAAAATAAATTCTCTGAAACGGTCCTCTAAAAGTAAAAGTTTCAACGGAGACAATGATTACAACCCTATCAACAATTATTCAATCAACACAGAAACACTGGAAAGCCATTTGCTGGAACAGTTGAGTTTACTAAGTTCGTTGAAAGCAATGGAAAGGAAGGTTCTCAAATTTTTAATTGGAAACTTAAATGAATATGGGTTTCTTGAATTGGATGCCAATTGGACTGCCTCGCATTTTTCCGTGTCCGTCGAAGAAATAGAAAAAATGATTCAAGTTTTGCAATCCCTTGACCCGATTGGAGTCGGGGCTAAAGATCTGACCGATTGCTTACTCATTCAGCTGCGTGAGCATGAGAATTGCAATGAACTGGCGTATAAGATCGTTGGAAAGCACTTAACGGACATAGCAGAAAAACGCTACAGAAAAATTGCCGCCCTATACAAAGTGACCATTCAGGAAGTACAAGAAGCGGCGGATTTCATCCGTACGTTAAACCCGCGTCCCATCAGTCACTTTTCCATTGATTCGACTCATTACATCATTCCGGACGTTTACGTGGAAAAAGAAAAAGAAGGTTTTCTGATAACGGTCAATGATAGCTGCACACCTAAGCTTTCCATCAGTCCTATCTACAAGGACCACATCGCTCTGAATCCTGTCAATCCAGCTAAAGATTATATAAAAGGGCACATAAATGATGCCCAATTACTTTTAAAAGGGCTCGAACAAAGGCAAATGACTCTTTACAAAGTGGCAGCGGCAATAGTGGGTGAGCAGCAAGAGTTTTTCATGAAGGGAATTACGGGGTTAAAACCTATGACACTGAAAGACATTTCGGAAAAACTTCAGGTTCATGAATCAACAATCAGCAGGGCGACGAGCAATAAATATATCCAGACACCGCATGGCCTCTTTAAACTTAGGAACTTCTTTACTAGAGGGGTTAATCGCGTGAACAGCCAAGTAACCGAATCAACGACCACCATCAAAGAAAAAATAAAGGTCTTGATTGCCGCTGAAGATAAGATAAAGCCTTTTTCAGATCAGAAACTTTGTCAAATATTCGAAAATGAAGGGATGAAGATCTCCCGCCGCACTATTGCAAAATATCGTGAAGATCTCGGTATACCGGGATCTTCAAAACGGCGCAGATTTTAAAACCAAACCAAATTTTGTGTCCATATTACGGAATGACGCATTTTAAAAGACTCTTACTAAAGATGTATCCATCGTAAGGGTCCTCTATTTTTCCATTGCTCCACTTCTATTTTTTGTAAAAAAGTCATGACTCTAAACAAAAAACCCCTGATACAGGGGCTAGAATCATAATATATCGTTTTATTTATTACCCCATTTATCTTTGAAAATAAGTTCATCCATCGGCCTTCTTTTTTCCCAATTAGCAAGTTCAAGAATGGGTTTATCCGGATATTGATCCGTATAGCCAATCGACAAAAGTGCGACGGGTTCTACATGCGGCGGAATCTCCAAAATATCACGAATATCATTTTTCTTATAAAAGCTTACCCATCCCATTGCCAATCCTTCCGCACAGGCAGCCAGCCACATATTTTGAATCGCGCAGGCTGTGGATAGGATATCCGTTTCCGGAATGGAATTCCTCCCTAAAACATGGGAGCCGCCCCGTGTCGGGTCGCATGTAACACAAATGGTGTAAGGTGCTTCTTTTAACCCTTCCACTTTCAAACTAAGAAACTTATTTTCTTTATCGCCTTCATAATGAATGGCGAGTGCCCTTCTTTCTTTATCCGCTGCCCATGCCAAACTGTTCTTGGTTTCCTGAGATGAAATCACGATGAAACTCCAAGGTTGCATGAATCCCACAGACGGCGCATGATGTGCAGCATCCAAAATTCTGCGGAGTATATCCTTTGAAATGGGCTTAGGCAAAAAACTCCTGATATCCCTTCGGTTATAAATGGCTTTATATACGGCAGATTGTTCTTCATTAGTAAACATAGTTTCCCCCCAAGTTTCCGGCATTATCTAAACATACATATAATTTTATAGGTAAACCCTTACAATTAAAAGCAAGTTCCAGAAATCCACGGATTCAGTTCGTTCCGTCCACAACAAGATCCGCCCTTTCTTGAGGCCTTTGTGCACCCACATAAAGGTCTTCATGCACCATCCAATTATCCTCCCACATTTGCCGCGTTTCTTCACCATCCCGCTCAAGCCCCCGTTTCAAACGCTGATCACGGGGACATTCCACCCAAATCGTGAAATCATGGTACCCTGCCAATTCTTTACGGATGGAATATGTGCCTTCTATAATAACAAGGCCTTCAGCAGGAACATCATGCCATTCTGCCAAAGTGTCCGTTTCCCAATCATACCTTTGATACCTTGCTTCCCGTCCATTTATAAGCGGTTTCAGAATTTGATTAAACACCCGCTCCCAATCATAATCCGCACCAACCTGCTTTCGGGATGGAGGCAGTTGGAACCTATTCGATGATGGCAAATAAAAATCGTCCATATGAACGACCGCGCTACCCGGACACTCAGCTTGGATACGGGAAGCGAGTGTACTTTTTCCAGATCCTCCCCGTCCGTCTATGGCCAATATATATGGAGATCGTTTATTGGAAATTTCGTGAATTTCAGCTATAAGACTGCTAATTGTATACTGTCCAGCAAGTGTTGGAAAATTCATGAGCATTCCTCCTATACTACTTATTTCTATTCATCCTCCCTCAAATTCCTTCCTTGAGAGGATTAAAATGAAAAAAACTAGAAGGAGGTGCTGGCAATGTTATCGAATGACCATTGAATTGAACCCGCCATTCGGATTTACGATCAAAGCCGATATCGAGTCAGCAATAAAATGGCTCATCTGCAGTATGCTGCCAATTCGGATTTGCCGAAAAAAAATGAATTGGCAGATGACGATCCGTTTCTAGACTTTGTTTTCCAAATGGATACTAAAGGCCAATCCCCAACCGGATTTCCTTTTCTGCGAGCATCACGGCTATCTTATCCTGGGTTGCCGTAATGCCTTTTTCTTCTACAAAATTATTCAAGATGATCGAAAATATGACTTTTTCCCCTCGTTTGGTCGTAACATAACCTGATAAGGAGCTCGTTCCTGAAATCGTCCCTGTTTTAGCTCGAACATTCCCGGCTGCATAAGTCCCTTTCATCCTCTTCCTTAGCGTACCGCCCACCATCCGATTTTCGTTGCCTGCAATCGGCAAAGCGTTCAAGTATGCAGGAAACCACGTTTTTTCCTGTACGGCATACAGCAGTTTCGTTATTTCATTCGCTGGAATCATATTGACTTGGGAAATTCCAGATCCATCACGCATCATGATCGTTTGCATATCAAGACCCATGCTCTTCAGCTGATTTCGAGCAACCTTCAAACCATCCTTCCAACTTCCCTCCCCTTCTGCCTCTTTGCCCATTTCTTTCACCAAAACCTCGGCATGGCTGTTATTGCTCAATTTCATGAAAGGTATAAGCAGTTGTGAAAGCGGCATGGACCGATGAGTGGCAATCATGTCCGCCCCTACTGGCGTTTTCCCTTTTTTCCTTTTTCCCAACACTTTAATTCCATGTTTGTTCATTGAGTTTTCAAATAGGCTTAAGGCATATTCTGTGGGATCTTTCACCGAGATCCACTCTTTGGTCACCCCGGCATGCTCCGGAATGGTTCCGGTCACCGTAATGACTTGTGTGCCATGAGACCGTTCGACTTCAATTTTCTTATTGCCATCTTCCGATTCGGTTTTTGTTTTGTTGATGACCTTCACATAATCCGTTTCCGGCTTCAGCTTCACCGTTGCCCTTTTACCAGCCTTTTTCCCTGGGGATATCTCCACGATGATGGTTCCGGTATCGTAGTCTTCATTCGGGGAAGCCGTTAAAGCTGAAACGGCCGCCCCGTAATATTCCTGTTCATCGCTCCAAACTAAATCTTGGGAATAACGAACATCGTCATACCAAGAATCATCGCCTATAAGATCCCCATGAACCACCTTAACTTGTTTGTGCTTCAGTGAAGCTGCAAGCTCATCGAAATCCTTTTCCAATAACGTCGGATCCCCTTTTCCCTTCAGGTACACATCGCCCTGCAGAACATGGCCAACTTGCACTCCTTTTATGTATAGTTCCGTTTGAAAAGCATGATCTTCCCCTAAAGTTTCCAGCGCAGCTGCTGCAGTCAATAGCTTAAGGTTCGAAGCAGGCCGTAATCTTGTTTGCGCCCCCCGTTCATAAATCATTTCCCCCGTTTCTGCTGAACGGATGGAAATTCCCGTTAACGCGCCAGCCAACCCCGGCGATTCATCCAATATTTGTTGAATTTCCTGCCCTAGGTTTGCATCATCATTCGCAGCCTGCATCGATTCTCCATTAAAAAAACAGATCAAAAACAGGAAGAATATAAAACTCAACTTCCTTTTGTATGTCAAACCTATCACTCCCACTCTAAAAGCTCACCACTTCTATCTTGTCCAATTTACAATCATATAAAAAGAAAAGATCCACTAGAGTTCTTTATTTATACATACTCAGGAAACTGGAGGATTATTCGTCCGCCACTCCACGGAACCGATAGGGACCCCGACTTCATGATTTCTTGTCACAAAAGGATAATAGGGAACTTTCTTGTCGGCTAATCCGTATAAGTATAAAGACATAGTAAGGAGTGAATATATGTATTCAAAGATACAGCCACCAACCAAGAAAATTTCCAAAGAATCAGTGAAGGTTTGGCGGATGACTGAAGCCATTACCAATCTCATTATCTTCGCTGTCCTTGGCATCCTATTATTTATTGATGATTATTTCACTTGGAAAGAATGGATTGGATGGATTTTAAACGGACTTATCACATTATCTTTTTTTCATGCAATCTGGTCCATCTTCATTGAACCGATCTTGTTGCAAAAGTATTGGCGTTACGACGTGAACGAAGAATTCATTCAAACAAAACGTGGAGCCTGGAGTGAAACGCATGAACTCATTCCGATGACGAAGGTCCAATCCGTCAAATTGAACCAAGGACCGTTTTTGCGAAAATATAACCTTTACTCCCTGAGCATTGGAACAATGGGGGACTCTCATGACATACCTGCCATCCCCGAGAAAGAGGCTTATGAATTACGAGATAAAATTGCACATTTCGCAAAAATTAAGGAAGTGGATTAATGATGGAAGAACATGCAAAACGATTACACCCTTTCAAAATCCCCTTCGAGTTTTGGAAATTGCTGAAAGGAAATGCGTTTTTCATCATCATGCTTTATGTCCTGAACTTCGGTTCTGAAAAGATGTATATGAAGGTACTTCAAATCGGTTTTCTAGTTTATTTGATTTGGAAAGTCATTTCCATCATCCTAAAATGGTATACGTATACATACCAAATCAAAGAAGGAACCATATATATTACTTCAGGCCTTATCTCGAAGTCGTATCGAACGATCCCTCTTCATAAGGTACAGAATGTTCAGCAACGCACGACGTTATTTCATAAAATTTTCAGTTTAACCTCTATAACATTCGAAACGGGGATGACTGGCAATCAGGGTACCGTACCTTTTGAGGTGATTTCCCGAAAAGAGGCCGAACGGCTGGAGGGGGAATATGCTTCAAAACAGGAAATTACGGTTATCGAAGTGGAAATTCCCGAAGAGCGTATAACAGAACCAATCAATGGGAAAACGATCCATTTCACACCAACCAAACAAGATGTGCTTAAAGCTTCCTTTACATCACTCAGCTTCCTGGCTCTTATCCCGATATTGGCTACGTTATATAATACACTCGATGATTTTATCAATTTGGAGAATGCCGAAGGGTTTCTTGCCAAGTTATTGGATACGTGGTGGATCATAACCATCGTTCTTGCAGGCCTCATATGTGTCGCCGTCGCCTTCGGAATCGTTTCCACTTTCGTCAAATATGGAAAATATGAAATTTCATCCGATCACGAGCGTATATATATCAAGAAAGGTGTATTGGATGAATCCGCTTTTTCCATTCAGAAAGAAAAAGTACAAGCTGTAGAAATCACCCAATCCATCATTAAAAGATTGCTAGGCTTGGCAGAAGTGAAACTGGTCAGTGCAGGAAATACGGGCGATGAAGAGCTGGAAACGAATACACTCTATCCTTTTTTATCAATTGAACGGGCATATGGGATGGTAGAAGAGATTTTACCCGCTTACAAAGTGGAACAGTCAATGAAGCCCCTATCGAAACAGGCCTTCAAGATTCGAATGCTGCGGCCCAGCTTTTTCTGGATTCTCACAACATTGGCGATTTATTATTTTAAACCCTCCCTATGGTATATCTCGCTGATTTTACTCGTCCTCATTTATTCATTGAGAATAATGGATTACAAAAATAGCCGTTACTTGTTAAATGATGAGTTCATTCAGTTCAAATCCGGAAGTTTGGAAACATCACTATTCATTACCAAAAGAAGCAAGGTCATTCAAATTGAGGTGGAACGTACAAAGTTGCAAAAGCTTTTCGGTCTTGCCACAATTGAAACGATCAACCGCTCCAAGCCGGTACACCATACTAAGCTCCAAGATGTATCCGTTGATTATGCAGACGAGTTTTACACATGGTATATGGGCAGGACAAAAAATATCCAAGTCGAATAGCAATGAATGAATAAAAGAGTTGACCGTGGCGGTCAGCTCTTTTTTTATCTACTTTATCCCCCCTCTCAGACCTAGAATATTTGTAAGCCCACTCAAGTCAAAACTAATATTGGGAATTTTCTAACTTGAAACTTCAAAAAAGTCAAAGCAGACCGAAATATCTTATAGAACCTAAATCAATTTGAGGAATATAAGGAGAATTGTCCAAAATGAAAAGACTGACAGACTGGTATTTTAATTCGCTAAAAAAACAAATTTTGATCCCTTTTTTAGCTTTGATCATGATAAGCGGAATGGCCATCTCTTATATGAGCTATAAAAATAGTATCGAGTTGACGACTCAAGAACTTACCGGAACGACGGAAGAACAAGTCAAGTCAATGAACGATTCTTTCGAAATCTTCTTTCAAAAAACGGAAAATCAATTGGATAGGATCGGTAAGTACCCTATCATGGGTACTTATGATAAGAATCCCGAATCGATAATGGATGAGTTTTCCCATACACAGTCAAGCAGCTCTGAAATAAATGGTTTATACCTTGGCACAGAGAAAGACGGAAAAACATTGATATTCCCAAAAGCTGAATTGCCTGCTGACTTTGATTCAAGACAAAGGGATTGGTATCAATCGGCTCTGAAACAAAAAAACAAGACCATTTGGACGGAACCTTATACGGATCAGGCGACGAATGCACTGGTCATTACGGCAGCAAAAGCAATATATGATGATCGTGACGAATTAATAGGCGTGATTGGTGTCGACATCTCGATTGATACATTGATCACGATGGTCAATCAAACTAAATTCGGTGAAACGGGCTATACGGTTTTGCTGGATAAGAAAGGGGCATTCGTTACACATCCAGACAAGGAAAAAATCCAACAAGATATATCAAAGGAAAATATGTTCAGAAAAATGAAAGGTGCATCCGGTTCAATGATCGAGGAATACGAAGGGCAAAGCCGGATCATCGGATACGCCACCAATCCGACAACTGGATGGAGAATAACAGGGGTAATGGATGAAAATGAAGTGAAAGTCCGTGCAAGCCCGATGGTAATCGATAATATCATCACACTGCTGATCGTCTTTACTGTCACTGCACTGTCTGCCATCTTCATCACCCGTTCGCTAACGAATCCCATTAAAAAGCTGCAGGAATCCATACGGAAAATGGCTGAAGGCGATTTCACAACCAATAATTCCATTTCCAGGAAAGACGAGATTGGGCAACTTGCAGAAGACACCAACTTAATGACCAGGAATATGAGCCATATGTTAGGCGTTGTCAACAACCTTTCCGATAAAGTATCGGAATCCTCCATGACGCTAGTGGCTAGTGCAGATGAAAATTCAGCGGCGGCTAACGAGGTGGCCATGACGATGGAACAAATAGCGGCCGGTGCCATAGACCAAATTGAAGTCGGGCAGAATAACGAAATGGCTGTAAAGCTATTGGCTGATAAAATCCATGATCTTGAATCGCAAGCGAGCAAAATGGCCACGGAATCCGAAAATATGTTCAAGGCTTCCGAAGACGGAATCACTCAAGTGCAAGGCCTAAAACAGCAATTCAATGAAACATCCCTGATTTCCAGTAAGATGAGTACGGCAGTCAAATCATTGGATGCACGCTCCAATGATATTAGTGCAATCGTAAAGACCATAAGCGGGATTGCAGGACAAACGAATTTACTCGCCCTGAATGCCGCCATCGAAGCAGCCAGGGCCGGTGAGCACGGAAAGGGGTTTGCAGTTGTAGCCGATGAAGTGAAGAAATTGGCCCAACAGACGGAAAACTCACTTAAAGAAATCTCTGAAATCATTCAAGCCATGCAAACCGATACAACTAATACCGTTCATTTGATTGATCAAGTCAATCAAAAAATCCATCTTCAGGATACTTCTGTATCGGATACGGAAAATGCCTTCAGTCACATTGCATCCATTATAGCGAACACATTCAGCAATTTCGACGAAATAAAAAAGATGATGAACGATATGGTAAAAGAGGTCACACGAATGGCGAGCAATGCAGAAAGCTTAAATTCGATCAGTCAGGAAACTGCAGCAGGAACTGAAGAAGTATCAGCTTCCGTAGAACAAACGAATGCTTCCATGGAACAATTAAATGCCCTGGCTAGTGAGTTGGATGCCCTATCCCAGGAAATGCACAAAGAAATAAAGAAATTCACATTCTAATCAAAAGAAAGGACGGGTCCTAAGGGATCCGTCCTTTTCTACCTTACGATTCATAGGGTTCTTCTACTGTTCGTAAGCGTTTCATCCGTTTCAGTTATTCCTGAGTAAGAAGAACTGGATTTTCTTGCATTCGAATCGACCAACACAAGCAGCTTGCCACTCTTTACATCCGCTTCATATCGATTAGCTTCGTCTTCAGGTATACCCATTCCGATTAATGTACCGGCCAATCCTCCGGTACCAGCACCTACTGCCGCTCCGGCTAATGTTGCAGCAAGCGGTCCAGCTGCCAGTACCGGTCCGATTCCCGGAATCGCCAATGCACCCACACCAGCCAATAATCCGGCAGTACCGCCCAAAATACCTCCGGTCGCCGCACCAGCTGCGAGCCCCTCCTCAACCTTTGTACCCGTTTCTTCATTCACTGTATTTAATTCTTCTTTATCTTTAGCTACCACCGAAATATCTTCACGATCATACCCTTGGGCCTGTAATGACTCCACAGCCTTTATGGCTTCTTCTCCAGTTTCATATACACCAATTATACGTTTATCCATATCTATCATCCTCCTTAAAGAATGTAAATTGTCGCTCATCCTTTACATACCCCTGGGGATGAAAAGGCTAAACGTTATTTAACAGGAAAATATTTTTGAGTTAACCCTTACTTAGAAAGGGTATATATAATAATAATATGCAAATTTTTAGGGGGTTTTCTTTTTGCTCATCGAGTTACTTAAAGATTTAGTATCTATTGACAGTTCAACGAAAGAAGGAGCTAACCAAGCAGTTGATTACTGTGCGGACTGGCTTAAAAAACAAGGTATTACTGTGAATGTGATCGTAAATAACGGTTATAAAATGCTTGTTAGCGAGATTGGCAGCGGAGAAAAAACGGTAATTTGGAATGGCCATGTCGATGTTGTCAGCGGAACGCCGGATCAATTTTTCCCAGAGGTTCATGAAGGAAACTTATATGGACGCGGGACAGCCGATATGAAAGCTGGAGTTGCAGGGATGATGTGTGCATTTACCGAACTGAAAGATAAGGACTTAGGTTTGAAAATCCAGCTACAGATCGTATCGGATGAAGAGATTGGCGGGTTGAATTGTTCCGGATATTTAGCGAAACATGGTTATAGAGGGGACTTTGTAATCTGTGCTGAACCTACGCAATTGGGAATCGGACTCCAGGCAAAGGGTGCCCTTCGTCTCGATATTGAAGTATCCGGCAAATCTGCACACGGAAGCCGTCCATGGGAAGGCGTGAATGCAATTGAAAAGGCCTATGATCTCTATCAAAAAATAAAGGAACTTCCTTTCACCAGGGATCACACCCCCCTTTACGACTCCCCTTCACTTAACCTAGCAAAAATTAAAGGCGGGGATGTTTATAATAAGGTACCGGATGCCTGTTTGCTAAGCCTTGATATACGCTACCTTCCTACGCAAACAATGGAAGATATCATTGCTCAGATCGAAAGTGTGACAGGAAATAATGTCCACCTTAATATGTACAGTAAACCTGTAAAAACCGAAGAGTCAGACCCATTCATCGCTATGCTTCGCCCGATTATCGAAAGCAACACCAAGCAGGATGCTGTCATTTTTGGGCAGCACGGATCCGCAGATACCGTGTTTTTTGCGGCATATGATATCCCAGCCATTGAATTCGGTCCGAAAGGTGAGAACTGGCATGGAGATAGGGAATGCGTCAACCTTGAATCAGTGGCAGTCTATCAAAAAATGCTAGTCGATTTCGCTTCTGAATTTGTATTAAATTAATCCAAAGCATGAAAAAAAGCCGGCATCACATAGATGTCGGCTCAGTTTATAGACAAAATGAATTCAATTATAAAACACAGTTGATTGGAACGGAAGGTGCGAGACTCCTGCGGGAAAAGCGCGTTCAAGAGAGACCCCACAGGCGCAAAAGCGCCGAGGAGGCTCCCGGACCGCCCGCGGAAAGCGAGTGCCTGGAATGGAAATCAACGTTCGGATTTTTACATACTCTCAAAAATACTGTAGTTTCATCGAGTTGTCTACAGTTTGAGCCGGCATCACATAGATGCCGGCTTTTTTTCATGCTTCGAATATCCTTTCCTACTAAAATAAACCCCACTCAATCGTTCAATATTTCATAGCTTTTTTACAAAATATACAGGACTTTAAAACCAGGGAACGTGTATCCGTATTTTACCTCATTAAACAGGATACGCCATAAAACCAACATTATTTACCAAATATACGCTTATACTGACATAATAAATAATATATTTACATTCAATAGATAAGTCCTTTTGTCCTAGTTTATATTACATTTATTTATCAAAGGAAACCTTTTTGTAACACAATTACTATTCCAGCGAAACATTGTTGTCATAAAGACCTGTTATTCTAAGTCTACGATTTAAAACAAAGGAGACTATTCATTTTGAAAAAAATACTACTTCCACTATTCACTGCTTTCTTTTTGGTATTTAGTTTTTCCGGAGTTTCATCGGCTGCTACTACTACATACAAAGTTAAAAGCGGCGACACACTATGGGGTATCGCCAATAAACATAATATAACAGTCAATCAACTCAAAAGTTGGAACAACCTGAAAAAAGATAACATCCACCCAAAACAAGTTTTAAAGGTCAAGAAAACATCGACATCTGCTAAACCTAAACCTAAAGCTAAAACATCATCATCCAAGAAATATAAAACGATCACCGTGAAGGCAACAGCTTACACTGCGAACTGCAAAGGTTGCAGCGGTATTACAGCATCAGGTCTTAACTTAAAGAAAAACCCTAACGCAAAAGCCATCTCAGTTGACCCTAAGGTCATTCCACTAGGAACAAAAGTTCATGTAGAAGGATACGGGGATGCCATTGCGGCAGATAAAGGCGGCGCAATCAAAGGGAATAAAATTGACGTCTTCTACTCTTCTCACTCAAAAGCTATCAATTGGGGCAGAAAAACCGTTAAAGTAAAAATCTATAAATAATGATAAGTGCCAGCCTGAAACCAAATTCAGGCTGGTTTTTTGTTTTCCCCATTCTTACAAACACCTAAACAACCAGTTTCCCTTCAAACGGGAATATTTACTGAAATTTCAGTAAATGTTATGATTAGTACATCTTAATCAAAAGAGGAGTGTGCACATTGAATATTGTCATTATAGGGGCCGGGGCACTCGGCTCCTACTTTGGAGGCAGGCTGCAGCAGGCCGGGCAGCATGTTCAATACCTTGTCCGAAAAAACCGCGCCAAACAATTGAAAGAAAACGGCATCAGCATAACCAGCCCTCATGGAAACTACCAATTTAACGACCTTCATATCACAGAGAACGTAAATGATATTGAAAAGGTCGACCTTGTGATTCTCGCCGTAAAAGGCCAGCATCTGCAAGGCACCCTTACAGATTTAAAGGTCCTTGTCGAAAAAGGCGCAAAGGTCCTCCCGCTTTTGAACGGGTTGGAACATGTATCCATTTTGCAGGACGAACTGGGCGATGAAGCCGTCTTGGGAGGAAGTGCCTTCATCATCGCCACTCTTGATGAAAAAGGTCATGTCATTCACTCCAATGATAATCACGATTTAATCTATGGCCCGCTTCATCCGTCACAAGAAAAGATTTGTGATGAATTCGAGCAGGCAGCCGGATCAGCTATCATGAAGACTGGCAGAACGGAAAACATATTGATCAGGATGTGGATCAAATACATGTTCATCACCGCTTTCTCCGGTGTGACAACCGCCTCCAACCTCCCTATCGGCACGATACGGAGATTCCCTGAAACCAATGGATTGCTGGAAAAGGTCCTTGTTGAAATGAAGGAGCTTGCGAATGCCTATGGCGTCGGAATTACTGTGGAGAATATTGCACAGGCGTTGGAAAACATGGCAGGCTTACCTGATGAATCCACCTCTTCCATGCACCAGGACCGCCGGAAGGGCCTAACCCTAGAAGTGGAACATTTACAGGGCGGTGCACTGCGCCTTGCCGACAAGGCCGGATTGAAACTTCCTGTGATTGGAACCCTATATGCACTCATAAAACCATTCGAAAATTGATTTTCCCCAATACCGGAACCCCACCGGTATTTTTTTATTGCAGTTTATCAATCTATCATGCCCCCTAATCCCATGACCAAAAAGAACAAAAAGAAAACAATATCACCAAAAGAATATTCTGACTCTTCCTTCTGTTACACTATAACCAAGTTAAGAAAGCGCTATCATATAACAAAGGAGAATGCACCTTGAAAATATTAAAAAATCTTACAGTTCAGGTCATCATCGGTATCATTCTGGGTATAACAGTCGGTTTCTTCTTCCCTGCTTTCGGTGAACAGCTGAAGATATTAGCTGATTTATTTATTAAAATGATTAAAATGGTCATTGCACCAATCATCTTCTTAACCGTCGTAATCGGAATTGGCGGTATGGGTGATATGAAAAAGGTTGGCCGCATCGGCGGAAAGGCACTGCTCTATTTTGAAATCGTTACCACTTTCGCACTTGCCATCGGAATCATCGTAGTCAATCTGCTGGGACCTGGTAAAGGCTTTAACATCGATTCAGTCGAGGGCGGAGATGTATCACAATATACAACAGCCGCTTCCGAAACGGAACATGGCGCCCTTGCTTTCATTTCTAATATCATTCCTGATAATGCCGTTGCCGCACTTGCTGGCGGAGACTTACTCCCTATTCTATTCTTTGCCGTATTATTCGGATTATCAATGGCGGCAATGGGACCGAGAGTGCAGCCAGTCGTTTCTTTCTTTCAGCATATTGCCGATATTTTCTTCGGCATCGTCAGCATGATCATGAAAGTATCTCCATTGGCGGCTTTTGGAGCAATGGCTTATACAATCGGTAAGTTTGGCCTTGGTTCTCTAAGCTCTTTAGGACAATTAATGGGTAGTGTATATATCACAATGGCACTATTCATCGTTCTTATCCTTGGCTCGATCGCAAAAATCTACGGCTTTAATATTTTCAAGTTCATAGCCTATTTAAAAGAAGAAATCCTCTTAGTTTTAGGAACATCTTCGTCGGAATCCGCTCTACCAAGCGTGATGAAAAAACTCGAAAAATACGGTTGCTCAAAATCGGTAGTCGGTTTAGTTGTCCCAACGGGTTATTCTTTCAACCTTGATGGCACATCCATCTACTTATCCATGGCAGCGATTTTCATCGCCCAAGCCTATGGTGTCGATTTAAGCATCTGGCAGGAATTGACCCTTCTAGGAATCTTGATGTTAACATCCAAAGGAGCTGCCGGTGTAACGGGATCCGGTTTCATTACACTTGCTGCAACCTTAGCTGCCTTCCCAATGATTCCAGTTGAAGGAATGGCATTACTGCTGGGAGTCGACCGCTTCATGTCTGAAGCACGCGCCATCACTAATCTAATCGGTAACAGTGTTGCTACAGTGGTCATTTCTAAATCGGAAGGTGAATTCAATTCTAATCAAGCCATCTCAGGTGATCTGCGTGAAGTGGCCGTCTCATCGGAAAAATAAGCGAATCTTGAATGAAGAGGTGTGCAACTTGCACCTCTTTTTTTATGTCTTGCTCCCTTTCTATCAATGAATAGCCGATTTTCTATAAATAGCCAATCAAATAAATTTCAGAATTACTGAAAAGTGTTTATACTTTTATATAAAGGTAAAAGTATATAGTTAAAAGTTTTAGTAGTTTGATGGATTTAACCAAATTAGGAGGTTTTATCATGAAGGATTACGGATTATTTATTAACGGTGAGTGGTCGGATTTTGGATTGGATAAAATTGAAGTGAGAAACCCGGCAACAGATGAAGTTGTTGCCACCGTTCCTAAAGGCGGTGCAACTGAAGCGGCGAAGGCTGCAGATGCCGCATATGAAGCCTTTACGGGCTGGGCTGCACTCTCGGTCTATGAACGTGCTGAACTTATTTGGAAATGGCATCGATTGATTGATGATAATAAAGAAGAACTAGCCAAAATCATGACTGAAGAGCAAGGCAAGCCTCTTAAAGAGGCTCTTGGTGAAATGACATATGCAAATGGCTTTTTATCTTGGTTTGCCGAAGAAGGAAAACGGGTGTATGGCGAAACGATTCCTGCTTCCGTATCCAATAAGCGGCTTTTCGTGACAAAACAACCTGTCGGAGTTGTAGCTGTCATTACGCCTTGGAACTTTCCTGCAGCCATGATTACAAGAAAAGTTGCACCGGCACTTGCAGTCGGCTGCACAGTCGTCATTAAACCGGCAAACCTGACTCCCATAACAGCTCTAAAAATGGCTGAATTGGCTGAAGAAGCTGGCATTCCAAAAGGAGTCATCAATGTCGTGACAGGAAAATCATCAGAAATCGGCGAAACTTGGCTTCAAGATACAAGGGTTCGTAAATTGACGTTCACCGGTTCTACAGAAGTCGGTAAAACCCTTATGAGAGGCTCAGCTGAAACGGTAAAGAAAATCTCGCTTGAACTTGGGGGTCACGCACCCGCAATCGTTCTTGAGGATGCCGACCTTAATAAAGCGGTTGATGGCATCATCAGTTCGAAATTCCGTAATGCAGGACAAACATGCGTCTGTTCAAATCGCATTTATGTCCACGAAGCCATTCAAGAAGCCTTCATCAAAAAGCTCGTTGCCAAGGTCAAAGAACTAAAGGTAGGAAATGGACTGGAGAATGGCGTCGATATCGGTCCGCTTATCGATCAAAATGCAGTTGATAAGGTTCAAAAACAAATTGATGAAGCAATCAGCAGCGGTGCTAAGCTCGAAGCTGGCGGTAAATCAATAAGCGGCCTTTTTCTTGAACCAACCGTACTATCCAACATTGATGACAGCATGCTCTGCATGAATGAAGAAACATTTGGTCCTTTAGCTCCAATCGCCTCCTTCAAGACTGATGAAGAGGCAATCAAAAGGGCAAATGACTCCATCTTCGGTTTGGCAGCTTACGTCTTCACTGAAAATATCACCAAGGGCATCAAATTCACCGAGGCACTTGAATTCGGTATTGTTGGCTTGAACGATGGACTTCCTTCCGTTCCGCAAGCTCCATTTGGCGGATTCAAACAAAGCGGGCTCGGCCGCGAAGGTGGACATCAAGGCATCGAAGAATTCCTGGAAGTAAAATATATTTCCTTAGGTTTGTAACCCATTTAGGCACTTTTGCTCCTTCACTAAGAAAACGGGCCCGACTTAATTGAGTCGGGCCCATTTTTTCATTCCAATATATCTTCTTCAAGCTTTTCCTCTTTTCGGATCCTGATGAATTTTACGATATTCAATACAATCGTTTTAACAACGGAATAAGTCGGAACGGCCAAAATCATACCGATGATACCAGCAATGTTTCCGGCGACGAGCAAAAGGATGATGATGGTTAGCGGATGAGTGTTCAATTTCTTCCCGATGACTAACGGCGAAATGACATTACCATCCAGTTGCTGAATGACCGTTACAACAAGAATGACCAATAACGCTTCGGTCGGTGAATGAATCAACGCCACAATGACCGCAGGAGCTGCTCCGATAAACGGACCTACATATGGAATGATATTGGTTACCGCACCAATCAGCGCAAATAAGAACGCGTAAGGCAAACCAATGATTAAATATCCAATGAACGTTCCAATTCCGACAAACATGCAAACTAGCATCTGTCCTTGAATATAAGTAGCAAGCGTCTCTCCCGTTTCCTTAAGTACCGTTAAAGCTGGTTTTCTATAGCGAACGGGTACGAATTTCATAATGGCAGCCGGAAGCTTATCTCCATCCTTCAACATATAAAACAGAATGAAAGGAACCGTCACGACCACTAACGTAATATTCGTCACTACACTGAAAACCGAAGACAAACTATTAGTTATATTACTCGGTAAATTCGTCAAATATTTTTGAAGCGAATCTCCTACTTCTTGCAAAGGAACATAATCTTGTTCCACCGTCCACAAAAACCATTTTGACTCAGCTGAGTCTTCAATGAACTTTCTTACTTGATTGAAATAATCCGGGAGGTTATTGACTAAATCCGTAACCTGTTTGGACAGTGACGGGCCAACCAGACCGACCAGCAAACTAATCAATCCCAGGAAAAATACATATAGCAATAATATCGATAATCCCCTAGGCACCCTTCTTTTAACCAGGAAATCAACAGTGGGGTTGAACAAAAAGTAGAGAAAACCTGAAATCAAGATTGGAAAGAACAATGTAGATGTAAAGATGACTATCGGTTCAAAAAGAAAAGAAATCTTAGTACCAACATAAAAAAGTAAAGACAATAGTAATAACTCTAACGTCCAAAAATGTAATTTTGTCTTGAACAAATTATCTCCTCCACTATAACCATTCTATTTAACTCCCTATTTCTAAGGAAACAACATCATAAATACGAAAAATCCTATGTATGATAATCTCTCATTGTTAGCAGTTTACCATATTTCCATAACTTGAATGAATAATTATATACAAAAATAAAAGAAAAAGCCTAAAGATACAGTTCCCTATCATTTTGATGGTTAAGCTTCATTTTAAAATATTCTATTTCCAGCGGTGCCGAAAGGTTCATGTGTTTATTATCACCAATAAGGGATACGGACCCAAATAAAAAAACCCCGCTGTATTGGCGGGGTGGTTTTCTGTTTATTTTTGATCTTGTAGTACTGCTTCAAGCATCGTACCATTTTTAGCTAGGTTTGTATGCCATGAAAATGCTTTTTCAAGAATGTGTGGAGTTTGATGCCCGCCAGTTTGCGCAACAGCTTCAGTGAAGTACGCACGAAGCTGTGGACGGTAGTCAGGATGCGCACAGTTTTCTATGATTAACTCTACGCGCTCTTTTGGTGCCAAACCACGTAAATCAGCGATCCCTTGCTCTGTCACTAATACATCCACATCATGTTCAGTATGATCCACATGTGAAACAAAAGGAACGATACTAGAAATTTTGCCGCCTTTCGCATATGATTTCGTTACGAAAATGCCTAGGCGTGAGTTACGGGCAAAATCTCCCGATCCACCGATTCCATTCATCATTCTTGTCCCAGAAACATGTGTCGAGTTCACGTTACCATAGATATCACACTCTAACGCTGTATTGATTGAAATCAAGCCAAGGCGACGGATGATTTCAGGATGGTTAGATATTTCTTGTGGACGAAGAACTAGTTTATCACGGTATTTTTCAAGCTCACCGTAAACTTGTTTACCTTTTTCTTCAGCTAATGTAATCGAACACCCTGAAGCGAATTTAACTTTTCCAGCATCGATCAAATCAAACACCGCATCTTGCAGCACTTCTGAATATACTTCCAAATCTTTAAATTCAGAATCAAGGAAGCCAGCGAATACTGCATTTGCAACTGAACCTACTCCCGACTGAAGCGGAGCAAGGCTTTCAGTTAAACGGCCTGCCTTGATTTCTTCACGAAGGAAGTTAATAAGGTGGTTGGCGATTGTTGCAGTTTCTTCATCCGGCGGCACGATTGTAGAAGGTGCATCAAGATCTGTGGAAACGACGATTCCCATTACTTTTTCAGGATCAACCGCAATACCGATCGATCCAAGGCGATCACTCGCTTTAGTCATAGGAATCGGTTCACGTTCTCCTTGGTTTGCTGGTGTATATATATCATGCATCCCTTCCAATCCTTCTGGATGGGACACGTTCAATTCAATGATTACATGTTTAGCTTCTTGAACGAATATGGCTGAGTTTCCTACAGAAGTCGTCGGGATGATTAATCCATCTTCCGTAATCGCCAATGCTTCGATGATTGCAAAATCTATAGGCCCGACAATGCCTTGACGAACTTGTTCAGCTGTATGAGATAAATGCTGATCTACATAAGTGACTTCATCAGCATTGATTTTATTGCGAATACCTTTATCCGCTTGGAACGGCAAACGTTTGTTTATGATACCCGCTTCCGCCATATGTTGGTCGACTTCCGGCCCTAATGAGGCACCTGTAAATACGTCAACTTTGAATTTTTCAGTTTTAGCTCTTTCAACTAGAGCCATCGGAATAACTTTAGCATCTCCAGCACGAGTAAAACCACTCATACCGAGTTTCATCCCATCTTTAATCCATGAAGCTGCCTCTTCCGCTGTAACTACTTTCCCCTTAAACTGTTCGTTGCGAATTTTTTTGAAAACGCTTTCGTTCATACAAAAGACCCCCATTTTTCGCTTTTCTTACACTTAATTTTATCAATCCTGTGTAATCATCACATTCGATTCTGAATGAAAAGCCTTAAATAGAGCATAAACCAGCATTTTTTTTACATAAAGGAGAATCACTAAAATCCCAAAGCCCTTCTAAATTGACTTGCATATGTTTGACTGACCTGGATTTTGGAATGGTCTTTCATTATGAGTAAAAATGTAGAATGAAAATCAGGAAGGATCTCCTGTATATAGTTGATATTGACGATGTACGAACGATGCACACGAATGAATAAATCACTAGGTAAAATGAATTCCAATTCACTTAAGTTCATTTTATGAAATCCACTCACACGTTCGGACTGAATCTTAGTTTTCCTATTTTGAGCTTCCAAATACATAATTTCATCATATGGAAGCGGTATCCAGCGGTCATCTGTTTTAATGGTCAAGAATGATGTCGGTAAAATTAATGGCTTTGACGGCAAAATGGCCGTTACCGCCCCTAAAGGATTGTCCTCGTCCATGATAGGAACACTCAGCCCATAGTAAGGTACGCCAAATACATTACTTTCCACTTGCACCCCTATTTTTTTTCGAACACTCAACGCTTTATATGTCGCCGTTTTTTCACTGATTAAATCACCCGGTTTTATTCTTAAGTCAACTTGTTTGCTCGGTTGATAATAAATGTATTTTTCAGAATCAGCCACAGAAATTGAAGCATCCTTCGGTACAAACTCCCTGATGATATTCAAAACGGATTCGACTGTAAATTGATCCATTTCCTTTCACCTCTTAAAAGAACATATTAATAATTTCCCTATTTATTAAACAGGGCATTCATGAAATAATTCATCGTTTTCTGGAAAACTTACATTTTTTTGAATTTGGTTTTCGTAAAATAAAGAAATATGGAAGTAACTAAGCGAATAACGTCAAAAAAAGCAAAAAAATCGTATTTAAATTTATATCCTTATTCATTATAGTTGGAAAGCTCCCCGATTTCCATGGGGGATTCTAGAAAAAAGTTTCCTTTTACCTAACATTCATACTCCAAAGCCGAAGTTGGCAACAAACGCATAAAAGAAGCCGCTCTCCCCATATTGGATAACGGCTGAAAGGTTATTTTTTTAAACGGGGATTTTGAAACGAGGATTTTATTCGAAGGGATAATATCTCTTCTAAGTTTTTCAATGGCAATTCCAATAAAAAGGATCGGTCATCAGGTTGATATACACCCTCTGAAATGAGCGTATTAACGATCTTCTGTTTTTTCGCATTAACAATTCGGACCAGTCTCCCCATTTTCAGCTCCCTTTCCTTAATCGACTGTATCCGGCATATTCGGCCGAATTAATCACAGCATCAGATGTCATTCTTTAACGCATCATGACCTTCTTTTCCGGTCCGGATATTCACAACATTCGCCAATTCATAAATGAAGATTTTACCGTCACCAGGCTTACCGGTACTCAAGAACTTCCTTGCTACATCCACAATATCCTGAACTGGCACCTCACACACGACGATTTCGATTTTCATCCTGTCATGCAATGACATTTCACGATTTCTGCCTCTATATGTTTCCACATAACTCTTCTGAAGACCCGTTCCTTTTACTTCCGAAACAGTCATTCCGCTCACCCCAATTTTTGCAAGTTCCGCTTTGAATTGTTCAAACTTGATAGGACGTGTAATGATTTCTATTTTCGTTAAAACCTCTGACATATGAGCCCCCCCTTTAAATTGATTCGTGATAAGCCTTTTCTCCATGAAGTGTAAGATCAAGCCCCATTGACTCATCTTCTTCACTGACACGCAACGGCACGAAAAAATTAATGACTTTCGCAACGATATAAGTGACCACGGAAACGAAAATATATGTCGCGACGATCGCTACAAGCTGCTTCCACAACAAGTTGAAGTCGCCATAGAATAAACCATTTGCCCCGCTTTCATTTACCGAAGTGGTAGCGAACAAACCTGTCGCGATGCCCCCCCATGTCCCACCGATCCCATGTAATCCGAATGCATCAAGTGCATCGTCGTAACCCAGTCTATTCTTCAGAAAGAATACGCCCCAGAAACATACGGCACCGCCGACGACACCGATGATGATGGAAGAGGCAGTGGTTACGAATCCACAAGCAGGTGTAATGGCTACCAAGCCTGAAATAGCTCCGGATACCGCACCCAGCAATGTTGCCTTTTTATTAGCCATATACTCAACGATCAGCCAGCCAATGATACCAGCCGCCGCTGCAACTGCTGTATTAACGAATACATTCATCGCCACTTCATTGATTGTCAATGTACTTCCGACGTTGAAGCCGTACCACCCGAACCAAATTAATGAACCTCCAAGGAATGTTAAAGGAAGATTATGTGGTGCACTATCACCCGACTCTTTTCTTTTACCTAACATGACCGCCAAAACCAGACCCGCAACCCCTGAAGAAATATGGACGACGTTTCCTCCTGCAAAGTCAAGTGCACCCAATTCCGCTAACCAGCCGCCTCCCCAAACCCAGTGTGCAACAGGAGCGTATACGAATAAAGACCAAAGGATCGTAAAAATCAGGAATGCTGAAAACTTCATCCGCTCGGCAATGCCACCTGCAATGATCGAGACTGTTAACACGGCAAAAGTCATTTGGAATAACATGAACAAACTATGAGGAATTGTTTCGCTGTATGGTCCAGGTGCAAAGCCTACATCCTTTAAACCAACCCAGTCCAGACCGCCTAGAAATGCATTACCAGGTGAAAATGATACTGAATACCCAATCAGCACCCAAAGAATCGAAATGACAGCCAGTGGCATGTAACTATGCATTGCCGTATTCAGGACATTTTTACTCTTTACCATCCCTCCATAAAATAGTGCAATCCCTGGTGTCATTAGCCAAACCATCATCGTCGCCAAAAACATGAATACCGAATCCGCCATTTGCATACTGTTTTTTTCCCCCTTTTTTGTATATGTTATGTTTTTTAACATTAATATGTTATATTTTTTATCATATACTCAGTTTTCTAAAAATTCAACCAAATTTTTATTTTCTGTTAAAACGTGTGAAGTTATATAACATCTCTTATGAATAAAGGATCAAAAAAAATGGGTTTTTTCGTTTTGAAAATACTTTTCACCAATTTCACGAATCCCTTCCCATTACTTTTCCCCCTCTACTTATGTCCCGTTCTAAAAAATCCATTAAAAAAAGGGCCCTTTTATTGAGGGCCCTTCAAAAGATATTCAGTTAGCAGCAACGAGACACTTTCCCACCCTTTGCATTATACCGCTCATTCTGGGCTTCACAGAAAAATTCTTTCCTGGTTTTCACAGGATCTTCAGGATGATGCATTTTCATATGCGCCACATAAGTATCATAACTTGGCACGCCGACCAGCAAACTGACGAATTGTTTTCTGTAGCTGAGAATTTTAATCAATCTTTTCAACATTGCCTTCCCTCCCTTATGATGTCCTTGATACATAAGGTGTTTCATGTAAATCTATTTTTTGATTCTTCAAGACTTTTATCCATAACCTAATTGCGGAAATCAAGACCGTGATCACCACGATCATGAAGATGGCACACAGGGCAGCATCCACATAATCATTGACGATAACCCGTTTCATCTCGGTAAGGTTAGCTGCCGGAGCAAGAATTTCCCCATTATCATAGGCCGCTTTAAACTTATCCTTATGTGCCAAAAAGCCAATAGCCGGGTTTTCGTGGAACAGCTTTTGCCACCCAGCCGTCATGGTCACTATCAACAAGAATGTTGTAGGTACAAGAGTGACCCATGTGTACGCTTTTTTGCCCATTTTGAAAAGGACCGTCGTCCCAAGCAGCAACGCAATGGCGGAAAGCATTTGATTCGCAATTCCAAACAATGGCCAAAGGGTGTTGATTCCCCCAAGAGGATCAATGACCCCTTGATAAAGGAAGTACCCCCAGCCGATTACACAAATGGCAGTAGCAATAATATTGGGCAGCCATTTATTCGTTTCGGCAAAAGGTTTGTAAAAGGTCCCGATTATATCCTGTATCATAAAACGCCCTACCCTGGTTCCAGCATCAATGGTGGTCAATATGAACAATGCCTCGAACAGGATCGCGAAATGATACCAGAACGCCATCAGGGACGCTCCGCCAATCACCTGCGAAAAGATATGGGCCATGCCGATAGCAAAGGTTGGAGCTCCTCCAGTGCGGGATATAATGGTCTCTTCCCCAACATCGTCTGCAAGGCCGGTAATCATCTCAGGTGTCAAAATGAAACCCCAATCGGATATCGTAGCGGCCACTTGAGCTGGCTCCGTTCCCACAACGGCACCCGGGCTATTAATGGCAAAATAGATACCAGGAGTCAGTACACAAGCTGCTATCATCGCCATGATGGCTACAAAGGATTCAGTCAGCATCGCCCCGTATCCGATTGGACGTGAATGGGATTCGCGTTCGATCATTTTAGGAGTTGTTCCTGAAGAAACGAGTGCATGGAAACCTGATACCGCCCCACAAGCGATCGTAATGAATAGGAACGGGAATAAGTTTCCGGAAAATACAGGTCCTGTTCCATCGATGAATTGAGTGACGGCAGGCATTTCAAGGCTCGGCATGACAATAAAGATTCCAAGTGCAAGTCCGATGATCGTACCGATTTTCAAGAATGTACTCAAGTAATCACGCGGTGCCAATAACATCCATACAGGCAAAACGGAGGCAACGAATCCGTATACAATCAACATGATGGCAATCGTTTCCCCACTGAAAGTGAACATTGGCGCCAATGTTGCGCTCTCTGATACAAAGCGACCGAAATATAACGCGAGCATCAATAGTATGATTCCGATAATCGATCCTTCGCCAACCCGTCCAGGCCTTATATAGCGCATGTAAATGCCCATAAGCACAGCGATTGGTATGGTCGAGGCAATCGTGAACATCCCCCATGGACTTCCCACGAGCGCCTTTACGACAACCAGGGCAAGTACCGCTAATAAAATAATCATGATACCCAGAATACCGATCATCGCTATCAAGCCTGTAATCGGTCCAATTTCCTCCTTGATCATCTCTCCCAATGATTTGCCGTTACGGCGCATCGAACCAAAAAGAATGATGAAATCCTGTACGGCACCAGCCAATACAACCCCGACTACAAGCCATAGTGTCCCTGGCAGATATCCCATCTGCGCTGCAAGGATGGGACCAACGAGAGGGCCAGCCCCGGCAATCGCTGCAAAATGGTGGCCAAACAACACCCATTTGTTTGTAGGAACATAATCTTTCCCATCATTATTCGCTTCCGATGGAGTCTGGCGATTGTCATCTAGCTCAAACACTTTCCGTGCAATGAATTTACTATAAAAGCGGTATGCAATTGAATAAACACAGAGTGCTGCAGTGACAATCCACATGGCATTGATGCTTTCCCCCCGGTTTAGCGCGACGAAACCAAAACTCACCGCACCCAACGCAGATATGATCCCCCAAAGAAAGACTGACTTAAGCGCTTTCATTTCTTTCCATCTCCTCTCTATTTTGAACTGGTGTGCAACTATAAAAAACTTCATTTATAAGGGGCTAGGGCTTTATTCCTCCTCTTACCCATTAAATTTAAAGAATTTTATATATATTCTGAATTATATGTTACCTTAAGGTTTTTTAGCAATAGCAAATCAGTCAATTTGTAAAGTATTTTCCATTATTTTGTCGATAATTCTCTCTGTTCCCACCAAGGTGTTTTCACTCTTAATAAAACCGCCTTTGGTGAAAACTCTACATTTCCCCCCAGGTTTAATGTCCTAATAAGGGGACCAACACAAAAAATGTGCGCCCTGACGGCACACATTCTTTCTTCATCCAATCTGGTTTCCCCTTAATGAACTGCGAAACAGTTCGTAATAAAAACCCCTCTGCCGCAACAATTCTTCATGGGATCCCTTTTCAATGATCCTTCCTTCATCAAGTACAAGGATTTGGTCACTTTGCTGAATTGTATTCAATCTGTGGGCAATGACAAAACTTGTCCTTCCCTCCATCAAACGGTGTAAAGCCTCCTGGATTTTAAGCTCTGTAATCGTATCTATGCTACTTGTCGCTTCATCCAAAATCAAGAGGACGGGATCGGCTAGTATAGCCCTGGCAATCGATAATAGCTGGCGCTGTCCCTGGCTTATTCCACCGCCATCCTGATTCAGGATGGTATCATACCGATTTGGCAGTTTCATGATAAAGGAATGGGCATTGGCAAGCTTGGCTGCATCCACCACTTCTTCATCTTCGGCATCCAGCCGGCCGTAGCGGATATTTTCACGAATCGTACCTTGAAACAAAAATGAATCCTGTAGAACGAATCCCATATGCTTACGGAGACTAGACCTCGTCACCTGTTGGATATCCTGGCCATCAATCAATATCCGGCCGCTGTTCGGCTCGTAAAAACGGGCTAGAAGATTAATGATCGTAGTCTTACCTGCCCCAGTGGGACCTACAAGCGCGATGGTCTCCCCTTTTTCCGCACGGAAATCAACATCATATATCGTTTGCTCCTCATCATTATACGAAAAGGAAACACCCTTAAATTCCACCTCACCACGGACATCACGAAGTTCAGAGGCCTGTTCCTCATCCACTTCCTCTTCTTTTTCATCAAGTATGGTGAAAACCCGCTCCGCACCGGCAACAGCCGAGAGTAGTGTATTGAATTGGTTAGCGAGATCATTGAGCGGACGGGTGAATTGCCTTGAATACTCGGTGAAAATGACAATGACCCCGATGGAAACCGTCCCTATGCCACTCAGCGCCAAAAATCCCCCGACAGCTGCTATTACCGTGAAGCTTAAGTTATTCAGCAAATTCATCAATTTCGGAATCAGCCCCGAGTATGATTGTGATAGGAACCCAGCTTTCTTTAGGTTTTCACTCCGGATGACAAAATCACGGATCACTTTATCTTCCTGTGAAAAAGCCTTTACGATCCGTTGTCCGGAAATCGTTTCTTCTATAAACCCATTCAGTTCTCCAAGATTCTTCTGCTGTTCTTTAAACAGCTTTCCCGTCCGGTTCGTTATCCACCTCAGACCGAAGAACATAAGAGGAACGATTAATAATGTTAGAACAGTTAATAAAGGGCTCAAATACAGCATAACTCCGATTGTCCCGACCAGTGTCAGCACACTGGAAAAAATCTGGATGACAGAACTATTCAAAGTTGAACTGACATTTTCTATATCATTCGTGACCCTGCTCATCAATTCCCCATGCTGACGCCGGTCAAAAAAGGGGATGGACAACTGGTGAAGCTTTTTGAACAATTGATTGCGCATTGCATAAACCGTATCCTGTGCGATTCCGATCATCCAATAATTCTGAAGCCACATGGATAGCGAATAGAATATATAGACTCCAAGAAGTCCGAAAAGAAGGCTGATCAGCCCCCCGCTATCTCTTGTGACAATATAATCATCAATGGCCATCCCAACAAGAAAAGGGCCAAGCAATCCCAAAACCGAGCTTATCAGTACCATGAAAAGAACACAAAATAGCAGGCTTTTATTCGTTGCTAAGTAGGGAATGACCCTTTTTATCGTATTCCAGGAGTTGACCGGTTTAGTCCTTGCCTTATCGGGAGATATTCTTCGACTCAAGAGAAATCCCCTCCTCCCCAAACTGTGAGTGAACGATTTTTCGATAAAGATCGCTTGTTTTCATCAAATCCTGATGTTTCCCCAGCGCAAGCACTTGACCGCTTTCCAACAACAATATTTTGTCCGCCTCCATGGCAGTACTGATTTTTTGTGTAATGATGAGCGTTGTGCATGTATATTCCTTTAAAGCGGCAAGCAATTTACTTTCCGTTTTCAAATCCAGCGCGCTCGTACTATCATCCAGAAGGAGAATTTTTGGTCTGCGCACCAATGCCCTTGCTATCGATAAGCGCTGTTTTTGCCCTCCGGACAGATTCACACCTTTTTGCCCTAACTGGGTTTCATATTGTTTCGGAAGTTTCATTACGGTCTCATGTACCTGAGCATGCATGGCCGCTGTCACGATTTCCTCCATCGAGGCATCTTCTTTTCCCCAAGCGACATTATTTTTTATGGTTCCTGAAAAAAGCAGGGCCTCTTGCGGAACATAACCAATCCTTTTCCGCAGCGAATTCAAGGGAATATCTCTCACATCCTGGTCATCAATTCGAATGGAGCCGCTTTCAACTTCGTATAATCTTGGAATCAGCTGAAACAGGGATGTTTTCCCAGATCCCGTAGCTCCTATGATGGCAAGCGATTCTCCCGGATCGATGGAGAAGCTCAAGTTTTTCAATATCGGGGTTTCGGTTCCAGGATAGCGGAAAGATACATCCAGAAACTCGATGCCTCCCCCATTGACGGCCCCACTCTTGCTTTCCGCCTTGCCTTCATCAATGTCTATCGGGGTTTCGAATATTTCCGTCACACGTTCCGCTGAAGCCTTCGCACGGGAAATGACCATGATCAGCCATGAAAAAACGGAAAGGGATGCCGCAATCCTCGTGGCATAGTTAACGATCGCCACAACCTCCCCTACCTGTATATCTCCCGTTGTTATAAATTCGCTTCCAAGCCAGAGAATGATCAGAATCGCCACATTCATGACAAGCATCAACACAGGCATCGTCGTTTCAATTAAACGAAGGGAAGCCATAGTCTTTCTTTTTAACTCTTCATTCGCATCGTCAAATCGGCCGATCTCATGCTCCTTACGAAGAAAAGCTTTGATCAAGCGCATGCCTATCAGGTTTTCCCTCATGACGCCATTGACGTTATCTAGTTTATTCTGCACGAGCTTAAACAGCTTGGCCGCTCTTTTCATCACCCATCTAAGGAAGAAGACAAGAACCGGAATTGAAATGACCAAAACTAGGGATAGCTTCAAATCGACCGTAATTGCCATTATCGCCCCGCCGATTACGATCAAAGGCGCCCTTGCCATGATGCGCAAGCCCATAAAAACCGTATTTTGAAGTTGGGTCACATCATTCGTCATCCTTGTTATCAACGAGGAAGTCGGGATATTATTCAAATTCGCAAAAGAGAACGCCTGTATTTTACCAAAAAGACTTTTCCTTACATCATGTCCAAAGCTTTGACTTACATGTGATGCCGTAAAGGAATTAACGATCCCGCCAAGGAATGAAAAAACGGAAAGTCCAACCATGACACTTCCCCATTTAATCACCACCGATAAATCTTTCTGCAAAATGCCATCATCAATTATTTTTGCTATAAATAGAGGCTGTAACAACTCTACCCCGAGCTCGACAATCATTAAGGATAAAGCAAGAATGATCAAAAGCCAGTATGGCTTAAGAAATGAGGACAAATTTTTCATCTATGACACCCTTCGATTCTTCATATGTAGATAGCATCTTTTCATCCTCTCATTATACATTTTTATACAGATTTTTTAAAAGAATTTAACTATTATAAAGGATTGGTAAATATGTTGAATTTTTTTTAATAAATGCCCTTGACAAATTACAGGAAATAAGCGAAAATTCTAATTGATAATGATTTTCAATTTCATTATCAATCTCTGAAATTTGATAAGCAATTACGATATTCTTTTATCGTACCCTTTTGATATTGTACATAGCTACAATGTCGCCCCGGCTTCTCTGTGCCTAGTAAAATTATATGCTCATTAGCGAATGCAAGTCACTGGAATATTGCCCCCTCTTTATTCAAGTAATTTATTCACGTTGGAAGCATATTAGGCAGCCGGGGATTATTTTTTAAAACTATTAAACTTACATATATGATTTAAAGGAGCAGGATGATCATGAAACTAGAAGATATCATTAAAGAGCGGCGCAGCATCAAACGATTTAAGGACATTCCTGTTCCTATTGATACCATCCAATCATTATTGGAAACTGCGACATGGGCACCGAACCATAAAATGACCCAACCATGGCGCTTCGTCGTGGTGCATGGTGATAGCCGTTTAAAACTCGCGGAAGCAACCAGTGCATTCATGTCAGGCAAAGAGAAGGACCCTGAAAAGAAAAAAGCCGCCGGACAGCGAGGATATAATAAACTTATAGGTGTACCGATGTTTGTCGCGGTGATCATGGAAGAGAATCCGAATCCCATGACACGTGAAGAAGATTATGCGGCCACAAGTGCCTTGATCCAGAATTTCAGTCTGCTTGCCTGGGAACAAGGAATCGGGATGATATGGGAAACATACGGCATGATACACAGCATGGAGTTTCGTGAAGCATTGGGCGTGAAACCAGGAGAGAAGATCGTCGGCAGCCTTCACGTCGGCTATCCCGATATGATCCCCACTCCACGTCCAAGGAAAGAGATCGATCAAATACTGACCATCTTGGACTAATATAAAAGAAAAACCACCAATCCTCAATCGGAGGGTCAGACTGTAGACAAACTCTCGATGTAAATCGAGTTTGTCTACAGTTTTTTTATGGCTTTTACAATTTGACGGTTGTTTGTAACGTAGGGCTCTCGATTTCCGCGGGCATTCCGGGAGACCCTCGTCTTACGCCTGAGGTGTCTCCCCTAGCAACCTTACACTCCAATCAACTTTGTTTAATATAAAGATAGAACTCATTCCTACATTCTTTTTATTATATAGAAGTATTAAACTTGAGGTGATAAGGATGCTTCTAAGCATGATGCTATTCAGCAAGATCGACTCGAATTGATTATTTTAAATCAATTGGTGCCAGTGAATCATTTTGCTCTTAATCTTGATGCTGCCATTGACATCTCTTTCATTTATGATTTAGAGGTTGGAAGCCCCCTTTTTATCCGTTTCAAGAGCATCAACTCCGTTCTCCTCCAATTGCTTTAGCCACTTGATAAATGGGCATTAAATTAACAGACAGCCTGAGCCCTACAGCGTGTCTGTTAGCTTGGAATGATTACCCCCAAACGGTCATTGTCACTATCATAAAGAACCCGATGAAAAATCCAGCGTATGTATAGTGACTAAATGATTAATCACAAAAACCCCCTTCTAAAAGGAGGTCTTTGAACTATTATTCTCAAAAGAACTCGTGATATAATGCCTGAATTGCCGTCTCTTCGTTATGCCCTTTCACACCGAACATCATGCTTACCTCCGAAGAGCCTTGATTGATCATCTCAATATTCACCTTCGCTTCGGCCAAGGCTTTTGACGCTCTTGCCGTTGTACCGACATTATGGCGCATTCCTTCCCCTACAACCATGATCAAGGCAAGATCATGCTCCACATTCACTTCATCAGCATGAAGCTCTTTCTTGATTCGTGAAATGATTTTCTTCTCGGCTTCACCCTTCATCTGGTCCTGTCTTAGAATAAGCGTCACATCATCGATGCCTGATGGAATATGTTCATATGAAACTCCATAATCTTCGAGGATGTGCAGCAGTTTCCGGCCAAAACCAACTTCCCTGTTCATCAAATATTTGCTAATGTAAATGCTGCAAAATCCTTTATCACTTGCAATGCCAATAACCGGTCCGTTCGTATTATCCCGTGTACTTACAATGCGGGTACCTTGTGCCGCCGGATTGTTCGTATTCTGGATATGGACAGGTATTCCCGCTCGGAATGCTGGAATCAGCGCCTCATCATGAAATACCGAGAAACCTGCATAAGAAAGTTCACGCATTTCACGATAAGTTAATTCCCGGATTCCCTTTGGGTTGGAAACCACATTTGGATTCACCGCATAAACGGCATCCACGTCCGTAAAGTTCTCATACAGATCAGCTTTGACCCCATTCGCAAGAATCGAACCCGTAATATCGGAACCGCTTCTTGAGAAGGTTAAAACATCACCATCTAACGTATAACCGAAGAACCCTGGGAATACTACGATTCCAGGCTCATCACGCAGAGCATATAACCGATCATAAGATTCTGGCAGCACCTTGGTAAAACCACCTTCATCCGATACGATCAAGCCAGCCTTCTTCGGATTTATATACTGCGCCTCTACTCCAAGGCTTTGGAAATAACCTGCGACCAGCTTTGCATTATTATCCTCGCCACTGGCCTTCAAAGTATCCAAATAGCGCTTCGGGTTAGTTTGGTCTGCATGCAACAGCGCCATTAAATTTTCGCGGATCCCAGTGACGACACTCTCGGATATATCCAGTTCTTCAGCAATGCTCGCATAGCGGGATACGACATCTTCTATCAAATGCTCTCCGTTATCCCCGCGCAGCTGCTGTTCCGCAGCTTCAATCAATAAATCCGTCACCTTTATATCATCGGAATTGCGTTTCCCTGGAGCCGAAACGACTACAATCTTCCTCTCTGGATCAGAAACAACAATTTCGAATACCTTTCTCAACTGTTCACCTGACGCAAGTGAACTTCCACCAAACTTTGCAACTTTCATCTCGACAACCCCTATTTTCGTAAATATTCTGTCAAAATTAACTCTCCCTATTATTACGCTTTTTCTCGAAACAATCAAGTGGAAATTCCGTTACTGAAGGACAATTGTATTTTTAAAAAGGACAAAACGACAAGACCACTAATCGATAATAGCTAAAAAACTAAAAAAGACAACGGGCATTTGCCCATTGTCTCTCCTATTCTTTAGCGATTATCCACGGTTTCAGGATATAAGTCATGGTTCATCAAGCGGTAATCCGCCATTTCCTCATACTTCGTACCTGGTTTCCCATAATTCGTGTAAGGGTCGATGGAAATTCCGCCCCTAGGTGTAAACTTGCCCCAGACTTCAATATATTTAGGATCCATCAATTCGATTAAATCATTCATGATGATGTTCATGCAGTCTTCATGGAAATCACCGTGATTGCGGAAGCTGAATAAATAAAGTTTCAATGATTTGCTTTCCACCATTTTCACACTTGGAATATAGCTGATGTAAATGGTCGCAAAGTCCGGCTGGCCCGTTATCGGACATAAGCTAGTGAATTCCGGGCAATTGAATTTGACGAAATAATCCCGGTTCGGATGTTTGTTATCGAATGACTCAAGGATTTCAGGCGCATAGTCGAATGTATATTTTGTTCCTTGATTCCCAAGCAGTGTGATATCTTTTTTTAACTCTTCTTCTTTTCTTCCAGACATTGAAAGTCCTCCTAATCCCACGTTTCAGGGAGATTCATAAAATAGGCCTCTATATAACAAAAACCATATCTCCTCAAAGATATGGTTGATTCGCGAAAAATATCAAAGCCATAGTTTTTTTAAGAGGGTGATGCTATGAACCTCTCCCGTTTATCGGGAAATATTTTAAAATTGTCTTAGTAAATATAGAAAAAAATATCTAATCTGTCAATCATACTTCTAAAATTTGGTTTGATTCCTGCATGTATTCAGCTTAAAATGTAGAAGAAGTTTATCCTACATGAAGGAAGAGATTACGTCAATGTGGATTTTTGCAGCCCTCATCACGAGTTTATGTTTTGGAATCAATAACAGCATTTTTAAATGGAGTAGCGGAAAGGGTTACTCAAAAGTACATATCCAATTTTTCTTTTATTTTTCAGCTTTTATTTTGGCCATATCTTATGGAGTATCTGTGGATGGTTTACAGTTTAACTGGCTGTCCATCATGCTTGGTGGAGCCATTGGGGTACTGAACGCTAATGGTAATATCCAGATGGCAAGCGCCTTTGAAAAAGGACCGGCAAGCTTGACATCTCCTTTAATCGCAGCGAATGCAATATTCCCCATTCTCTGTGCAGCTTTAATTTTTCACGAACATATTTCTACTTTGCAGTGGACTGGAATCGTCTGCATGTTTCTCGCTACATTAGTCATTCAGTATACACCTAATGCTAAAGGCAACCATCAATATGTCCCTTGGATGATGCACACATTATTATCCATTTTATCTTTTGGTGTGCTAGGCATTCTTATGACGACATCAACACGTCTTCATTTAAATTCCCTTGATATCCTGGTATCAATGTATGGAGGGGGAACTCTTTATCTTCTTTCGGCTCTGGCCTTTAAAAAGGAAAAAATCAAGCTAAAGGAAGTCAAAATCGGTTCCTTGGTAGGCCTTTTAAGCACTATAGGCTATGGATGTTATTTCTTTGCGTTGAACACTGGCATCGCAAGCATCATCTTCCCTGTCGTCAGCCTGAACTGTTTAGTTGTCGTTTTCGCAGGATGTTATTTATTCAAGGAAAAACTAAAAAACTATCAAGTTGCCGGCGTACTTGCAGCATTAATCGGCATTATCTTGACTAAAATATGAATATAGTTCATTTACAAAAACGACCTGGCAGCCATGAGTACAAGCCAGGCCGTTTTTTTTATTATGCCGGGAAATAGGGTGGTCAAAAAAAAGTGTTGACACACCCTCGAAAATATCAGATAATTTTGAATATTAATTCTTTACGTTTCACTACTTTTGAAATGTTTGAAATATCCTCTGTCACGGGTATTAAAGAAATAGGTACAACCACCCCATTTAATTCTGAATTAGGAAAGGAAAGATGCATAATGGTAAAAGTTACGGTAACGGTTGATTTTCAAGGAAAGTCTTATCAAACTAACGTCCTTACTAAACCGGATACAGATCATGAAGTAATTTTACAACAAGCGCTTCATCAAGTTGAAAAACAATGGAAAGCATAAAAAGGCAGGCATCGCAATAGATACCTGCTTTTTTATTACCATTTAAATAATTTCATATGCACGATGAAAGAACCTCTTACAGCAATTCCCTCACTTTTAATTGCATTTTCCAAAAGAAACTAAAATTAAGACGTCAGTTTGTGTACTAGATTTTTTTAAAAATTCATTAAAAACCGCTCTCAGTTTGTAGACAAAAGGGTTCTATATAACGTTAATTGGAACGGAGGGTACGAGACTCCTGCTTAGAAAAGCGAGTCCAAGGGAGACCCCGCAGGCGCAAAGGCGCCGAGGAGGCTCAACGGGGACCGCCCGCGGAAAGCGAGTGCCTGGAAGTCTAAGACGGTCCTTAAAGAGACCGTCTTTTTCTATTAAACTAATTTACTTATTAATGGCACAGAACACTCTTGGAGACTATCTGAAAGCAGACTATAAGAAATGACTTTCTTCTTGTACTGTTTAACTACATCGACGTGGTCATTGTAAATGTATACAAATAACCTAACATCCTTTTTACTTCTTTTAGTATCAATGACCAATGGAATCCCACTGTTCTCTGGATGTAAAAATAATTGCTCGTTACCTGGGAATATATGATTTTTTTTCAAAAATCTAGCGTTATTAAAATAATTAATGACTTGAATTTTTTCCTCACCTTCCAAACGTTTTCCGTCAAAGGTAACGATCGCATTCTCGTCACTAATTTCTGAGTGTATTTTAAATTTGTTGATAATCCAATTAACTGCATCGGTTGGAAGGCAGGTAACCAATAATTTTAACAAACTTAAGATAATGGTCAAAATCAAGACCGGCAATGTCAATTTCATCATCTCCGCTGCGTTTATAAATACTTATATCGCTTATTATATCAAAAGGTCCGACAGTTTTTCTTTGAAAATGTGTACGTTCTATTAACGTTTTACTTTTGTACAACATTGTACTTGAATACACGGCCGCGCTTCGAAAGGGAAAATTTTTCGTTTATACATATAATGTTCCGAAATGGTTATACTAAACAAAATGGGTTCATCCCCATCTTAAAAGTATGAAGTGGATAGAGCGATATATTATTAATTAAATACAAAAAAAACCGGGCGTCATCAAGACGCCCAGTTTTTCTGGAATGGATTATTGATATCCCCAAACCATTGTAAGCAATGTACCGAAAATTGTAACCAATGCAACGAACAATCCGTAATAAACGTTTGTGTAAATCGAAGCTTTATCTTCAGACTCTCCTGCATGCATGAACATAACAAATTGAAGTGCAGCTTGCATGAAAGCTGTAACAAGTAGGATGATCACAGCCATTTTAAGCGAGAGATCAAACACAATAACTGATAGTGCGACCAAAGTCAGGACTAGCGAAAAGGCAAATCCCATAACTTGGCCCCGTGGGAATAATTCTTTCATATTACATCATTCCTTTCAGGTAGACGAAACTGAAGATGAAAATCCAGACAACGTCCAAGAAATGCCAGTAAAGTGAAAAGATGAAAGCCTTGTTTGTTGTCTGTGGAGTCATACCGCGCTTTTTAATCTGCATGACGATGAAGGTTCCCCAGAATAAACCAAGTGTAACGTGAGCTCCATGCGTACCTAGTAATGTGAACAAACTAGATAAGAAAGCACTTGTTTGAATCGTTGCTCCTTCATGTACATACTCCACGAATTCATAAATTTCGACTCCTAAGAAGCCTAAACCAAGAATAAGGGTGATAATGAAGAAACCAATCGTTGCTTTCTGCCTGCCAAGTCTCATTGCATTGATTCCAAGACCTATGGTAAAACTACTAGTTAAAAGAAAGATTGTTTGAAACATTAGTGTAGGGACTTTAAAAAGATGTTCCCCTGTTGGACCATTTCCAGTACCATCAACTAAGACAAAATAAGTGGCGAACAGTGTAGCGAAAAGAGCTATTTCTGCTCCTAGGAAAATCCAGAATCCAAAAATCTTTAAGCGATTTTCTTCCGTGCTATATTCTAGTGGCAGCGAGTTATCTATTTTCATTACTTAGCACCTCGCAATTTATTTTCAGTTTCTTCGATCTCTTCAACAGAGATATAACGTCCGTGATCTTTTTCGAATGAACGGTGAATCATACAAGCAAAGATACCGATCGTTGCAATGATTGCAATGATCCACATGCTGAATACCAATGCAAAGCCCCAAACGAAGAAGATACAGCTCATGATAAACGGCACGCCACTGTTATTTGGCATATGAATCTTTTCTACTTTACCGCCAAATAATTTGAAGCCTTTTTTCTTTGAATCCCAGAATGCTTCTGTAGAATCAACTGTTGGTACAATTGCAAAGTTATATTCAGGGATTGGTGTATGTGTAGCCCACTCTAGAGAACGTGCATCCCATGGATCGTTCGAGATATTTCTTGATGCATAACGAGTACTCCAATAGATATTGTACACAATAAGTGCAAAACCTATTGCTAAACCAATCGCTCCAACGAAAGAGAGCATATTCAATGGACCATACCCTGTTGATTCAGAGTACGTATACATACGACGTGCCTGCCCATCTAAACCAGTGATGAACATCGGGAAGAATGTTACATTAAAGCCGATTGTAATGAACCAGAACGACCATTTCCCAATTTTTTCGCTCAACATGAAACCGAACATTTTTGGCCACCAGTACGTAAAACCGGCAAGTACGGCAAATACAGTACCAGGGATTAAAACGTAGTGGAAGTGAGCTACTAAGAACATTGTATTATGGTATTGGTAGTCAGCACTTGCCATGGCAAGCATTACCCCTGTTACCCCACCGAGCGTGAAAATCGGAATGAAGGCTAAAGAGTATAGCATTGGAACGGTAAATACGATTTTACCTTTCCAAAGTGTGAACAACCAGTTGAAGATCTTAACACCAGTCGGGACGGCAATTGCCATCGTGGTAATCGAGAAGATACCATTAACCATTGCACCGTGACCCATTGTATAGAAATGGTGAGCCCATACAATGAAAGATAGTGTAGAAATAGCTACCATGGAGATAACCATCGAATTATACCCGTACAGGTTACGACGTGCAAATGTCGAAATGATTTCACTGTAAATACCGAAAGCTGGAAGAATTACTATATAAACTTCAGGATGTCCCCAAACCCAGAACAAGTTCGCCCAAAGCATATCGCTACCGCCATTGGCCATCGTAAAGAATTGAGTTCCGAATAGACGATCCATTGTCATCAACGCAAGTGCCACTGTCAATACAGGGAAAGCGAAAACGATGATGAAGTTTGTGATCAAGATAGACCATGTGAACATTGGCATTTTCATTAAGTTCATGCCAGGTGCTCTCATTTTCAAGATGGTTACGATAAAGTTGATACCAGTCATTAATGTACCAATACCAGCGATTTGAATTGCAATCGCGTAATAGTTCGAACCTACTGATTCACTGAAATCGTTACTTGCCAGCGGGAAGTAAGATGTCCAGCCTGCATCAGGAGAACCACCGACTACGAAAGAGATGTTAAATAGCATTGCCCCCATGAAGAATAACCAGAAGCTTACTGCGTTCAGACGTGGGAATGCTACGTCACGCGCTCCAATTTGTAATGGTGTAACAATGTTCATTAACCCAATGATAAATGGCATAGCCATGAACAGGATCATGACGACCCCGTGTGTTGTAAATACCTCATTATAATGCTGTCCATCCAAAAGACCGTTATCTGGAATAGCCGTTTGAGCACGCATCATAAGAGCATCGACGCCACCACGGAAAAGCATAAGCAGTGCTGACAAGATGTACATGATACCAATACGTTTATGGTCAACCGTTGTTAACCACTCACGCCATAAGTAACCCCATTTTTTAAAATAGGTAATTCCGGCAACAACCGCAATCATGGTTAAACCAATGGCAACCATGGATGCATAAATCGCAGGACTTGGATGAGGTACGGCAAATCGATCAAAGTAATCCATACTTTTGTGACTCCTTTCAGGAAAATATTCCTTATCTTGTAAACCTAGTTGTTTTATCGAACGAAATTAATTCTTAGTGATCATGATTCATGTTGCTGTGTTCTGAATGTTCCTCGTGTGAATCCTTGGAATCATTTTCTTCAGTATCAGAAGATCCGTGGTCATGACCAGCATTTTCCCCTTCAGGAGCTGGTGAGAACTCTAAGTGAGTTCCAGTGTAAGTGGATTGTCCCACATGACCAGGTTTTAATAATTCATTGAATTTTTCCTCAGTAATCGGTTTAGCAGTAGCTTTAATTTCATCTACCCACTTATCGTAATCTTTTGCTGACAATGCATTAACATTGAACGTTTGCTGAGCAAAACCTGAACCACTGAAGTTTGAATTTCGACCCATATATTCACCTGGTACATCAGCTGCTAAGTGCAACGTATTAACCATGTCCGACATCGCGTATTTTTGTCCTCCAAGTTGTGGAATCCAGAAACTTGAGATTGGACCGAATGAGTAAAGTTTAAATTCAATTGGTCGGTTAGTCGGTATAAACAGATAGTTGACCGTTTCGATATCTTCTTCCGGATAACTAAAATGCCATTTCCAGTTGGAAGATGAAGCGTAGATAACTAAAGGTTCTTGATCTCCGTACCCTTTAGGTGTTGCCTCAACTTCATTTGTTGTTTTAACAGTAACAACGGATAGGAAAGCGACGATCAAAATCGGGATTGCAACCCAAATTATTTCAAGAACCTTACTTCCTTCAATATGAGGTGGTTCATAATCATCACGCTGTTTGGAAGCACGATATTTCATTATCATGACGATATACAGTACCATAACGACAAGGACGACAAAGGACATTGTCCATATCGAAATCATAATAACATCTGCTTGTGTTGCAGCTACTGGCCCTTTAGGGTCCAAGACCATTAATGGGTTATCGCAACCGGTTAGCACAGTGGCAATTGTAAAAAGTATAGTTAATAGAGCCCATTTTATTTTCATAGTACTACCCCTTTCTTACATAATAAAATTCCAATTGGTAATTATTCGGACAAAGTGTTACCATGTTCACAAACCCCGACATACCAATATTAATCCCAAGTGTAAAAAAAGACAATATAAAGTGACATCTGTCACATAAAGTTCAATAAAGAGCAGTAAGAAGATGGTAAATGAACAGAAATGTTCGAAAATCTCCAGCAAATGAAATATAATAATTGTTTAATAAATTACCTTTGGATAATTCACTTATCCGTACAGGATTGCAGATAATACCGGTCACTTTCCGTTTAATATTACTCTAGTATAATGAAATAAAATCTTCACATTATATTCACCACTTATATTGCCTCAAAACTTCTAAAGAATATGAATTATATTACCTATCCTGTTAATTAGTTATCTTTCGTTGAAAAACATGATTTATAGCGGATTTTTTTCACTCGGCCATGGAAGCTGATAAATGGTAGCCGCCTTGTACACGATGTTTTTATCATGCTTCAATACCCTTATGATCCAACACTGGTCAATATTATATATATATAAGGAAACAACGTGTGTGAAATGTAATTGTGTTTTTTCTCCTCCCAATACTTTTTGCCTTTTCAGTATTCCTAAACAGCCGTTTAACATTAGTCGTGGGCGAAGTAATTCTAGTGTCCGTCAAACTTGTTACAACTGGTCAAGTTGTTTATCAATCAATATCAGCGGACTGGACCAAAACCATTTTACAAAAAAGTACATTTGGTGGTTCAATTAACTCCGGATTTTGGAAGCTCACTACTCAAAAATCAACGACATCGCTTTTGTATCTTCAGGGAAAAACACATAAAAAAACCACAAAAAAAGGACTTTTTAAAAGTGTCCTTTTCTCGTGGATATAGTTCAAAATGCAAAGTGAAAACTTCCTGAAGTTCAGGCAGTTTGGTTTGAATACCCAAGCACATCGTTAGTATTTCAAATACAAAGGATTACTTGAAATATTTTTTGTACATGACGAGTGCACATATTGATTGTATTAAAAAGCCAGCTGGTAATTAATTCTCGTTCCCTGTAAAATGAAAGCGCATTCAATCATTCGGATCATGTTGACTCAAATTCTTTAGAAAGAAGAACAACTGGTTATGTTCAACCATGCTAGTAAATCTGATGATAGAATGCAAGTTCATTATGCTATATTCCTCGTTTTAGTTACTGAATTCTGTACTTCTTTTTGTTTGAGTGTTAGCCTTTGTTTTCATTTTTATGATTTTAGTCGTTTCCGGTACAATTCTTTTACCTTTATGTGTTTTCATTACCATTTCTTCTGTCAGGACAAAAAATATACCAACTAGAAAAATTGCAGCTGCGCTTAGTGTGATGGCGATTCCAACGGCGGTAAATATATAATCCTTATTGTAATCGCTTACAAAGAAACTTAAAGCAAAAATAATAATTCCGATTACACAACCTGTGCCCGATACCCATTTCACTGCATCTAACATCTTCTGATTAGCTTCCATAATTTCATCCCCTTTCTTTCTATTTTATGACATTTCACAAATTTGTCAAATCTTTTCTATTTTTTAACATATACACAATGAAAACCTTGACAAATAGAACGCGCCACTATTCGCTTTTAGGTATTCAAGACTATAGGGAGAATCTGTAAAACAGTGCAAATACACTATCTATTTTTCCTATATTATCCTTTTGCATACTATTAAATAGGGGAGTTGGACAATTTGAACGTTCTTCCACTCCATGCGCTCGCTTTCCCCGCAAGAGTCTCGCACCGTCCGTTCCAATCAACTTTGTTTTAACTTTTAGATAAAAAATTTCAGCCTGAATTTTTATTGTTACAAGTATGGTATATGTTAGATTACATTAAAGGGACTTAAAAAATTGTCGATGCAGGAGATACTTACTTTCGCTGCTTTTATTGTAAAGAAGATGGACAAATGGACATGGTAAGTTTCAAAAATCGCCTAAAATTCAAAGGGAAAATGGGGTTCGGATTTTTTAATTCCGAACCCCTTTTGTCTACAAACTTAGGCCCCTGATGAAAAATCAGGGGCCCTACCTCTTTCTATCGTTTTTGCAAGGTTAACGTTACCGTTTTCTCTTCAGTACCCCGATATACTTTAACCTTTACCTTATCGCCGATTTTCTTATCTGTATATAAGTACTTCCTTAATGCAGCGGCAGTATTTATTTTCGTTCCATCAATCTCAACGATGATATCCTGTTGCTTAAGCCCCCCATTCGCCGCAGCCGATCCTGCTTCTATACTCGTCACCATTACTCCGGACTTTACGGCTTCAGGAACATTTTGAATGTAATATTGCGGCAGTTCTTCCATACTGGCCAAGCTGACTCCTAAATATGGGCGCGTGATTTTCCCATTTTCAATCAACTCCGTAACAATCGGAATCACATCATTACTCGGTATGGCGAACCCTAAGCCTTCCACACCGTTTTCGGAAATCTTCAAGCTGTTTATGCCGATCACTTCCCCAGCAGTGTTGATCAATGCACCGCCGCTATTGCCGGGGTTGATCGCTGCATCTGTTTGAAGGACATCGAGTTCCCACTCCCCGTCCGAAGTATCGACTGAAATGGAGCGTCCGGTCGCACTGACGATCCCTTGTGTAACCGATCGTGAAAAATCAAGTCCAAGTGGGTTGCCAATTGCCAATACTTCTTCACCTGGACGCATGCTATCAGAATTACCGAATTTAATTCCCTCCGGTGCTTTCGAAGCATCAATTGTCAAAACCGCTAAATCCGTCAAAGCATCCGCGCCGACAACCGCTGCCGTTGCCTTTTGTCCATCATACAATGAAATTTCGACTTCCTTAGCTCCTTCAATAACATGATTGTTCGTAATGATATAAGCTTTCCCATCAGCTTTTTTATAAATGACCCCTGAGCCTGTGCCGCTCTCAACCGTTTCGCTCTCCGTGCTTTGCTGCTGGTACGGGTTCTGGTTTTGCATCTCCTGTAAATTCACGACCCCTACAATCGATTTGGATGCTGATTCGACCATATTTGCCCTATCATTTGAATCCGTACTTGTCGATAACTTTTCCGCAGTGACACTTTTATCCTTTTCAACACTTTCCGTTTGCTGTACACCTGCCGTTTCGGTTGACTCATTCACCGGACTTTTCCCTTGATCTATAAAATCCCCGCCAAACAGAAATACAGACGATGTAACCATTGAAGCAACCGTTCCGGAAACAAGACTGGTTACCCAAAGAGATTTACCCTTTTTCCGTTCTGCCTTGACTCTGACTTGCTCATCACCATTATAATTCTCCATCTTTATCCCTCCTAGAATTGTCCTTTACTTGGCTCCATCATAAACAGTAAATATTAAAAAATTCTTAAGAAAATAAAGAATGAGGCGACCTTTTTACAAAAACCATTAAATTTTTATCGAATCCTGTACTTTGCCGCGCCACAAAATAAAAAAGGCCTCAACAAGGGCCTTCAATCCGACCATTCAGTTTTCCTTACATGACTTCATAAACTTCTTTCGTCTTCTTATTCACGCCATACCAGCCCCAAGTGGTTTTGTGGCCACTTTTCTGACTAGGTTCATCCACCTCGAATACATGAAAAATGTAATCACCCTTTTCGGAATCATGATCATATTCGATATGCAAATCAGGGAAATTTTCCATGTCCACATAACCCTTCACAAGCTTTTCCGCCTGCGATTTACTTAATGTACTGACCGAATCCTTGATTCCTTCACCTTTCGTGTCCGTTACCGCCTTATCTTCTATTTTGGATCCGTCCTCGGTTGCTTCCTCTACCGGTTCGTCATCCCCCTCTACAGTTTCGATTGTGGCCGAGTCTGATAGCGGGTGCATTTCCACCGCCTTTGAAACCATTTGTTTACCTTCCCGGTATTTTGCTTTATATGCGGTTGCTTTTTCAAAATTGCTTTTGGCCGAACCAAAATCCTGTTCGTCGTATTTCTTCATCCCACTTGCCAGAAAACCTGAAAGATCCATTAACTCCCTTGCTTCCGGTGTTTTCGCCTCTTTATAAGCTAATTCAAATGCCTCATGGGCTTCTAAATAATTTTCCTCATTCAACTGACCTTTTCCTAAATCCATATTGGAATCATAATTCCTTGTTACGCAGCCTGAAGCAATCATCACAAAAAAAATAACCATGATTGATCTCTTCACTATGTCACTCCTCACTTTTACATAATGTTCTTTGAATCCATCTTATACCATTTGATAAGAAAACCGATACCTCTATTTCCTATCTTTTTCATTAAGGAAATGTTTACGTCCATGATTAACTTTTTACAAATAGTGGTACAGAATAGATAAACGCTTGAAAGGATGATGTGCAGAATGATGCAGGAAAAACAGACATACAATGTCGATTTGGTCAGCGGCGACGTACTCGGACAAAAACTTGAAGAGAATCCGAGCTTCACTATACACGCAACTGATGAGGAACTTGCAGAATTGAAACAATGCCTGGAGGAACACCGGACAGATGACCTGGAGGCATACGCCCGTTCACATGTGCCCTACCTTCTCTATCACCATGACCGGGCAAATGATAAATACGATGCAGCCATGAAAAGACTTTATTCCCTCATTTATAAATTAGGGGATGAAACGGCACGAAACCATATTGAAGAAATCGGCATATTGAAAGATAACAAATACGAGGGAAAAGAAGAAGTGCAAAAGTTCAAATAACAAATAGGAACAGAACCTGAAATTCAAAGGTTCTGTTCTTTTATGGTCAAGTTCAATCAAAAAGTATTCCCTTCCCCTAATATAAAGGGGAAAATATTCCGTTTTGTGATTCGTTAGACAGTTTTATACGCAGGTTCCTTTCGATCTACATATTTCCCTTTCAAATAGTCTGAACCTACACCGCCAATAACCATTAAAAAATTCGATACAACTGGCAGTTATCAAAGGATAGTATGGGCTGATTAATATCGTTACTCACTTTTGTTAGAACTTTATCTTTTCATTATGGAGTTGACCTGCACATGCATAAAAAAGAGGTTGCTTCGGCAACCCCTCTCAATAAATGAAGGAACTGTTTCAAGTTCCCGGTATAATTTCATTGCAATGACACGCACTAATAACGTTTCGTTATTAAATGTTCCACTCTTTTAATTCCAGTCTACGAACTTTATGTACAACGTGGGGATCATTTTCCGCTAATGAGAGTGCTTCTTCAAATGTGTCTGCAATATAGACAACCAAGCCGCCTGAGCCATCTGCAAAAGGCCCTCGTGCAAAAACCTTCCCTTTACGATCAAGTTCGTTTAAATACTCGATATGCTGTGGCCGCACTTCTATATTTTTTTCAGCATCAATCATATGTAAAATTGCTGCATAATAAGCCATGCTTTTCCACTCCCTAATTTCGGTTCCAGACAACCAGCTTCATTTCTGTCATTTCTTCCACTGCATATTTTAATCCTTCACGGCCAGTTCCACTTTCCTTCACTCCACCGTACGGCATATTATCCACACGGAATGTCGGAATGTCGTTGATCATGACTCCACCAACTTGTAAATTTTCTGCCGCATCCAGTGCTGTACGTACATCGTTCGTATAAATCCCTGCTTGCAGGCCGTAATTGGAATCATTCACTAAATCAATTGCTTGTTCTACTGATTGGACCTTGTTAATCAACACGATTGGGGCGAACACTTCATGACAAGATACCTTTGAGTAAGCATCAGCATCTAATATGACCGTCGGATGAAGGATATTGCCTTCCGCTATTCCACCTGCTGCAATCTTGGCTCCACCTTGTTTCGCCTCCTCAATCCAATTGAGGGTTCTTTCAACATCATTTGGGGAGATCAAAGCGGAAACATCCGTTTCTGGATCAAGCGGATCACCTAAGTTTAATAGTTTCGTTGCTTCTATAAACTTTTCAACAAAACGATCATAGACTTCTTCATGAGCATAAACCCTTTGTAAAGAAATGCATACTTGTCCCTGGTTTGAAAATGCCCCCGTCACACAACGAGAAATAATCTTATCGATATCCACACCACTATCAATGATGACAGCTGCATTGGATCCCAGCTCCAGCGTCACTCGTTTCAATCCTGCTTTGTTACGGATGCCAATCCCAACTCCTGGGCTACCGGTAAAAGTAATCATGCTTACTCTAGCATCTGTGACCAACTTGTCTCCAACCACTCTCCCTCCACCTGTGACCACATTTAATGCTCCTGCAGGCAATCCTGCTTCCTGTAATAGTTCCCCAAGGAATAAAGAGGATAGAGGCGTTTGGCTTGCTGGCTTTAATACAATTGTATTTCCTGCGGCGATAGCAGGACCTACTTTATGAGCGACTAGATTCATGGGGAAATTGAAAGGTGTTATGGCCCCAATCACTCCAATCGGTTCACGTACAGTGTAACCAAGTCGGTTTTCGCCCCCTTGGGCGGCATCCAGCGTAAGCGTTTCTCCATGAATTCGTTTCGCTTCTTCAGCGGCAAACTTGTACGTTTCAATGGTTCGCGCCACCTCGCCCTTCGCTGTTGTAACCGGCTTTGCTGACTCAATAGATATGATCTGAGCGGCTTCATCTGCGCGCTCCTCAAGAAGTTGGGCCAATGTTTCAAGGATTTTCGCACGTTGGTGGGCCGGCATTTTTGCCATCACCTTTGTAGCTTTTTGCGCCGCTTCGATAGCTTGGTCGGTTTCCTCGTCTGTAGCCAGGGGGATTTCAGCTATGACTTCTCCTGAAAAAGGGGATCGAAGTTGACTATACTCCTGGGCCTCCACCCATTCCCCTTTAATTAGTAAATGTTTTTTTTCTACTTTATCTATGATTGTCATGTTCTCAGCCACCCTTCACTCTTTGTATGTGATTCATTTAAAGATTAGAGGCAATTTTTGAAACGGTCGATTCCATTCTTGGAAAATAATATTCTTCTAATTTTGTCGTTAATCCACCGTGACCGAATTTACAGCCGGTATTTTCTTTTCCGGAACTTCGCTTAATAAATTCAAGAAAATATAATATGCTATTTCGTCTTTCTAGAATATTACTAATTCCTTGCTTATAAAACCAAGCATCAATGGTATTATAAACCCCTCTATTTATCCCATACTGTTCATCACAGACTTTAATAAAGGATAAATCAGTTAAGTTTATTATCTCTTCTACATCTAATAGCAATTTGTCCCCTCCTTGCTACTTAGCTCTGCTAATTGAAATGTACTCAATTCCAAAACGATTTATCAGCTGGAGTTTTTTTTCATTTTGTAAATCTACTATCCATCAACTTAATTGGTGCTCTGGTTTTTTAGTGCACTTCAATGCTTTTTGCATAAAAACGACTTCTTCACTCAGCATTGAAATACGTTCCAAAACTTCCTCATCAACCAGTTCGTTTTGTGTATTGAAATGGTCGTTATGAGCATAAACAGAGCCAGGTGCAACAAATGCCCGGAAATAACTAGCAATAGGTTTCAGCTGATTTTCAATGACTAAATAATGCTGGTAGGTTCCGCCAGTAGCCACAAGCCCCATTACTTTATTACGAAAATCCTTCGGGGGGATTAAATCAAATAAGTTTTTAAGGGCACCCGTAATCGACCCTTGGAATATTGGTGTTCCTATAATGTAAAAGTCTGCTGAGGTAACGATATCAATTACTTTTTTCGTATCTCCTGTGTATGTTGACGGATTACGGCCATCACAAAATTGAACATCATACTTTTTCAAATCAAGCAGTTCTATCTCGATATCTGGATGGTTATTCTTAACTTCCTCTAAAACCTTTTCAATAACAACTTTCGTCTTTGTTCCTATGATCGTTCCTGAAATTCCCAGTAATTTCATTTCACTTTCCTCCTTATTAATACACATCGATAAAAGGCGTCTACCCTTCAAATTTCACTACCTCATTATGAACGGGTCAGGAATCGGTTCAGATGATGTATTGATCCAAACCACTTTATCTTGCATATATTCATGAATCGCTTCATAACCGCCTTCTCTTCCATAACCGCTTAGGCCAGAGCCGCCGATTGCAGCAATTGGTGAAATACTTCGATAGGTATTAACCCAAACGATTCCAGCACGTATAGCTTTCGCGACTCGATGGGCTTTTGCAATATCACTTACCCAAATTCCGGCCGCTAATCCGTAATCAGTACTGTTTGCTAATTGAATAACCTCTTTTTCATCTTTAAAAGGGATAACACTTAACACAGGTCCAAATATTTCTTCTTTAGTAATGCGGGAATCGTTATCGTGATGCTCGAAAATAGTGGGCTCAAAATACCATCCTTTATCTAAGTATTCAGGCTTTTTACCTCCGCAAACAAGTTTTCCACCTTCATCTAACCCGATGGCTACGTATTTTTGGACACGCTCCAATTGGGCTTGCGTTGCCAGCGGTCCCATTTCTGTATCATCTTGAAATGGATCACCAATCTTAATTTTCGATACACGGTCTACGAGTTTTTGCATCACTTCATCGTAAATGTCGACATGTAAAAATGCACGTGAACCAGCCACACAACTTTGTCCAGAAGCACCAAATATACCAGCTATGATTCCCATCGCGGCATTATCCGGATTAGCATCCTCAAACACGATATTCGGTGATTTCCCTCCAAGTTCAAGTGATACTTGAGCAAAATTTTGAGCCGAATTACGAACTATATGCCGTGCTGATTCCGAGCCTCCCGTAAAGGCCACACGCCTTACAAGAGGATGTGAGGTGAGTGTATCGCCTACAGGCATTCCAAAGCCGGTAACGACATTGACTACACCAGGTGGAAAACCAGCTTCTTCAACCAGTTTCACCAGCTCCAATAGAGATGCCGAAGTCATTTCTGAAGGTTTAATGACTATAGTATTTCCTGCTATAAGTGCAGGTGCAAGCTTCAAGGTTGTTAAATAAAGAGGGGAATTCCAAGGAGTAATGGCGGCTACTACCCCCAGCGGCTCTTTGGACGTAAAAGCGAACATATCTTTTTTATCAATAGGTAAGGTTTGACCATGGATTTTATCTGCTAGCCCTGCATAGTAATAGAAAAATTCAGGTAAATATTTTACCTGACCACGCATTTCACGTATTAATTTCCCATTATCCAGTGATTCGACTTTCGCAAGCTCTTCAGAGTGAATGGCAATCAGCTCTCCAAGCTTTCTAACCAGGCGCCCCCGCTCTGTGAATGTCATATCAGTCCACCCTGAATGCAAGAATGCATTATGCGCAGATTGAACGGCATGATTTACATCTTCAGCATTCCCTTTTGCGACTTGACACCAAGCTTCTTCAGTTGCAGGGTTATAACTATCGAAATATTCACCACTTGACGATTCTACCCATTCTCCGTTAATATACATCTGATATTTCTTCAGCTCATTCACATCGAGTCACCCCTTTGCATTTGCTGTTCAATAAACGACCTAATAGCTTCGTTCACTATTTTGGACCCTTCCATCGGCAGCATATGCCTCATATTAGGTACTATCATTAGTTCTGAATGCACAATCTTTTCTTGCATTTGTCTCGCCATTTCGGGATTTGAACCTACATCATGCTCCCCCGTTATAATTTGGGTCGGTATATTAATCTGGTGAATCTGCGGCCACAAATCTTCATCCGCTGTTGCAAATAGTGTATAGGCAGCTAAATATGAAGCAGCGTCGTTTGTCTGAAGTCTTTTCCGAATCTTACTGACGGTTTCTTCCTGCAAGTTTAAGAATTCTGGATTAAACCAGCGTTTAATGGCTGGTTCAATTGTTGCCAAAGGTCCCGTTATTTTCACTTCTTCCACTCTTTTTAAAACGGCTTTCCTCTGTTCCTTCGTCCGATTGGCCACTGCGTTCATGATTGTTAGCGTTTTCACTTTATCCGGATATTTTAATGCAAATGCCTGAGCGACCATACCACCCATGGAGAAACCAATAATATGACTTCTCTCAATTCGTAGGTGATTCATCAGTTCTGCTAACTGCTCAACAAACTGTGAAAGGGAATAAGGACCCGGAGGATGCTCAGATCCTCCGTGCCCAACCATGTCATATGTGATAACACGGAAATGTTTCGACAAATCTTCAACTTGTTCTTCCCACATCGTAAGATCAAGACCAACACCATGAATAAAGATAAGCGATTGACCAATCCCTTTCTCTTCATAATGAACCGAATCTTTTCCATGCAATGTAGTTGGCATTAAACCAGCCCCATTTCAACCATATCTTGATGCCTGTTTCCTGTTCTTGGATGAGGACGTCCTCCTGTAGAAACCCCAATAGCAACAACAATCTCATCGGCCCTTGGTGCATCAGGTATAGAAGCTTCGAATGTAATGAAATGAGAACGTTCAGAATCATCCGTCTTATGTACCATCGGTATGAGCACCGCAGTTCCAGCGCCACCACGCTTATTAGTAAAGCTCAAGATACTCGTTCCTTTCACAGCGTCCCGGAATTTGTTACCGAATTTCAAAGTATGGATAAAAGCTGATGCATGTTCAACTTCCCCATCCACTCCCACTACAGCTGCCTTGCCGAATGCTTCGACATCATCAGCCGAATCAATGTGCTTAAATAGTTCAGCAACTAATAGTTCGCCAATTTGCGGTGCATATTCGTCAATTTCCGGTTTTAAATTATCAACATACCCTCTGCCAGCCCATGGGTTTTTGATAACCGCCATAGTTATTATCATCTTGATGGGATTCTCTACTTTTTTACCGCCCTCAATACGTGTTTCTTCAATAGCTGTATACACTTTACGAATATCTAACATTTACATTACCCCCATTTTAGTTTCTGTGAATTTTGGCATAACTTCTTCCGTGAACAATTTTAAACTTTTCATCATTTTTTCATGTGGCAAACCATTATGATTGACCCAAAGCAGTAATGTTTCTAAATTCAGCTCTTCCTTCAATTCTTGAATTTTCTCTGCTACATAGTCAGGTGTACCAAACAATAAATTTCTTGGATGTAAGAATTCATAGTTCAATTCCTGTCCTTCCTTTACTGTTTCGCCCGGATCCATAAGGTTGCTTAGCCCCCTCCAGTGACAAATCCAGCGATAATTGTTCAATACTGCTTCTGCCGCATCTTGACGAGCCTGTTCCATGGTTTCCGCTACATATACATCACGTACTAAAGCAATACCCTTACCAAGTGGAACTTCATAGCCTTTGGATTTGGAAGCCCTTTCACGATACAGTTCAAAACGGCCTTTTAGTTCTTTGACGGTAGGCATCCAAAACATTCCTTGTATATCGTTCTCCGCAGCTAATTCAATAGAACGCGGTGAATCAATTACTTGCCACAGAGGAAGTGATTGCTGGTAAGGTCTAGGTATAAGGGAAATTTTATCAATTTCGCCTTTTTCCATATCCATGAATTCCGAAGTTGATGGACTCATAGGGTGACTCCACTTTAACCCTTTAGGAGGAAATTGATAGATGTCACCTTGATGTGAGAAGAAACGGTTTGACCAAGCCTTTTTTAAAATTTCCAATGTTTCTTCAAACAGTGCCCGGTTTTGTTCTTGATTTGCTGGATCCGCCAAAGTGTTTAGATTAGCCGCTTCCCTTCCGTATAATCCACGAGCCAGGCCTACTTCCACACGACCTTTGCTTAACTGATCAAGCATTGCTATGTCTTCCGCCAAACGAAGTGGATGCCAGAAAGTGGCGACATTGGCAGCTTGGCCAATTCGAATGTTCTTTGTACGTGCAGCAATATCGGCACCCATTAAGATCGGGTTAGAAATCAGTTCATTTCCTTCATGACCAAAGTGGTGTTCGGTATACCAAATCGAATCATAACCATTTTCATCACAGTAAATGGCTTGCTCACGGGCTTCATCCAACACTTTATAATACTCATCATGTCTTCCCTGTCCTGCAAGATTTGCAAAGATTCCAAATTTCATAAAACTCATCCCCCTCATATCACTTTTTTTGACCAAGTTTTTTTGCTATGTCCATTTTAAGCTGCATTCCACTTGCTTTTACATGCTCTCTCATTGCCTTCTCCGCTTCTTCCCGATTGCCTTTTTCTATGGCTATTAAGACCGCCTGATGTTCCTTTAGTGATCTCTCACGGCGAACCGGATCTTCAATGGTTAAAAAGACATATTGTCTATAAGGTATTTGATTAAGCAGCAAATTTAGCATGTAACTTAATTTAGAGTTATTGGCGCCTTCTTGAATGACTGAATGAAAAACATCATTAGCCTCGACATATAGCTTTTTATCCGAAGTTTGTATAGCAATCTCCATGTCGGACACCGCTTGCTTAAGTTTATTAATGTCTTCAGCACTCCCGCTTTCTGCAAGCAAACCCGCTGCAAGCCCTTCCATTACTTCCTTTAAAGTAAATAACTCATTTAGTTCCTTTTCAGTTGGTTTGGTCACACACGTTCCAACTCTTGGAATGATCTCGACCAACCCTTCTCTTTCTAGCTGTTTAAATGCTTCCCTAATAGGGGTTCTGCTAACTTTATAATATTCAGATAAAACAGTTTCCGATAATTTTTGTCCTGGTTCATATTCTCCAGTTACTATTGATTCGCGTATGGCGTTCGTAACCTGAGCCGTAATCCCCAACGTTAAGATAGCTGTAATGAAAAGCCCCTCCTTCTAAAAGTTTGTACCATGTACCATGCAAGCTCTTGATAAGTGCAATTATAGGTCATGTTAAATAGACTGTCAATTCAAAAAATATAAAATTATATTTTTTATTCGTAGATACACTGTTCCATAATTTTCAAACAAGAGTTTCATAATCTCAATCATTCAATCTAATAATTAATCTCAAAATTATTTCTGATTTATTGAAATTCACTAGATGAATGAACTGATCATTTAGGATAATCCCTTAAAAAATTATTTTTTCAGAAAATATTGACATCTGTATACGCTTACAATTATAGTGATTCTATAAAATACGCTTGCATGGTACATGGTAGTATAACGATTTTGATAGGGGGTAAATTGATGAAAGTTGAAACTCGCAGTATAGAATATATTCCGGCAGATGAACGCCACGGCAAGGCCCGTGATTTATTTCCAATTTGGTTTGGGGCAAACATGCATATTACCACCCTTGTGACTGGGGCATTGCCAATTACATTAGGTCTTAATTTATTTTGGAGTCTGGGTGCAATAATTGTCGGTACCTTATTAGGCGCCATTTTCATGGCCTCCCATTCAGCTCAAGGACCTCAGCTCGGAATTCCGCAAATGATCCAAAGTCGGGCTCAATTTGGTGTAATCGGAGCCATTTTCCCCTTGTTTCTCGTTATGTTTGTCTATTTAGGTTTCTTTGCCAGCAGCGGTTTGCTTGCAGCGCAAACCTTAAGCAGCTTAACAAAGATCGACCAAACTTGGAGCATAATACTTTTAAATGTTCTTTGTTTCGTAGCCACCATTTATGGCTATAACCTAATTCATAAAATGCAAAAATTATTGTCCTGGGCGTCTCTCTGTATTTATATTGTAGCTACATATATAGTCTTCCAATTGCAAGTTCCGGCAGGCAGTTGGGCAATAGGAAATTTGGATTTACCAGTGTTTTTGTTGGCGGTCAGTATGGTTGCTACATGGCAATTGGCATATGCCCCCTACGTTGCGGACTATTCTCGCTATCTACCGATAACCACACCCACTGCCCATACATTTTGGTATAGTTACGCTGGCACAGTCATCGGGACTATTTGGATGATGACATTAGGCGCAACCTTAACCATAGCGATTCCTAACTTCCTTGATCACTCTGGCGGTAATTTGGCCAGCCTGTTCGGAAATTTTGCTTTAATCATGTTCTTTATAATCATCTTTGGACAGCTTGCTATAAATGTCTTTAACCTATATGGGGCCTTCATGGCAACAATAACGACAATTGAACCGTTTTTTAAATTAAAGGTCACAGCGAAAGGTAGAATTGGAATGATATTCTGTGTAACAGTTGCAGGAACCGTATTGTGCTTACTCGGTCAGAGTAATTTTCTATCCTTTTTCTTGAATTTCATCTTTTTCATTAGTTATTTTTTAATTCCCTGGACATCCATTAATCTTGTTGATTATTATTTGCTGCGACATGGCCGTTACAATGTAAAAGATATTTTTGATGTGAACGGTCAATATGGAAAAATAAATTGGATTACCTGTATGGCATTCCTTGTATCAATCTTGGCGGAAATCCCCTTTATAAATACATCATTCTATGTAGGACCTATAGCCAAGGCCTTTGAAGGTGCAGATATCGCTTGGATTATTGGCTTAGTTGTACCAGCTGTCTTGTATTACTTCCCAATGAGAAAAAAGTTGAATCTCGCTGAAAATGCAATAAATAAACAAGAGAATAGTTCGATAGAGAATACAGACACTTCCGAGAAAAATGTTAAGTAACTTTATTTCAAGTGTCGGATAACAGAGAACCATAAAATGAACTGCACCCAACGTTAGTCACCAACTAACAATTTGAGGTGCAGTTTTTTTACTTTATACGATTAAGGAAAAAAACCTAAAATCTATTGCACAAAAAAGACATGAAGCATCTCAACAAGAACTAGAATAATATTTCCATTACTACAATCATCATTGATTCAAGATAAAATTAAAACATACTAAGATTAGTAGTGCGGACCAAGGCATTGGTCCACACTACTATTTTTTATATAGTAGAAATGAAGAATAGGTCGATCATGC
>NZ_JBNNIU010000006.1:0-221951 GCF_050269675.1 Peribacillus sp. NPDC076916
TAACGGATTGCACACCTTTCAGGCCTCTTTCCACCGCTTGTTCCATCACTGTCAAATTCCTGTCCATCTTTTCAATGATCTGTTCTCTGGACAGGTTCGAGAATTCCATTTCTTGTAAAATCATGATTTCCGCGATTTTTACTTTTTTACTTTCAGCAAGTTCAACCAACTCTGCTACATTTCGGAACATGTTTTTACCTCCATATCTATGCCAACACTTTTAATGTTTATCATTCAACCATCCTTATGACTTGCGACACGTTTTCCAATCCTTCAATTTCCTTCATGACATCACCCTTGATTTTCTGATCGACTTCAATCACCATGAGGGCCATGTGACCTTTTTCTTTTCGTGAAACTTCCATATGTCCAATGTTAATTTCATGATTCGCCAATACTGTCGAAACGGAAGATATGATTCCAAACACATCGTTATGCACGACTAAAATAGCTGGGTTTTCACCCGACAATTTAAGCTTGAACGTATTCAATTCCGTTATTTCTATCGTTCCGCCGCCAATCGAGATCCCAACAAGTTCCAATTCCTTATCTTCGTCGAACAGCTTGATCTTGACTGTATTAGGATGATCCATCACCGTATCCTCGATTGTAAAGGTAACTTCCATGCCGGCTTCTTCCGCTATCGTTAAAGAAGCAGGGATTCGTTCATCATCCGTATCAAAATCCAATATCCCGCCTACGACAGCGACATCCGTACCGTGTCCCCTGTATGTTTTTGCAAAAGAACCATATAAAGAAATGATGGCTTTCTTCGGTTGCTTTCCGAATAATGTCCGTGCTACTCTGCCAATTCTGGCAGCTCCTGCTGTATGTGAGCTTGAAGGTCCAATCATGACGGGACCGATTATATCGAATGCAGATCTGTATTTCATCGTGTAATGCCCCTTTTCTGGGAAAAGATTTGTTTAACCGTCTTCTTTATGCCGCTATTTGTTCTTCTTTCGCCCTTATTCGTGAAAGGGCCTAATCTTTTAATTTTGATACGATTAAGCCAAGGAAACCTACCGAATCCCCCACAACTTGTACATAACCCAGCTGTGATAAGTCACCTTTACAGGATCATTGAATTCGTACAAAACTCCAAACCCTGTGATTGGTGTGGCTGCCCCGGTTACATTATGGGTCAGAAGCAGGGAAAAAGCTTTACAAGACGAGAACGGCCGTTGAGTGCGTCAATGCTAAAAAAAGAGTTTATTCAACTAATAATAATTTCAGTTATCGAACAGGCGAAAAAGATAAAGTACATTTCGAACTTATAATGCTTGTTTATATTTATAATCCTCCGAAATTAGCAGTGAATCGGCTCAATCAACAAATGCACAAAATAAATCAAGCTGTTATTCGTTTAGGTAAACGAAGGCAAACCCTTTATGGAATTATTTCAATTATAATAGAGATTGAAATGTGGCATTAATATAGGAATAAATAGTAATGATGTCCTGTTTGAGATATGACAAAATACTCACAAGGTCGAGGGTTTTGTCTGTTCTAATAGAATTAGTGGGGAAAATCTCTAAAAATAGTGTAAAGTTTATCTCCTATCTTTAAAGCATCATAATATTGTATTCACTCAAACACGATTGTTTTATTACCATGAATAATAACTCTGTCTTCAATATGCCAAGAAACAGCTTGGGCAAGAACCTGTCTTTCCACATGACTTCCGGTAACCTTTAATTCTTCGATTGTATGTCTATGATTAACCCGCTTTACATCTTGCTGAATAATGGGTCCTTCATCAAGATCATTCGTAACATAATGAGCAGTTGCCCCAATTAACTTTACACCACGGTTATAGGCCCTCGCATAAGGATTAGCACCGACAAACGCCGGTAAGAAAGAATGATGAATGTTAATAATTTGATTTGGGAACTCCGATACAAAGGCAGGGGAAAGAATTTGCATATATCTAGCCAAGGCAATAAAGTCTACTTTCCCTTTCAATAGACCTATTGCTTTCTGTTCTGCTTGTTGCTTCGTTTCATGAGCTAAAGGAATATGATAATATGGTATGCCATAACTTTCTACTATTTTTTTAAAATCAGGATGATTACTGATCACCATCGGAATTTCCACTGGAAGTTCATTCGATTTCCAACGCCATATAAGCTCCATAAGACAGTGATCCATTTTGGATACAAAGATAGCCATTCGTTTTCTTTTATTATTGCCGCTTAAGCTCCATTCCATCGCATAAGCCTGGGCTAGCACATGTAAGTCCTCTTCCAGTTTTGCATAGGAAGCATCAAAGTCGTTTAAATCAAATTCGATTCTCATAAAAAACATACCAGCTTGTGGATCCGTAGTATGTTGGTCAAAATGAACAACATTTGCTCTGTTTTCTAATAAAAGGTTAGATACGGCCGAGATAATACCTGGTTTCTCTGGACAAGATATTAATAATTTAGCACGATTAACATTCACTACTTGATACAATGGACTCTCACCATCCTTTAGATTTGTAATAAAAATATGTAAAAACTTTCGAATTCAGAATGATGGCTAACTCAACCGCTATAGGTGTCCGAACAATACCGTTACTACAATTTCATTTCTAGCAATCTTGAACTACGGTGAGGGAGGGCGAACCTTAAAATTTTTTTACTGACATGACGGTTTTCCTTCCATGATTTCACATCACCAGTTTTTATAGTGATACTACTTGATACCTTGCTTCTCCCACATCAAATGGTTCGCCATCCCCCATGAAGGAAGAAGTATTCAACTCTTCTTTTACTATCCTTTATATCTATGAGTGTATTTCCTTACCATATACTGCTAGGGCAGCTTCCCCAATTGCTTCCGCTAATGTAGGGTGAGGGTGTATCGTATGCGCAATATCCATAGCTGTTGCATTTAATACTCGTGCAAGACCAGCTTCCGAAATCATATCTGTTACATGCGGCCCAACCATATGTGCTCCTAACAACTTACTAGATTCTTCTTCAACAACGAGTTTGACAAAACCGTCTGATTCACCAAAAACAAGAGCCTTTCCAATCGCACGGAAGGAGAACTTCCCTGTTTTTACTTGATACCCCATCTCCTTCGCTTCCTCTTCTGTTAATCCAACACTAGCTACCTCCGGGTTACTATATATGCATTTGGAAACAAGAGATTGATCAAGTGGCACTGGTTTTTCTCCTGCCATATGTTCAATGGCGATGATCCCTTCATGTGAAGCAACATGTGCAAGCTGTAATCCTCCAATCACATCTCCAATTGCATAAATGTTTGGCTCATTCGTTTGATAATACTCATTTGTTTGAATCACACGTTCGACTTCGACTTTGGTATTTTCAAGGTGAATGCCTTCTATGTTTGCTAATCTTCCGACAGATACTAATAATTTTTCTGCTGAAAATGACGTGTCTTTTCCTTTATATTCCGCCTTTATAGAGACACCGTCACCTTTTTCTAACGATTCTGGAAGCACCTTTGCCCCTGTTACGATTTTCACACCTTTTTTCTTCATTAGTCGCTGTACTTCCTTTGAAATATCTTTATCTTCCATCGGTAAAATGCGCTCGGCATACTCAATCACAGTCACTTCTAATCCAAAGTCAATAAGCATGGAAGCCCATTCTATTCCAATAACACCGCCGCCGACAATAATGATGGAATTTGGGAGCTCTTTCATTTGTAGCGCTTCATCCGATGTCATCACATATTCGCCATCTGCTTCTAGGCCGGGTAATGTCCTTGGACGAGATCCTGTAGCTATTAAAATATTTCGAGAGCTTAATATTGTTTCCCGTTCATCATTATTCAATCTCACTAAAACATCTCTCGACTGTAAAATACTCCCTTTCCCTTCAAACACATCTATTTTCCCTTTTTTCATTAGATGTTGTACACCTTTAAATAAGCGTTCAGTAATTTCTTCTTTCCTAGCCTGTACCTTTGAGAAGTCCAGTCCAACTTCAGGTGCAATAACACCAAATTTTTCTGCATTTTTTGCATTCGAATATACCTCTGCACTTCTTAATAATGCTTTACTAGGAATACAACCTGCATGAAGGCATGTTCCACCAAGTTTACCTTGTTCAACTACCGCCGTTTTTAATCCTAATTGAGACGCACGAATGGCCGCAACATATCCACCGGTGCCGCCACCGATGATAACAACGTCATATTTTTGATTCACCCAATACTTCCCCCCTTGTTTTCATAACCATAGAGACATATGGATAGTCTAAGAAAACAACTAACTTATTAAGCACCATTTATTCTATTAATAGGTAAACGATCATGATACTTTAATTTATTTCAATGGCACATGCATTGGATGCAAAGCCTTCTCCAACAATAAAGCCACAATCTTCTTTATAATCAATTTGTGTTTCTTCATCTAAATAGCGTTTTGTAAAATGATCTAATCTAAGCTGAATTCCCTCATATTCAATAAATACATCGTTTCTGCGGGGCTCGTCCAATAAGAGGGAGAACTTCACCGACACCCCGCAGCCGCCGGCAATATCAGCGTCAATGCGAGGAATTTGCGCACACTTACATGTCATTTCCTTTAGTTTATTCATAGCTGCCTCTGTTATCTTTATTTTGTCTATCATCTCTTTCTCCCCTTTCTTAATGGTTTGTTGAAAAAATGATCATGCATTAACCTTAGTTGCACGAACTTGTTCATCAGCATGATAGGAGGAGCGAACAAGCGGACCGGCTTCGCAATGACTAAACCCTTTTGACATGGCAATGTTTTTCAGTTCTTCAAACTCTTCTGGACTCCAATATTTTACGACCTTCAAATGTCGTTTAGTAGGCTGTAAATATTGACCAATAGTCATGATGTCTACATCGTTAGCACGAAGATCATCCATTGTTTCCATAATTTCTTCTTTTGTTTCACCTAGACCAATCATAATGCTTGATTTCGTAGGGATAGTGGAATTCATTAGCTTTGCCCGCCTTAAAAACTCTAATGAACGTTCGTATGTTGCACGTGCACGAACTTTTTGGGATAAGCGTTTTACTGTTTCAATGTTGTGATTCAAAATGTCTGGCCTTGTATCCATTAATGTTTTTAAGCTGTCATATTCCCCATTCAGATCTGAGGGGAGAACTTCAATGCTGCAAAATGGATTTTGCCGCCTCACTGCTTTTACAGTTTCTGCAAATACCTTTGCTCCGCCGTCTTTTAAATCATCGCGAGCAACAGCGGTAATCACCACATGTTTTAGGTTCATTTGCTTTACTGATTCTGCGACACGTTCGGGCTCTTCCCAATCAAGTTCTGATGGCAGCCCTGTTTGAACTGCACAGAACCTGCAAGCTCGGGTACAAACACTTCCTAAAATCATGAAAGTTGCCGTTTTTCGTACCGCCCAGCATTCATGAATATTAGGACATCTTGCTTCTTCACAAACAGTATGAAGTTTTTTTTCACGCATCATTTTCTTTAAGCCTGTATATTGTTCATTTGTATTTAATTTAATTTTAAGCCATTCTGGTTTACGAAGATCAGTGGTGGACATTTTATTTCTCACTCCTATGAGCAGATGTAATTTTAGCTTTAAAGAGGTTCCATACGCCTAAAAAAAAAGACCGATAGAGTTTCTTCTTTGCTCTGTCTTTTTAGTTCTCAAGACTATTTTCTCCTTGCACCTCTTGGCACTTTTTTCATCCTTTATAAGCACGCTTAAATGAAACCACCTTGTATGAAATATTGAGATTCTTGTCTTAATATTCATCCTTGGTGGTTCATGTTCATTCAAACATTCAATTATGACGTTACCGTTGCTTCCTCTACTACTTTTTCTTTGGAGTAACGCAAGATAGGTTGTCTAGCTGCTTGGACCTCATCCAATCGCCCAATCACTGTAGTATGTGGTGCTTCTAAAACAACCCCTGGGTTTTCTTCCACTTCTTTGGCAATTGTAATCATGACCTCCGCAAATGCATCGAGTGTTTCTTTCGACTCTGTTTCTGTCGGTTCAATCATCAAACATTCCTCAACATTTAACGGGAAATAGATGGTCGGCGGATGGTAGCCGAAATCTAGCAGGCGTTTTGCTATATCAAGCGTTCTTACACCTAGCTTTTTCTGCCTGGATCCGGATAGGACAAATTCATGCTTGCAAATTTGTAAATATGGCGCTTCAAAGAATGGCTCCAATCTTTTACGAAGGTAATTAGCATGAAGCACAGCACTTTCCGACACTTGGCGAAGCCCAACAGGCCCCATCGTGCGAATATAAGTATACGCCCGCAGGAGAATTCCGAAGTTTCCATAATACCCCTTTACCCTTCCGATAGAGTGCGAATAATTAGCGTTCAGCACATATTTTTCACCTTCTTTTTCTATGCGCGGAACTGGCAAGTATGGAGTAAGTTTCTCTTTCACACCGACAGGACCTGCACCTGGACCGCCACCTCCATGAGGAGTCGTAAATGTTTTGTGAAGATTTAAGTGCACAATGTCAAAGCCCATTTGACCTGGTGTTGTTTTTCCTAAAATGGCATTGGCATTCGCTCCGTCATAATATAATAGCCCCCCTGCTTCATGAACAACCTGAGCGATTTCCACAATTTCTTTTTCAAAAAGTCCAAGGGTATTCGGATTCGTCAACATTAGCGCAGCTGTATCAGATCCTACATGTTTCTTTAATTCTTCTAGGTCAACTAATCCATTTTTATCGGATGGAATCGTGATCGTTTGAAAACCAGCAACACTTGCACTTGCAGGATTTGTACCGTGCGCTGAGTCTGGAACAAGTACTTTCGTTCTGGTTTCACCTTTTTCAGCATGATACGCCTTAACCATCATTAAACCTGTCCATTCCCCTTGAGCCCCTGCGGATGGCTGTAATGTTACAGCATCCATTCCTGTAATGACGGCTAGCTCTTCCTGTAATTCATATAAAACTTCTAATGCACCTTGTACTGTTTCAACGGGCTGATAGGGATGAATGCGGCTAAAGCCTTCCAGCCGTGCCACATCTTCATTTATTTTCGGATTGTACTTCATCGTGCAAGAACCCAGTGGATAGAATCCATTATCGATTCCATGGTTTTTATTAGAGAGCGCTGTGTAATGGCGGACAAGCTGCAACTCTGATACTTCTGGCAGCTCAGCAGGTTCGTCACGAATTAAATGCTTTGGAAATTTTTCATTTATATCAACATAGTCAACGTCACTATCCGGAATACTTGAACCTACCCGTCCTGGACGACTTATTTCAAAAATCAACTCATTATATTCAACCATTAAAAATCGCCTCCAAAGCATCAACAAATTGGTCAATTTCTTCTTTTGTTCGCTGCTCAGTCACAGCTAGCAGCATTTTGTTTTCAAAACCGTAATCACTTTCTAAATCAAATCCACCGATAATACCCGCCTTAAGAAGTTTTGCATTGATTTCCTTTACCGAACGAGGAAGCTCGACTATAAACTCATTGAAGAATGGTGCCTCATTGATTATGGTATAGCCCTTCTGTTCTAGAGTTTTCGCCATGTAATCAGCTTTCTCAATGTTTAGCTGTGCCATTTGACGAATCCCTTGCTTTCCAAGTGATGTCATGCAAATAGAAGAGGCAAGAGCATTTAATGCCTGGTTGGAACAAATATTCGATGAGGCTTTATCACGGCGAATATGCTGTTCACGTGCTTGAAGTGTTAACACAAATCCACGCTGTCCTTTTTCATCTGCTGTTTGGCCTACAATTCGTCCTGGGATTTTGCGCATGAGTTTTTTATTTACCGCAAAATAGCCGCAGTGTGGACCGCCAAAGGACATCGGGATTCCTAATGGCTGCATATCACCGATCACAATATCTGCCCCAAGTTTCCCAGGTGCCTGCAATAGTGCTAGTGCAAGAGGATTGGCGCTTACGATTAAAAGGGCACCTTTTTCTTCCGCAATTTTCTTAATTGCTTTTATATCCTCAATGGAACCGAAGAAATTTGGATATTGAACAATTACGGCAGCAGTGTCATTATCTATTTGTTCTTGCAGCTTCCCTAAATCTGTAATCTCATCAGCTAGGTTTACTTCCTCAGCTGTGTATCCCGGACCACCTGCTACTGTATGTAAAATAGCACGGGATTCAGGATGTACCGCTTTGGAAACAAGAACTTTCGAACGTCTCGTAGCCGCAACAGCAAGTGATGCAGCTTCTGCAAGCGATGTAAAACCATCGTACATGGAAGAGTTAGCCACATCCATTCCTGTCAACTCACAGACCATCGTTTGAAATTCAAAAATTGCTTGTAATTCACCTTGACTGATTTCCGGTTGGTAAGGTGTATAGGCTGTGTAAAATTCGGAGCGTGAAATCATATGGTTTACCACACTTGGAATGTAGTGATCATATGTACCCGCGCCTAGGAAAGTCGGGTAATGATTCGCATTTTTGTTTTTTGTAGCAAGCTGGTTCATTTTTTTCACAAGCAGCGGTTCAGGAACCGCCATTGGGATGTTTAGCTCTCCCTGCAGGCTGATTTCAGCTGGAATATCTTCAAATAACTCATCTATAGAAGAAATATTTAAAAATGTGAGCATCTCGTCTTGGTCTTGTTTCGTATCAGGAAGGTATCTATAAGTGGCTGTCATATTATTCCTCTCCTTCATTAGTAAATGCTTGATACTCATCTTCGTTTAGAAGTGAGTCTAATTCTTCTGGATTGGACATTTCTACTTCAACTAACCACCCTGCTTCAAATGGATGCTCGTTAATCGTCTCTGGAGCGCCTTCTAACTCTTCGTTTACAGTAACTACGGTCCCTGAAACAGGTGAGTAAAGTTCGGAAACTGCTTTAACAGACTCGATCGTTCCCATCGATTCATTGACCGTTACTTCATCATCAATCGCTGGATTTTCAACAAAGACGATATCACCTAACGCTTTTTGTGCATAATCAGAGATTCCAATACGAACACGGTTTCCTTCTAATTGTTGCACCCACTCATGTTCTTTGCTATATCGAAAACTTGATAATAATTTCGTCATTGTATTTTCCCCTTTTCTTTTCTTTTTTCTTTTTAACTATTCCCATAATTCAGAATATAATTTAGGTAATTTTGCTCTTAGGTAGTCGATTTTAGGCTGTATGCAAGGTAACGGATATCGACTCATGAAAACTACACGATAACTCTATTAAAATATTTCCGCTTACCTTTTGTAGAATGGTGCATTAACAATAACGGCTTCAATCTGTTTATTTCGGATTTCCACTTTTATCGGTGTCCCCACTTCAGCTTGATCGGCTGATACCAAGGCAAGACCTAAGCTTTTCTTCAAAGATGGTGATTGTGTTCCTGATGTAACAATACCAATTTCCTCTCCATCTTTAGAAATTACCTTGTAACCATTACGCGGAATCCCCCGGCCTGTTACTTCAATCCCTACTAATTTTCGTTTTAATCCAGTTTCTTTTTGTTTTGTAAGAGCAGATTTTCCGATAAAGTCACTTTCTTTGTTCGTCTTTACGACAAAGCCGATTCCTGCTTCAAGCGGGCTGATATCGTTACTTAGTTCTTGGCCATAGAGTGCAAGACGTGCTTCCAGCCGAAGCGTGTCCCGTGCACCAAGTCCGCATGGTTTTAATCCACTCGTGGCTCCTGTTTCTAAGAGCTTTTCCCAAAGTGCTACCGCTTTGTCTGCAGATAAATAAAGCTCATATCCATTTTCTCCTGTGTAACCTGTACGGGATACAAGTACGTCGGAAATCCCCGAGATGTTGACGTGTTGGGCGAATTTAAATGAACCAATTTCTGATAAATCAATTTCCGTTAACTTTTGCAAAATGCTTTCTGCCTTTGGTCCTTGGATGGCAAGCTGAGCGATGTCCTCCGAAATATTTTGGAGCTCCATCTCTCCTTTTACATGCTGCTTCATCCATTCGTAATCTTTCTCAATGTTTGCAGCATTAATGACAAGTAAATATTTTTCATTCCCTAATTTATAAACTAATAAATCATCGACCGTTCCACCGTCTGGATAACACATTGCTGTATACTGTGCTTGATTGATGCCAAGCTTTGTTACATCGTTTGTAACAAGGTAGTTAATATAACTCTCGGCATCTTTCCCTTCCACAAGCACTTCTCCCATATGAGAAACATCAAAAAGTCCTGCTTCAGTTCGAACAGCTTCATGCTCTTCTAAAATGCTGGTAAATTGAACCGGTAGAGCCCAGCCACCAAAATTTATAACTTTTGCTCCGTATTTTTTATATACTTCAAAAAGCGGTGTTTGCTTTAATGCTGTTTCAATACCCATGTTTTACCCCCAATTATGATTTTCTGCAAAATAGTTCAACTGTTAAAGTTTTTTTTATTGCTAGTAGTATCTCGCTGCCATGGCAGTTGCTCAGTTTTCAGCAAAGGCATAATTCCATTAAGCTGCCCCTTTATTTACACAGTAGTTGGCTGTTGAAATAACGGATAAACATCACAAATCTCTTTGGTTGTATCTCTTGCTTTCTGAAGGACGTCTTTATTCCCTTTACTCTTTAGAACAGTTGCAATCACTTCACCAATTTTCACCATCTCTTCCCTCTTCATGCCTCGAGTTGTTAAAGCTGCTGTCCCCATTCGGATACCGCTCGTAACAAATGGCTTTTCTGGATCATAGGGAATCGTATTTTTATTCACGGTAATGCCTGCGTCTTCCAATAATTTCTCCGCTTCTTTTCCTGTTAAATTCCACGGACGCAAATCTAAAAGGACAATATGATTATCTGTTCCACCAGAAACAAGTGCTGCACCTTCATTTTTTAATGTTTCGCCAAGTGTTGCAGCATTTTCAATGACTTGTTTCGCATAATCCTTAAAGCTTGGTTGTAAAGCTTCGTTGAATGCAACTGCTTTTGCTGCAATGATATGCATAAGTGGACCGCCTTGAATTCCTGGGAATACGGATTTATTAATCGCTTTGTTAATTACTTCATCGTTCGTTAAAATGATGCCCCCCCGAGGTCCTCTTAATGTTTTATGAGTTGTACTTGTCACAACATCCGCATATGGGATTGGGGATGGGTGAAGACCAGTAGCTACCAGCCCGGCTATATGAGCCATATCCACCATAAGTTTTGCACCAACTTGATCGGCAATTTCTCTAAATCGTGCAAAATTAATCGTTCTTGGATAGGCACTTGTTCCTGCAATAATCAATTTAGGTTGTTCTTTCTTTGCGATAGCTTCCAACTCATCATAATCAATTAACTGAGTATCTTCTCTAACTCCATAAGACACAACTTCAAACCATTTTCCTGAAACGCTGACTGGACTTCCATGAGTTAGGTGGCCACCATGTGAAAGGTTCATTCCCATCACCTTATCACCAGGCTGAAGGAGTGCGAAAAAAACTGCGAAATTGGCTTGTGCACCTGAGTGAGGCTGAACATTTGCATATTTGGCACCAAAAAGCTTTGTTAGACGCTCAATGGCCGTTTGTTCTGCCACATCGACAAATTCACACCCACCATAATAGCGCTTTCCTGGATAACCTTCTGCATATTTATTTGTCATCACGCTTCCCATTGCCTCTAATACATCTGGGCTAACAAAATTTTCTGATGCAATCAATTCCAGTGTTTGATGTTGACGTTGTCCTTCTTTCTCAATCGCTTCAAAAATGGTTGAATCATTTTGTTGTAAACTCATTTCATTTTCCCTCCCGGACATTTTTGTAAATTCAGAATTTTTACATAATTACCAATCCCAATATGGTGCTCTTTCCCGCTACAGACCTGCTTTTCTATGAAAACTGCTAAAAACAGTATGCTTTACAACCTTTTTTGCACGCAAAAAAGGACAGAAAAGGGTCGTAGCGTTCTCTACCCTTCTCTGTCCTTTTACCTGAGAGTTTAGCTCCATTTTTTAAATAGAGCCTTTCCCCTTTGGTGGCGTATGTGTTTATACGCGCTCTCCAGAGGTGCGTCCATTTGTGGTTCCATCTACCTGAGAGATTTGTTCCAAGGGTCTTTTTGGAACTTGCTCCTTCGGTGGCTTGTCGCTTTGCACTCTCCCACAACTGTCATCCGCTTATTCAATTTGGTACATTTAGAATAGTTGTTGAGAATAATAATGTCAAGCATTTTTGAAAGCGCTAACAATACTATTCTAAAATATTTATTTCGAATTATCATAGAATCAACCAGATATCTTTGGCTTTTTAAAACGGGCAGATTTTTTACTCACCGAGTTGGAAAAAATGGAGCAGCAACTATCTGTACAAACACAGCAAATAGAATCAAAGGATTTCTTGCCTCTTAATTCCCCGCTACCTCTCTCTGATTCGCCTGATCCACCTTCGTTATGCGCATCTTATAAATCGCAATCAGCAGAATGAACCAAACAGGAGTAACGAATAAGGCAACACGAGTGTCGTCCGCAAGTGCAAGAACAACAAGGACGAATGCCAGGAAAGCAAGGATCAAGTAATTGGAAATTGGATAAAGTGGTAATTTAAATTTGTTCTTTTTCACTAGATCTGGTCTTGTTTTACGGTATTTCAAATGACTGATGACTGTAATTCCCCAAATAAAGATGAAACATACGGTAGAAATACTTGTAATCAAGGTAAATACGCCTTCAGGCATTAAATAATTCAATACAACAGAAATTAAAATGACAACAGTTGAAAAGAACAATGCATTGGAAGGTACTTTACGGTCATTAAGTTTTGCAAACGGTACAGGTGCATTTTTATCTTTGGCAAGTGAGTATACCATCCGGCTTGTACTGAAGATTGCGCTGTTACATGCCGAAGCAGCCGATGTTAGGACGACAAAATTAACGATACCAGCAGCTCCAGCAATACCTACAGCCACAAATACTTGAACGAATGGGCTTTCCGTTGGGATGATTGCGTTCCATGGATAAACACTCATAATGACAATAAGTGCTCCAATGTAGAAAATTATAATCCGAATAGGAATATTATTGATCGCCTTGGGGATAACTTTTTCTGGATCTTCTGTTTCACCTGCTGTAAGTCCTACAAGTTCAATGCCCACAAACGCAAACACTACCATCTGGAATGAGAGGACAAAACCATTTATTCCATTTGGGAACATACCCTCGTGACTCCATAGATTCGTGAAACTTGCTGCGCCTGAATCAGTGGAAAAGCCTTTAATAATCATGAAAATACCGATAACAATTAATGCTAGAATAGCTATGACCTTAATTAATGCGAACCAGAATTCCATTTCGCCAAAAAGTTTTACGGTTGCAAGATTCATAAATAGCAGAATGACTAGTGCAATTAATCCAGGCATCCACTGCGGTACGGAGGGAAACCAATACTGAGTATAAAGTCCAACTGCTGTTAAGTCGGCCATTGCGATTGAAATCCAGCAGAACCAGTATGTCCAGCCGGTTACAAATGCTGCCATATTACCTAAATAGTCTCTTACAAAGTCAACAAAGGAATGATAGTTCAAATTAGATAAGAGTAGTTCTCCAAGTGCGCGCATGATTAAAAAACAAATGATGCCTGTAATCATGTAAGCAAATAGAATTGATGGTCCAGCTAAATGAATAGATTTTCCTGCTCCAAGAAATAATCCCGTTCCGATTGCACCACCAATAGCTATGAGTTGTACGTGCCTGTTTTTTAACCCTCTATCCAACTTTTGTTCCTGCATACGATTCCCCACTTTCTACTTTTATAGGCTACTTGGAATTTTTTCCTTATAAAGGTTCAGTCCTTCAATTAGTGTGAATTATTAGCACACTGGGAGACTGCTCTATCACTGTAAGCGCTTTCTTAGCAGGTGCTAGATATAGTTTAAGGATAGACTCATTTATCTACATATCTCCATGCACTCTCCTCTCTTTTTATCTTTCCAAGTACAAAAAAAGACAGAGGAAAGATAGGGATTTTCCTAACTTCCTCTGTCCTTTTACCTGAGAGTTTAACTCCTTCGGTGGCCTATGGCTCTCTTCAGAGACGCGTCCAATTGTAGTCCTTTTACCTGAGAGATTAGTCCCCTGCTTTTTAGGGTTTGCTCCTTCGGTGCTAAACAATGTTTAGTCTCTCCCACAATCTTCATCCGCTGGTATAGAGTTGTACTACTAGTTGTATATTATCGGGTTTTAATGGATATTTCAATTATTTTCTGAAAAGGCTCTATTTTCTGATAATTAAATATGGACAAGTTTGAACTTTATGAACAGTGTATAATTTGAAGTTATTAGCTACGAAAAAACAAGCTTATAGCAGCTTTTCTATGTCGCAAGGAATCCCAAACAAGCTTATGTATAAGCGAAACATTTTTACATTTTTCCGATTGACAATACGGGTGAATTTTAAAGATGGGAAAGGACATAAAGTCTATAGTTTTAACATAATTAATGTATGGAAAAAGAGAAAATTCGAGACTCGCGAAAATCCTTGCAGCAGTAAAGATTGTCCAGGAGCTTCCTCCCTAAGTTCAGCAGTATCAGAAGCCTTCTCTTCAACTTCCTCTTCAGCCCCACCACCTGCTATATTAGCAATGATGACTATTGCTAGAACCCATACCCACCACTTCTTTGGCTTCTTTAGCTTGATTTTCTTTTCCTTAACCATTAAGCCTTATACCCCCTTTACAGTTTTTCAGACGGACTGTTGTAAACAAAAATAGAATAACATAATTTGGATCAATACGGTTTATATTTATCATCACGCATTCATTTTCACAATGCTTGCCGTGTTAACGAAACCATCTCCCATTTCAATTTACCAGCGTCAAACCAGGCCTCTAATTTGGTTAGCCTCTTCTTTTAAAACATATCCATAAAGTATGATCAATTCTATACCTTACCTTGATAAAATGACATATTTTAAGGGCATGTTTAGGATGATCCAAACACACCCTAATAAAAATTCAATTTATCTAATTCAGCAAATCCTGTGGTAATCTGAACCACACCTTACAAATGATTCTATTCTTTTCCTTAATCTAACTCATAATAACCACAAACAACATACCCTACTGCTTTTGCTGCCACGAGAAGGGCATCTTCATCGATATCAAATTTAGGATTATGATTAAAATAAGGTTTTTCTACTCCTTTAGGTGTACAAGCAATGTAAAAGAAGCAGGAAGGGATTTTTTCAGCATAGTAAGCAAAGTCTTCAGATGGCGGCATTGCTGGAAATTCCATTACTTCTTTAATATCTTTATCCTTTGCATTCTTAAGAAACTCAGCAACCTTTCCTGTTAGATCGGGATCATTATATAAAGGTGGATAGTCATTCGTATAAGTAAAATCACATGTTACTCCAAACTCTTCTTCAAGTCCTTTTACAAGGCGTTTAACTTCCTTTTCAATTTTTTCTTTTGTTTCAACAGTCATATAACGGATATCGCCTTCAAGCTCTACGCTGTCTTTAATTATATTAAATGTTCCTTTTCCATCAAAAGATCCAATAGTAATCACACCAATATCAAATGGACTTAATCGACGGCTAATAATCGTTTGAGCAGCTGTAACAAAATGAGCACCAGCCACAATGGCATCATTCGCTAGGTGTGGTGAGGAACCATGTCCACCTCTGCCTTGAATTTTTAATTTCAGATAAGCCCTGCCGTTAAAAGAATATCCAGCGTGATAACCAACAACTCCTGCTGAATCCATTGGCAACAAATGGATGCCAAATATATTATCTAAATCGTCAATCACGCCGGATTCTACAATACTCTTTGCCCCGCCTGGCGGAACTTCTTCCGCATGCTGATGAATAATTTTGATTGTACCTGGAATTTCGGCTTTTAATTGAATGAGGCAATCCGCCAAGACTAACAAGTACGCTGTATGGCCATCATGACCACACGCATGCATAACGCCTTCATTTTTTGATTTAAAGGTTACATCCGTTTCTTCAACAATTGGAAGCGCATCAAAATCAGCTCGAAGACCGATGTTTTTTCCAGGCTTTCCACCTTTAATGGTCACGATAATTCCGTATCCATTACCTACATTAGATTGAACTTCTACGTCTTTTTCTTTATAAAAATCGATAATATATTGAGCTGTCTTTTCTTCTTTAAAAGAAAGCTCAGGATTTTCATGTAGGTATCTACGAATTTCAATCATTTCATCCGTACGGGATTGTAGCATTTCCATTAATTCATTTCTCATTATCTCTTCATCCCTTCATCATTTTTCGAAAACGCCGTTAAATGTGGCATTTTACATTTCCAACAGCTAATTATTCTGCAATAGGGTTCCGTTTGGTACCAGCCGGTGATTTTTTAGGAGCATTAGAAGTTTTAGCGGTATCTTTTGCACCAAAAAGATAATAGATGATATTGAAAGCAAAGCGAATATAACGTTTACGAAAATCCGAATGCACTGCCAAGTGAGCTTGCCACCTGTATATGGCTTATTTTGAAATACAGCAAAGTCAATCAGAACGATATCTTTGCTATTTTCAACGATTAAAACAATAACTTCTATGATTGTGGCAACGAGTAGGACGATTGAAATCGGACTTGTCCATCCTAATCTGCTCCGTAATTAATAAATACATTCAAGGCAATCATTATAATGGTAAAAATGATCAAGTCAGTGTAATCGAATTTATAGGCACCGTTTCCTTTCTGGTTTATCTTTCAGCAGAAACATACCAATTATTGCAAAGAATGAAAATCCACCTCCGCCACATGGAAGTTGCGATTGCACCTTCGCAAAAGATATTACGTCTTTTCCCGTATACCTTTCTCCTGCTTCTTCATAGCCTTCAAACTGTTTCCTCTAAATTAATTATAAGAATACTATTCAAATATAATGAGACATTATTGGGGATATTGCCTACAGGGACACTGTTGGATAGTTCTTATCGTCATCCAGGTGTTCATAAGGCAGCGAAATTCATAATCATGAACTACTACGCCTGCAGCTCTGGATTTATGCTACTGAGCTTTCCTTTTTCGTACATCGTGTAAAAATATTTTCATATTGACTTCGAAAATACAAACCCATTTCCAGAAATAGAAGTGCTTGTTGGGGAAATAGCACCAGGCCCAATAAACGAAAAAAGACGGAGCTTTACGCTCCGCCTTCATGCTAGAATATTTTTTTCTCATTCAACTCGAGAGCTAATTCTTTAAAGTACTGTAGCGATTCTGGATTTCCCATGGAGTCTGCATTCACTACCTTATCAAACTCGAACCCTAATAACACTTTACGAATCGGGACTTCCATTTTCTTTCCGTTCAATGTTTTTGGAATTTGTTCAACGACATGGATTTGGTCAGGAATAAAGCGAGGGGACACATGCCCTCTGATTTGTTCCTTGATTTTTGCCGTCAATGAAGTATCCAGGGCTTTACCGGGCTTTAGAACAACGAACAGCAGCAGTGAGGAACCCCGGCCAAGCACTTCCCTATCAATGACAAGGCTTTCCATCACCTCGTCTATCGCTTCGACGGCCCGGTAGATATCGCTAGTTCCCATCCGTACACCAGAACGGTTGATGGTCGAGTCGGAACGTCCATAAATGATACAGCTGCCCTTGTCGTCGATCTTTATCCAATCACCATGCTTCCATATGCCAGGATATGTATCGAAATAACTCTCGTAGTATCTTGACCCGTCTTGATCATTCCAGAAGTATAGCGGCATGGACGGCATCGGTTTGGTAATGACCAATTCACCGACTTCATTAATCAATGTTTGACCATGCACATCAAAGGCTTCCGCACAAACCCCTAATGCCCTTCCTTGTATTTCCCCGATTCTCACGGGCAAGGTTGGGACACCGCCAACAAAACCGGCACAGACATCGGTTCCGCCACTGGATGAACTGAGCCAAATATCCTTCTTGACATTCTCATACACCCATTTATAACCGTCGCCAGACAATGGAGCTCCAGTGGAAAAAAGAGCCTTCAATTTGGATAAATCATATTTTCCCATGGGTTTATTTCCTAACTTCATGGAATTGGTAAGGAAAGGTGCACTTGTTCCAAAAAAGGTCATGCCTGTATCTTCCGCCAATTCCCAAAGGGCATCCATATTCGGAAAAGAAGGACTGCCGTCATAAAGGACGATGGTCCCTTCATTAAGCAAACCGCCCATAAGGAGATTCCACATCATCCAGCCTGTCGTCGTAAACCAGAATACAGTATCCCCGGAAGTCATGCCTTGATGGATTCTTGTTGATTTAAAATGCTCCAATAATATACCGCCATGCCCTTGAACAATTGGTTTTGGCATCCCGGTTGTACCTGATGAATAAAGGATCCACAGCGGATGATCGAACGGAACACTTTCAAAAGATAATTCTGCCTGTTCTTCTAAAAGGTCATCCCAAGGAATCACATCTTCCAGATTCACTTCGAAAATCTTTTTTTCTATGTAAGGAAACAAAACGGTATGTTTGACAGTGACCAATTCCTGTATAAGCTGTGAGACGACTGATGTTTTATCATATACATTTCCATTGTACTGATACCCATCAACCGCCAGTAATACAACCGGTTCAACCTGTTTGAAACGATCTATGACACTTCTTGCCCCAAAATCAGGTGAGCAACTGGACCAGACGGCACCTATGCTTGATGCTGCCAAGAAAGCTATGACCGCTTCAGGAATATTCGGCATATAGGCAACAACACGGTCACCGGATTTCACACCAAGTTTCCTTAATGAATGGGCGACAGAAGCTACTTTTTCTTTCAGCTCTTTCCAGCTGACCTCTTGCTGCCTGATATGTTCTGAACGAAAAAAAATCGCCGTTTTCTCTTCTTGATCATTCAATAATGCATTTTCAGCATAATTAAGCCTTGCCCCCTCGAACCATTTGGCACCTGGCATGGATTGCTCGGCTAAAACCCTATCATATTTCCTGGCTGCTTTTACATCACAATATTCCCAAATTGAAGCCCAAAAATCCTCCAGTTCATCTACCGACCATTTCCATAATTCATGATAATCATAAAATGTTAAACCTTTCTTTTCTTTTAACCATTTCACATATTGAGTCAATACCGTTTGCTCGATTTGTTCCATTGTCGGTTCCCAAATGATTTGCCCATCTGTAAGCGATTTCATTTCGTCATCTCCCTTAGGTATCAAATGCGTTATTGAATCATTTCATAATATTGGTAGTTTACTTAAATTGTAATCTATGAGTTTAAAACCGTCAATTTACACTAAACTTAAATAAGCTCGTTTCTATGTAGGGGCAGGTTAATAGAGAAACATGTCCCTTTCCCTTGTACGCTTGATACATGTACCGTTCCATCCATACTTTTGATAACACTATACGAAACCATCATGCCTAATCCCGTCCCTTTATTTTTTGTCGTGAAGTAAGGCTCACCTAAACGGTATATTTGTTCCTGTGTCATTCCAATTCCCTGATCTTGGATCTTAATTTGGATGGTGGAGGCTGCATGAAATAAATGAATGTATATTTCGCCATCATGGTCCATCGATTCTATTCCATTCTTTATGATATTGAACAAGCATTGCTGGAATTTCTTCCTTTCACCCATGACATAATAAGCCCTATCTTCGAGCAGGGATAACTTCAATTTTATTCCATTATTATTAGCAAAGGGTTTTATGCTGTCCACGACATGCTGAATTTCCTCTGATACCCTTAATCGCTCTGTGTTTTCAGGGCTTATGGCAGCAAACGTCAAATAATCATTAATGACATCCGTGGCCCGATCTAATTCATTCAGTGCGATATTTGCATATTTGACCTTTGTATGTGAAGTCACATCTTCGCTTAACATTTGAATATATCCCCTGGTAACTGTAAGGGGATTTCTGACTTCATGAGATATACTTGCAGCCAGATGACTGACGACCTGCAATTTTTCCGCTTTCACTAATTTTTCGAGAACCTGAAAATTAGTGAGGATGACTTCCCATAATAAGATTACAACAACGATTCCTATGACATGGATCGAGAAGTATTGTTTCCATAGACTTATCCCGATAGTAAGTTCAAATACTTCTGTTGAAATAAACTGTGTGAGAATAAGGACAATGAATATTAATGATATACCAATAAGTATTTTTTTACTGACAGACATTTTTAGATAGTACTTAGAAATAAAAAACAGGGAAATTCCCATTAGTGGAAAAGAGATGCATGATATATAAAATCCATTTTCACCCCCTGATAAATATCGGATAACAAGAGTGATGACGATCAATATGATTCCTAACCGGTAGCCTCCATATAAACCGCCTAAGAGAAAAGGGATCCATCTAAGATCCCAAACAAAATCCTCTTCTATAACAACGGGAAATAACATGCATAGAACAAGTGAAAGAATAGGGAAAATCGATAGGAAGGATCCTTTTAATGCATCTAAACGGTATACGTACTTCACTAGATAGCTCATTTGCAATAAAAAAATCGGAAAAAGGATAATTAAAAAGTTAATCAGTAAATCTTTTGTCATAAGATTCATTTATACACCGAACTTTCGATATTTTTCGAAGATTTAGACAGGTATATCAATAATAACAAGATAGAGAATGATATGCTAGTGAAATTTCCATTCAGGAACTTAAAAAGTTCCTATTCCGACATCCAGAAAAGAATTTGAGGTAATGTTATAAAAAAATGCCCGTTCGTAAAAGTGTACTTTTACGAACGGGCATTTTTTCCTCCCATATAGGTAAAACTGTTGAATATTTAATTTCTCTATGACGCTAGTCTAGTTAAAATTATTATAATTCCGAGTTTATTTACCTTTCAAATGAATATTTCCCATTTTTTCAGTTCTTTATTAGCCACTTTTAAAAGATAATCATACTCATCTATTAAACAATGACACTCTCATACTTCATACATGGATGCTAATGCCTTTTCCAATAATCCCAATTTTTCATTTAGTATTTATGGGGAGAAGTAATCCCTATTGATGGAAATATGGACTGATTGGTAAAATGATCAGTCCAAAAATTTTTCTGATTCGAAAAGCGCCCTGAACAGAAACCCTTTTTAGATATAGAAGTAAGATGTTACAGTTCATTCAATCTCATGGTTCTTAAATGTCTTCCCATCATGGTAATAAAGTTCAGAGTCTAAATGAACATTGTCATCTTCTTTTAATTGACGAATAAGTTCCTCACTTTTTGTTTGATTCATTTCTTTAAACCAGGTCCCTTGTGGATATAGAATAGCTATCGGACCATGCCTGCATTGGCCGTTACATAATGTTTTTGTTGTGTGAATCTCCTTTTGTAGCTCTAATTTTTTCAATTCTCCCCTAATGGTCTCTGTTACTTCTTCTGCTCCATTTTTCGTGCATGTTTTTCCGTTACAAATTAATAGATGTTTGCTAACCCCATCTAAGTTCATAAAAATTCCCCTTTATCCTTTTTATTTGACCTCTATAACGAATGGATAGCTATTGACTTTACCATCAAATTTAAATTCTCCCCACACTTTGTAGATCCCAGGCTTATCAAATTTTGTTTCAAATTGTGTCTTTTCTTCTGATGTAGGGTGCACATGAACAAATTTTTCACCCTTATCATCCAAAATAACAACATGGCCTAGAGCCCCCAGATAGGGCTCTGAAGTAATCCCTTTCGTATCAAAGTTTAACGTCACATCTTTGTTTATCCCTGGCTCTGTAGTTGTTAATTCAACTGTCTTTTCATTGATTGTTTTTGTTAAATTTGTATCGATCTTTAGTGAGCTTTCCTCATGTTCACCATGACCTTTACCCACCAGCAACTCTATCGGACTAACCTGATAGGCAAGATTTTTTGGTTTAATATCAACAAACACTTTATAAGAGTTTTCAGGTAGGGCGAATTTCTGAGTATACATGCCATTTCCCTTTTTCACAGGATGTAGATGATAATAATCTTCTAAGTCGGCACTTACAATAATTAAATGCATACTCTTTTCATGTGATATTTCTAATTTAGGTGATTTTTGATCTTTATCCTTCACATCGATTGTAATTAAGCCTTTTTCATACTTTACGTTTGTGACCACTTCACTTTTTGAATGAGCTACATGACCTGAATGCCCTGAATCCTCACCATCACTTTTTTGGCTTGTATGATTATCATTATGTGCTTGCTCATTAATTGATTCTTTTTCCTCGTTACCATTTATTTTTGCCGTATGGGTATCCGTGTGATCGTTATTACCGTTCAAGCTTGCAGATACGGAATATCCACCAATTACTAATCCAAGATACACAATGGCTGAAACCGCCCAGGCCAACATGTTTTTTTGTTTCATGAAAAAATCCTCTCTTTTAAATAGATAGATTATCCTTTTAACTTAATCCTTTGTAATCTGAGTGCGTTTAAAACAACTGAAACTGAACTAAATGCCATCGCTACTCCTGCCAGCCATGGTGCCAGAAAGCCTAGGGCTGCAATTGGAACTCCTATAGCATTATAAGCAAAGGCCCAAAATAAATTTTGCTTGATATTTCGAATCGTCATTTTACTCATAAAGATGGCATCGGCAATACTATTTAGGTCTCCTCTGATTAAGGTGATATCAGCAGCTTCCATTGCTACATCCGTACCTGTACCGATGGCCATGCCAATATCAGCAGTAGCTAACGCTGGAGCATCGTTAATTCCATCACCGACCATCGCCACTATCTTTCCAGCTTTTTGGAGCTTTTTAACTTCCTCTGCCTTTCCTTCAGGCAGGACTTCTGCTATAACATGGTCAATTCCGACCTCATTTGCAATTGCTTGAGCTGTCTGCTTGTTATCACCTGTAATCATGACGACTTCCAGACCCATCTCTTTTAACCTTTCAATTGCTTTGTGAGAGGTTTCTTTAATTGTATCTGCGACAGCAATCACTCCAGCGAATTGATTATCTACGGCTACTAGCATTGCAGTCTTGCCTTGTGTCTCTAAGTTTTCCATTTGTGGTAATATGTCTTGAATATTAACCCTGTTTTTAGCCATTAAACGGCGTGTTCCAATTAATAAGGATTTGTTTTCAACTGTAGATTCAATACCAAAGCCAGGAATAGCTTCAAAATGTTCAGAGTTGCCTAGTTCTATCCCTTTTTCTTTAATGCCCTCAACAATTGCTTCAGCTAACGGATGTTCAGAATTTCTTTCTGCAGCACCGACTAACTTTAAAAATTCCTTTTCTTCAAACCCATTGGAGAGAATAACATCTGTAAGTGTTGGTTTTCCATTTGTTACAGTTCCAGTTTTATCAAGAACCACTGTATTTACTCGATGAGTCGTTTCAAGATGCTCCCCGCCTTTAAATAATATCCCATATTCAGCTGCGCGACCTGATCCAGCCATAATGGACGTCGGAGTAGCTAGGCCTAAAGCACATGGACATGCGATAACTAATACGGCAATTAACTTTTCAAGAGCTACTGCGAACTCTCCCGGACTTACAGCAAAGTACCACACAAGAAACGTAATAATTGCTATACCCACTACAATAGGGACAAATATTCCTGAGATGACATCGGCTAAGCGTTGAATAGGCGCTTTTGATCCTTGTGCTTCTTCGACTACTTTGATAATTTGAGCTAAGGCGGTATCCTTTCCTACATTTGTTGCCTTAACCTTCAGAAACCCGTTTTTGTTAATTGTTGAGCCAATAACTAAATCTCCTGCAGTTTTATCAACAGGAATACTTTCACCTGTAATCATTGACTCATCTAGGGCAGATCTCCCTTCAAATATTTCTCCGTCTACAGGTACCTTTTCACCTGGTTTAACATAAACGATATCTCCAGCTATTACCTCTTCGATAGGTAAATTCATTTCTTGACCGTCTCTTAGAACTGTGGCTGTTTTGGCTTGCAGACCCATAAGTTTTTTTATGGCCTCCGATGAACGCCCTTTTGCTTTTGCTTCAAATAACTTACCTAATATTATTAGTGTAATAAGCACAGCACTTGTTTCAAAATATAATTCAACCATGTGAGCTTCGGATCCTAATAACAGAATGCTTAAATAAACACTATAGAAATAGGCTGCAGAGGTTCCAAGTGCAACTAAAACATCCATGTTTGCACTTTTATTCCTTAATGCTTTAAAGGCGCCTACGTAAAACTGACCTCCAACTAAAAATTGAACAGGAGTCGCTAGTGCGAGTTGCATCCATGGATTCATGAACATCTCTGGTAGCCAAATAAAAGATGTAAATTCAAAATGACTGACCATCGCCCAAAGTAAAGGGATGGACAAAATAGAAGAGAATATGAATTTACCTGTTTGTTTCTCAATTTCCTTCTGTCTATGATCAACCTTTTCGCCTGTAGTTTCTTGCTTTTGTTCTAAACGATAACCCAATTTCTTAATGGCATCCTTCATATCCGGGACCGAAACTTCATCAAGATTATATTCTACAAGGGCTGATTCTAAGGCGAAGTTCACAGTTGCATTTTGAACTCCATCTAACTTGTTTAAACGTTTTTCTATCCTGTTAGCACATGCTGCGCATGTCATACCAGATATTTCAAATTCCGCTTTTTCACTAACCACTTTATACCCTAAGGATTCAACTTTATCTTTAAGTTGGTTAACATTTGATTTGGATGGATCAAACGTTACTTTTGATTTTTCTAACGCAAAATTTACGCTTGCATCCTCTACTCCATCTATTTTTTTGAGACCTTTTTCTATTCTCACTGCACAGGCAGCACACGTCATGCCAGCTATATGAAGTGTTGTTTCTTTTTTATCGCTCATAACCTTACACTCCTATCACCACATACTTTCAGTGGAGTATATATTTTAGGAAAGAAAACGTACCGGGGCGAAAAAAGCATTTACTTTCAATTCATTAGTGACAACTTTGATTTTTAGGTAATTTACTTAGCTCTACAACATAACCTTGGTCCTCTATAATGTCAGTAATCCTCTTCAAAGAAACCACTTTCGAATCAAATGATATATCCACTTTTCCTTCATTTAAGTGAACCTTTACAAAATTTACACCGTTTAATTTTCCCACATTCCCTTCAATTGAATTTATACAATGCACACATGACATTCCTTTCACTGCTAATATTACATTCTCCATTCTTTTGTCCTCCTTAATTTATGTTAGATGATTTATTTCAATATTTTAAACCATACCCTGGTATAGTATATGTTATTCTAAAAGAAATCGTGCTTCAATTCGCACGTTCTTTATTAAATGTTATTGTACATCATAACCCTGGTCGTCAATTGTTTCCTTAATAGAGTCAAGGGTTACTTCATCTGGATTAAATTCCACTACAACGGTCCCTGAATACAAGTTTACTTTCACGGAGTTAACTCCAGGTAATTTCCCTACACTACCTTCAATCGCACTAATGCAATGTCCACAAGACATACCCTTTACATTTACATTTACATTGTTTTTAACCATAATGAATGATCAATCCCCTTCTATTTTTTCATTAATTTTGAAATGTAACCAGTACCTCATCTAAAACCCCTGTATCTCCCTCTTGAATTCTTTCAAGAACACAGCTTTTCAAATGACCCTCCAATAAAATTCGGGCAACACTATTTAAAGCTGATTGGGTCGCAGCAATTTGTGTAATTACATCGTCACAATAAGTATCTTTTTCAATTACCCCTTTTATTCCCCGGATTTGTCCTTCAACCCGATTTAATCTTGTTGCTAAATTTTTTTTACTTTATCTGAATGGTGACTTTTCCTTTTATTTTCTGATGAGCAACATGAATCGATTTCAACAATATTATCAAGACCTTCTGAATTCATTGACAATTTTTCTCAACCCCTTTAACGAAAGAATACTATACCCCTCTATGGTATGTAAACCTCTTTTTATTTATACGTTGATAATAGTTAATGGACATAGTGTTTTTATAACACTTGGATGATTCTCTATTGATAAGCAAAGAACTAGATCCATTCCCACCTTTTTTGCCTTAATATATCGTCCGTAAGGTTTTTTGTTCAATGATTTGGCATGGAATTTCAGTGTCTCACCTCATGCAAAACTGAACGGTTTGATGAAGGGACGGTGACCATCGCTTACACATGGATAAGGTTTTTTTCACATTCCGTTAAATTATTCACAGAAACGAATTATCACGGACGTTGAATTGCAGCTACGCTCACTCCCAGAACTATATGGAACAACTTTTTGAAGTACGGCTTAATAAGCTTTTCGATGGGAGAGTATGTGATACGGGTTCACATTAGAGAGGATTTTTATGCATAACTTTACAGAGATACAAAAGATGAATAGCTAAAAAATGAACAGAAAAAACACTGAAACGACGAAGTCATTTCAGTGCCTTCATGAAAATAAAGAATAAGAACTTAATAAAGAGCTGACTTTGCGAGCATGGTGATTGTCGCATCATCCATCGGAGGATTATGAAGTCCTGCGCGTACATCCCTATAGTAACGTTGCAGGGGATTATTTCGTTGTAAACTTTTGGCTCCGACGACCCTCATCGCTTTATCGACGATGGAAATCGATTTGTTGACGACTGATAACTTTACAGCACCCAATTGCTCCGATAATTCCTCATGATCTTCAGGGTTCCGCACCCATTTTTCTGCGACTGAGTAGAGGAAATGGTGTGCTTCGCCCAATTCCAGTTCCATCTCCCCAATTGTTCTTTGAACATTCGGAAGGTCCCTGATTGGTCCTGGTAAGCTATTGGGAGAATAGGTTTTCGCAAATTCGACTGCGTAATTTCTGGCAGCCACTGCGATTCCCAAGTAGCAAGCCGGTATATGTAATAGCCACGCTTCAGGTTTTCTTTTTTCACCTGGATTACTTTTCATGACATAATACTTTTCAGGCAGGCTGACGTCATTTAACACCAAATCATGACTTCCTGTCCCCTGCATGGAAATCATATCCCAAGTTTCTTCTATACTTACCCCCATTACATCACGATGAATTAAAAATGTGCCTAGCCGCTCATCCTCGGGAACCCATGCCGTTACTAGAAAAATATCAAGAACAGGAGAGAGTGTAGTAAAGGTCTTTCTGCCATTCAGCTTCCATTGCTGACCCTTTTTGATAGCGATCGTTTCCGGTCGGCCTCCGCGCGTCGGGCTTCCCGTTCCAGCCTCGGATGCCGCCGTGTTGATGAGAGCTCCTTTCGACACTTCATCAAACAATTCATCCATGACTCCTTTTTCCCATGGTCTCTTCTCCGTTAAGGATAGGACCGTTCCAACATGCCAGCCTATCCCTAAGGCTGTTGGGCCGCAATATTCGGCTATTTTTTCTTGGCAAAGGAGAAAATCATATAAGGAACCGCCATATCCGCCATCTTCTTTTGCTAAAGTTAATTGGGGATATCCGAATTCCTTTAACTCCTGAATGTTTTCAAAAGGAAATCCCTTTGAATCATCAAGCGCTTCAGCTCGGCTGGAAAAGGACTGAATCGCTTCCTCTAATTTTTGTATATATTCCTTTTGCTTCCGTGATTGAAAAAACGACATGAAGATCATCCCTTCTGTAGAAAATCCTGAACCATACAGCAGCAGAAACAGAACTGCAAACTCCAATTTATCATATCACCTTAGTGTAGTATATAGTTTGAATGTGCCCATTAAGAGTCAATATCTTCATTTTTATATTCTTTGTTCGCATTCTTGTAAGCTTCCTTCGCCTGATCAATATCTTTGTTTTCGAGAAAGTAAGCTATCGCTGCTTGCCCGATTCCATATGTGACCGCGCCCGCTACCGCACCGGAAACGGCTAGACCAGCTCCTGGGATGAAACGGACTGCAGCCCTGACCCCTTCTCTGACAAGGAGACCGATTCCAACATTGATCCCTAATGCCGCAATGAATTCACTTGCCGTTTTCGTATTGATCTCTTTATCCGCGATAAAACCAATCACCACAATCATCAAACCTTGAATGCCAGTCAAAATGGGAAAATCGGCGAAAGGTATTGGCTCTGCACCGATTATACCGGCTATTGCCGTAAACGTTCCCACTATCGTCCGCGCGAATTTCTTCTTAACGAATTGGCTCTGCATCGCTTTGGCGGTCTTCAGCTTCGCTTCACTGGGTAAGGCCTCGATCAAGTAATCAGAAAGCAATTCTATGTTCCAACGCATATCATATTCAATATTTCCGCCTTCATCAAAATCAATATACGAACAAGTAGGAATGGTGTTCAATAGTGGTATATCACTCTCTTTAAATCGTTTTGACATCAAAGCGATGGCTTCATCAATATTTTGTTTTTTCTTAGGATTGGCATCAAAAGGTACTTGTTTATAATGTGGCGGATCTAATTCATCCACTTGTGTGACCACACAGATGACAGGTACATCATAATGGTGATTCTCTTTAACGATTTTCCGTAGCTTTTTCAACTCTTGTAAATCTTCTTCAATACGTGAATCCGTTTCTTTTGCCTTAATCAAGAAAAGAAACACATCAGGCTGTTCTTCGGTTACCGCTTTTATCAATTCATCCATTGGTGTTTCTTCTTCGAACTCTTCAGTAGGAGCTTCACTCTCTCCCAGCCCCCGGGAGTCCAACAAACGGATTTTGGGCTCGGCATCACTCGGGTACCAAAGCCATTTTCCCTTACCCGTTCCAGATTTAACGGAACTGACATATTGCCGTTCCTGTCCAAACATCGCATTGATCAGTGATGATTTTCCGGACCCTCGCCTTCCGACAAGAGCAATTCTCGGTTCCCTTGCATCAACTGTCATTGTTTTTAACTTTAAGAGCTGGTCGAGCATTTTGTTCTTTTTCGATTGTGAAATGGGCAGCTTATTTACTTGGCCTTTAATGAAACTGAATATGCTTCCCATTTCATCGTGTTTTTCCACCATCAGTCATTCCCCCTTGTTAAGAAGTTTTTTAAGTAACATTTACCCTGGAACGATCCAATTTAAGCATGTAACTCCAATCTCCTTGCAAAATTAAGGGGCTCCATTTCATATTGTCATTTAATTCTTTTCTTTTAGGAACATAACAACACTGGCCATGTATTTTTGGATTTCCTGGACTTGAAAGGCGGCAGAATCCGCAATCTGTTTGTAATGATGCTGTCCTTCATCGGTGATTCGTAAATACCGTTTAGTTCGTTTTTCACTTTCCCATCTGCCGACAAGAAGGCCGTTCTCTTCCATTTCATGAGATAAATCGTATAAATACCCGTTTGAAGCGATCCAACCGAACTGATTTTTAAGCAGATCGCCAATTTCCCCCATATAAATAGGCTTCTTAGTGAAAGCGGCTTTTAAAGTTACATAACGGACAAGGTCTTTCACCGATATTATTTTCGAGAAATACGACCTGTATTCTTCTGGCAGTTCATTAATAACCGGTGGGTTTTCACCAGAACCCCTTAAATCGAACATGAAGCGATCAATGACCTTTTTCACTTCGGAAAACCGTTCCAGGAAATTTTCTTGGTACCATATGTAAAGCTCTTTGCCTTTTTCAGTAATTTGATAATAATTTCTTCCCTTATCCGTATATAGTGATAAATGGTTGGATTCGACTAGCGTATTGGATATTTTACATAGATAGTCATAGCTATGCACTTTTCCAGTGAACGTATTTTTTAGGTCCTGATGAATCGCCCTTGGATAATTCGCTTTTATTCTCAAAGAGTGTAGTAAAAAAATCGTTAAAAATTCCCGCTGGCTCAACCCAACCGTTTCAACCGTTGCAGACAGTTTCTCCCCTTTCTTCACTGTCAAAACCCCCTTTATATAGTGTTTATATAACATATTATTAATTATTTCTTCCTTCCCCTTATTATCCTGTGCTCCCACATAATAGTAAAGTTTTTAATGCCTGCCTGCCTATTACTAATTTTTCGAATTCGCTCTATTGGGGGAGTGAGGGATTCAGAATATTCTGTCGAGGTTTATTGTGGTATATTTTGATAAAGCAAAAAGAAGAAGCGGCACATGATAAGGCCGTTTCTTCTTTTTGTTTACTGTTCCGTTAAAATGATCGGATCTTCTTTTGTAATGACTAGGGTATGTTCATATTGGGCGGAGAGTTTTCCATCTGCCGTTCTCGCCGTCCAGCCGTCTTGGTCCATTTTCATGTGCCATGTTCCTGCATTCAGCATTGGCTCGATCGTGATGACCATTCCCTCTTTTAGACGCGCACCTTTACCTGGCTTACCATAATGTAGGACTGTTGGGTCTTCGTGCATGGTTTTACCGATTCCGTGCCCCGTAAAATCGCGAACGACAGAAAACTTTTCACCTTCTGCATATGACTGGATTGCATGCCCGATGTCCCCAAGACGATTTCCTGCCCGTGCAACTTCGATGCCTCTATATAAAGCATTCTTGGTTACATCCATTAAACGCTGAGCTTCATCGGAAACTTCACCGACTGCATATGTCCAAGCAGAATCCGCCAAACCTCCGTTAAGGTTCACCACCATATCAATTGTAACGATGTCTCCCTCTTTTAAGGCTTTCTTTTGCGGAAAGCCGTGGCATATTACATCATTCACTGATGCACACGTTGCATATTTGTAGCCGTTATAGCCCTTTTGTTCAGGTGTAGCACCATGCTCAGCCAAGTACTTATCGACAAATTCTTCGATTTCCCAAGTCGTGATGCCCGGTTTTATCATTTTTGCAATTTCTCTATGCGTCGCAGCAAGAAGTTTGCCCGCTTCATGCATCAAATTTATTTCTCGTTCACTTTTAATGGTTATCATTTAAAATCCTCTTTCGTTTTATAACTTTTCTGCTTGAGACTCCTTAGTTATCATATGCCTTTTTTTATATAAAAAGCAACCAAAAACCCGGTAAAAATCACCGGGTTCATTAATTCATAACCTATTCCGTACCTGTAATTCCGAGGAAAATAAGCTTTTGAATGACAAAATTGATAAAAATACGTTATCCTTTACCCAAAATGATTATTTTTCCGGGGGATGAATAACCTACAACATTATTGTTTCAAAAATTCTATATAGGCCCATGGGCATTAATTGGGTACAGATTCCCATTAAATGCAAATGAAACTCTTCCTGTTTCCTCTGATACCACCAATACAAGGGCATCACTTCGTTCAGATAAACCTAAAGCAGAACGATGGCGTGTTCCAAGTTTTTTTCCCCCTGTTGATCTGTCTGAAAGCGGAAGGACATTTGCTGCGGAAACAATTTGATTTTGACTAACCAATACGGCGCCATCATGTAGTGGATTTCCAGGGAAAAAAATTGATTCCAATAAAGAATGGGTTAACTCCGCTCCTATTGAAATACCGGGTTGAATCAATGAATCAATAGGGTCTCCACGTTGAATCACAATCAAGCCGCCATGTCTCAAATTCGACAAATTTTGTACGCAAGTTGATAACTCAGGATATTTGTCCGTAAACGGTGACAAATAACAGTTCAAATAAAAGGTTGCTGCTTTCATATCGATGTATATAAATTTTTCCTTTATTTTCTCGAAATTTCCAAGAAGACAATAATTTTCATCACCCATTGCTTCTAAGTTATCCTGTAATGACGATATTACTTGACGAATATCCTCTTTTAACATTTGTTTCATTGGTGAAAAATCACAATTGCCATTAGTCACAGGCATGCACCTCCCTTTTATTATTTCACCTCTTTAAATCTTAAATGGCTCTCTAAAAGAACATTCTAATTTTCCTTAGCTCTGTTTATACCTTGTTAAATTTATAATTATGATTGTACTTAAAGTTTGTCTTCAAGATAATTAATTATTCATCTTAACTATCATTCAGTAATTGACTTCACATTTTTTTATGTCATATGGACAAGGTAAGAGAATAGATATATAAATGACCTGTTGAAAGATATCTTATAATAAGAGGTGGTATTAGATGCCTTGCGTAACAGTATTTGACCAAGGAACGTTTGAAGTTGAAAATGGAAAAAAGCTAGTATTAGCATTGGAAGATAACGGTATTAATATTCTCCACCGCTGCGGCGGGAAGGCTAAATGTACAACTTGCAGAGTGGAAATTTTGGCAGGTGATTTTTTGGAGGTCACACATAAAGAAAAAAAGATCTTTGAAGAAAAAGGAATGGAAGATCATTTGCGTTTATCTTGTCAAATTTATGTGAATGGGGACATAACCGTTCGGCCGATCAAGACGGTTGAGAACTCTGGACTTCTTTCTGGGCCAAGGCCTGCAGACTAAATAGTAGTATAAAAAAACATCAAAATGACTAAAAATAGTATTTCGAGTCGTTTTGATGTTCTTTATTTATAGTTAAATGATTTACTTCTTTTCCATGACCGCAAAGTAATTATCTTCGTTATCAGCAAAATTGAAGACTCTTCCAGATGGCATATTCACAAGTTCCCCGACTTTGATATTCTTCTCAGAAAAGTCTTTATATAATTCATCAAGATTATCCGAGTAAAACATTAACGAAGGTGTATTAAGATTTAATTCCGGCTGCATTTTAGCGATGAATTCCTTATTATGCAGGATGATACTCGTTTGCGCTTCCTTTGTTGGGGCTATTTCAATCCATCTTAGCCCTTGGCCGTTATCTTCTTCAGAAATTACACTAAAACCGAATTTTTCCGTCCAAAATTTCAATGACTCGTCTTGGTTATTTACATATAACATGATTTGACCGACTTTATTAATCATTTGCTTCTCTTCCTTTCTTCTGGCTCCGTGATTAATGATATCCATTAAGTATAAGCATATTGTTGGTTGGAACTAGATAACTAATTGAATGGTATAATAAATCCAAAATTTAATCAATATTTACCAAGATTCCATTTCCCGGCTTTTGGAAGTCAATTTCTTACGAATATTGCTTAATTATCACTTCTGCATGATCTAAGTAATCTGTATGTGCGAATTCCCTTCCAGATATTGCGCTATCACCGTTAATCGTTCCATAACTCCATCTCTTATGGGAGTAAAAACCATCTCTGTGGTTTTGCTCCTATTCATTTTATCAAGTGTAAAAGAAAAATGTTATTTTAAGAAGATGCCCCCGTTAGAAAAAAAAGCTGTACAAACTTTACATAAAGAAAATTGCAGGAGTAGCAGGACTTTTCGATTTTCCCCAGAACTTCTATACAGAGTATTTCTCAAAGGAGAGTGAAATGGTGGTTCTATCGAAAGAGGGTTTGCTAAATATATTAGAAGGCAACAGGAGATTAACGATGCGGGTGGTTGAAGCCTTTCCTGAAGAGGAATTATTTCACTATACCCCGGCTGGGAAGCTTCGCCCTTTCGCAGAGATGGTTAAAGAAATCATGAACATTGAGACTGGATATATGCGTGGAATTGCACTTAGTGTTTGGGAGTATCCAGATTCGTTTGCTGGGATTTCCACCAAAGAGGAACTAGTTTCAGCATGCGAAGCGGTAAGGGCTGATACTAGGAAACTGTGGGAGGAAATGACTGAGGAAACGCTTGCAGTCGTGGAAAAGGATCCCTTTTTTGGTCCCTCACAAAGCCACTTTGATAGACTTCAATATGCTTTGGAAAATGAAATCCATCATAGGGGACAAGGGTATATCTATCTTAGAACGCTCGGAATTGAACCACCGGAATTTTTCGTCAGGTAATAATGAAACATGATGTCATTAAACTTGTAGCAACGAATAATAAATAAAAAAATAGGAGTGAGATAAATGTCAGTTGATGCATATCTTAATTTTAATGGGAATTGCCGAGAAGCAGTAGAGTTTTACGCAGAGGTTTTTGGAACGGAGCAACCAAATATCATGACCTTTGGTGAAACACCTCCTAATCCGGAATTTCCCCTTCCAGAAGAAGCGAAAAATTTAGTCATGCATACAAGGCTGAATATTAATGGAAGCAATGTCATGTTTTCCGATACTTTTCCTGGTATGCCCTTTGTTGAAGGTAACAATATCAGCCTGGCATATGTCGGTAATGATTTGGAAGAAATTAAATCGATCTTTAACAAACTAAGTGTAGGAGGAACGGTTGGTCTGGAGCTCCAAGAAACATTCTGGAGTAAAATTTACGGTCAGTTAACCGATAAATTCGGAATCAATTGGCAATTTAACTTCGAGAGCTAAGAAATGAAGATGAGCCTTTATTGATTAATCTTCGATTTGGATATAGGTCTTTTCACTGGTGAAAAGTTTCTATATCCTTTTTGTATTTCCATCACCAAGGGCAAAGATTCTATAACTAAGGAAACAATTTTTCGTTAACCCTTAGGGGATGCTATATAAAGGTTATCAGTTAAATGATTGGCTAGTAAAAATTGAATTCTCAAAACGATTTATAACTTCAACCTAACGCTTATTTTCTTGTTTCCTGACAAGGGTACATCCATAATCAAAAAAACAAATTTCACTTATTACCTCAATAACTGAAGGGTTTAGTTATCAAAGACTTGCTAAATATGTAATCGAAAAGGAGAAATTATGAAAAATAAAATTCAAAAAATCACAACTAACTTGTGGTTTGATACTCAAGCTGAAGAGGCGGCAAAGTTCTACACTTCCATCTTCGGAAATTCTAAGATTGGAAGAATCACTCGCTATGGAAATGAAGGGAATCAAATCCACGGGAAGCAAGAGGGATCAGTGATGACCGTGGAATTTGAATTGGAAGGACAAGCATTCGTAGCAATGAATGGCGGTCCTCAATTCAAATTCACAGAGGCAATATCATTTATCATCCATTGCGAGGATCAAGAAGATTTGGATTATTATTGGGGAAAACTTTCCGAAGGCGGAGACGAAAAAGCCCAAGTGTGCGGTTGGCTGAAAGATCGATTTGGTGTTTCATGGCAAATTGTCCCTGAGGAACTAACCGAAATGGTAAACGACCCGAATCCTGAAAAATCGGAAAGACTAATGAAAGCGCTGCTCCAAATGAAGAAAATTGACATTAAAGCGTTAAAGCAGGCGTTTATGGGATAGGATCTAGGAAACAACTATCTCGTAAGTTGTGTTTATTCCAGAAGCGTATGAATTTGAAGTGAATTAAGCCTATTTTCTTGGTACTTCAGGTGTGAAATTAGGTTTTGAGATTTAAATTTCCTTGAAGCTGTTAATCCTCATTTCCTGGCGATCCACCTATTAGAAAGGCTTTTTTCGCATGCTTTGTTGCTATTTACCAAGTAAAGCCGTGTGGTTGATTTCCCCTCCAGATGCTCGCTTTCCGAGGGGCGGGGCGGTGAGCCTGTGGGGTCTCACCTGTCCCGTTGCTCCCGCAGGAGTCTCGCACTTGCGCTCCAATCACCCTTAAATCGTTTAGTTTTTAAAAACAACTATCTTTACGAAAAGAGCCATTAGAAAAGAAAAACCTTATTGAGTATAATGAAATAAATGATCTAGATAGTTTTTAAGGGAGAATAGAAACGATGGACAATATATTTACACCAGCACTACAGCGTGGCGATGAAATAATAGAAAGAAAAATCCGCTATGACTCAGTAGTTGTGGAATATAACTGTTTGCTGTTAAAAGCACAAAAGCAACATGTCGTGCTTTTTCATGAAATCATGGATACGTTCACGATGAAAGCGGGTTCTATAAAACTAACCATTCCTATAGGCAGTTATACGATTGCTCATTATTGGAAAGACCGTCCTTATAATTTATACATCTGGAGAGATAACGAAGGGCATTATTTAGGATCCTATTTTAATATTGTAAGGAATACATATATGGAGGATAAGTTGGTTTCCTTTGAGGATTTGATCATTGATATCTTAGTGCTTCCGGATGGGGAACATTTTATTTTAGACGAGGAAGAGTTACCTTTGCCATTAGAGCAATATGAGAGTGGCTCTGTTAAACTAGCCCTAAACTCTTTACTTGATTCCATTGATATTCTTCTTTCACAAACCATTTCAGAATCCGAGAAACTCTATAAACATAATGACCTCCTTCCATGGTTGAACAACAAATGACAAACAAAAAGCCTACTTCGTTCAGTAGGCTTTTTGTTCTCCCTCACTCACCATCAGCTTGAGCCGATATACTGTCGTCAAGCTCCTCAATGTTCTTAGATACTTTTGCACTGTATGAGTAATCACCGTAGCAATATGGGTATCGAAAATTCTCTTTGTCTCCGCCGCAATCATAAAGGGTAGGGTTTTTTTCGACCTGAAGCATGGAAAACTTCTTCGCAAGCGCCTCAGTATGCTTGCCCCCTTTTTCCGCAACGAAATCAATATAACCAATTCCCATGTTATATGCTTGGATGATCGTGGCAAAATCCACGTCCTTTTCATTGCCATATTCATTGATTCTCTTAAAATGTTTCACTCCATACTTAATGCTTTCCGTTGGATCTGTGATCGTATTTGGATCAAGACCCGCTGACTCAGATGCCTGCATTGGGTCACCGCCCCGTCCCCGGCTTTCTTGCTGCATCAAAGCAATCAATGTCGAAGTATGCTCCTCAAGCCCGTATTTAGCCAGCTCGTCCCTGAGAAGTGAACTATACTTTTTCACGTTCGCAAAAGAATCAAGCGTATTTACTGATGTGGAAACATTTTCGTAATTGGGGGTTCGCATGATCTCCTTTAGTAGCAAAAATGCAAAGATGAGGATAAAAATGACAAAAACATTCTTTGATTTCTTACGTTTCTTCTTCACAATCTCTCTCCGTTATCTCTAAGTTATACATTTATATCTTAACAAATAGTAAGAGTAATAACTATTTAGAATACCAATTAAATGTTCTTGAAAAGAAGATTACTAGCATTGAATTAGTATTTTATCTTTAACTCTTACTTTAAACACAAGAAAACTTAAAAAGACCCGGTCACTCAGCGTATGTTTTTTCGGATAATGAGACACCCTATTGTGTGGAGGTGATATGTATGGATAGGAAGAATGATAAAGATGAAATCCTTGATGATAAAAAGAATAAAAATAGAAATGAGTTTGGGGCAGATCCTGATGAACAAGAAATGAATGGTCTGTATGGTATGTTGGAAACTGAATATGAAGATAAGCTACATGATAAAGAAAAATGACGATTGGTTTCTTGAAATTTTGTTAAGCGCCTAATATGGCGTTTTTTTAATGAGTTCATCTGTGTTGAGCTTCTCGAATCAATTCATTTAGGCTATGAACGGATTTTTTACATATGCCACAAAAAACGAAAACCCAGAAGGTCTTCGTTTTCTGCAAATGTGAATACGTTGGGTCATTAACTAAAAAGATACCATTAAAAGGGAGTGGCCAAATGCTGCCACTCCCTTTGTTCAATTAGTATTGTGAAGATTGTCCGCCATCAATCGGTATGACTGCCCCGTTGATGAACTCTGATTCCCCTGATAATAAGAAAGCGACTAAACGGCCGACTTCTTCAGGCTTACCAAAGCGTTTTTTAGGATTCACACTGATGAAATCCGCCATTGCTTCTTCCCAATTCTCCCCGCCTATTTGCCTGAATGAACCTTCCACCATCGCTGTTAAGATTACTCCTGGTGCAATGGCATTTATGCTGATTCCGTATTGACCATATTCTATGGCAGCTGTTTTTGTTAATCCTGCTACAGCATGCTTACTTGCAACGTAGGCAGCTTGGTTAAGTACCGCACGAATTCCGCCTACAGAAGCAACGTTCACCACTGCCCCTGATCCTTGTTCTTTCATGATTGGCAGGATGTATTTCATGCCATAAAATACACCATTAATATTGATGTCCGTTACTTTGTTGAAAACGTTGCTATCGTATTCAGCTGTAGGTGCCTGTTTACCTTCGATACCTGCATTATTATAAAAACCATCGACTCTTCCATATTTGCTGACTGTTTGGTCTACATAGTTCTTTACTGCTTCTTCATCCGATACATCTGCAGTGATCAGAAGCACGTCTGAATTTGGTGCAATTTCAAAGATTAATTTTTTTGTTGCTTCCAAAGATGCATCGTTTAAATCAACTAATGAAAGTTTAGCTCCTTCTTTAGCCATTTCCAATGCGGCTGCTTGTCCTAAACCTGATCCTGCACCTGTAATGATTACTACTTTGCCATCGAATCGTTTGTTCATATGTCAAAACTCCCTTTTTAAGATATCTTGAAAATCTAATTGATAATAATAATTACCCCTTAAAGCTTAAGAATCCATCATCGACAGGAATGACTTGTCCATTAATGGCATCCGCTTTTTCGGAGAACAAGAACGTTACAACTTCAGCAACCTTTTCTGGCTGAATCAATTTTTTCCTCATATGAAGTTGTGCCAAACTATCCAGGAACTCTGGATCATCACCAATGATCGGCGTTTCGATAAAACCTGGTGCAACACCGACAACACGAATCCCAAATTGTGCAAGTTCAATTGCTCCAGATTTAGTCATGGCGATGACTGCAGCTTTTGCAGCATGGTAATTAAAGCTGCCGATAGAAACCATCGTCCCATATATTGAGGCTGTATTGACGATCGTTGCGCCTGTTACCCCAAGCTCCACCATCTTCCTTGCTGCATAATACATGCCATAATAAACGCCGTGTTGGTCAACATCAACGACTCTGTGGTAAGACTCTGGATCCATCTCTAAAAATGGTTTTACTAGTCCAATTCCAGCGTTGTTGAAAATGCCGTCGATGGTGCCATGATTGGCAACAGCAGCTTCTACCATCGCTTCCACTTCTTCCGCTTTAGCTACATCCACTTTCACAAAAGAAGCCGTGCCTCCCTTTTGTTGAATGGCTTCAGCCGTTTCTTTAGCAGCAACATCATTGTAATCAGCCGCTACGACAATAGCTCCCTGTTCAGCTAATTTAAATGCCGTTTCCTTTCCAATTCCGCTGGCTGCTCCTGTAATTACTATGACTTTTCCCTTTAAACTCATATATTCGTCCCCCTATAATAAAGTTTATTGCTTATCAGATTAAAATGGCCCCGCCGTCGATTACAAGTTCTTGACCCGTAATGTGGCTGGAAAGATCTGATACTAAGTACATCATTAGATTTGCAATTTCCTGAGGCTCAGCATACCGGCCATCCGGAGTCGTTGCTTCCAATTGTTTTCTAGCCGCTTCAGCTGCCGCGGAATCACCTTGACCAAATCCGCTTTCAATCGACCGCATCATAGCCGTGTTGACGACACCTGGGCAGACAGCATTCACCCGTACACCATGGGGGGCAACTTCGACACCAGCAGTTTTCGTCATTCCAAGAACCGCATGTTTACTTGCACCATATGCCACCATGTTTGGCGTTGCGAGTAAACCAGCTCCAGATGCTGTATTTACGACCGCCCCGCTTTTTTGTTCAATCATATAGGGCAATACATGTTTCAAACCCAAGAAAACGCCGCGTACATTTATTGACATTAATTGATCGAAAACTTCAGTAGGATAATCGACAAGAGGCATGATTTTGCCTTCCCACCCAGCATTATTCAGGAAAATATCGATTTTCCCATAAGAATCTATCGTTTTTTGAACATAATTTTTTATATCGGCTTCATTTGTAACATCGGCTTTAATGAACTTCGCTTCGCCGCCTTTTTCTTTGATTTGATTTACCGTTAATATGCCAGCCTCTTCAGAAAGGTCAACAACAACCACTTTGGCACCATTTTCTGAAAGTGTAATAGAAGCCGCCCGGCCAATACCCCCGCCGCCGCCGGTAACAATTGCTACTTTTTCTGTAAAATCAAATGCTTGCATAATATTCTCCCTTTCTCCCTTTAATCTTGGTGATGATCTTCTTGTTTGAATACGTTTACATCATAACACTATTTTTGTCGATTGTCGACAATTTGCTTTTAGAGTCAAAGACTCTACATCACTCCACGATTCAGAGCCTCATGAATTTCATTTTTTGCCTTAACGAAATCGTCTTCGAGAATGCCCTCAATAGACATTTTTAATCTGAAATGGAAACTTTCCATCGTTTCTGTATTCCATTGACTTTGGGCAAAAACCATGAGGATATGACTGGCTTCCTCAAAAAATCTTGATAATGCTTTGTTATTAGCGATTGTAAAAATATATCGAAATATCTGTTCAGCTTTTTTTTGATACTCGATTACATTACTTTTCTCACACTCATCCGTTGCACTTTCCAAATGCTTTCGTAATGATTGCTTATTTTCTTCGTGCCAACTTCCTTGGGAAAATTCAATGCCCATCTGGATCAGCCCGATCGTAACATCATTATATTCAATGATTTCCTTTTGTGAGAATGGCTTGACGATCGTTCCCCGCCTCGGTATCCTCTCAACAATTCCGTCAACCTGCAATAAATAAAGCGCTTCGCGTACTGGTGCACGGCTCGTATTCAATTCTTTGGAAATGTCTTCTTCGACGATTTTCTCTCCAGCTTCTATTTCCCCTTCAATGATTTTTTTTAAAATGTGTTTGGCGATTTGGTGTGGTAACGATTCCCCAAAATAAATGCCATCTGTCAAATTGGAAGTATTTCCAAACATCTTTCAGCACTCCTATACTTCTAATAATTGATTTTAGTTCTATTAGTATAACATATGGATAGGAATTAACTTCCTTAAAAATTACTCCCATTAATGTTAACCCACCAAGAAAAACGTTTTAAACCATGTGTGACTCAGAATGAAAAGATGACCGAATGCTTCTTCGAAGATTTAACGATCTTACTGAGTTTAATGTTACATTCAACAGATTTGAGCCCCTTTTATAGAAAGGGCCCTATGGTGGACTTTTTTATTCCACTAGCCTAGGTTTCGCTGGATCGCAGTTTGGCTTTTCTGTGTCTGTCGATTCAGCGAGTTTCGTTAAATAATAACATTCTTCACGCCACATATGATCTGCCATTAATGGCGAAAACGTTCCGAGAGCCTGCGCACTGAGATCAAGCTCCTCCACTTCAAGCAGAAAGTGATGAAATAATTTAATTTCCAATTTAACGTCCTGATTCATTTTTTCCAATGCTGGGAATGTTGACAGATTGGTTCGTAAATATCCAGCCATTTCAACCGCTTTTAAATAAAAATCATTAAAATGTTTTTTATATTGGTCACTTTTCTCCTTTAATCTTTTTTCAACATCATCCATATTGGATGAAATTGCACTTGCATGCCCCGCTGCATCTAAAAGCCAAAGCAAATGATGATGAAGTTCATGGAAAACAGGCGGCATTTGATTTGAATTGAAGTATTTCAATAATCTTAAATATTCTTCTAATTCGTTCACCATATGATTAATGAATGAAGGTGAAAGATGTATTTTTATTTTACCAACCAGATGTTCTTTAAGTAGGTATAGCTTAAACTCCCGAAACCTTAATGCCTCTTTTTCAGCCATGGCCGTTAGTTGCGAAATCTCTTCTGAATTGGCTTTACCAAGGAGATTATCAAAAATTCGAATGAATTCTGAGGCAATTTCTATGTTTTCCACTTCAACCGGAGCTAAAGACTCATGGATGAACCTGCCATGGTCTCCTAAGATTTGCAGCCAAAACCGATGCTCGAATCTCGCGGTTTTTTCCAAAAACTCGTTCATTCGCTCTCCCCCATAATTCAAAGTATCGAAACTCACTTATAATTTGTATTCCAAAGCCTGCAAACTTATTAATATAAATTGTATGGTGGCGTTACAAAGATTAAACTTGATCCTTTACCCGCAGGAATGTTTATCCCCAAGAAATTAAAGTGTTATTTGAAGTAGATTCTTCATTCACCTGATTATTACGCTTTAATCCGATATGCTCCGCAGTGAGTCAAACGTGTGCATACCCTCCACAAAAACGGTCATTTTAGCACTCGTTTAACTCCCTGGCAGTTATCTGCAAATACAAACATCATATTTGTATTGATTTAACGGTTCTGCTTGTGGTAAAGTTTGTAAAATTCTGATTGTTTGGAGGAAGGTAGATTGTCAAAGGAAATAAATAGATACATTGACTGTCCAATGGTGAAAATTCCAGGGGGAGAAATAGAATTAAGGGACGATAGAATTAAAAGCAAATGGAAAGCTGAAATAAGACCATTCCTTCTTGCCCGTTATCCTGTTACTACGGATTTCTACTATGTTATTACAAATAAACCGCCTAATTCTTTTGATCGAAATCTAAAACCTGTTGTGAATATTTCTTGGAATGAAGCAATTTCTTTTTGTAATCTGCTTTCACAGAAAGCCGGACTGGCAGAGTGTTATTCTAAAAATGGTGAAAACATAGTTTGTAATTGGGAATCAAGCGGTTTTCGACTTCCATCAGAAGCAGAGTGGCAATACGCATGTAAAGCTGGGACTGCTGGTTACAGATATGGTGAGCTGAATAAGATTGCCTGGTATAACGAAAATTCAGGGGGCATAATCCATGACGTAGGAACAAAGGAATCGAATCCATGGGGGCTGCATGACATGTTAGGGAATGTTTGGGAATGGTGCTGGGATTTATATGATGAACAAGTGTACGGCACCTATCGTATTTTTCGAGGTGGTAGCTGGGCTGAGGATGCCAGGGGTTGTGGAGCTTCATGTCGTCGGCGCAGCCATCCTACATTCCGCATAGACGACCTAGGATTCCGTCTTGCCAGGTCTTTTTAATTTCAGCAATCAAGCCAACTTAATTCAAGGTTTTACAGTTTTACTAACGGATAATAGGAGTGAAAACAGAGTGATCAGCTGTATTTATTTGTGATGAACCCCAAAAAAGAAGCAGGTTCAACAAAAGGAGCGATTAGAGGTTAAATTCAGAAAAAAGGAATCGTCTTACATGTATTTTAGCCGTACTGCTATTCATATTTCTTTCCCGTTTTTTTGGTTGGATTCCAATTGTGTACAAAATAAAAAACCTGATAATTTTTCAGGTTTTTTTAATTTTTATCATTCGATTACCAGAGAAATGCGAGAAAAACTAAAGATGCAATTGCCCCAAAGGCAAATCCATTTGCAGCACCCCAACCAAATCCTGCATTAAAACCTCCATAACCAAACCCACCAAGGTTTCCGCCACCGTCAAATGGACGAATATATACACGGTTCGCCGTAACCCGGTGTATGATTCCCCGATGAACGGTTCCTCTACTTGTACGAATTTCAACCGGCCTTCCAACACCTTGCCTGCATTTATGATAATAATTATGATAACCCATTTTACACTCCCCTTGTCCGTTGATTATACATCGTATGCATTCGGAGACTAGCCTGCATGAATTAAATACCCACCAAACCTTTAAAAGTCTTTCCCATATTCCTTGCGAATGGTTAAACACTCTTTGAAACCAAAGCATAAAATACATTTATTCATGTACCAAAGGAGATTATGCCATGAACCACTCATACCAAGACGCACTAGCCATAATTGGAATTGAAGGGGCACACCCTGGTGGATTTGAACTGACTAAGCAGCTCTTGAAAAATGAAGAACTCGATCAGACGTCAATAATCCTTGATGCCGGATGCGGGACTGGGCAAACCTCATCTTACTTGGCACAAACGTTTCTTTGCCAAGTATCCGCGCTTGATCATCACCCAGAGATGGTGAAACATGCAAAAAAAAGATTCCAACAAGCTAAATTAAGCATTGACCTATATAAGTCTTCAATTGAAGAACTGCCTTTTGACAATAATTCTTTTGATTTTATCATAGCCGAATCAACGATTGCATTCACGGATATATCAAAATCGCTCGGTGAATTTTTCAGGGTCCTTAAATTAGAAGGAACTTTGTTATCCATTGATATGACAGCAGAAACCAGCCTTGATTCTGCCTCAAAAAAAGAAATCATGGACTTCTATAAATTAAGAGAATTATTGACGCAATCCGAATGGTTAAAGGCATTTCAACAAAACGGATTTACAGATTCAAAAATCTTGAGATCGAGTACCGTCTTAGAGGAATTAATGAATTCTTCAGCATCAAATAGCCTCGTTCAGCCAATGAATGAATCCTTGGAACGAGTCATGGACGAACATTACCGCCTCATTCTATCTTATGGACACAGCCTCGGGTATAGAGTATACAGAGCAAGTAAAAAGTAGGGCATTTATAATGCATGACTCAGCTCAAGATTGTCAGGAATTATGAACACAATAAAAAAACCTATAACAAGTTCAAGGTTTAAAGGGATGGTTCCATTTTAGGCGATGATCTTTACACAATTTCTTCCATTCTTCTTTGCGGCATATAAGGCTTGGTCAGCCCGTGTCATCAATGTTTTGATGGATTGGCTTCGGTCACCAGCTTCAATTAAGGCATGAGTCACCCCGAAACTGCAGGTAACGGAAATCCTCTCTTCGTTAACAATTGCAATGCTTGCAGAAACTTTTTTCCTAATAATATCTGCCAACTCATATGCAGTGGCTAAAGCGGTATCCGGCAAACATATGATAAATTCTTCACCCCCATAACGCCCCAATAGATCGCCTTCCCGAATGTGTTCCTTTGCAGTATTTGCAACAAGCGCTATGACTGCGTCCCCTGCTTCATGTCCAAAAGAATCATTTACATCTTTGAAATGATCGATATCGAACATGATGACTGAAACATTGCCGCCTTCCATGCTTAGTGCATCGAATAGCATTTCCGATTTATTAATGAAAAAGGTTCTATTCAATATTTGGGTTAATCCGTCCAAGCTGGCCAGTTGTTTCAACTTTTCCAGCATAAGAACTCTTTCAGTTACGTTGGCGAAGGTGATGATCTGTCCGATAGGCAGGTTACTTTTGTTGAGCACAGGTGAAAAACCAATATGGTAATGTACTATATTACCATTTAGGCTGCAATTAAAATCACTGTCTTGCTTAAGGTCGATTATTTCCCTAAGTTGATGATTCCCATTTAGCAGACTTGTAATCGATTTACCTATGGAATGTTCATCCAACATGGGTATGACTTTGCGCATTCCATGGTTATAGTCAACAATCAAACTCTGTTGATTTAAAACGATGACGCCCTCTTTCATACTTTCAAAGACAGTTTCCCGAGCGATCGGGGCTACATTGAACATTTGAAAAGTCAAAAGTGCCGCACCATGAAAGATAAACGTGATACTCATGGATACAGGACCAAGATCGATGCCATATGTGCTTAATCCGTTGATATAATAGTAATTTGCCATTATAGGAATAATAAGACCTGCCACCATCATTGATATTTGCATCCTGAATCTGAATGAGGATTTTTTCATTTGTTTTAGCAATATGATTATACTTAACATGACACATAAAAAAAGGAAAAGGGAGTGGACGTAAAACCAAGGGCCCCCCACCAGTTTAATAATTGGAAAAGGACTTTCGCTTCTCAATTCCATTGATTTGTAATACAAGTGATGAAGGCCGTTTGTATAATGCATGAATATGGTGATGAACGGAATGATGAAAAGGGCATATTGCCAGATCTTCTTAATTCTCTGCCCAACATATTCAAGGCACATCAACAAAAGGAATACTGGGATGAATGGTAATGCCAAGTACTCGACCCTTAACCAAAATATGATTTGTTCCAAAGATGTACTGGAGAGTTCGAAAGCATAGGAAAAAGTAAAAATGGAAGACAAAAATGTCACGAAAATATAGGGTTTTGCTCCAGGTGCATCCTTGATCCTTAACTGTGCAAATAAACACAGGAACAAGCTTAAAACACCTGCCATTATAACTACGAGTATGTATAACAATAATTCCCGTGGCAATGCGATCAACTCCGTTTAACAAAAAATACTTTTTCCGTATATTATATAGCGCTTTATGCCTAGGTGACCAGAGTTTATTCAGGGAATTCTGAATTTTAAATGCCAGGATTTTATAAACACGCCATATTGGGAAGCCATTTACTAACTCCCCAAACCGACGTACCTAAAATGCCAGTTTTCAAACAAAGAAACCCCGCTTCATCACTGGAACGTGAGTGGCAGGGTTTCCAATTAAAATGTAAATAAATGAAATATTTTAATGCGGATTACACTTTTTCTGTTACTGCTGTGAATCGCTTTAAGAATGTGAGTATTTTTTGATAGACGGCAATTTCATTTTCTTTTTTGGAAAACCCATGTCCTTCATCTTCCAGAAGCATATAATCGACATCTCTTCCTTTATCTTTCAACGCTTTAACGATTTGATCTGATTCTGCTTTGACGACACGGGGATCATTTGCTCCTTGAATGACAAGCATTGGCTTTATCATGGATCCTAAATAGGTGATAGGCGAATACTCGATTAGTTTTTCTTTATCTTTTTCCGGATTTCCTACCCATTGATCCATGACTGGTTTCCACTCTTCTGGTACTGAATTGATAAATGAGAAGAGATTGGATGGTCCGAAAATATCGACAACCGCTTTAAAATAATCCGCATGTCGTCCGTGCAGCAAAAGTGCCATATACCCTCCGAAGCTTCCGCCCATCAATAGAATGTTGCCTTTTTGTGCATGCCCTTGGTTAATGAGCCAATCAAGGCCGGCTACATTATCAAGTCTTGGTCCATTTCCCCAATCTCCTTCCACCATTTTCGTGAATTCCAAACCATAGCCAGTCGAACCGCGGAAGTTTGGCGCAAAAATACTGTAACCATGATTCAGGAAAAATTGAAATGATGCCCTAAAGGATTTCCGTTCTGCCGCTTGAGGACCTCCATGTGGCCAAAAAATGATTTCACCATTGTCAATTTCCTTTTTTGCCCTAAAAAATAACGATTCGATCTCCAGGCCATCAAAGGAAGGGTATGTAATGATGTCCGGTTCAACCAATTCATCGGAATCGACGCCAGGAACAGTATATTTAGTTAATGATACCCACTCATCACCTGTTTTTTTATAGATGTTATGAGGCTTTGTTGCGCTCATGCCAAATAAGTAAAGCGTTCCAGTTGCAGTAACCTCAAGTTTATTAATGACGCTGCACGGCACGGGGATATATCTCCAATCTTCATTTTGCAGATTGAATTCATATAATTGATCTTCTACACCCTTTTGACTAGTTATATATAATAGTTGATTCTCTTTACTATATTTAATGGCAGTAAAACTCTCATTCTCCAATTCTTTAACTTTATTGAATTTGTTTGTTTCAAGATTGTATGAAGCCAAATAGGTAAAGTCCGAATCATAATCAGTCAATAAATATATCATCGAATTCGAAACAAAAACACCATCATTCACTGTATGTTGTTTCTCGGAGGGCGGAGTGAGCAGGATATCTTCGTTCCCTTTTTTTGCATAGAGAAGGGTATTTGTATTAGCAAAGTGTTTATAGTAAAGTAAGGTTTCTTCATCTGGGCTGAAGCCAAATAAATAGGTCGCTGCGTCTTTTCCCTCGAGTACCAGCCTCTCCTGTCCTGATTCTAAATCTAAACAATAGGAATTTAGAAAGGTAGGATTTCCTCTGGATGTCGTGTAATAGAGCTTTTTACTGTCATTCGATAATTTTGGCATGAAATTACGTGTATTTTCATGCTGGACGATTTCCTTCATTGTCCCGCCATTCAAAGGAATCCCGTAAAACTGGGTATTTTCATTACCGTCTTGATCGAAACCAGCAATTATAAACCGGCTCTTCTTATCATATATCAGCTCTTGGCAGCTCTGATCAATGGTTGTAAGCGGATAAGGAAAGGAGTTTGGCAAATCCATTCCCCATAAATTATACTTGCCGCTCAAATTGGTACTGAAAACCAGATGTTTTTCATCTGGACTTACAGCAAAATCAGCAATGGAAAAGGTTCGTAAAAATTGCTCAACATCAGGTTTCCGAAAAGTGATCATCTTTGGCAGCCCCTCACATTATAATATAAAGAAAAATCTGTACTTAACTATACCATATTTTTCCTAGTAACTGCAGGTAAAATGAACTCTAGAAATTCTCTGTCGCCATTATTAAAAATATACTGCTTGATATAAGAATTAATCAGCAACAATCAAAACATCAAGGTGTCTAGCTTCCCTTAAAAGACGAACAACAATTGACCCTCCCTTAATTTCTTGCCATCTCGTTCTTGCTGATTGTCCTAAAATAATTTGTGTAGCTTTTTTGTCATGTAGTTGTTTCTTAATTTCATTGACCACTGAACGTTTATTCCTGGTTGTATGCAATACAAAGTGGCCTCCCAATCGGTGTGTAAGGCTTACGAGTTTATTAAGTATCATCTCTTCATCAATCCGCAGCTCTTTTTGATGTTTTACGAAAATAACATACCAATTTGCTTTAAGACGATAAGCTATGCGGAACCCTCTTCTTATTAGACGCTCAGAATCCGCTCTTAGCTTGACGCTGACAAAAATCACTTCATCTTCTCTCCATGGTCCCCTTACTCCTTCCTTTCGTTTCAATGACTCTAATCTGTCATCCACTTCATCTGCCAATTCACGGAGAGCAAGTTCTCTCAAAGCTATAAGGTTTTGTGTCTTGAAGAAATGGCTAAGTGACTGTTCCACTTTATCCAAAGCGTATATATTCCCCTCTACCATCCTTTGCCGGAGCGCCTTTGGGGAGATATCGATCAATTCAAGTTCATCCGCTAGTTGTAGAATGCTGTCAGGTACTGTTTCTCTAACAGAAACACCTGTTATTTGCTTTACACTATCTTTCAAACTTTCTATATGTTGAATATTCATTGTGGAAATTACCGAAATTCCGGAGTACAAAATGGTCATTACATCTTGATATCTTTTTTGATTTTTGATTCCTGGTACATTCGTATGTGCTAATTCATCTATTAGGACTACCTCAGGATTTCGTATCATAACGGCATCAAGATCCATTTCCTCCAATAATACGTTTTTATATGGAATTAGCTTTCTAGGCACGATTTCTAAATTCCCCACTTGGGAGGCAGTTTCTTTTCGCCCATGTGTTTCCAGTAATCCAATCACCACATCAAGTCCATTTTCTTTTAAGTGATTTGCCTCCCTTAGCATGGTAAATGTTTTTCCAACACCAGGAGCAGCCCCAATATAAATCTTAAATGTCCCCCTCCTCACCCCTTCGACTTTTTCGTGCAATTCCTCAGGTGTGAGTCTGTGATATGGATTTCCATTCCTTTTTTCCGCCTTTATTGCGGGGATGATTCTCTCACCAAATGCTTTAACCCTGTCTGCTACAATAAATACATCAATGTTCTTCGATTTTCTCAATATGTTATTGACTATGGAACCGTTGATCATCTCCTCCAACGCCGACTTTTTGGATTGGCCAAGGATAATTCGTGTTATTCGATGCTGCATGGAAAATCCGACAATTTCATCTGCTATTTCATCTTCCTTCATTATTATCTCAATAAACTTTCCCTTTAATTTAGTGATCAGTTTTTGCATGGACCTTTTAAATATTTCTTCCTCTTTTGAGAGTTTGCTTGTTTTTGAGATAAAGGTAGCTATTACGAACTCACCGCCCAACCGCTTGGCAATTTGATCTCCTCGCCTAATTAATATGGAGCCATTCAAATGATATTGCACACAGACCAAGATTCGCTCCGTTGCACCTGAAGGACCCAATAAACCTTCTAGTTCCCTTTGTTCAGTCAGATTCTCTTCAACTTCTTCAGCTAAATACCGAAGTGACAATTCCCTAAGAGTGGCTAGATTACCATTATTGTAAAACTGTAACACCCCTTCGTCTTTTTTCTCGATTTCCCCTTTTTGCAGACGTTTTAAAATGGCTTCAGGGGTAACGTCCAAAAGACGTACTTCATCAGCATTTGTAAGAGTATCTTCGGGCACTGTAACTTGTACGTGAAATGGAAGTTCAAGTAATTGTTCAGCAACTTTTTTCACTCCTTTCAACTCATAAATATTTATGGTCGTTATAACACTGATTCCATTTTTAATTAATTCTTTAACGTCGTCCAATCTAGTTGGATTTTTTACATTTCGATGATTTTTATGTGCTAATTGATCAACTAAAACCACCTCTGGATTCCGCTTGTAAATCCCCTCCAAATCAAGATCTTGCCCTGTGTGTCCGTTTTGTTCCCATTCTATAGCAGGTATAAGTTCAAGACTGCCTAATTGTTTATGTGTCTTAAGACTACAGGGCTTGCTGACTATTCCGACAACAACGTCAATCCCTCGTTTTTTCAATTCTTTTCCTTCAAGAAGCATATGGTAGGTCTTCCCCGAACCGCTTACAGCTCCAAGTATGATTTTCAACCTTCCCTTTTTGATATTGGAAATCGACTCTAGAATTTCATCTGATGTTTTCCTACGAAATTGTTCCGACATATTACCACCTCCTTATTAGTTTTATTGCAATCGGAGAGAAAATCTCTCTCTACAACAAAAATTATTTTAATTTGTCCAATGCCATATTTAACTCCAAAACATTAATTCGAGATTCACCAAAAAGTCCAAATGATTTACCGCTCGTATATTTTTCCACAAGAAGATATACCTTGTTTTCAGACAATCCCCTTTCATGAGCAATACGGGGAACCTGTACCTTGGCGCCATCAGGAGAAATATTGGGATCAAGCCCTGACCCCGAATTTGTCATTAAATCAGATGGTATGTCTGCTTTATCGACAGTAGGGTTTTCTTCTAAAAATTTTGAAATATCCGTTTTTGTCCGATCAATGAGCTCCTCATTTGAAGGAGAATAGTTTAACGTACCTGAATTAGCTGCATCATATTCAATAGATGAAACACGACCTTGAAAGTACCGAGGATCTTTAAAGGATTGGCCGATCATTTCAGAACCTATAATTTCACCCGATTCATTCTTAATTAAACTGCCTTCTGCTTTTGCGGGTATCGTCAACTGTGCTAGGCCTGTCATCAACACCGGATAGGCCACTCCACATATGATAAAAAGCACAAAAACCAAACGTAAGTTTTTTAACATGGATTTCCACCCTTAATTTGTATTTTTAAACCACTCTTAATACGACAAGAATTAAATCAATTACCTTTATTCCAATGAAAGGAACTAACACTCCCCCTACTCCATAAAGGGACAAATTCCTTTTCAACAATCTTGTAGCGCTCATAGGAACATATTTAACCCCTTTCATTGCCAAGGGTATTAGCATTGGAATGATAATGGCATTAAATATTAAAGCTGATAATATGGCACTTTGTGGTGTTGCTAAACCCATAATGTTCAGGGCTTTCATTTGAGGTATCGCCAACATGAACATGGCTGGTATTATCGCAAAATATTTAGCTACATCATTAGCGATGCTAAAGGTTGTCAATGCCCCCCGGGTCATGAGCAACTGTTTCCCAATGGATACCACTTCAATGATTTTTGTGGGATCTGAATCTAAATCCACCATATTAGAAGCTTCCTTCGCCGCGTTTGTTCCTGTATTCATCGCCAAACCTACATCTGCCTGTGCCAATGCAGGGGCATCATTTGTGCCATCTCCAGTCATAGCAACAAGCTTGCCGTCCGCTTGTTCCCGCTTGATGACTGAGATCTTATCTTCTGGCTTAGCCTCGGCGATAAAATCATCGACCCCTGCTTCTTTAGCGATTGTTTCTGCTGTTAAGGGATTATCCCCGGTGCACATTATGGTTTTAATACCCATTTTCCTTAATTCTTCAAAACGTTCCTTCATGCCTGGTTTCACTGTATCTTTCAAATATATAGTGCCAAGTATACGGCTTCCCTCTGTGACAACCAATGGAGTACCACCTTTCTTTGATACTTCATCACAAGTGTCTTTTAAACCGATAGGGATATTCCCTCCCTGATGCACGATATATTTCATTATCGTATCAACTGCACCCTTTCTGACCCTTTTCCCATCAGGAAAGTCCGTTCCGCTCATTCTGGTTTCTGCGGTAAATTCGATTCCTTCCGTTCCGTTTTTATTCAGTAATTTTTCAGGTAATCCATTTTTTTTGGCAAATTCCAAAACAGACCGGCCCTCAGGGGTTTCATCATGTAAAGATGCGTATACAGCATATTGGTAAAACTCTTCCTGACTTATACCGCTAGCTGGTATTAAGGCAGAGGCCATTCGGTTGCCATGTGTTATGGTTCCTGTTTTATCAAGGATGATCGTATTGATATCACCTGCGGCTTCAACCGATTTTCCAGACTTCGCAATTACATTGAATTGGGTTACTCTATCCATACCTGCTATTCCTATGGCTGAGAGTAATCCCCCGATTGTTGTGGGGATCAGGCAAACCAGCAAAGCTACCAGGGTAGCGATCGGAAGGGTAACATGAATATATGACGTAATAGGAACTAACGTGGTACATACAAGCAAAAAGATGATGGTTAAGCTAACCAGGAGTGTACCTAGTGCGATTTCATTCGGTGTTTTTTGTCTTTTAGCTCCTTCGACCAAATTAATCATCCGATCAAGGAAGGATTCACCAGGGTCTGTACTGACTTTAACTTTGATATAATCACTGATGACTTTTGTACCTCCTGTTACAGAACTGAAATCCCCACCTGGTTCTTTTATTACGGAAGCTGATTCACCCGTAATCGCCGATTCATCTATAGCGGCCACTCCTTCAATGATTTCTCCATCCGTCGGTATTAAATCGTTTGCCTTCACTAAAACCATATCGCCTTTACGTAATTGCAAGGCATCTACAACTTTTACGGAACCATCTTTTTGAATCAACCTTGCTTTAGTATCCTGCTTTGTCTTTTTGAGGCTATTGGCTTGTGCCTTTCCGCGTCCCTCTGCAAGTGCTTCCGCAAAATTAGCGAAAATGATCGTTACAAATAAAATGATGGTTACTGCAACGTTATACCCCCTGTCAGCTATTCCACCAAAAATTTCAGGGAATATTGACAGAATTAAGGTAATGACAAATCCCACTTCAACAACAAACATGACTGGATTGCGGGCCATTACTTTTGGATGCAATTTTTTGAGTGCATCTTTACATGCCTCATAAGCAATGTTCTTATTTATATTTGCTATTCGCTCTGTACTCATTTGGAATGCCCCTTTCAACATTTATCTAATCGTAAGCCATTCAGCGATTGGTCCAAGTGCTATTATGGGAAAGAAAGTCAAAGCTCCTATAATTAAAACCGTTGCTAAAAGAATGACAAGGAAGGTACTATTATCCGTTTTGAATGTTCCAATTGTCTCAGGAACACGTTTCTTTACCAATAATGATCCTGCGACAGCAATCATTGCAAACATCGAAAAGTAACGGCCGAACAACATGACTAAACCGGTGGAAATATTCCAAAAAGGTGTATTGTCGCCTAAGCCTTCAAAACCGGAACCATTATTGGCAGCAGAAGAGGTAAACTCATAAACTACTTGGGAAATACCATGAAAACCAGGATTTGAAATAGCTGCTGATCCCATTTGTGTCGCTAAAGCGATGGCAGATGGAACTAATATGATCAATGGGTGTAGAAGTATTGCTAAAGCTATTAATTTCATCTCCTGCCCTTCAATCTTCTTACCCAAAAACTCAGGTGTACGTCCCACCATAAGTCCGGCAAGAAATACAGCCATTATTGAATACATGAGAATATTGATTGTCCCCACACCTTCTCCGCCAAATACACAATTCAACATCATCATTGCTAGTGGGGCTATACTTCCCAGAGGTGTTAGGGTATCATGCATATTATTTACCGACCCTGTAGTGGCAGCTGTAGTGATGCTAGTGAATAATGCACTCTGAGCCACCCCGAAACGAACCTCCTTCCCTTCCATACTCCCACTCTCTTGTGAAAGGCCCAATTGCTCTAAAGCTGGATTACCATTTTTTTCATTGAAATAAGTCATGCCCAAGAAGAGAAGTAGCATAAGTCCCATCGCTGAAAATAGAATCCAGCCTTGCTTCTTATTTTTCGCCATATATCCAAATGTCAACGGAAGGGCAGCAGGTATAAGGAACATGGACAATATTTCCAATACATTAGTAAAACCATTAGGATTTTCAAATGGATGGGCTGAGTTAACCCCAAAGAACCCTCCTCCGTTTGTACCTATATGCTTAATCGATTCCAGTGCCGCTACAGGCCCCCTTGCTATATATTGGGTCGCTCCTTCTAATGTTGTAGCAACTGCAGTAGTGCTGAATGTTTGCGGAACCCCTTGGGACACAAGGATTAAACCAATCAAAATAGATAAGGGAAGCAGCAATCGGGTAATCGTACGAATAAAATCCACATAGAAGTTTCCCAGACTCCTCTGACCAGTTAACCCCCTAAAGAAAGCAATACACAATGAAAGTCCTGTAGCGGGGCTCGTGAACATCAAGAATATGATTACTGCCATTTGTGATAAATAGGACAGGCCTGATTCCCCGCTATAATGCTGTAAATTGGTATTCGTAAGAAAACTTGCAGCGGTATTGAATGCCAGCAATGGCTCCATGCCGTCTACATCACTAGGGTTGCCTGGTAACTCCCCTTGGAAACGAAGGATCATATAAGAAATAAAGAACATCACTAAATTACTCAATATCAAGGCCTTGGCGTACTGCTGCCATTTCATATCATGCGTCTTAATCCCGGACAGTTTAAAGATATACCGTTCCATCCTTCCAAAAATGCGATCTTGTTTCGTTATTTCAAGGGAATAAACATTCGTTAAATACTTAGCCAATGGCACGGCTAATATAACCGCAATTGCCAATACCACAACCATTTGTAATAGATCCATTTGCAAATTCCTCCGATAGTCACCATTAGTATTTTTCCGGATATATTAAGGCATGTATTAAATACAGCGTAACCGCTCCGACGATGATCATTAAAAACATCTCGCTACTCTCCCTCATCTGCTATGACTTTATTACAAAAATGAATGAATCCTAAAAAGAAAAGAAACGGTATAACCATTAGTAAAATTGCTATCACATCCATTTTGTATCACTCCTCCCACACAGCTATTAAAACTTTTATTCCGAACCACCTCCTTAAAAGGTAAGTATCTTAATCTCGAAGACCTTTTGCTAAAACCTCGTTTACATCCCATTTCTTTGAATGGAATTGGACAAACTCTTTCGTTTTTTAAACACTTTGACTTTTCCAGGGAGGGGAAAACGTCAGTTAAGGCATAAAAAAATAGACCAATGCTTACTTTCCCCCATTACAGCTGCCCTGCTCAAATAAATCCCTATCCTTACAGCGTCACCAGCTTTGACGCATCAGAAAAGGAAAAGATATGCAGAAGCAAACATATAGATGGAGAAAAAGTAATCATTGGTCTACTTAACGCCCAGCAAGCGATAGCGCTTACTCCACGATCCGTCTTCCAAGAAACCTTTTCAATTATAGGCATAATAAAAAGACCTACGAAAATGTCAGATTGCCATTTTGCTATAGCATAACAAAAAAGCCTCCTGAATCAAGGTGGTCTAATGACCTCCTTCGCTTTAGCCGACGAAGTTAGCTGACGGGTAGGATGGCGAAAGAGTATCTCATCCCTTCTGCAAATGCAGAATTAACCCCAAAAATAGTGGGTCCTCCGTTCTCAATCACTTGAGATTTGGCCGATATCAAATTGTATTTCTGAGGTTATTGTACGCTCCTCACCGAAGGTTTGTAAACTCATATAATTCTTTAAAAACCTCCATATTCATTCATTACAGCCCATATTTAACCATTTAAAACACAAAAGTGCTTTCTTCCTTCAAAATACTAACTATTTCGCATTTTCCCAAAGTTTCACAAACTGTTATTGACAAGAACTCAAAAATGGCATTATGATAAACCCCATAAATTGGTCAGATAATTGGAGGCATTATGATAAATACAAAAAAAAGGCTAGAAGCTGAAATAAGTGAAGCATTCATTAAGTTCCAGCGCGAATTGATTGGAAGAGGACCTCAAGAAACTAAAACGTATATTATCAATGATATGTTGATAACCCGTTTCAAGGGTGTTCTAACTGTTGAGGAAAAGCACCTTGTAAGTCACAATTCTGGCAAAAAGCTTGTAAAGAAAATGCGTTCCCTGCTTCGTGAAATGTACACGAAGGATTACGAAAAAATTGTTGAAGATCATACGGGATGTAAGGTTCTTTCTTCTCACAGTGATATAAGTACCAAAACAGGTGAAAGAATTGAAGTTTTCATTATGGATAAGGATTTAGAACGTCTTTTTTGAAACGATCAAGTAGAAGGGCTATAAAGTTACGATTCTACCAAACAAATATTACAGTAAATTATTTCAAAAAAACTTTATATGAAAAAAACATCAGTCTGACAACAAAGATTAATGCCCCTTCACTGATGTTTATTGTTCTTTTAAATAAAAGGCAAAATCCCCAATCATGTAAAAACAGATTGGTTGTTCCAGCTTAATACACTATAAAAGTATACGAATCTTCAGGTTCTGCTATCCTATTCGAGATACAGGATGTTCGCTTTGAATGGCGGATGAATGATTTTCCTGAAACTTGTTTCCATTCATCTTCTTGAAGACCCATATGAATTCGTCACACATTACAAAAATTGAATGAACCATAAACTTAAAAAAAATAAAAAATATATCAAAATATTATTTTTGAGGAAATAGATTGTGATGAGGGTCATGAAGAAATGGTTATTCAATGTATGCAGGAAGATAAGGGGATTGGCCAGTTATAAGTTTTGTCATCCGTTGAAGAGATTTGAAATCTTGTTTACATAAAAAAAAACCTGAGAGCACCGTGCTCTCAGGTTTTTAATATTCAATCGATATATCTTCTTGCTCCTGCATATTCCTCTCCATATCCCGATGTTTTTATTTCATCTATCCTTACATGTGTTGAGCTGTTTGGCGAATGGATCATTTTTCCATCACCAATATACATTCCAACATGATGGACCCTTCCCTTTCCTTTATCATAGGCAAAAAATAGTAAATCACCTGGTTGAAGGTTTTCTTGTTCCACCTTTTTGCCCTGTTGCGCCTGAACGGAAGAGTCCCTTGGAATCGTAATTCCATTAGCATGGTACATTGTATAGGTAAATCCAGAACAGTCAAATCCAAAACCGGACATTCCAGCCCATAGGTAAGGAAGCCCCAAAAATTCTTTTCCTGAATCAACGATGTCCTTACCGGTTGGAGCAGGTATTTGATTTTCATTTTGATAGACTGACACGTCCTGCTTTTCTATCCATTTTGCGCCATTACTCGGTGTCATCACCTTCACTTTATCTTTTTTCACCTGTAATAACGGGAGGCGGGTATCGAAGCTGACCTCCATGAATTTGAACCGAAGTTTCGAATCCGAATAAAGCCAAGTCTTAGGGGCATTTACAAGGGCAAATCCTCGTTTAAATTGCTTCTCAAAAGAATTTCCGTCTTTTAATTGTGCCTTTGGCATCCATCCTGGATAACCAATATCATTACGGGGCGTCGGTTGATTGGCAACGGCTAATTTCACCCATTCACCCTGTTCTTCTAGAATCGTCACTTTTGAACCATATAACGCTTGTGTTTCCAGGTTACCTACAAGCCACAGTTTGTCTTCATAATTCATCGAGCCGATCCAGGCATTCATATCAACAGGGTTCGATGCTGAAGGAGCATCGATTTCCCTTAATAATCCAGGCTCAGTCCAAAGAGTGGCCACAGCTACATCTACATAGGCAATTTTCTCCTTTTCTTTTGCATTGGCTTCAATGGGACTGAAAACTAAAATACCGAGAGTAAATAAAGATAGCACCACAACTGTTAACTTTTTCAAAATAATCACCCTTTCGAAATAGTTTTTATTGAGTAAATGAGGATTTCCTCTTGACTCCTAGTCCAGGTTTATCAGCAATGAGAAGTTGATCTTTCATAAATTGAATGCCTTCAAATGGTTCATTCTTAATCCATAATGGTGCATCTAAATCAATCTTCGTTATATTAGGATGGGCGGTTGCCAGATGAGCTGCGGCTGCTACACTCACGGTCGATTCCATCATACTCCCGATCATGCATTCCACCCCTGCTGCTTCTGCCATATCGGCGATTTGAAGTGCACGTCGAATTCCTCCTGTTTTCATTAATTTAATATTAAGTAAATCAACAGCATGTTCATTCAGGAGTCTCATTGCATCACGAGGGGAAAACAAACTTTCATCGGCCATGATCGGCACTTGGACAGACCTCTTTATTTCTTTCAACCCTTTGATATCATGGGCTTGAACCGGCTGTTCCACCAAATCAACATTCAGCTTTCTTTCCTCGAGTTCATGAATAATGGAAATCGCTTGTTTTGTTGTCCACCCTTGATTTGCGTCAATCCTGATAGTAACCTGATCGCCAACAGCAGCACGAATGCAGGCAACCCGCTCCACGTCACTCTTCCAGTCTTTCCCCAATTTTATCTTCATCGTTGAGAATCCGCCATCAATGAGGGACAATGCCGCCTTAGCCATTTCTTCGGGTTCATCAACGCTGATTGTCATATCATTTTTCAGGACATTCGATTTACCGCCAAGATATTGATATAAAGGGAGCTGCCATCGTTTGCTGACTGCGTCGTACAAAGCGATTTCAACAGCAGCTTTTGCACTTGTGTTACCTACACAGGATCGTTGGATCTGCTGAGACAATGCATTGATATTCTCGATGTCGCGGCCAATTAAATGTGGTGTGATTACTTCTTCAATGACCATCATGATTCCTTTTGTAGAATCACCTGTGATGGCGACCGTAGGGGCTGCGGCCCCCAAACCTTCCGTTCCATCCTCCAACTTTACGGAAACCATGATGTTTTCAATCTCCATTGCGGTGCGTAATGCCGTTTTGAATGGCTTGACAAGTGGCAAGGTTTCCACTGATACTTTTAAACTTTCAATCTTCATATTAACAACCCTTCCTAAAAGCTTGAGAGTATATATGATGTAAGAATTCCAAAATAGGTGCCCAGAAGACTGCCAAGTACAGCCATCAATATCCCGACCGGTATTAGCGCCCGGTTGAATGCACCTGCCAATATAGGAGCTGATGCCACACCCCCTATATTGGCCAATGAGGCAACTCCCATTGTAAATAGATCCAACTTAAAGATTTTGGCCAAAATGACCATGATCAATCCATGAAAGAATAGAATCATAAATCCGGATAAAATATACACAGGTGCTTGAAACAGCTGTGAAAAATCGGCATGGGAAGCTATTAAACCAATGACTATATAAAGCATGACTTTTGAAATTTCCATGGAACCGGCAATACGTCCAACCTTTGTGACAGCCAGAATTAAACCTACGGTCGAAGCGATGATGATCGTCCAAGTGGTTCCATTCACAGCGGCACCCAGTACTGGCAGTCCCTCCCCAATTTTGGTTGCCCCTGCTGATACAATTAAAGCCAGCGCCAAGAAACCGATCAATTCCACGAATCCAAATTCCGTCTTGGCGGTTTCCCCCGCTTCAAGCTCGGAAGTCATTTGATCAATGAAAGATGTATCCGCTTTAGTCCAAATATTGAATTTTCCAGCAAGAGGCACAAGCCAAAACAAGAACATGACCCAAATGGAATAATTGACTGTATCCATGATCAACGCATAGCCAAATATATTTTCAGGTACATCGAGTATTCCTTGCAAGATCACCATATTGGCAGATCCCCCTGTCCAGCTTGCGCTCAAGGCCGAAAACGCCTTCCATGTTCCTTCAGCATAAAAACCATTCAATAAAACGTAAGTAAGAGTGAATCCCCCGATGATGCTGAAGGAAGCGGCAAAAAAAGTTAAAAGCATCTTTGGCCCAAGTCTGATTATTTTTCGCATATCGCATTGCAAAAGCATGAGCATTAACATGGCGGGTAGCAGGAGTCCTCGTATGGTGCCATATGCACTTTCGACTGACTCACTATCTGAAAAGACCCCAAATGTTTTCATCAATGCCGCTCCAATATAAATAAGGACAATACCAGGAACATACTTGAAGAACTTTCCTCCTATCTTTTTTTCCGCTACCGCAATCACGGCCGTAAATGCCAATAAAAAACAGACAAACATCAAACCATCTTGAATCATATTTCATACCTCCTTATATTTAGGGAGTTTCATGATAATAAAATTAAATTTTCAATTTTATTCAAACCCGCCAATGAAGCCTTGCATAGACCTACATAAAAAAATCCAGCTGCCAAAGAGCGCGTACACACTCTTTAACAGCTGGATTTCAATTGCGACTGACAAAAGAAGCAGCTATGACTTATAAAGTTGCTGATATTTAATGCTCGCATTTCTTAGAGCGACGGTCAGTGCTTTCTGAGATGAACCAAAGTACCGTTTCTCAATTTCCTTCTCCAATTCATCGGGCCGAAGAATTGATTTACCGACTAACATGGATTGAATGAAGCGTGATGTAATCGATATTGTAGTCGAGCATTCCGCATCCACGATATCATGCGTATCACTATCAATGACGAAACCGATAAAAAAGCAGTTGAATTGCTGTGTAATTGGATTATTGGATGCTGCCTTCGATTCGCCAACTATATATACTGTGTTCTGCTGAAACATACTTATAATGCCTCCTGCCATTACAGACATCATAACAGGTATAAATAGGGTGACTATCTATATTATTACAATATGAAATGGTTACAAACATTTTAATATATGTAACATGCATTTGACAATATATTTTGTATATTAAGTCAATTCTCATTTCATGCGCAAGAGAATAGAAACGTTTTATAGTTAATGCGCGCCAAGTGAGGAATAAATGCAAAATCATACCGTTAAATGCCTATATGGAAGCCATTAAACGAAAGGTTTTGCAAATCTTAAACTAGATTAGTATGACTATTCCTTCTGTTTTTTATTTTATTGGAAGATAGAAGAGGAAAAACACTCTTGTATTAATATTGTCGCAGACTGTAGACAAATTCGGAGAAAAGCCAGCAGTCTTTTTTTTAAAAGTTCCAGCTTACTTTTGAAAATCGGCTCCATTTCCGCCTACCGACTGGCTAGACTCCTCGCTCTGTGGGGTCCCGGCTAGCCAGTTATTCGGCAGGAGTAACACAAATCCATTCCATTCATTGAGAATCATCTCATATAAAACAGTGAAAAATAATAATCGGGATAATCTCCGAACCACCTTTTTTAGACAAGATTATTTCAGCCCTTCATAAGGCTCATATTTCGCATACATCTCTTTTCGGCGATTACGATCCTTAAAAGTGGTCGCCGCACCACTTTTTCGATTCTCATAAAGCTCGTCCATATCGACCGTCCCGGTAATGACTGTATGTTCATTCATTACCGCCTCGGCTACTACTCCATTTGCTGGCCAAGCGCTGTCACAGGGACTAAGTATACTGGCACGGCCGTAACCGTTCGGCAGCGGTGTCCCAGGTTCACCAACAGTTGGGCAATGAACAAAATACACCTGATTCTCGATTGCGCGTGCATGTGCGCAATGGCGTACCCGCCAAAAACCAGCCTCTGTAAATGTGTAGGATGGGCAAAAAATGATGTCGGCCCCGTTCACTGATAATATCCTTGAAATTTCAGGTATCTCCGCTTCATAACATACCGCTATTCCTATTTTAACCGGACCTAAGGAATAAACTTCCAGATCATCACCTTCAGAAGTATGCCAATTCTCTTCAGCAGGAAAGATATGAGTTTTTTTATGCTCAAAGACCGATCCATCTTTATCAAAAATGTATGCGATATTGAAGTATTCATTTTCGCGGTGTTCCAGATGAGTGCCCGCAATGATGACCTGCTTTCTTTTTCTGGAAAGTGAACGGAAAAGGTCTTTGTATTGTTTGGTATATTCATCAATCCTGATAACGGACGAAGCATCTTGTTCTCCAAAGGCCGCTGATAACCCGATGGTTAACAGTTCAGGAAAAATGATATAATCCGAGTTTTCGGGAACTTGGGTGATCAAGTCTTCTACTTGTTTCTGAAATTCATTGAAATTTGATACTTTTTCTACTCGAAATTGACAAGCGGTTATTTTAATTTTCACAAAAGCCCTCCCATATCATGCTTTTTATTCCATTAATCTTGTTAAAAGAAATTAGGATATCTTGTCCAGATCGTTCATTTCGGTCTGTTGCATAGAGATATGTTTAGTCAGTGCACTTACAATGAATGTTACAAGAATATTAAACAACAAAGCTATGACGCCTGTACTGATATCATTAATTACATGTGGGATATCCGGCAGAAATGTAGCAACTTTCACATCTGCAATTGTCGCATATAAAACTATCAGGACACCTGCCAATATCCCTGCCATTGCACCATACTTATTGATCATATTGGTTTTTGATAAACTGCAAAACAAGGAAGGTGCCAGTTGTGTAATCAAACTGTATGACATGATATTCAAGATGGCCAAAGCCTCGCCGCCTGTTACCGTTACAATTAAAGCAATGATTGAGATACCGATGATGATGATCCTTGAGACAATCAACTGATGTGTTTCAGTCGCAGCAGGTACCAGAACTTTGTAAAAGCTATTTGTCAGACCTACCGATGCAGCCATTAGCATGACTGAAGCCGGTACTAGGGCCGTCAATAAACCTGCAGCTCCGATAACCCCTATCACCCAGGGATCGAATGTTTGAATCGCCAGCCTTAAAAGTGAGAGATCCCCATCAGCTCCTTGCAATCCCGGGATTTCCATGATGGCTGTAAATCCGATGAAAAAAACGAATAGCAGTAACAATGTGTATAAGGGTAACGCAATCGCGTTTTTGCGAAGGGTCCTTTCCCCATTGGACGATAAAACGACCATGAATGTTTGTGGCAGTAAATAAAATCCTAGTGCATTCAGCAAAACGGTGGACACAAACCAGGACTGACTCAATCCTTGATCTGCCAAAACCAACATTTCCGGTTTAGCAGCTTGGACGGTCTCGAACATTGGCTGTATGCCCCCGAAGTAATGAAATGGAATGTAAATCCCTAAAAAGATTACGACTACCAAGATCATGAAATCTTTCAGTATGGCTGTCCATGCTGATCCATGAATGCCTGAAATCATTACATAGGTAGTTACGACAACAGCACCGATGACACTTGCAGCTACTGGAGAAATCGCCCCGTAAGATGCTTCGGAAACAATGATACCTAATCCTTTAAGCTGTATGACTATGTACGGCACGAGGGCTAAGCTCCCCAATACAGCAACGATCATCCCCATTGCCCTGCTTTTATATTTAGATGCAAAATACTCTGGCTGAGAGATGATGGAATGGCGTTTTGAATATCTCCATATTTTAGGAACGAGCCAATATGATAGGACGTAGGCTAAGAAAATATAGGCGGGAACATAATAAGCAGCGGCACCCTTTGAGTACGCCCACCCACTTCCGCCCAGGAATGTAAAAGTTGTATAAATTTCACCTGCTATCAAGAGAAAAATGAAGAATGTACCGAAGCCCCTGCCCCCTACGGCAAATTGCTCCATGTCCATATCCTTCCCCTTTCTTGCTTTTATCCCTAAATAAAGTGCCAGAATCAAGAAGATGGAAATGATGAGTAATGATATATTCATTCGGAATCACTCCCTTTATTATCAGGATCGAACTTATAGACAATCATTAAGATGATCGATGCCATGACCATCCAAAATGCGACCCAAAATAACAAAAAAGGCATCCCCAATATATACGGTTCTATTTTATTTGCATAGGACAATAAACCTAAGAACCCTATAAATGGAACAAAAAGCAATAGCTTAATAGCATTCAAATTATACCCTCCCCTAATTAGGTTTCCGAAAATGGATCACCATCAGTCAAGCCTAGTTTCAAACTGAACTGATGGTTTGATAGAATCCGTGGCAAACTGTCATTAGCTGCTTACAACCAATTGTACATGCGTCTTAAGGAGACTGGATGGCAAGGACCGTTTCCAATATAACATTGACGCCTTTTTCACAATCTTCCCAAGTAGTAAGTTCCTCTTCACAATGACTTTTACCGTTGATGCTTGGTACGAAAACCATGGCAGTCGGTATATAACTGGCTATAAACTGCGCATCATGTCCTGCACCGCTTACCATTCTCTTATAGGGTAGACCTAATGTATTGCTCGATTGCTCTAGCAAATTGCAAGTGGACTTGTCGAACCAAACAGTATCCCTGTCCCATAATTTTTTCACTTGGATGTCGCATCCGCCTTCTGAACCTGTAGTTGTAAGGCTTTCAATAATTTCCTCCACCTTTTCGATGACATTGGAATCCTTATGTCTCGCTTCTAGCGAAAAAACCACTTTATTAGGAATAACCGTATGGATATTAGGAAACACATTTACCCTTCCCATCGTAAAAACCAAATCGTCTTCAAGCATGCCTAGCTTCTGACGAGCCTCCATAATCAAGGTATTCGCAGTGAAGAAAGCATCTTTTCTCATATTCATCGGGGTGGTACCGGCATGATCGGATTCTCCAGTAACTTCTATCTCATAGCACACCATGCCAAGGACACATTCAACGACACCGATCGTTAGTGATTCACGTTCAAGAATCGGCCCTTGTTCAATATGCAATTCTAGAAATGCAGTCGCTTCTTTTAAACGATTTTCTTTATCCCCTGCATATCCAATGGCATTCAGAGCACTTTCGAAAGTCGTTCCGTCACTATCCGTCTTTTGCAGCATGATGGATTTTTCGAATTTACCTGAAAGGACTCCCGAAGACATCATGGAAGGTTCGAATCTGGCTCCCTCTTCGTTTGTAAAATTGACGATCATTATCGGGATTTTAGGTTGGATATTATTTTCCACCAGAGTCCGCACCACTTCCAAGCCTGCAGCTACACCCAAGATACCATCAAACCTCCCGCCCTTTTTTACGGTATCCATATGTGATCCCATCACAATAGGCGGTTTGTTTTCAATTCCCGCTAATGTAGCGTAAATATTCCCCATATCATCAACCTTAATGGTCATACCCAATTCTTTACAGCAAGCGCAAAAGTAATCACGGACTAATCGGTCTTCTTCTGAAAGGGAAAGCCGTGTGACTCCATTATTTTCTGTCCTTCCAAAATCAGCGAATTTCTCGAGCGTACGACTCAGCCTTTCACCATTAATTGATAATTTTTGCTTTTTCATAGCCAATATCCCCCTTTAAATTCTACATGCGTTCGCTTAAGAAAAAATGAAATTGAAGGTATGGTTGTTTTAGAATGGTCATGCCGGATTTATATTTCTACTAATGTTCCCCTATGATAAAGAATCTCCCCATTCAGAATCGTTGACTCAACTTTCAAATCCTTGATACTTTGGGAATCCACTTTCAATATACTATCATTCAATACTACTAAATCGGCCAGCTTTCCTGGCTCCAGGCTGCCTTTGATATCTTCATCAAAGCTCGCAAACGCGCCATTCCATGTGTATAGTTTTATGGCTTCCAATACGCTAATAGATTGAACCGGACCTATTTTCGTACCAGATCTGCTTGTTCTATTAACAGCAACGTGTATGCCTAATAAAGGATTGTGATCAGTAACGGGAGCATCGGAACCTCCTGCGGCCAAGATGCCATTATCAATATAATCACGGGCGGCGTACATGTGGTTGACCCTATTGCCGTAGTGTTCAATATATATATCGCCGAACTCATAAGGAAATGGGGGGTTGGGGATTGGGATGACTTCAAGTTCTTTCATCCTCATTTGTAAATCTGGCGAAGATATTCCAGCATGCTCGATTCTATGTCTATGATCTTTTCTGGGCGATTCATTCAAGGCCTTTTCCACGCAATTCAAATACATCTCTATCGCTTTGTCGCCCTGGGCATGGACTGTGATCTGATAACCTTTTTTATGTGCCCGACCTAGTATTTGATAGATTTCCTCTTCTTTATAATAAAGAATGCCAAAATTGCCAGGATCACTCGAATAAGGCTCACGGGTAGCGATTGTCGGACCGGTACTGCTGCCATCCGTAAACAATTTTGCTGGTCCGATTTTGAATCTTTCGTCCCCAGTTCCGGTCATGACTCCTGAATCCACCATTTTATTTACAAATTCATGAGAATTATTCAATGAACCGACCATCGCATAGATACGGACACGAATATCGTTATTTTTTATGGCCTGCTGCATTAAACGGAAACTTTCAGGACCATGGGCACCAGCTTCATGAATGCTTGTTATGCCTGCTGCGATGAAATGTTCCGAGGCTATTTTCACTGCTTTCAACAGTTCACTTTCTGAATAACTTGCTCTGTCGGCCATTATCATATTTGCTGTTTCAATGAGTTTGCCTGTAATCCTTCCAGCCGTATCCTTTTCTATGATCCCCCCAGTTGGGTTCTCTGAGTTCTCATCAATTCGGGCAATCGCTAACGCCCTGCTATTCACCACGCTTATATGGCTGCATGTACGGGTTACCATGATGGGATGGTCTGTTGAAATAGCATCCAGCTCGGCTATTGTTGGATAACGTTTTTCTTTCACGACGGTCTCATTAAAGCCCCAGGCGCGGATCCACTCACCTTTTGGGATCGTCGAAGCTTTCTTCTTGAGATCGATCAATAAATCTTCTACAGATTTGATATGTTCTGCTTTACAACTTACTGCCAATTGATTGGCACCGTACAATATAAGATGAATATGAGAATCAATAAACCCGGGAAGTAATGACTTCCCCTGCAAATCAACCACATTTGTTTCTTCTCCGATAAATGCCTTGATTTCATGATTGGTACCGACTGCCGAGATGCGATTACTTTTAATCGCCAGGGCTTCTGCTACTTCATTTTTTTGATTTACAGTTATGACCTCGCCGTTCATGAACACGATATCAGCTTTCAAACAACACACCCCTTCCTTATTGTTTCACCCTCATTACTACGTCCTCTTCCTCTTCTTACTCTCGCCTTCACTTATCGGAATATTCTGTTTTCAACAGATTTATTATATCCACACCAGATTGTTAAATCATTAGACAAATAGTCAAAAATTTCATCGTTTTTTTATACCTTTTATATAATTATGTCTTATTCCTTATGATTTACCGATCCAGTTCCCTTTTATCACGCAAAAGTGATTGATAATATTTCTATTGGTTCTATAACCAATAAAAAAAGGGATAGGTATAGCTGCTATCCCGCCTTTCATTTATTTACAAGCCATTCAATTTTCCAATAATGCCAATGGTCAAATACTGTTTGTTTGCATTAAAATCCCATGTCCAGTAGCGAAGGCTTAATTCGCTTTTATCCACATTTTCAATAAACGTTTTTACCCCAATCAATGCTGCCCCATATCCTACGTTCGAGGCCAATGCAAAGATGGCATTCATCCCTTCATTAATTGTATCCATATACTCAGGTTCGATTTTTAAGATATCAGTCCATGTAATACAGAATCCCTTTTGCTTGGTACATTTAGAAATAGAGTGATTCATTTTACGTACGATTTCATCCCTTAAATCTAAAATTCCATTCTTAATCTCTTCTGCGCCTTCTTTCTGATATTGGTGTTCGTAATCAGAAAACAGTTCCTTGGCCCAATTATAAAATAGTTGGGTATAAATGGCTGATGTTGCCACGATATCAAAATCATTATAATAATTAGCAAAAACACTTTCAGAAAGCTGAGCTAACCGATTCTCGGTTTCCTTTAAATATTGAGTAATTCCCTTTGCCGTTTCACCACGATCCAGCATGGAAGATAGGTCATGTTCAAAATCCACTTTATCAAGGCCTGTTACATCGATTTCAACAAGTTGAATTTTCTTCCGGGTCCGTTCAGGCAATTTCGCCGTACCCTTTTCCATACTTTCCATATCAATATCAAATAAATATATGGAGTTGCATCTAGTCGCCAGATACTCTAAATCCAAATCATCGCAATTGCCTGCACCAACGATAGCCACTTTATCTGCGAACGCTTTTTTCGAAAAAACGGCATCGAATAGCCCTGTAACTTGTAAACGATGCTGTTGCCACCGCAACTTTCTGTATTCATCCCGATTATGATTCATTTTTCTTTGATAGATTTCCAAGTCAATCTCTCCCTTTAGGGTACTAACCATTTATTTATTGTAACAAAGTATCCCGATATTTTGGAGGGCGGGCAATTTAGATTTCGCACCGGGAAAAGATCCGCTCAATTTCCATAGTAAAAAGAGCGATAATAATGTTAGAATAATATGGTAATTATTGATAAGTTGCAGAGATTACAGGAGGTTGTTCCTTGAGCAAAACAAAAAAGATTTTACTTACTTTACTAGGTATTTTTTCAATCATCGTCGCCGGAGTGGTGATACTTATGTTTTCATTCACGCAGAGTATGAAAGCAGATCCCGCAGAAGAAAAGAAGGTCCGGGATCAAGCTGAACGATATTTAGGGAAAACTTTTGATGACGGAACCGAAATATATGATGTCCTATACGACAATATGGGAAACCGGGGCAATTTTGAATATGCAGCTAAAGTGAAACATGAAAAATATGATACTCAATTTCTGGTTTTCTTTAATGAGGAAACAGGGGAAATGGAGGACACATTCATATCAGATAAATGGCAAGATGAAGCAGAAAAAGAAATAAGGCCTTATGTTGAAAAAGAACTTGGTGACGTATTGATTTCCAAAGAAATGGGAGATATTGCAGAGAGTGATGAGTGGAAGGAGATTCAGGAAGAAATAGGCGATCATAATCAATTACTCTTGGTCTTTGATGAGAAAATCGGGAAAGAATTGAAGATTGATCCGAATAAACCAGCCAGCTATAAAGATTATGAAGTGTCCCCAACCATTCGGATAACCCTTTCACGTAAGAAACAGGACGCAGATGATGACCGCTTCACCAAAATTATAAATGCCCTAATAAAAAATGGCGTTCTTAAACATGGAAATATGATTGTAGAATATATTAGTGCCAATGGTGTGCCACTTGAAGATGAGGAATGGAGTAAAAAGTTTTAAAACCATCATATAGTTTAACAGTAAGGTAAAGAGCAACATTCTAGCCTGCCGCTCTTTACCTTTTTTGTTTACAGGAGACAAACCCTTTATTATGGCTTTTTTGCTCTAGCAATCTATCCTATTTTTTGGTCGGGAATATTTTTGATTTTGCTGATGGTCTTTTTTTTCATGCCATTTGCCGTTAGTACGCAAACCATACTGAAGATGAATAAACAAAGGAAAAAGATCCAAGCTGCACGATAGCTTTCTGTCAAGTCATAGATTAAACCCGAAACGATCACTCCCATTGAACCTGCTGCCACAAAAAAAACTTGCACGATGCCAAAGATGGAGCCGAAGTCTTTCTTTCCAAAGATATCATTTGTCATGAAGGGAGGCCCTAGGGTGGATATCACAATGCTAAAGCCAAAGGCGATGGCGAATAGGAATGCGAATGCCTGTGTTTTCGCGAACAATAGTGCTGCCATTGCGATTGTCATGCAAACCCCTACATAAATGGCACCGCCAGCTGTACCGAACTTATCCAATACAGCTCCTAAAATCAATTTCCCTACCGTATTTGCCAAAGATAGTATTCCGAAAATGGTTCCTGCAAAGATGGCTGGATGCCCTATGTCGATCAGATATGCCGGGATATGCATTTGCACCCCTCCTGCAACCAATGCAAAACAAACGATTCCCAGGACGAAAATCCAAAACATTGCCGTCTTCTTTGCTTCTCTCATCGTTAAGCCCTTCTGTTTAGATTCCACAGTCGTTTCGGCCATTTCCATTTTATCAGAGCCCAGTGGAACAAGCCCCTTTTCCGCGGGACTTTTCTTTGCAAATAGTAAAACCAAGGGTAATGTCAAGACAATTATCAGTATCCCAGCTATTACGTAGGCCGTTCTCCAACCATAATTTGAGATTAATTTTGTAATGATCGGACTTAGGACCGCTGCCCCAATTCCCGAACCCGCAAATGCCAAACCCATGGCCTTTCCCTTTTTCTCATAAAACCAATTGGTTAACATGATTGATATGGGAATATTGGAAAAGCCAGCAACACAGATGCCGATTACAAAGCCTATGATACAAAAATATACAGCTGAGTTGGCAAGCGAGTATGACATGAATCCTGCTCCGGCCATTACTACGCAAATTGACATGATCCATTTCATATTCCCTTTAGCGAGTAGTTTCCCCATGATTGGAGAAGCAACAGCCACTCCAAGGCCAGCAATGGAAAGTGCAATGGAAAAAGTTGTTCTGCTTATTCCTAAATCTTCTGTAACCGGGACCATGAACAAACTGTGCAGGGAATTTATTATCGAGAAACCGGCGAACATTATGAAAAAGCCACACAACACCACATACCATCCATAAAAAATGCCATTAGAATCTTGTGCCATCTACAGAACCCCCAGTCCACTATTTACAGCGAATTCCCTCATCCTATTTCCATATAAATGGTCTTCTCACGGGTATATTCAAGAATGGTATCCGTTCCGAATCCACTGCTTTTTTGGCCTCCGAATGGGAGTTCAGGTCCCACCCTGCGAAACAAGTTCACCCACACATTACCCGATTCCAGTTTGCGTACCATCCGATGTGCCCGATCCAAATTCGAGGTCCATACTCCAGCTCCTAAACCATAATCACTGTCATTAGCTATGGTGAGGGCTTCCTCTTCCGTATCAAAGGGGATAACGGTCGCTACCGGACCGAAGATTTCCTCTTGACAGATACGGAGAGAATTACTATTGACCTTGATCAGTGTTGGCTCAACCCAATAGCCATCAGCTAATTCGGGTTCATCAGGTATTAGGCTGACACCTCCATGACGGCCACCGATGATGATTTCCCCTCCTTCCTTTTTGCCTAATTCTATATATGAGAGGACTTTTTCATATTGAGCAGCGTTAGCGATCGGTCCCATTGAAGTGGCTGGATTCATTGGATCACCCAGATGAATTTGCTGTTCCATCACTTCTTTCATCCTAATGATCATTTCATCGAATATGGACCTTTGAATCAAAATCCTCGATCCGCCTACACATAGTTGGCCTGCGTTGCCGCTAAATATCCCATAGTTCGTCACCCCTTGTGCTGCTTTTTCAAGGTTAGCATCCGCAAAGACTATGTTTGGCGATTTCCCACCAAGCTCCAAAATCATGGGCTTAGGATTTCGTGCGGTCGATTGTGCTATCGCCCTTGCCGTTCCTCCAGAACCAGTCAAACTGATTTTGTTCACATCTGGATGTTTAACTAGAGTATCTCCTACTTCCGCTCCGGTTCCTGATACGACATTCAGGATTCCTGGCGGGAGGATTTCATTAATCAGGTCTCCATATCGTAATGACGCGATAGAAGCCAACTCTGATGGTTTGATAACGACAGCATTTCCTGCTGCAATCGCATAAGCCGCTTTAATGGTAAACGTGAAAAGCGGTGAGTTCCATGGAAGGATTCCTACTACTACCCCTAAAGGTTCCCTCAATGAATAACCTACACTTGCAGGTCCCAATTGGACAGTATCTCCCGTACTCCCAATAGCTGTAGCACCTGCTGCATCATACCAAAGGCTTGCTAAGCTGGGAATGAGGCCGTGGCTCGTTTCCCTGATCACCCAACCATTGTCTCTAGATTCCAACTCAGCTAGCTCTTCACCATGCTTTACGACTAAATCACCTATTTTCCTCAGGTAAGCTGCCCGGTCCATAGCTGGTCTCATGGACCAATCGGCAAAAGCACTTCGGGCCGCTTCTACCGCCGCTTCAGCATCTTGTGCCATACTGCAAGGAATGGTTGCCCAAACCTTGCCAGTTGACGGATCGTAGCTTTCAATCCGCTTCCCGGAAGAAGCGGGAACCAGATCGCCATTAATCATATTCTGAAACTCTTTCACTTTATATGAAATTTCCAACGTTCATCTCCACCCTTCGGCTTAGTAAAGCACGAATGTAACCCATTCTATTTTTCTACCAACCTAATGCTGTAGCTGCCTGTTTGTAATATTGTTCAGTACTTCCTAAATAATTCTCATAGAATCTGGCACGCTTAACAAAAAGATGACAATCAATTTCTTCTGTAAATCCGATTCCGCCATGAATCTGAATATTGTCTGACGAAATACGTACGAATGCTTTCGTGGCAAATATTCGTGCGCAGGAAACGGCTTGAACACGATCTTCTGCACCGCTTTCCAAAGCCCAGTTAGCATAATAAGCTAAAGATCTAGCTGTTTCGAGATCCATTTTCATATCGACGATTCTATGTTTAATCGCTTGGAATCTTCCTATGGGCTGACCAAATTGTTCACGGATCTTCGCATACTCTGCTGCCATCTCTACCACTTTCTCCATACACCCGACAATTACTGCTGAGAGAGCTGCATTGAAAGAAAGTAACCCTTCTTGGAGGGCATCCCAACCTTGATGCATGGATCCAAGTACCTGACCCATGGGAATTTCAACATCATGGAAAGACAATGCTGCCAAATGCCGGGTTTCATCAATGTTTTTCTGGGTTTCCATCGTAATATTCGTTTCATTTCGATCGACGATAAGTAGTGTAATCCCATCATTTCGTTTACCTTTGCCTGTACGGACCAATACTATATAATGATCAGCTAACCCTGCATCGGGAACCATTGATTTCACTCCGCTCAATATCAGCTGACCGTTTAGGGATTTTGCCTCCAAGTTAATGTCAGAAGGACCGTAACTTCCACCTGGTTCTAACCAAGCTAGCGAGAATGTTTTTCTACCAGCCGCAATTTCTGCTAAATACCTATCTTTTTGTACTTCCGTCCCGAATTTCTCTATTAATGGCACAGCCAGTGCATTCGTTTCTAAAAATAAACCTGGCAATAAAGAACGGCCGGTTTCTTCAAGTACAGGAATTAAATCAAGGGGACCTAAGCCCATTCCTCCGTGATCTTCCGATATATTAATACTTGAACATCCCAGTTCGGCAAGCCCGGATAATAAGGTCCTTAGAGATTCATTTTCACCCTCTATGTATGCGCGGGCCGTTTTTGTTTGCCCAGCACCATCTAAATATTTCCGGACATATCCACGAAACATTTCTTGTTCTTGATTTAAAGAAAAATCCACCTTTATTCCCCCCTTTTCATCTTAACGTCCCATATCTTTCGGTAAACCTAGAATCCTTTCCCCAATAGTGTTCTTTTGTATCTCGCTCGTTCCACCTCCTATTGTTTGTCCAAAAGAATAAAGATAATTATCCTGCCAATACGAGTTGGAGGAGATGGCATCTTCTTTCCACAGAACACCCTTATGTCCCTGCAATGAAATCGATTGGGACAGCAGTTCTTTAGTAAGTTCACTTACCATCAATTTATCCATCGAACCTTCTGCACCTGGATGACCGTTTTTTAATGTCTTAGTCAGATTCCGATAATAGTTCAAAAGTGAACCGCGCGTGCTAGTATATAAATCTACCATTGTATGACGAACAAGCGGATTGTCCATCAATGGCATATCATCTTCTTTCAATTCTTTGGCTAAGGCTACAAGTTCCTTAAATTGTTGCTCCAATGTAAAAACTTGCGCTCCGATTCCCGTTCTTTCATGCATAAGCAATGCAATCGTAACCTTCCAGCCTTCATCCACTTCCCCAACTATTTCAGCATCGTATGCAATCGCATCATTCAAATAGACTTCATTAAAATCATGCTGACCATCCATTTGAATGATGGGCCTAGTTTCCACACCCGGCTGATTCATATCCAAAAGGAATACCGTTATCCCTTTATGCTTTTTATCGAAACGATTCGTCCGGGCCAGTAAAAAGCATCGATCAGCTAAGTGGCCAAAGCTAGTCCAAACCTTCTGACCATTAATGATCCACCGATCTCCGTCCTTTACGGCGCTAGTTTGGATGGCAGATAAATCAGACCCAGCATTCGGTTCGGAATATCCTTGACACCATACTTCCTCACCTGTAAGAATTTTTTGGATATATTTTGCTTTTTGCTCGTCCGTTCCAATCTGCATAAGAGTGGGTCCCACCATATGGATGCCTACATAATTCACAAGTGCCGGAGCCTTTACTCTAACCATTTCCTGTTGATAAACTATTTCCTCCATCAACGTCGCTTCTCGACCGCCGTATTTTTTTGGCCAAGCAATCGCTGCCCAGCCGCCTTCATATAAATTCCTTTGCCAATTCCTCAGGAAAACGGCATACTCACCTTCATCTTTAGAAACATTACTGGTTCCTTCAAGCCAACCTTCAGGTAAATTCCCTTCAAGCCACGCTCTCAATTCAAGACGGAATTCTTCTTCTTTGGTTGTAAACGAAAAATCCATAGATTACTTTCCTCCTTTAATGCTTGCAAATTACAATTCTATCCCTGAATCCATTGCGGTATTGATCGATCATCCGTAATATCCTTCCAAACCATCTTTACTGGCATACCCATTTCAATCTCTTCTGGTGAGCAATGCAGAATATTTCCGATTAACTTGACCTGAGGCAACATATCTAATTCCACTATGGCAATCACTAGCGGTAAATCATCCTGGAATCCAGGTAAAAAGGGCCGGTAGGAAACGATATATGAATAGACTTTACCGTTAATATCGCTGCCTTGGCTTTCCCAGCTAAGTTCAGAACTGCCACATTTTGCACAGCTCGGACCAGGAGGATGGGAATATTGATGACAGCAATTGCATTTTTGAAGAATTAGTTCATGACGATCTGCGCCATCCCAATAGGGACTATTATCCTGTGTTTTTAGCGGAATAGGTTTTTGATATTCCATTTTGTTCCCTCCTAATTTCTTAAAATCATGGCACCCGCCATATCAGGTCCAGCCCAGCCAGTACAGATTCCGATTTGACAATTTTCCACTTGACGATCGGTTCCTTTGTATTCGTGGCGAACTTGACGGACGATTTCCAAAACGTTATTCATTCCATGTGTATATCCTTCCGATAGCATTCCTCCTGCGGTATTCGAAGGTAATTTCCCACCGATCCGCAGGTTTCCTTCGGCTACAAAATTACCGACCTCTCCACGCGGAGCAAATCCATAAGCCTCTAACTGCCGAAGTACAACCCAGCTATAACAGTCATAAATGGATGCAACGTCAATATCTTCAGGTTTAATTCCAGCCATTTTATATACTTCAGGCGCGACATAGTCTGCAGCCACTTCCGTTAAATCATTCCAATAATGTGCATGGGACACACACTGCCTAGCAGATAGACCCATGATGTATACCGGTCTGGACTTGCATCCTTCAGCACGTTCTGCTGAAGTGACAATGATTGCATTTGCTTCATCGGATTCCAGGCAGAAATCATGTTTTTTAAATGGATAGCTTAAATATGGCGTTTTAAGATATTCCTCCATCGTTAGTGGTTTACCATGGAAATATGCTTTAGGATTCCTTTGAGCATGTTCGTAAAAAGCTAAACAGACATGCCCTAGATGTTCCTGGGTCAGCCCGGTTTCATGCATATGTCGCGTTGCAAAGAGTCCGAACCACTGAGCTGGACTGCCAGCACCGTAAGGAATGATAAAGCTTCCGCCTTCTATTGCTGTTTGAAGCATATTCACATCCCAGCCGCCTCCGCCCATCCGTACTCCTGAGCGTCCATTCATGGAACGATAAATCAACACCGTATTCAATTGACCTGATTCGATTAAGCCAACAGCGTCAGCTATCAACATTTCGGTACTGCTTCCCCCGCCCAGAATATCCTTAACATATTTGGGACGGACCCCTAAATATGTTGCTAATTGATGAGATGTACAAGAATCGTTTTCAGAATAACTCATGAACCCATCGATATCTTTCGCTTTTAGCCCCGCATCATTCAATGCAGCTCGAGCAGCGTCCAACGCCAAATGTAACGGGGTTGTACCTGAATTCTTAGAACGCTCACTTTCCCCTACACCGACAATGGCATAGCGATTTTTAATGCTTTCCATACAAAAACCTCCCTTATTGAATGCGTAAAACGACTTCACCTGAACCCACAACTTGCTCTGGTTCCTTTTCTGCAGTAAGGTCCAGTCTTACAAAGCGTTGACCTCTTTCTTCATACAGACTTTTAACGAAAGCAGAACATGTGATTCGATCTCCTGGTACCGTTACGGCACCAAATCTCATTTTAAAGGTTGCCGGTACAGCATGATCACCAGCCAGTTTCATTACATATTCACCAAGAAAGCCCATTACTAGCATTCCATGAGCAATCACACCCTGCATGCCAATCTCTTGTGCGAAAGCATCATCTGTGTGTAATGGATTGAAATCTCCTGAAGCTCCGGCATATTTAACAAGTTGTACCTTGGTTACAGCTGGCTTGATGAGAGCTTCAAGTCTTTGACCTTCATGTAAACTTTCATATTTCAACATCCCTGATTCCTCCCGCTTGCGGTTTTCCGGAAATTAACATCGATACTTTAGCCCCTTAACTATCGGCATGTTTTTTCAAACAGGAGCATGATTACTCCTGATGGGCCGATAAATGATATTCGTTCGGCTTATGACCACCATTTCACCTGACTCATCTTTCATTTCTGTATCAAGTACCAAGAATTGCATCGTTCCTTTTCTACCTTCCCGTTCGTATACATCTGTTACTTTCATCTGACAATGCAACCTATCACCTGGTCTAATGGGGCGGGAATAAATAAACTCCTGCTCACCATGCAGCATTCTCCTTTGTTCGAGGCCCAAGTCAAGGCTTTCGCCACTATCCTGACCAATGGCAATCGGGAATGTCGGAGGTGCTATAATGCCACCATATGAAGTTTTCGCTGCATATTCTTCATCCACATATAAGGGGTTCAAATCACCAATCGCCTCAGCAAATTGACGGATATGCCTCTTTTCAACTTCAAATATAAATTCAGCTCCCGTTAAACCGTTCAAATGATCAAGTTCCATTTGCTTTCTACCCCCTAATAACGGTATTATCATTCACATTATTTTTTACAACAATCATGGCATCAGCGGCTTTGATTCCGTTTTCATATACCAGCAAAGGATTGATATCCAATTCGTCTATGGAATCTTTATAATCTGTAACTAAATCGGAAACCTTTAATATCACATCAATGATGGCTTCGATATCAACCGGCGCTTTCCCGCGTGCTCCCATTAAAATGTCCTTCCCCTTGATTTCTTCAATCATTTCAAGTGCATCCTGTCTTGACAGTGGAGCAATCCTTAACGAAATATCTTTGTAAATCTCAACAAATATTCCCCCTAGACCAAACATGATAACCGGTCCAAATACGGGATCATCACTTGCGCCAACAATGATTTCCACTCCATCAGGTAACATTTCCTGAACGGAAATGCCGTTTATTTTAGCCTCAGGTTTATAATTTAGTGCATTCCGCTTAATATCCGTGAAAGCATTCCTGACCTCAAGGTCAGTACTTACATTCAATCGAATCGCATCCGCTTCCGTCTTATGTGGTATATCCGGCGAATCGACCTTTAACACAACCGGATAACCGATACTGTTAGCGAATTGGACGGCATCGTTTTCATTTTCAGCTATAACACGCTTCGTGGTAGCAATCCGATATCGTTCCAAAACCATACTAGCTTCAGATTCACTTAATGTAATACCCGGCTTCAGCATGTCCTGCAAGCTTTGTTTCTCTATTTTCTTTGTACTATTAGAAACTCGAATTTCAAGATTTTTTCGATAAAATTCACTGTATTCAACTAGTTTCGCCAGCCCTCTTATCGGATTAAGGCTTCCTGGAATCACTGGTATGCCATTTTTCACGAGCTCAGCGGTACAAGGCGGGAGTGTCATGCCATCTAATGGAAATGTGGTAATGAATACAAATTTATCTGAGCTTCTGCAAATTTCAATAAACTCTTGAAGCAAAGGATGCTCGGCAGTCCAATTAAAAGGAAACTCCGTAAAAATGATATTATCGACATCCGGATCTTCTACAAGTGCCCTCAATGGTGCAAGGAATAACTCAGGATTGGAAACAGATGCGGCCGCTGTTAAATCCACTGGATTGGAAGCGCTTGCATACTCAGGTAGATTACGTTTGATTTCTGTTATTGTCTTTAAGCTGAGTGGATTGATGGTAAGTCCGTATGATTCACAGCGATCCGCTTCATTTATACCCCTCCCGCCAGAACTGGTGATGATTACCGTATTGCGTCCATTTGGAAGCTTCTTTGATAGGAATAGCTTTGAAAAAGATATGATATCCTCATAATCGTCGGCCCTTACGATGCCAGCTTGTTTAAAAAAGGCATCATACACTTGATCCGATCCCGCAAGTGATCCTGTATGAGAAGCAGCCGCCCTGCTTCCGGCCTTGCTCCTCCCGGTTTTCATGACAATCATGGGTTTATTTCGATCCAATGCCTCTGTTGCAAGGCTTCGTAATTTATCTGGGTTTTTAGCACCTTCCAAGTAGCCGCTAATCACACTTGTTTTTGAATCATGAATCATATATTCAATTACATCCGAGAATTCAGTTTCCATTTCATTTCCTACACTCACGAAGTAATTGAAACTCAATCCATTCTGAGCTGCTGCCATATAGGTCAAAACACCAAATGCACCGCTTTGGGAGACATAACCGACCCCTCTTTGGTCATTTAATGGCACTGATTGAATGGCAGGGGAAAAAGTGCCAATCAAACCATTCGACAAATTCACTAATCCAACACAGTTCGGACCCACTATCCGTATTCCATTCTTTCTTGCAATATCTGTTAGCAATTCCTGTTGCTTAATGCCTTCTTTTCCTGTTTCGGAAAAACCAGCAGCAAAAATGATGGCTGCCTTCACTTTCTTTTGTGCACATTCCTCCAATCCTTGCTGCACCTGATTCGCCCCAAGGCAAAAAATGGCCAAATCAATTTCATTCGGGACATCGGACAAAGATTCATAGCACTTTATCCCTTCAATCTCTTTTGCTTTGCGATTGATCGGATAAATCTCCCCATTAAAATGACCATCCAAAAGGGCTTTCACCTGTAAATTCCCTATTTTGTATTCACTCTTGGAGGCACCCAGTATTGCGATGGATCTTGGATTGAATAACGGTTCAAGTGTTTCATGAGAATTGTTTGAATGTTGATTTTCTATCATGATCTTCCCCCTTACATATAAAAAGATATCTTTGAACTAATCTTACATGGAGGGTGTTATATTCTGAAAAAACATAGATTGTTAAATTCATTTAAAACATTAGACAGTTAATTATTTGTAAAAGACGAAAATTCACATATTGCAGCAGGGCCAAAAAAATGGAATGAAAAATTTGTGTTCTCGATGACCCCGACTTTTTACAGTGATAGCCCCGACATTGGAACGAGATAAACGCCAATGTTTTTGTGTATAAAGCAACACATACAGGGGTATTCTTAAAAATCCTGTTTTCACAACAAAAAAAACCCTCTTCCTTATATGGGGAAAGGGTTCAATTTGTTCAAAATTCATCAATATGTTCTTATTTGTTTTTCAAGCCATTTCTTCATTTTCATTTGAATTTTAGGGGATGGAATTTTCATACCTCTTTCAATGTTACTTACGTATGGCGCTGATATCTCCAACTCCTCTGCTAATTGATATAAAGAGAGGTTGAGTCTTTTTCTTTCATTTCTTATTTGCTCACCAATATGATCACTGCTCTTTAGGATAGCCGGGGCTTGCTTTGTAAGCCGATTGCCAGGGTGAGATCTTTGTTTTTTTTCAATAGAACGATATTGCTCCTTTATGATATCAGGCGGTTCTATTAATATCATCGAATTCAGCCAAATGCTGGCCCAGCCTTTATAATCGGCTATCGATTCATCCCATTTTTCATAATGCCATGATGCGATTACACCATCATCCAGTAAAACATCCAAAGCTTTCTCAAAACGTTCCCTAGTACGGGACGGTGTACGGTCATTTAATTTTTCACCGATCGATTCCATTAAGGTACTGGTTTTATTCGGCTGTAAAAAGTCTCCTTTTCTTGCTTGGGTCCTCCAGCGCCAGCTTAAATATCTTGTAAGCCTTTTTTCCCAAAGTTGCTTATATGGATTATATTGAAGGGCCTTTATCGAAAGAAGGGCGACTTGCCTCGCAGAGCCATTAAGATACTTAGCGAAAACCTTGTCAATCGTGAACGTTATCTTTTTCCTGCAAGTTTCTTCCGATATATCATATTCCACACCAGCACGATCTTTAAAAATAAATGTCCTCCCTTGTAGCTTGGTCTGGACAGGCTTGCCTTTTTCATAGATGGTAGCTTTGTTAATGTTAATCCAGATGCTTTGTATATTTGTAAGCGATATCAAAATTTGTTCACGCTGTTTAGCTTCGTAACCACCCCGACGTCCTAATCCACCAAGTTTTGGCTTCAATCCTCTTATTGAAAGGAGATCATTTAAACAAATTTCCACTGTTTCCTCATTATGAGCAGCCTTTGACAAGAAAAGGCTGCAAAGAGCATCAAAAACATCAACATCAATATCAGATAAAGAGTGGAAACGGTTCCAAGCTTCTTTTACATTCGTCTGCTCAAAGGTTGTATGATCATTCCCAAAAGGGATTATTTGTATGGAACCTTCCGTATTCCCCTTTAATATTGGTGTTGCAGGCCAAGGGTTGTTTCCAATGATTTCGAATTTTTTTTTATAAATTGCATCTCTAACCGACTGATATGGAGCACTATTCATTACAAGCAAATGATCTTGGATTGTAAAATTGAAAGCAAAATCCCTCATCGTGGATAATAGTACATCCGATGTTTGCAAATCCCTCTTAAAACATAACAGGTTTTCTATCTTTTCGATTGTATTATTTTCGATATTAAATTCAATCATGATCTTATCGATCCAATTTTTAATATACTCATTAACGATATCTGTTACTTTCGATAAAAATTCAGTGTTTTCAGTAAAATGTTTTGTGAGATGACTGTAAAATAACTTATTTAATGCTTTATCATCAAGTCTTTCCATTTCATTAAAGCCTATTGTTAAGGCTATTTCCTCAAGGACCCATTCTTTTACCAGCAGTCTAAACCAGCTGTAAAAGTCCTCCCAAACCGATTTCTCAGCCAAAAAGGTATCATTTTTTAATTTTTTTTCCATTTGGTAAATTGAATCTTCCATTAAGTGTTTATCTTTTAAAATAGCATGATTTCCTGTAGAAATCCTTTTATATTCACTTAATAGATAGAATACGACATGTTGGGCAATATGTGATAATGTTTCATTTCTCGCCGTTAACCTCAGCTTGGCAAATAGCTCTTCGTTCTCTTTATATGCATGTTCCCAAATAACAAAACTTTTATTATTCAATCCATCTTTAAAGGTTAGAAACCCTTTCGAATCTCTTAACTTGTGTGTTTTGAATTTATTATTGAAGTCATGAAATTGATTGTTTTGCTCATATATGCAAAGAACCAAAAAGTTATTTATTTTGCTTGACCAGCGGTTCGATAAATACTCAAAGCTCTGATTCCTTAGGTTCGGTTCCATTTTTCCTCTATGTCTATCATTGCTATTCAACATGAATACCTCCTAATTCAAACTGCGTCTAAAAACAATGTACTCAGTGAGTTAGATGAAAAAAATTCGCGAAATTCTTTTAAGCTACTAAATATTTTTAGTCTTTTTTTATATATTCCATATAAAATTGAAAAATCCTTCCATGCATTACAAGTGAAACTGCTCCTTTTTACGAATAAATGTAACTAGTAAAATATACCCATCACCTTCTGAATCATCCTTTGCGTAAGAATCAGATTGGGAACGCTGCCACTTTCATCCGCGAGATGAAAATCTCACCATATTTCCAGATTTAAAGGAATTTTCACCACTTTTCTTATTTATGAACATACCCTGCACGGTAATGATTCAATGTTCATGAATAATTAATGTTAGGAAATTCAACCCAAGACTTTCAGCCTTTTCCCAATCGTATAAATATTCAAAAAAATGTCGAGTTGAGTCATCTATCCTTTTACCCTTATACTAGGGAAGAAAAATCGAAGGAGGAATTACACATGAAGAAGGAAATTTCAATTATTGGTGTTCCAATGGATCTTGGTCAAACTAGAAGAGGAGTGGATATGGGGCCTAGTGCCATAAGATATGCAGGATTGAGTGAAAGACTAGAAAACATTGGCTATACTGTCCGTGATGAAGGTGATATTAAAGTAGAAATACAGGAAAGAGCACAAAGTGATATCGACACAAATTTAAAGAATCTGCAGGACGTAGCAGAAGGTAATGAAAAATTGAGTCAAAAAGTGGATGAAGTCATCCAATCCAATCGGTTTCCTTTAGTATTAGGCGGAGATCACAGTATAGCAATCGGGACATTAGCCGGTTTAGCGAAGCATTCTGAAAACTTAGGGGTAATATGGTATGATGCACATGGGGATTTAAACACTGCCGAAACTTCCCCATCAGGAAACATACATGGTATGTCCCTTGCAGTAAGTTTGGGTCTTGGCCACCCTGCACTGACTAACATTGGCGGATATTCTCCAAAGGTCAAACCAGAAAATATTGTCATTATTGGTGCCCGTTCTTTAGACCAAGGTGAGAAAGAGTTAATCAGGGAAAAAGGAATTAAAGTCTATACGATGCATGAGATTGATAGAATGGGCATGACAAAAGTGATGGAAGAATCGATTGCCTACCTGAAGGAACGTACGGATCTTGTTCATTTATCACTTGATCTTGATGGTCTTGATCCAGATGATGCACCAGGGGTCGGAACGCCTGTAATGGGAGGTATTAGTTACCGTGAAAGCCATCTTGCCATGGAAATGCTAGCTGAAGCTAATATCATTACATCAGCAGAGTTTGTTGAGATAAACCCAATATTGGACGAGCATAATAAAACGGCTGAAGTTGCTGTTGCATTAATGGGCTCATTGCTTGGGGAAAAATTACTTTATGGAGCGGAAGATCATATCACTCCTGATTTATTGGCTCATGTTAAATAATCGGACTCAATGTTTTTGATAGAAAAATAGAAGAGTTCGTTAAAGTGATAATCCATAGGAAAAAGCCCATACTTCTTTTATGTGCTTCTTCCCCCGTTGGCGGATGATCGACTTGAACCAATTTACATCCCTAGTTTCCTGACGCTTGGCTTCCTTTTCTTTATTAAGAGGCGCTTTCGAAATTAATTCTGCATAGGTACCTATGTTCATTGACTCATGATTCTTTAATGCAGAAATAATCTCTTTTCGGAGGGAATTCGATACCATCTAAGAATCAAAGCTATTAGACTTGTGAAAACACAAATTCCCTATTAACGTCCCAACATAAATGAAACCGTTTGCACCCATCAGGTAAAGGAGTTTTTCAATGAAAACAGCAGAAAATCAACCAAATGAATTAAAACGGAGCATGAAAGCAAGACATTTATTTATGATTTCAATAGGGGGATGTATTGGTACGGGCTTTTTCATTGGTTCAGGCTATACCATTCATGAAGCAGGAGCATTCGGTGCTATCCTCTCTTACATAGTCGGCGGCTTCATCATGTATTTAACGATGCTTTGTCTAGGTGAACTATCCGTTGCCATGCCTGTTTCCGGTTCGTTTCAGACATATGCGACTAAGTTCATCGGTCCTGGAACCGGGTTTGCCATCGGATGGCTTTACTGGTTAGGTTGGGCCGTTACAGTTGCTTTAGAGTTTTTGGCAGCAGGACAGCTTATGCAAAGATGGTTTCCCGAATCACCCGTTTGGATGTGGTGTGCAATCTTTGCTTTTCTCATATTTTCACTCAACGCCTTATCAGCAAAAGCATTTGGCGAATCGGAGTTTGTTTTTTCCAGCATAAAAGTATTGGCCATCATTCTGTTCATCATCGTTGGCGGTGCTGCCATGTTTGGAATGATTGATATGAAAGGTGGACAAGAAGCTCCATTTTTCTCCAACTTTTTCGCTGAGGGTCTTTTCCCCAATGGGATATCAGCCCTGCTAATCACAATGATTACAGTGAACTTTTCCTTCCAGGGCACAGAATTAATCGGAATTGCCGCTGGAGAAAGTGAAAACCCGGAAAAGGTCATCCCAAGGTCCATCAAACAAACCGTTTGGAGAACCCTTTTCTTCTTTGTTCTTTCTGTCACTGTGTTATCGGCGATGATTCCAAGGGAAAAAGCCAGCATCTCAGAAAGTCCATTCGTTGTTGTACTAGATAGTATCGGAGTTCCGTATGCAGCTGACATCATGAACTTCATCATTCTTACAGCACTATTGTCAGTGGCGAACTCCGGTCTTTATGCTGCGACACGTATGCTCTACTCGCTCTCTAGGGAAGGTATGGCAAGTCCGAAGCTCGGTTTGGTGAATAAGAGAGGGATTCCGCTTAATGCCTTGCTTATTACCCTTGCAATTGCCGGTTTGTCTTTACTTTCAAGTGTAGTAGCTGCCAAAACAATATTTGTCTTTCTTCTCTCCCTTGCAGGATTAGGTGCACAAATTGGCTGGATTGCCATATCGGCCAGTCTTCTTGCTTTTAGAAAATCCTATACCCGCCAAGGCGGAAAGATAGAAAATCTGAAATTCAAAGTTCCGCTATATCCATTCATCCCCATTCTTGCTTTACTAGCAAACTGTATCGTCATGATCAGTCTTGCATTTGTTCCTGAGCAGCGAATGGCCCTTTATTGCGGGGGAACATTCTTCCTTGGATGTTATGCGGTTTATCATTTAAGAGTGAAGAAAAACAAGACCATAGAAACTCCCAAGCAGGAAGTTGAATTAAATGCCGGTAAAAAAATGGTCATTTGATCCTGAAGGCTGAGGAGTTGAGTGAAAATGGTGAAAAGCGATCTTTACAATTCATAAAGATTGCTTTTCAAAGAAGAAAAACCCTGGATGTATTCAACCTAGGGTTTTTCTTCTATTTAAACGCCGTTTCCTGCAAAGCTATCTAATGGTACCCCTTTTATTAATTCTTCCTTTTCCCTTCCGGCCTTTTTTAATTCCCCTAACTATACACTTTCCAATCAATGAAATATCATCTCCCTGTTATGATAATACGCATATAATAGGAAGTTAAATTCCCAGTTCCATTTGGGCAATAAAAACATGTATCAAAACAAAAAAATCATCTTAATCGATGATTTTATTTTGTGCATATTCCTTTAATCTAGGCAGGATAGGCTCTAAAATTTCCTTGGCTATGTAATCCGTATCCAATCCAATAAAACGTTCACTTTCCATGTCGACCGATCTCGCATTTTCCGGGTCATTACAAAAAATAAACGATATGATTCCGTTATCTTCCGTCATATCTACATATTTAAATGTAATATCATGTTTCGTAAGACAACTTTCAAACGCAATGCACAATTCATCTATATTTGATTGACTAATAGATGTGAATTTCATATAGATCATCCCCTCTGCTAAAGGATAGCAAAATAAAGCATGAATTTCAAAGCGAAATTCAAGTCCCGGTCTTATGTTCATGCTTCCCCTGACACTTTCGACCAAAGGGAACATGACAAAAACATGACTTTGTTTGGAATATCACCCATGAAGTCTTTCATGTGGATTTCCCAATAACAAATGAATGTAACCAATCGATTTCAATCAATTACCCAACCTAACCCCGATTTTATTTTTTATCTTACAACAACGATTATTAAGGATTCCCCTAGGCATGACCGCATATTGTATCACCGGGATATGCAGTTCCACATGAATATTCCATGGCATGTCTCATATCTTTATACAAACACCTTGTTAGGAGTGGGCCAACATGAAGTCTTTTTATAAAGGAACGCTCATTTTGATTGTCGCAGCGTTCTTTGGTGAATGTATCGAATTTTTAGTGAACATGCTCCTGGCCAGGGAATTACACGAAGAGGGCATGGGGCTTTATATGTCCATATTGCCAATTTTCTTTTTGATATATGTGATTGCCAGCCTTGAATTACATATTTCCATTTCAAAATTCGTTGCGGAAAATAAACAGGCAATGCATTATAATCTTATCATTCATGCACTTAAAATGGCTGCGGTCGTCGTATTGGTAATGTGTATAGTCATGCCTTTCATACTTTCCTTCTCATCCATAATGGACAGATACCACCCCTATATTAAATGGCTGCTCATCACATTGATCCCCATAGTTTCCTTTTCATCGATTGCTAGGGGCTATTTCATGGGTGTCCAACAAATGGGGAAGATTGCCTTATCCAACTTTTTAAAAGATATCATTCAATTCGGTTTGCTTTTCCTCATATTTAATTTATTTCATTTTAACCAGGAAAAGTCATTATTGATGGCCTTTTTTGTTTTGATTGGCAGTGAATTCCTCGTTTTTCTATACTTGATCAACCTTTTGATTCTTCAAATGCGAATCATGAGGCGCGGTACGAACTCGCGGACAACCGGTAAACATGCACGACAAAAGTTATTGGAAGTTTCGCTGCCCACCATGGGGTTAAGGATCTTTCATGCGATAACGAATGCCATCCAACCTTTTTTGATTCATACTGCCCTTCTCTCGGCAGGATTCGGTGCGGTAGTGGCTACAGAGCATTTTGGGATGCTGACTGGGGTTGCGATGACGATTGGCTTCTTTCCGGCCTTTATCGCGCATTCCTTAATGATCATGCTCATTCCGAATGTTTCGAATGCATATAAGAAGCAGGATAAGGAAAAATTGAGGGTTTTATTGCAAAAATCGATGTCTTTCACCGTATTATATGGAGTTCCGGCTGTGATTTTCATTTACTTCTTTGCGGAACCTTTGACCTCCCTCTTTTTTTCTTCAACATCTGCCGCATACTATTTAAAATTATTATGTCCTTATTTCCTTTTTCATTTTTTTGTCATTCCCATGCAAGCTTATCTCATCGGCCTGGGTTTAGTGAAGGATGCTTTCATCCATACCGTATGGTCCCATATTGTTGCCTTTTTAATGATGTATATCCTAGGGTCTCAGGCTTCTCTTAATATGGGAGGAATCATTTTAGGAATGAATACAGGAGCTGTATTATTAACTTTCATGCACTACTTGACCATTTGCAAGAAAATTGGCATAAGCATCTTACTGACGAAATCAAGATCCATATCGATAAAGTGAGGCAAAAATCCTTGCTGTCATTGGTTTATTACGATCAAGATTAAAAATATTGAGCCTTTCCCTGTACATATCACCTTCGTTACTGTATATTTCAACATACTTGGGTAATAATCAAGTAAAATGGTTTAAACTAACCATAGAATTGTAATGGAGTGATTTCATGAGTAAAGCGAAGGCTAAGAGTGGAACGGGTAAAGGTACGGGCACTGGAACGGGCAAGAAGGGCTGGAATCGTTGGAAAACAAGTGCCAACAAGAAAAAAAGCGCGAAACCATATGTAAGTAAAGGCGTCAAACATTTCAATGACTCAAAAACATCCAGTCATGCTGCAGGTGACAGGACAGAAAAATAATTGCTTGTCCTATATTCCATACAGAATTTATGTTTGTTCCATATTCTCATACAGAGTGTAAAGAAATCTGTATGAGAGAAATGGGTCTTATAGATATAAACCACTGACGATATCCATATAAAGCATAAGACTACAGCTATTATACATATCATCAAAAAAGACACTCCAAATCCGGGCAGTGTCTTTTATTTTTTAATATATTCTTTTTATCTGAATTGGTTTTTGGGTTTGATAGCATTGATTTTTTTGGGGGTAAACTCTGTACGGAAACCGTTAGTGGCTTTTTTAACAGAGTCTGTAACTGAATGTATCGCTTCACCAACATCCTGAGCAGAATCCAATAATGGTTCAACCGTTTTCATTTTAGTTTTTACATCGTCGGAGATTTCATTTGCATTTTGCAATAGTTGTTTCGATTCACCGGACAAATCGTGGATGGCATTTCTCACCTCAGCCAATGTTTGATTGGCTTCTCCTATCGTGACCATTCCCTTTTGAAGAGTACTGATTAAAAATACGACCAACCAAATGAAGGCTAAAGCGATCGCTGCCACACTATATTGAATTATCAAGATAAAGCTCCCCCTCTAAATTAAATAGTAGAAACGATTGCTTTAAATAGGTTAGTGAATCCCGGGGTGCCTGTTTCTTTAATGATAAAAGATGAAACTATTTGATTATTATTTGAACCCCCTCAGCTTCAGTTCGAGTTGAAGGAACTGTCGGAGTGGATAAATCCTTAGGGCCGCCCTCCAAACTCGCTTCTTTCATGGAATTGGTTACGTTATGAATCATTTCCCCAACATCTTGAGCTGATTCCAGCAATGGATCGACATTTTCCATCTTCCCTTTAACATCCGCTGTAATTTGAGTGGCAGAGTGGATCAATTGTTTGGACTCTTGCGTCAATCCATGTACAGCATTCCTTACCTCTTCCAATGTCTTATTTGTTTCTTCGAGCGTTCCCATTCCTTTACGCAGCGTCTGGTTGACATTATATATCAAATACACGACGGCTCCGGAAACACTGGCCACACTTAATTTAATGAACATTTTCATATATCCACTCCTTTCATTTAAATTTATGCACTGCCCCTTCCATTAATTCCCTAAAGCCCTTCACTTGTCCAGTCAGTTTTATAGAAGAACCATTCACCTTATCCTATTAGAAGTTTAAAGGGGAAGTTTAAAGGATAATAATAAGGGAGAGGCCATATTACAGGAGGAGATTTGTTCATGTCACATGAGAATTATTCATCTGTTATCCAAACTTTAAATGATTGTATGACCGCGTGTAATCATTGTTATGATGCATGCTTAAAAGAAGATCATGTAAATATGATGGTGGAGTGCATTCGCTTGGATCGGGAATGTGCGGATATTTGCTCTTATTTAGAACAGGCGATAGGAAGAGGTACACCGTTTATTTCAGAGTTGGCTGCAGTTTGTGCCCAGATTTGTGAAAGCTGCGGAAACGAATGTAAAAAACACGATCATGAACATTGTCAAAAATGTGCTGAAGCATGCTTTAGGTGTGCAGAAGAATGCAGAAAATTAGCCGCTTGATGTAAGGAATAGCACTAAGCTATTCCTTTTATTTATACCTCCCCCTTACCTACCCATTACTTTATTAAACTTATTTAAGGATGATAATAGAATATATATATTCTATCGAGGTTTATGTTGAAATTTTATATATAAATACATACGTTACAAATGAAATTTGTAAAAATACGAAAAATACATATTGAAAACCGCCATTTTTAGGCATACTAGTATTAAAAACAGGAGGATATTATGACACCTCGTAATGTTCCAGCTAAAGATGATTTAGAAGTGAAAGATACCCCCGCTTCACCTGATAAGGAAAGTGAAGTAGCCAAACTCAATCGATTATTAGGTGCGGTCATGCGATATTTATCAGATGATGAGCAAGAAGAAATTGATATAGAGTATCTTCTCGAAAACACTGAAGGGCTGCGGGATTGGTGGAGCGAATATAGGGAGCTTGATCGAAAACGGGTCGAAGAAGAAATAAAAAATTCCCTGACAGCTCTATCCCTTGAAGAACTTGAAAACATCCGTGAACAAATCCGCACAAAGGAATTATAAAAAAACCCCTGCACTGGGATTTAACCAGATCATGCAAGGATTTTTTTATTTTCTACCATATACTAAGAAAAATCATTCCATTCATGCGGCACCAGAAATCATTTGATTCAAAGACCACTCGATGAACGTAGTTTTAGTTGAACGATCATGGAATCAACTAATGCATTCAATGGATTTAAAACTGTCATTCCTGTCTGAAGTTCATATCTCTTTGCTGCTTCGACCATTGATAGTTGAGCCACCGACAGTGGTCTATTTTCGTTATTAAACTGGTATAGGAAGTTCAAAATTTCCTCGTTATACCTCTCTCCAAATCCCTGCATAATGAATTCAAAGGCATCGTCGATGAGGATAACTTCAAAATCCACAGCCCCATATTTTTCAGCATGAGCATTTAAACGTTTGACTGTTCCTTCAACAGTGGCAGGGTTCGTGAATAATATCATCTGCGGTTGCTGCAATTGGCAAATTTGCTCAAAATATGGTTCATCAATTTTAATGATAGGCATGGGTAAGGATAGCTGCTCTTCGTTTAAAAAGGCGATGTAGTTTGTACAGGTTATCAGAATGGCATCCACTTTACATTCGGCAATCCATTCTACTTGTTGTTTAACCCTTTTTCGAGCATCCGAATGCTTAAAATTTTTATCCGTTGACACCCGTTGCACCAATCCCGGATCTACGAAATGAAGCCATTCAATATCGAAGTTCGAGAATGCGGTTTCTATGTATTCTATATTTGTATGGTGTGCATGCAAACAGCCTATCTTTTTTTTCATGGATCTCCCGCTTTCCACAAGTAGTATTCTGATTATTCTAACATAAAAACCTGGCTTTACACTGACCGCTATCGGAAAAACGATGATTAGCCATAGTCTTCCTGTCTTCATCGGGAGTCAAAAGACTGCTTTATAGTGTCAGAATGCTCAGTTGGTATGAATCCGGCTCTTGAGCATATATTTATCAAGGCGCTAGCAAGAGATAACATCAGGAAAATGGAACTTCAGTAACCTAATTACTTCTCGACTCAAGTAAAGCATTTGTTTTAGAATAAAAAAATCATTAAAAAGAAAGGCTCTTTTCGTAAAGATTGTTGTTTTTAAAAACTAAACAATTTAAGGTTGATTGGAGTGCAAATGCAAGACTCCTGCGGGAGCACAGGCGTTTACGCTGAGGAGGCTCACCGCCCGCCCCGCGGAAAGCGAGCATCTGGGGAAATCAACCACACCGCTTTACTTGGTAAATAGCAACAAAGTATGCGAAAACAGCCAAAAGAAAAAAGCAAACCGTAATCGACAGATAAAAATAATTTTATTGGAGAGTGTTCACCATTCTTTATTTAATTGCGATTCTTTTCCCTCCATTAGCCGTATTTTTAGCCGGTAAACCCATCCAGGCAGTGTTTAATCTGGTACTCACACTATTTTTCTATGTCCCTGGTTTAATTCATGCAATCTTAGTGGTGCATGATAAGAAAGCTGATAAACGAATGAAGCTGCAAGCAGCACTTATAGCTAAATCGAAACAAACGACAAAGTGATTTATACAACTGCCAATAACCCGAATGCCGCATTCGGGTTATTACTATCAATACAATTCGGTTAATTGTATCTGTGCGTCTTTCTAAGCCCTTTATGATAACAAGCATCACATATATGAAAACGCGAGTCATCCGGAAGCCTTTTTCCACAGCGCTTGCATTTTTTTTGATAATTCAACATTTCGTCTTTTAACTGATCATGAACGCCATCACTGATTTCTTCACGGATACGCTCCCAATAAACAGCTTCCGTCCGCTTACCCATCCGATATAAAAATAGTAAATGAAGACCTATCGCTTTATAAGATAGCTCCAATTCCTCCAGATTTCTAGTCTTGATGATCGGTTCAGGAAGGTCACTGTTCTCGGCAATCGCTTCTACCGTTTCCAGCCACTGTCTGATCAAACTCGGTTCTTTTGCCGAAAAAGGAATATGCAGGAAACCATATAAATCCATTAAAGAGAAACGCGCTTCGATTTCAGTATCCCTTATAAGTTCGTAAAGCTCCCTTTCTTCCGATAGAGATGCCTTTTTTGTGCCTTTAGGAGGCTCAAACCTCTCCCACATTTCGAAAAATGTCCCTAGGTTCCGGTAATATTTTTGAAAACGTTCAAACACAGCAGAGGTTGGGGCGATAGTGAAGGTTTGAACTGGTTCATCTACCTGTTCCAGCAACTTATTCATGATTTTGATCTCTGCTGTAAATGCTACCTTTCCCGTGTCATAAATTCCTTTTCTACCCGCTCGACCTGCGATTTGTTTGATTTCTTGAGAAGTCAATCTTCTTCTCCGTGTCCCGTCGAATTTTTCATTTTCAAGAAAGACGATGCGGCGTATTGGCAAGTTCAATCCCATACCAATCGCATCGGTGGCAACGACAACTGATGTTTCACCACGATTGAATAACTCTATTTGCCGTTTTCTATTTTCAGGAGGCATACTGCCGTATATCATGCTGACATTATGTCCGCTCTCTTTTAACCGGGACGCGGTTTCCAGTACCTGCCTTCTCGAAAAACAAATGAGGGCATCCCCTTTTTTTGTATACTTCAGTCCAAACTCCCTTTGTTCTACCTCAAGCGGTATTTCCCGTCTGTATTCGTGGAGTTCTAAATCAGCTTCATTCAGAAGGTTAAGAAGCATCATTTTGATATTATTGCTCCCGATAATGTGTACTTCTTTCGCATTTGCTTGCGTGATTGCCCTGAACCATGAAAAACCTCGATCTTTATCGGCAATCATTTGGGCCTCATCTATGACGATTACTTCATGGTAGTCTTTCTCATGAAACATTTCAACGGTGCTGGAGACATGTTTAGCTCCCTCAACCGCCTTTTCTTCTTCACCGGTTTTTAATGAACAAGGTACACCGTCCGCATTTAATTTATCAAATACCTCAAGGGCCAACAGTCTTAGGGGAGCTAGATACAAACCGCTTTCCGCCTCTTTCATTTTCTCCAGGGCCTTATGCGTCTTCCCGGTATTGGTTTCTCCGATATGCAAAACATATCTTACTTTTTTTCCTAATGATGGAGTATAGGCCTTACCGATGATGTCATCGATCATCCTTTGCTCTTCTGCCAGCTTCTTGGCTTGCTCTGCCAATACTTCAGCTTTTCTTCTCTCCCTGTTCTCCACGTCTTTTTCGTATATTTCTTCGTGCAATGTTTCATGAAAAGGAATTCCTTCAAGCTTCAGTAAATCAGAAAGGTATTCTTCCTGAAGTTCATCGAAACAGGACTGGGACAAATCAGCCAATTCATCGCTTAGTATACCCTTAAGGGCATCAACCGTCAGCCTTTCCCCATATGACTCAAAAAAATCATGATGCAGTGCAGCAGATAGATGTTGCAAGTATTTGCCAGGGGCTAATTCCATTATGAAATCCGAAACTAATCTTTCATACCTGTAGAAGTAATTTTCATATTCATAACGGTTCCTTCCCCAACCGATCAATGAGTGAATATCGCCTGTCAGTTCTTCAAAAAAATCAGTGACCATTAGGTATTCGGCAGCTTGAAAGCCTCCCTCTTCAACCAACTGTTCTTCAAGCAAGTATGGATCGACATATTGGAATTTAGGCTTATTCTTAAGATCTTTTGCCAAAACTCCAGCAATATAATACCTGACATGTAAATATAAAAAAAGTGAGTTACTTTCAAAGAAGCCATTGGCCTCTTCTTGCAGTCTTGCGCGTATCTTCCAGCGCTGCTTGGCAAGCCGCTGTTCTTCTTGTCGCTTAAAGAATTTTTCCCTTGCATTTTTATATCTCTTCTCCCAATCTTCTTGATTATCAGCAAAGGTTTTTTTAATCCACGTTAAGCCATCAAACGGGCGATACTTCTTTAATTCGTTCCGGAACATGCTATTGATCAGTTTATGATCTGAACCTTCCGTTACAAATCCCCTTTCGCTTAAAAACGCCTTTTTTTCCTTTCTTGGCACATCGTTTGATGCTTTATTTAGCCAAACATTTATCCAAATTTGCTCAATAAAAGTCGTCCTGTCTGATATATAAGCTGAATAAGAAGGCATCGTCTCTTGATTCTCTAAATAAAAATCCATATCCTGGATTATTTTTTCCTTTGTATTCTCTATAGCAATAGGATATATACTATCTAATTTTCCCATAATGATCCCCTTTTGAATTATCCAATATGTACTTTATTGCTTGCTTTTATCCTCCCCAAATTTTTTTTATAAATGAGCGCGACACATCCGTTTTATCTAAATTCATGTACCCTCAGATGCAGGAATGCCAAGTTGCTTTACATTCGAACGCTCCAGGGCAAATTAGAAAAAAGCATGCACATCAAAGGTACTCTTCCCATTTCATTTACAGTATAATGCATGATGAGACCGATTTGCCTTAGGCATGGATCATGAAGTGATACCCATCCCGGAAATCCAGAAACGGATACAGAAATTTAGCTGGTTGGTAATCCGGCGAATGAAAATTTAATGATATTAAAAAAATGCCGAAAATAAAGTAAAGGTCAATTTTTTAACTTTATCGTTTACATGATTCAACGATAAAACGAATCCGACCCCTTAATTGAGTTTAGTGGAAAACCCGACTACTGTCACGGTATTCAGATTCCGCTTTTGTGTCTTTGTCGTTCAATATGAAAATAACATCCGGAAAACTAAAAAGACTATAGATAAAAGAGGAGCCTGAGAATGATTCAGCAAGATATCAACTATTATAAAAATTTCGATTCTATCGCTAAAGAAGTATTAGCACTATTAGCTCAAACCATTGAGGTCAATACATTCTTCCTTTCTTTATTGAATCCCATCCAGAGTTTTATGATCAAATCCTTCAATAGAAATGCAGAGTTGATTTGTGAAGGTGACATCCTTCCTTATAATATGGTTTATTGCAAATTAGTTGTTGAGAATGGTTTGGGACCACTCGTTATCCCGAATTTGAGGGAACATGAATTGACTAGTGGCCATCCCGCAACGGAGTTTATAGGGAATGGGTGTTTTATGGGAGTCCCCCTAATAAATGAGGGTGAAATCATTGGGACATTATGTGCATTTGACATTAAACCCCATGTTTTTAAAGAATATGATCTGATACTCATTAAGTCTTTGGCAGCTTTGATTAGTCATACCATACTTCTTGAAAAAGGGATTATCAGGGATCCTTTGTCAGGTCTATATAATCGGCACTTCATTGATAATTATTTCGAATATCATAAAGATAAAACAAACGATGAAATGGCCCTTCTTTACATCGATCTTGATCATTTTAAATTTTTCAATGATTCTTTTGGCCATGATGCTGGTGACGACGTTATCAAAAAGGCAGCGGAATGCTTTTTGCAAACCGTTCCCGAAGGCAGTCATGTGGCCCGAATCGGAGGTGATGAATTCATTGTATTATTACATCCATCGCATTGTGAAGATTTAATGAAAAACACTCAGCAAAACGCTGAATTATTACTGAAGCATTTATCCACCATGCCCATTCACATTAATGGAAATGATCATTTTGTATCAGCTAGCATAGGGATAAGTTTTTATCCTCATAATGGTACGGAAATGGAGTCACTTTTAAAAAAAGCGGACCGTTCCATGTATTTGGCTAAAGAGTCTGGACGTAAGAAAATTCAATACTTCCACCAGCAGTGATCATCTGAAAAATAAAAAAACCAGTTCTCCTTGGAGACTGGTTTTTTCTTTCACCTTAAAAAAATCCAACGTTTAGCTTTCAGCTTTTGTAAAAGCTTGAGCAACTCAGCATTTCCCTTATGTATCCGTTTCTCGGATGGTGAAGCGGAGGGGACTGGGATGTTAACTCTCTCGGGTTTTTTGTTCATAATCTGAAAGACCCTTCCTATTCTTTGATTTTGAATAGTATATGCGGGTTCTCCATGAAATATCATAAGGAAAGGAAAAACCCCTTCCCTTCTTATAAAACATTTTTTAATCGGCTGAAGCGTGCAGCTTTTTCTTTTTGTTTCAGGATAATGCGTTCGTTTTGTTTCATCACTTTTTTAGTGTGGGGACTTAAACCTACATCGGGTATTTTCACCTGTGGTTTGATTACGGCAACTGACACGTCATTGCCCGCTTTATCATATATGCTCATTTATCCTTCACCACCTGGTTTTTGTTTTATGACCATATCGAACATCATGATTAATAATGCTATTAATAAACAATCGACTTCTGAAACGAAGCTTTCCGATTTAACGTCAAGGATATAAGGTTCCATCAAAATACTAACAGGCTGCAAAGCCATTTTTTCTTCATCATTATAATACGTATCTTCTCTTTCCAATGTAGCACGAATGGTACTGCCATTCAAGTTCGGATGCCCACTTATCACCAATTGCTTGTCCTGTTCCGTCTTGAAAGGAAGGATTTTCACGTTCATCCCTTCCTTTGCCGCATATGCTTGCAGGAGAATGCTCAAATAAGCCAAATATTCCTTATTCGTTTGATAATACTCAGGTATTCCTTCCTTTTTTAGGAGATGAAACATATTCTTGACCTTTTCCCTATTATCCGTTAAAAGTTTGTCACTTTCCGCAACGGCTTTTGTTGCATAGGATAGCTCGTTATCGCCAATCTTGGATATATACATGCTCAAGAACACAAACATATCAATCAGGATGAATACGATAGCCATAATCAAGAAATTTTTCCACTCATTAAAAATGCTCATCGGATAGAAATTCCAATAAATCAATGCACCCAATATAAAAATGATATACCAGGTTTTTCGAATCGCTTCAATCCTTTTACTTACCTTGTCTTTATATTTCCAAGAAAGAATGACATAGGCTAATAAAGCAATAAATACTACCCATACAAAGACCCTGAAAAACATTAACAATCGATTTATCACCCTACCCTTCGGCTGCTACATTCCTTATACCGCTCTCTATATTATTCATTATATATACCTCTATTCCCTGCCTAAGACGGGTGAAACTTAAACACTTGTCAGAAGACTTGAGAAAAAACACTCCTCCCAATGTGGGTTTACAATTAATGAATCATATGTTTCACCTTCCATTCCCCTTGTCTCGGAATGGTTTATCTTAATCATATTTTTAGTGGGGCATCATAGTAAATAACCCTATAAATTTTGTGATATGATATGTTTTAATAAAAGTTCTGATTAATACGGGAGGAAGCTATCATGATGAAAATTATTAAGATTCTCATTTCTTCTTTTATAATATTGTTACTTTTCCTAAACCTTTATCCTCCACTTGGAAGACGGACAAACAAAGAAAAAGTGAGAAGATTCACTACAAAAGAGAATTTTGTCAAGGGGAAATTCCAAAATCAGATTCCTGCCAGTCAAGCGATGAGTCTTAAACATACTGGTTCCATTTTACGTGACTTCATTAAACCTAATCCAAAAAGGAGGCCCGACCGTCCCATCGTAATGGGAACAAAACAACCTGCATCTGTGAAGTCCAATAAAATCACCTGGTTTGGTCATTCTGCATTCATGTTGGAGTTAGATGGGAAAACCATTTTAGTGGATCCCATGTTTGGCAAAGCGCCCACTCCCTTTCCTTGGTTTGGGAACAAGCGATTTAGCGGTGATCTCCCTATCAATTTGGATATGCTGCCTCCTATCGATGCCGTCCTCCTCTCACATGATCACTATGATCACTTGGATTATTTCTCAATAAAGAAATTAAAAGATAAGGTCAGTCAGTTCATTGTCCCACTAGGTGTCGGTGGTCATCTTGAAAGATGGGGCGTTAAACAAGAACTGATTCAGGAACTTAATTGGTGGGATGAAGTTTCATTCAAGGATTTGCAATTTGTTTGTACGCCTGCAAGGCATTTTTCTGGTAGAAGTTTACGTGATGGCAATACCACACTCTGGAGTTCTTGGATAATTAATGGAAAACAAGAAAAGGTATTTTTCAGCGGCGATAGTGGATATGGCAGCCATTTTAAAGAAATCGGCGAAAAATACGGACCTTTTGATATAACTTTAATGGAATGCGGCCAATATGATGAACGTTGGTCAACCATCCATATGGTTCCAGAAGAAACCGTTCAAGCACACATCGATGTACAAGGAAAACGGATGATCCCCATTCATTGGGCTGGGTTCACCTTGTCTTTCCATGACTGGACAGATCCGATAGAACGGGTAACAAAAGCAGGTAATGATCTTGGTGTCCAGGTTTGCACACCACAAATAGGCGAACCAGTAGTGATTGGTTCAACAGACTTCCCTCAAACAAGTTGGTGGAAATGATAATGGACCATTCAGTTTGTTTAGAAAAGGGGGTCGGAAAACGTTTCTTTCATCAAATGTTGTTCCCGAACCAACTGACCCAAAGCAATATCTTCAACTCCTCGGATATAGTTTCAATCTAAATGCTATACCTAAGTTGATCGGAGCGGATGTGCGAGACTCCTGCTTAGAAAAGCGCATGTCTGGAGCGGAAATCCACGACTAAATTGTACAAGCCATAAAAAAACTGTAGACAGCCCGATTTTCAGTTTGTCTACAGTCTTAATGGTCCATCCCTAATGGGACGGACCATTTTCATTCACATTTTCCCTTCATTATATTCCAGTTTCACTTTTATTGAATGCTCTTTCTTCACACCAAAATAATTCGTGCCTATTACACCTAAAATGATTAGTATCGACCCCAAAATATCATAGATGGTAATCTTTTCATTTAGAATGAGAGTTCCTGCCGTTATCGTGACAACTGTGGAAAGGTTAGCAAACACACTCATTTGGGACGCTTTGATTTTTGATAAAATCGTATTGGATAATAACGAAGTGACCAATGAAGCCAATATTCCCAAATACAAAATGGAACTGATGAATTCCATGCTCGACCATGGTGTAAAGAATTCCGCCATCGTTCCTTGTTTTAAGTGGGTGAAGAGCGCAGCCACGTTAAATATGACAAAGCCTGTTCCCATCATGAAAAAGGACATTTCACCTGGCGTATAGTCCTTGGCAAGTGAACGGGTCATCGTTGTGTAACAGGCCGTTGCAATACAGGATAGCAAGATCAATAGCATCCCAAGCATGTCGGAAAAATCGATGGTGCTCCCCTTCATCACAAAAATAAAAATGACCCCGACTACCGACAAAACAATCGAAAGCTTTTGAAATAAAGAAGTTTTCTCCTTCAGGAAATATCCAGCTATCATCAATGTTAGAATTGGGGTGACGGCAGACAGAATTCCAGCATCGGTGGATTGCGAATACTTAAGTCCGAAAGTTTGAAAGGCAAAGAAAAGAGTTGGGAACAACAAGGATAGCGGGATCAGATTTTTAACCGACTCCCAGGAATAGTTCACCTTAATGACTTTAACGGCGACCAGGAATAAAATGATGACGAAAGAAACCGTGAATCGGAACGCCAAAGTATCAAGCGGATTCGATTCTGCAATCGCCATTTTCGTAAATAAGAAAGATAGGCCGACAATACTTGAATGAAATAGCGCTAACATGTATGCAAATGTTCGGGATTTCATGGCTGCAACTCCTCAACTAGATTACTATGTTCCTATTTAGGTATAGTACCCTTTGCATCTGATTTGCAATCCAAGTTAGAGCTAAAAAATCCTGGTCTTTTTAGGGATATTTTACGTATTTGAAATGTAAAAAGACAATAATGTGGTGTTGATATTTTTATTAGCCTTTTTTGTTGTTTTAATTTGCAAGAACACTGATGGATACCCGTTTATCATGTGGAACAATATTCCCATTTTTCATATAGCTTGAAATTATATTGAGGATTATAAATGCATAAAAATATAATTATTAATCGACAATGGCAGAGTTATTTGGATAGGCTTCTTCTACTTCAATGCTTTTGTAGGCGATCGGTTCTTCAAAAGTGGTCTGAGGTTTCTGTTTTCTTTTCAAATACATACTAATTGAATAAGTAACTGTGAAGTTGATCAATAAAGCAATTAAGCCAATATTAATATTCAAGAAATTCATCTGTGCTAAATGCATACAGATGGCGAACAGATCCCCTGCAATAAGTCCTGCTGCAATTCCTGCAGGTCTTATGGATCGGAAAAAGAAAATCGATAATAATCCAGGCAGGAATTGCCCAAATCCATAATATGCTGTGTTAATCAAATTCAGCATCAAGCTTGGCGCCAACAATGTTAGCCCCATCGAACACAACAGATAGAGAAGAACAATAATTTGGACCCATTTCCTCTGAGATTTTTCAGGAACATTACTTAATAAATTCCTGGAAACGAGACCTCCAACTGCCAAGCTAGTTACAGCAAGTACTAAAATACCTGAAAGAGCTGCCCCAGCAGCTACCAAACCGACTGCCCAAGGAGGAAGGATGCTTGTAACCGTTGCCATGAAGGCATGGTTGGGATTATCTAAATTAGGTATTGAAACAAGAGCAAAATATGAAGCTAGTATGAGAAAAGGATACATCAACATGTACAATGGCATGAATCTTTGAGTTCGCTTAATTGTCCCTTCTGACTTACTAGTGAATACGACAGAAACGATGATCGGCATGCAATAGAATGCTAATGATTGAAAAAATATAGTGGTCATACTAAAAACGACATCTTCTGATTTGTCTATCGTAACCATCGCCCCATGTTGCTCCGCCAAATTGAATAGGTTTGACACTCCATTAATTTCTTTTATAACCACTATCCCAGTGATTATGATCGCTAGAAGCATAATTATATCTTTAAGGATAGAAATGAGTGCTGGAGCCTTCACACCAGAAATCGATATATAAATAAATGCTAGACACCCTGAAACAATGACTGACAGTGTTGGGGATAAATTAAAACCTAGGGCATCAAGCGCAACGACGAGTCCCTCAAATTGCAACTGTCCCCATGGGATCATGAAGAGCAATGCGGAAATTGCCACTACTAGTTCCAAACCTCTATGGGAGTAATGCCCTTTGAATATATCCGGAAGAGTCATTGCACCATACCTTTTCCCAGCTCTCCACATTAATGGGGCCATATAATATCCAATGGGGTAAGCAAGAAGTATATAACCTAGAAACCAGATGCCATATCCCGGACCTTTGGCGTATATTCCTCCTGGAAATCCAATCATCGTTCCTATACTATATATTTCACCTACGGCGAGGAAGAATAGCAATATTCCACTGAATGATCTGCCTCCTACCAAATATTCCTCAACACCAATTTTCCCTCTTCCACCCCGACTGTTCAATGCGATTCCAATTGATAAGAGTATAATAGATCCAAACACAATCGCCGCCATTATCCATTCCTCCTTATCTACCCCATCTTTTCATTTTTATATTGATGACGATCATAAATATGCCAAGATATACAAAGACAAAGGGTAGTTAGTGGAAACCACATAAACACCCAAAAATAAAGGATGGGTATTCCCAGAACACTAAAATCAAGTTTCGCAATAAAAGGAACGATGCCTATAATGGCCAGAAATGGAATTATCACACCTATGAATATACCAGCTAATTTTCGGCGAGGCATAATTCTCTCCACCTTTCCTTAGATTTTTAAGTATGCGATTCCTATCGAATACTTTGCTAAGTGGGTAGTGTTTTTAAACGACTTAGGTTCAACCTATTAAACTCCAATCCATTTGGTAAACAACTTGACCATCCACAATAGTGGCAAGTACCGGAATATCCTTAATTTCTAATGGATCGACCTTCAGTGGATCTTCTGAAAGAATAACAAAGTCCGCTCTCTTTCCAATCTCGATACTTCCGGTATTCTTTTCATCAAAATTAATTTCCGCACCCCATATCGTCATTGACCTCAGTGCACTTTCTACGTCTATCCTTTGTTCAGGTCCTAATACTTCCCCTCCCATTGTAATGCGATTGACTGCAGCCCAAACTGAAAATAATGGTGAGATGGGTGTTACTGGACAATCGGAATGCAAAGTAAATAACAAGTTATTTTGAAGCGCGTCTCTTAACGGGTTCATTTCGTTGGCTCTTTCAGGTCCAAGGAACATTTTTTTATGCCTATCGCCCCAATAATACACGTGATTAATGAAAAATGAACCTGCTATGCCAAGGCTTTTCATTCGTTCTAAATCGTATCTAGTCACGGTTTGCAAATGTTCAATTCGATAGCGGTGATCTATGCGGGGATTTTTTTTCAATGCGAATTCATAAGCATCTAAAATGGAGCCAATGGCCCTGTCTCCATTTCCATGTGTAGTTATGCGAAAACCCCTTTTATTTAAATCAAGAACTTCTTCGTTGAATTCTTTTTGTTCATGTAATAATTCACCGGAAACTTTAGGATTACAATGGTATGGCTGCCGCAATGCTGCTGTTAATCCTTGAATTGACCCATCTTGAAACAACTTAGCACTATCCAGACGGGCGCGACCATATGATTTTTCAATAATCTCCATATTGAGTTCACTTGCTGTATATTTTCCTAATTCATTTCCTTCCCGTAGGATATTGTGCATGACCATTAATTGCATCCGCATTGGATTTTTTCTTTCTGCCATTGCCTGAAGATGGGCTTCAAGTTCAACTATGCCCATATTTAACCCTACACCGGCATCAGTATTTGTAGTGATGCCTTTTTCTACGTAATCCTTAGAGCCTTCGCTTAATAGTGAAACCAATAAATCCAAAGATGGTGCCGGGATCTTCGTTTCCACCAAATTCATAGCAGGCAGCTCATATAATATACCATTCAGTCGCCCTGAACTATCCCGGCCCAGATGTCCACCAGGAGGGTCCAAAACAGTTTCATCAATACCTGCAATTTTAAGAGCTGCAGAGTTTACCACTCCGAAGTGTGCGGAAACATGCCTGATAAAAACGGGATGATCTGGTACGACTGCATCCAATTCAGCCCGGGTTGGATGCCTTTGTTCTTTTAAAAGGGTATCATCATAGCCAAAACCTAAAATCCAATTCTCTTTTTCAGTTTGTTTGGCCATTGAAAGAAGGCGGGCTTGTATATCTTCAATATTTTGATTAAGGGGTGAACTGCAGTTTGCTTGTTTTCGAAACTGGGAATACATCAATAAATGGTTGTGGGTGTCGATAAAGCCAGGAAGCAATGTTGCACCTTTTAAATTGATAACTTGTGTCCGGCTGGAATATTCAATGGACGCGCGAGGAGGTTCCAATTCAGTCCAGATTCCGATGATGATTCCATTACTTACTGCTACAGAACCTCCTATACGACTTTTTTTATCTAATGTCAAAACGTTTGCGTTCGTTATCAAGAGATCCACATGAACCATAAAAATGCCTCCTCTAAAGAGCTATTAGAATTAATACGGATAAAAGAAGTAACATTAAAGCCTTAAATTTTCTCTTGTCTCTTTCGAAAATAGTATATAACCCACCCATCAGAAATCAGGCGAATACATCCTTCCACTATAAGTAATAACATTTCCGCTATTTAATTTCCTCCTTCTTTATAATTGAATATATTTTTACATTTACGAAAACTCATCATAACGTCAGTACCACTTCTTAGTGAATAATACACACAACGTTATAAAAAGTCAATAAAAATTCAGAATATTCCGCCATATATATATATTTTAAACGATCCTACTTTAACGTTTATCAATATTCTTTTAACTTCTATCTTAAAAATATAGAAGGTTACCAGAACTGCCCAAACACCTTCATACCTATATCCCATTAATGAAGAAAAAGATGATTCTCCAGTAACTTTCATTTAGTTAGAACTTTGTTGAAGTATAATCATTTACAGTTCATATATGATAAAATTTCAACGAGGAAGCGAGGTATATATATGGTAGTTACTACTTTGATTTTCATTATGGCTGGCCTGGCGGAAATTGGTGGCGGTTACCTGATTTGGCTCTGGTTAAGAGAAGGTAAATCCATTTACCTAGGTTTAGCCGGAGGTTTCGGATTGGTGCTATACGGCATCATTGCAACTTTCCAAACGTTCCCAACCTTTGGACGGGTCTATGCTGCATATGGGGGGGGTTTCATTGTTTTATCGGTTTTATGGGGATGGGGCATCGATAAGAAAACCCCTGATTTATATGATTGGATTGGCGCTGTAATCTGTTTGGTCGGGGTTTCAGTCATTATATGGGGCCCTAGACACTAAGAAATTAAAGGGCATAAGGCCCTTTAATTTCTATTACCAAATTCTCCACTTCTTGTTTGGCAGATTTTCAACTGATTTTAATACAGTGATTCAGCATTGGTGTACGTTACGTTATATCAATTTCTTTTCCTGCCTGATTTCAGTCATGTTGCTGAAATTATCCTGAATGAACCAAATCGCCGCTGCTGCAATGATGCATGCATGGTATGGCAAAAGCTAAAAAATTGACTTGCAATGACAATCTTATATCAAGCAGGATCCCGCAGAAAGCAGGAGCAAGTATTCCGACAATTCTGCCGATGCCCAATGCCCAGCCGGCTCCTGTAGAACGGATTTCATTCGGATAATAATGGGATACATATGCATTCGTGACGATTTGAATGGAAATCAGTATATAAAGCATGATCATGCTTGGCTTGAAACTCGGCATCGTGAGGGTGATGAATCCAATGACCAAAAAAGTTACCAGAATCCCCTTGGAACCATATCTGTCTGCAAGCTTCCCTCCAACAATTGCTCCAAGGTTCAATACTACTAAGAATGTCAGGCTTGAACCTAATTCATATCCCATCCTCCCATGATCTTTGGAAGCCATCTACTCAAGCCATATATTACGAACAAACACATGAAAAAGGCAATCCAAAACACGAGGGTGCTTAAAGTCCTCCCTTTTTTGAATAACTTTTTAACTGGAAACCCTTTCATTTCACTTTTGAGTTGCTCCTGAAAGACATAATTATCATTCATGGTGCATTGTCCGTCTAGATTCACTTGATTCAGAACGTCCACCAATTTGCTTTTTTCGTTTTTTATCATTCAATAATTTATTGACTCTTTATTCATTTTTATTGCCATTTCAACTTTGTCCTTTTTCTTCGATGGTCTGCCACCATTCCTTCCTCTGGCTTGCTCTCGTTCTTATTCTGCAATTTTTGCCATTGTACGAAAGAAAAACTTTCATCAATTTTTTTATAAATTTTTTCTACCCCAAACTTTGTAAGAGCATCAACCTTCATATCCAAGTTTTGTTCCTTCTTACTTACACGTGCATAATCAAATATCATCATTCATCACCTGCAATAGTTTTTATTACCCTTTATTAGCACCAAAAACGGTATTAGATATCAAAATTGTTACTTTGATTTTGGGAATGTGTTTTGGTTCTATAGATTAATATAAATAGGTTGTTTTTTCTTAAAATATTTATCAGTTCCATTAAAAACGGTCGTTTATGGTTAAGTAACTTCTAAACATGCCCTTTACAATTATTGGATTAATCATAAGAAATTATTTTTTCTTGATAATTGAAATTAACTTGTAATAATTGTATATTATGTATATAGTGTATATCAACGAAATATACAGTTGAAAAAGAGGGTTTCTATGAAAATAATTATTAAAAATGGTTCCGAACATCCGTTATATCAACAAATAAAGGATCAAATCAAAGGTGGAATTCTCCGTCAGGAATTAAAAGAAGGTGAAAAACTTCCGTCCATTCGTTCATTAGCAAATGATTTACACGTTAGTGTTCTTACAACAAAAAGAGTATATGACGAATTAGAAAAGGAAGGATTTATTGTAACAACCGTTGGAAAGGGTTCATTTGTAGCATCCGACAACTTAGAGATGTTGTCGGAATCTAAAAGGCGCATGATTGAAAAAAAGCTCTTAGAGGCATGGCAAATGGCTAAAACTCTAGGAATAAATAAACAAGAACTTTATTTAATGATGGATATCATTTTTGAAGAGGATGATGAGTGATGACAGCTGTTTTAGATGTGAAAAACTTAAAGAAAGAGTTAGATACTTTCAGCTTAGATAACGTTGACTTTTTATTAAACGAAGGTTGTATAACTGGATTTATCGGAATTAATGGTTCCGGAAAAACAACAACTATAAAAACTATACTTGGACTCTATCCAAGGGACGAAGGTAGCATTAAGTTTTTTGGCAAAGAAATAGAAAAAAATGAGTACATAGTAAAGAATCGTATCGGGGTTGTTTTAGATGAAGGCTATTTTTATGAAGATATGACATTGAAAGAAATGAAAAGTATAATTGCTCCTGCATATACGAACTGGGATGAATCTGTTTTTTTTACGTATATCAATCGATTTAATTTGAAATTAAACCAAAAAATTGCAACCTTATCGAAAGGTATGCGAATGAAATTTGCCATTACATTAGCTCTTTCTCATCATGCTGATTTATTGATAATGGATGAGCCAACAAGTGGTCTTGACCCATTAATTCGTAATGAGTTAATGGAGATACTTTTAGATTTCATGGAAGAGGACGGAAAGAGTGTATTCTTTTCTACTCATATAACTTCTGATTTGGATAAAGTAGCTGACATGCTTATATTGATTGATAAAGGCAGAATCATATTCAACGAAAGTAAAGATGACCTACTGGATAGGCATGCTTTGGTCAAAGGAGATAATAGTTTAATCAATGAACATACAAGAAGATTATTTTTAAGTTTGCGTCAAACAGCAGTTGGCTTCGAAGGAATTACCGACAAATTAGACGTAGTACGTGAACAAATGAACGATTGTCTAATAGAGAGGCCTTCCATTGAAAATATAATGTTAGCCTATGTAAAGGAGTGATAAAAATGCTATTTCATCTTGTCAAAAAGGATTTCATTCTAGCCAAAAAACATCTATTATTTATGGTTATTTTTGCAGTTATTGGACCCATAATTATTTATTCAAAGTTAGGATTTGATAACGGTAGCTTTACAAGTTTTCTTATTACCGTTTTATTTACGGAATATATTTTGTTTAATATGGTTTCGATGCAAGAGGATAAATATATGGGATCAGCACTTCTTTGTACAACCCCACATACTCGTAATGGTGTCATTAAAGCAAAATATCTATTTGTTCTTGTGATTTTTATTGGGTGTTTCCTTTTATTTAACCTTGGAGGAGCAATTGGTTCTTCTACAGGGCTAGCAAGATTAAATATTTATAGTATAGGGATAGCTCTTTTGATCATTTCTATTTTTTTCGGAATATTAATACCTGTTCAAACTAAATTTGGCTATGAAAAAACAAAGTATATCTTTTTTATTTTGATATTTTTAACACCATTTATACTACCTACTATTATTGAATGGTATCAATCGATGAATTTTAATATCAATTTTCACTTGCCACTACCTCAAACAGTAATGGTTTGGATGCCTTTTGTGATATCTATATTTATTATCTTAATTTCAATGATTATATCAATCAAAATCTTTTCAAAGAAAAACTTATAGCTTCTTATTTTGAGGCGATTATACATTAAAATAATATTTGTAATACTGTTTGCATTTTTAGTATTTGTAATTAAAAAAAGTCGATTCCTTTGAAGGATATCGGCTTTTTTAGATTTAAATTTCCTAAGCGTACAAAATTTCCGAAATATTGGCTTCCCCCCCTCTTATTAAAGAGAACTCAGACTGGAGGCAAACTCGAAGACACGCAAGTTTGCCCACAGTTTTTTCTAAAAAAACATTCCAGTTGATCGGAATATGCGTTCAATACTCCTGCGAGGAAAGGGGTCCACCCACAGTTGCAAGCAGCGCCAATGGGCAGACCGCCCGCGGAAAGCGAGTGCCTGGAGAGGAATACGACGTTCAAATCTTATTATAAAATCCGGGTGATAATTCCCTCGATAAAATCGTGAAAGGGACTCGAAATGTGACCATTCCAAACCCCTTTTTTAAACAAACTGAGCCCTCTTATCAAAGAGGGCTTTTAACGAATATAAGGATTAAGCTTCCAAGGCTTCTTTACGCTTTCTTTTCCTTGATTCTGTTATAAGATCATAAGCAAGGTAAAGGATGATGGCTCCGCCTAATAATTTAACATATAACGGAATGTCCGCTACAAAGAAATAAATCATAGAGAATAATGTCCCTATAATGCTTAACCAAAAAATTACATGTTTTAAAATTTTCAAAGTAAGACTCCTCACAAAAGATGAGATATTTTTTCTAGTTCGCTCCATTTTAAGGAGGAATTAATTATCCGTACCATCATTCTAACATTTATTCTTTATCTTAAGAATGACTTGAATTGCGAAATTATGAACATTTAAGCAACTTTTCTCAAGAATAGGCCAAGCCATCCAGAAATCTTTCCGCTTATCCTTTTCAATTTGCATATAGAACCATTACTTCGTCAATCTATGACAATAAAACAAATATGCATGAAATGACTGCGGAGGTATCCCTGCACTGCATTTCATGCATTTAATTTTACAAGACGTTCATTTTATTGGACTCTACCACCATTTCTTCAGTTGGTTCCAGATGACCATGTTTATAATAAGCCATTTTCGCTGGAACGAATGATAACGCAACCGCTGCAATGAGACCCGGAATAGCGAAGGCGATGAAATTCAGTTGGATGGGCAGCGCGATGGATAATAGGAATCCGCCGAGGATAGGTCCGAGCATACCGCCGATCCTTCCGATTCCAGATGCAACCCCTAATGCCGTAGATCTAATATTGGGCGGATAGTACTGGGAAACATAGGCTTGTACAAGATTTTGGGCACCAATGGTACAGGCTCCTGCAACCGCTACCAAAGTGTAAATCACAAAGGAGCTTCCGCCCATTCCCAATAGGGTCAAACTGACTGCCCCAAGCGCATACATCGGCACAAGCATTTTCTTGGATCCATAGCGATCACAAAGTTTAGCGATGATAAGTGTGCCTACGATAGCGCCCCCTTGAAGAACGATCAAGAAACCTAAGCTTGAATTCAGCGCATAGCCTGCCTCGATCATTAACTTTGGTAACCATGTATTCAATCCATATACCATCAATAGGCACATGAAAAAGGCAATCCAGAACATCAGTGTGCTTAATGCACGGGAATCCTTGAATAATCCAACAATCGGCATATTCGTATCTGTTTTTTTCACTTCCACCATTTCATCCTTGATGTCGAATTTACTCTCCGGACTGACCTTGGATAATACCCTGATCAATTCTTCTTTTTTGCCAATTCTGATCAGATGCGTCGAAGCCTCTGGTAAACGCTTCATCATGAAGGGTAAAAATAACAATGGTATTCCTGCAAACCAGAATATTGATTCCCAGCCTAGTGAAGGCATAAGCAAGATACCCAGTATCGGGGCAAGCATCCCCCCGAATGAGTAACCGCACAAAACGATTGAAACGACCATGCTCCGCATCGTTTTCGGTGCATAATCCGTCAATAAGGCAATGACGTTCGGCATGATTCCCCCTAGCCCTAATCCGGCTAAAAATCGGAAAGTCGAAAACATGGTAGGCGTGTTCGCGAATCCACATAATAGTGTAAATAAACTAAATAAAATCAGTGAAATAGCGATTACATTTTTTCTGCCAATCCGATCTGCTAATGTACCGAAGAAAATGGCCCCAAACATCATTCCAAATAGTCCATAGCTCCCCATTGCCCCCGCTTCCACGGAAGTAAGGTTCCACTCCTCCGTCAATACCGGGACAACCGTACCGTAAACGACGAGGTCATAGCCATCAAAAAGGATAATGATAAAACACCATGCCAGCAATCCAAAATGAAACCGATTGAACTTACTGTTGCTAATTACCTCGCTCGTATTAATTTTAGCCATAAAATTTTCTCCTCTCCAGGTGACTCCAGTACTTCCATCAAAATGATAGCGCTTACGTAATCCTTTAAAAAAACATCAACTCACCATCATTTTATACAAATAGTGAACTGTGTTATCTAATTATTATTATAAATGCTAATTATCTGATATTTCAATAAAAAGTTTCATATTTTTTTCATAAATATCTTAAAATGTTTTCTGATGCTATCGTTATATACAAAGTTCCGAAAATAAGTAAAAACAACAAAAAACCAGTCCCTTATCGGAACTGGTTTCTAATTATAAAAGTAGTAAGCCGCAATTGCCGTATTCAAGTAAGAAAGTTTTAAACCACCACTCCTCAAAGTGGGTGTTTGCAGAAACAATCCTGTTGTCCAAGTCAGTGACGAGGCATAACATTCCTGTCTCGATATAAAACTCCCTATTACAGCTTAAAGGTTAAAACTTAATTATCATTACGAACAACGCAGCTTGTATAGTTATAATACCGAAATATCTTCAATCTTGCAAGTTTAATCATTCCAAGACAACAAAAAAATTTCATGTTACACATTAAGCAGACGGATTAGTCATGCCAAAACGGCAAAGTTAATGGCTGCACTCTAATTTCTCATACTGTCCCCGACTTTCATTGATATCTTTTTAAGGAATAGCATCCTTGGGTATTTAATATTTTCTGATAGAATGTGCAAGATAAAATAAGGACGGAATTGAAAGTGTTTGTCTTGCGAAGATCATCGGATGCTGAACTTTATAGTATATCCTAAATAACATTTGCAAATACATGGAAGGAGTTTATAATATTAACTAACAGAATTGATTGGAGTGACTAGTTATGCTTTCAAACATTGGTTTTCCCGGTTTGATTTTAATCCTTCTTTTAGCTTTAATTGTTTTTGGACCGAACAAGCTGCCTCAAATTGGTCGGGCAGTGGGTACCTCACTAAGGGAGTTTAAGGATGCAACCAAAGGAATAACAGAAGAAATACAAGAGGAATTCAAGGAAGATGTACAAGCTGCAAAAAAAGAATCGATCAAATGAAAAAGACGCCTGCACGCAGCAGGCGTCTTTGATGCGTTTGTGGCGCAGAACCGTCAGGCCACATCCCGACGTTTAGCTAAAAGCATGTTCTACGACTTACACAAATTAGCTCATCGCTTTATTAATATAACATTAAACTTATTTTATATCAAGTGATTTATTGAGCAGCCTGTTACCGGCACCTTGGAATTGTTTTATTTCCTTCATGTTTGTTCCTATTCTATAAACCGCTTCAGGGCTTTTTTTATAAATATTCTATCGAGTTGTTTATTAAAATATGAATGAACCCCAACAAGGTGTTCCATCCAACAAAATCGTTACAAGTTCATCGTTAATTGAGTCAATTGATCCGAGGAAACGGCCACCTGATTGAACGCTTCATTAATATCCTCGAATATCCCATTCAGCTCTGTCATTTCCTTTGTGATCTTAATATTCTGCTCTTTAACAGAAAGCATGGAGTTTGCTATTTCAGTAAAAAATATGCCAGTCTCTTTTCCTTGTTTCGTGCCTTTAGTAATTTCACCGCTAACCATGGTAATTGACGTGTTCATGACATCGGTAAAATGAGCAATTCCATTAACCAGTTTCACTACTTCCGAAACTGATTCCTTGGTATTTTCTGAAAGCTTCCTAACCTCACCAGCAACAACCGCAAATCCTTTACCATTTTCACCGGCTCTTGCCGCTTCAATCGCTGCGTTCAACGCCAACAAATTCGTTTGCTCTGCAATTGAAGTGATGATCGTGACAATTCGTTCAATTTCCTTTGACGTATTGGATAGCTGTTCCATATCTTTGGAGATGATCGTCATTTGCTCTTGCGTTTTTACCAATCTTCTCTCTAATCCTTGTAACAGTTCGACTCCCTCATTTGATTTTCCCTCTGCATGTATGGCAATCTCTGACCCTTTTTGAGTGAAATCATGAATTTCGCCTACCTTATTTGCCATTAATTGAGTTGCTGAACTAGTCTCTTGGCTGATTGCTGCCAATTCCTCTGCATTATGATTGACCTGTAGTTTAATCGTTTCTTTTTCTTCTAAGCTTTTTTGGCGAATCTTCTCATTTTCAAGTTCATATGCCTCTAAAACTATTTGCTGCTCTAAATTAAAAATTTTAGTGACAGCCAGAATGTTTTCTTGATATTGCTCAATATTTTTTATATCGGAAATCACATGAATGATTAATGATTGCAATAAATCCTGAAAAGCACTCATATACCATTTTGGCTGCAGTCCAATTTGCACATGTACTTGTGCGATAATATAACGCTGTTTAACATACGCATCATCAATGGTACCGCTAAACATTTCGAACATATGGCGATGCAGTGTTTTTTTCAATCTCTCAACAGAACTATTGTCCGAAATAATTTTCATTAAAGAGGGTTCTTTTTCTAGATTTTTATAAAAATTCCCTACAATTTGGGTCAAGTGTTCTTTCACTTTTTCCTGTAAAGAACGAATTATGCACAAATCCCCGATCGTCAAATGAATCATGCCCACTTGATTCAATACACTCGGATATTCGCTGATATTGATACCGACTTGTTCTTTATATTGCATATAGTCTATTGAATCTATCTTTTGTCTACTTCTCCATATACTTTTCATGATTGAATTACCCTCCATTTTTTTCTACCCATATATACTATTTCGACATAAAGTCTATTAATCTTAATTCACTTTGATAAATTTTCCTCATTCACACAAGACTTATGAACTATTTATGTCCAAACAAAAAAACACTCCAGGAGTGTCTCAGAGAAGATTTTGAAATAATTCATCAATATTCTTCTGACCATTCGTACACCAATCGTTTGACGGAATCAAAGTACATCACTATACTTATTAAGTCTTAAAAAAAGTATGGGAATAATGCTTACTAATTGAAGAAGGTGACATTCATGGATTTTACAATTACCTATCTATCTTTTTATCTAATCCAAGTTGAAGGAAAAGGCGATCAAGCTGATAAGCGTTTTAAACATTTCCAAACACTTGATACCCAAGAATACGAAGAAAGTCCTCTAAAGGATTTTTTGGATGGGGAATTGATGAAGATTTCCAAGCGAAAAGTGGACCGTCATCCAAAAACTGAACAAATACCGACGAAAATCGGTTCTTTCATTGTCGAAGAAGGACATGCACTTGATTCCAACCCTAATTACAATGTATTTAACCGTGTTCGCTATGCCAAAACGAAAGAGGAATTCCAAGAGGAAAATGAACAATTCACGCGGTCCTATATTGATACAAGTGCCGTCCGTGGCGGTGTCTTCATAATTGCTTCGGCTAAATTATCCAAATATCTTGATGAACCATTCGTATTCTTATTAAAATGTGATTTCGAGCCTAAAGTTGCTTCCATTTCGGATGAACGAACCTTGATTAGGCACGTCGAAATGGCAATCACCACTAAAAATATGAAATCCATTCAATACCCATACATGCCCGAAGAAGGTATGGTCGAAGAAGGTGAACTAAAAATCCACCAGGCCTCACATGCCCGCTACTTCGAGGACTTCTTGAAATTCGTAGAGTATGGCGAGTCGATGCCGGAAATCATGAAAAACCAGGTCATCCACATGGTCCATGAACATGTATCCGCCCAATTCGAAGAAAACAGTGACGAACTGCACAAATTCGAACAGGACCTGGAAATCTGGGAAACGAGTGAAAAGCGGGAAATCCAAGAACGTCTTGAAACCCACCAAGTCGTCGAAGCCACAGCCCAGATTGTCGAACATACACCTGAAGCTGAATTACGAATGAAGCTTGGGAGTACATCCATCAAAGGACTTCTAGCCGATTTTGGGGAAAGCATTCATTTAGGGAAGATTAATGGGAAGTATGTATTAATGATTGAAGCCGATACAATTCAGTTCGATAAAGGTGTTTCGCCGATTGAATTTCACAGGCCGGATGATTTGATGGAGATTGTGGAGCGGATTAGTAATAAGGTTTGAAAGTAAGGATTCAGTGTAAAATTTACAATTTAGTGACCAAATTAGTGACCGCACATATAAGTTAAAAAGCACTGATATTACAGGGTTTTTACTCATTTAGTGACCCCATTAGTGACCAAAAATTATGCTCTTAGTCTGTGTGAGGTTTCCTTTAATTAACAACTCTTTTACTAAGACCAAAGCCAGTGACAAGAAAAAGCTCACTGGCTTCATTTTTAAATATTTATTATACAAAAAAGGTCTTTTTTGATAATGTTTTTAGTTTTAAGTAAGTTTGTGCTTTTGTATCTTCTTTTCTATAATCTGTTCGCTCGTACTCTTCAATAATGTGGTGAAGGTTTTTTTAGCTTAAACAACACACGTAAAAGTACATAACACAATCCCAGTAAAGAATAGAAATACCACACTTAAAAATAAATTAAACTAATACAGTGACAGTATTTATACATTGTTTGTTGAATTTTTAAAAGCATAAAAAAAGAAAGCTCAAATTTCTGAGCTTTCTTTTTGTTATGTTATTATCCTTTAATCATAGATATTTTATCTCTTCAACATTAAGCTTATAGAAAGAATAAACCAATTCATTTATAGAATTTTTCAATTCACCAAGATTGTACCTAATTTGATTTAATGTTCGATGTTTTTCAACAAACCATTGATGTAATTTTTCCTTTTCAGAAACAGTAAGTTCAGTTGTACTTTGTTTCATAAGGAAATTAATAAATTCTTGCCACGACAAATTGGAAATATCAAAGTTATAACTGATTTTCAACTTGTATTCCGACATAAGAAATTCATTTACACTCTTCCTATATGTTTCAGACTCCAGCTGAAAATCATTAACTCTTATATAAAAATGGTGTAACATTTGTCGCTGATTACCGTTAAAAATATACAGAGGAACTTGATTTAAGTATTGCGTTTTATATTCTCTAAATCCACCTCTCCTTTCAATTGCTAGATTTCTAATAAATTTTTCAACAAATTGTGAATTTAATAAAGTTATATAGGAGGTGATATTAATTTCATCACACTCTATATAAAAGGCAGTCATATCAAGAATGTTTCCTTCTGAAACGGCAAAGCTGTTTTGACCTGCTACATTTGGATATACTATATATTTTTTCTTCAAAGAGAACGTTTTATTAATTTGTTGGTATTCAAACCACATTTTAGTACCCTTACTCAGACCTTCTTTAATTATTGCTCTTTTTTCGAGGTCACCCCTGAAAGATTCCAAATGTCTTTTTACAGACGGATACTCTGAAATATTAACCAACTTCAGACCATCATTTGTTTCAATATAAGGGAATATAGTAAAATAGTTAGGAATGATTTTATAGGGTTTTATATTCTCTCCAAATAAAATAGGATATATAATCTCCTTACTTTTTTCGTTAGACATTATTAATTTATTTGCTTCTTCTTTAGTCAAAATATATGCCTTGTTTAAACCTGTTTTAAAGCCCACTCTAGGTTGACCTAGTTTACTCTTTAAAGTAGGATTTTTACTTTGTAGCTTTTTTATTAAATCTAAATATTCTTCCGATTTAAATATCCATTCTCCACTATTTAATCTTGATTGTTTTAGAATTACTTGATTTTCCTGTATAATATTGGAAATATTATTGAATTTTTTATTTTCAAGATTGCTATATAATACTTGATTACGTGACCTTATTACCTTGCTCTGTTGTTTTTTTAATCTAATTATTGATGGATAAGCAGTGATGCCTTTAAAAACCTCTGTATCACCAAAGTCTATAAATTCTTCTAACACACAGTTATCTAAAATATATTCTCTGAGTGGTTCACCATATTTTGCTTTAGTGTATTTACTGGATACTATGAAAGACATCTTTCCTTTTTTATTGAGTAAACATATAGACTTTTCAAAGAAGTAAACATATAAGTCACTTCTCCCACTATACGTCTTATAATTCGTTTTAAGATAGGGTTTATAACTATTAATAAGTTCTTGTCTTACATATGGTGGATTTCCGATTATAATATCAAACCCACCACTAGCTAAAATATCCTTAAATTCCTCTTGCCAGTTAAATGGAGTTTCATTCTGTAGGGTGATATCATCAACTAGCGAGTTACCATATTTTATATTATCATCCAAAGAAGTCAACTCTTCTTGTTTATTAGCAGTCTTTAACCATAGGGACAGTTTTGTAATTTCTACAGATTCCTTATTTATGTCCACTCCATAAAGATTACTTTTTAAAATGTCCTTGTCTAAATCTAAAAAAGAGATTTGACCGCTTTCCAATTTTGATAACATTGTATTAACTTTTATACCTTCATGCCTTAAATAATCGAATGCTTGGTTCAAAAATGCTCCTGAACCACATGCAGGGTCAAGGATTTTCACCCCTAGAAGCGTTTCTCTATAGGCTTTTAAGAACTCTATATGACTATTAATTATTTTTGTTCTGGACGTTCTCTCACTTCGAGTCATTAACTCATTGAAATCAGGAATTGGTGTTAGCTTGTCTTCTCCTAACTCTTGCTTTCTTTCGTCTAACCATGACCCTAATGTTTTACCAACGATATATTTTGTTATGTATGTTGGCGTGTAGTAAATACCATCTTTCTTTCTTTTACCTTTGTTTTTATCAATTAATTTACCTTCAAGTTCTAGCTTAAATTCTTCAATATCACTAATACTTTGTTCAAATATATGCCCCAATATGTTAACATCTAATTCTGTTGCAAAATCATAATCAGATATTTTTTCCAAAAAGATAAAAATTTCATCAGTGATAACAAGGTTATCCAAAATTTCATCCTTTTTAAATAATCCTCCATTAAATTTGTTAATATTCATCTGAGGATTACCTTTATCAATTGAGTCAAAAAGACCTTTGACTTGTGACCAAATTTTTGTATTTGATGGAATAAATGATTGTCTTGCAATACTTATAACATTTTTAAAAACTTTTTCTGGAATAAGAACTCTATCCTCTGCGAAGCAAACAAAAGTAAATCTATCCATTAATTTCTGGGCTTTTTCTAAAAGCAGAACTTCATCCACCAAAGGGTTATTATCTTTTAAGTGCTTAAATAATTCAATACGAGTAGTTTTATATTCCTTATAAAAATTTTCTGATATTTTAATTTGTTCTTGTTCATTCTTATTATAAAAATCATTTATTAAAGAATTACTATTTGAATCTTCGCTAATTAAGTTTTGCTTATTTAATAGGTAGTAAAAACGTTTAAATTCATCGTGCTCAGACAATGTACTGAGTAAAAATCTTTCATATTTTGTTTCATCGGAGTGATGGTATAATCTAATTTCAATAAAATTGGATATTATTATCCAGTTACAATTTTTCCCTGATTTTTGAGCGTAAGAAAAGCCTTGCTCTACTGGTGTCTGTTGTCTGCTTTTTTGTTTTTTATCTAAATCAGTTAATGCATCTTTCAATTCAATAACACACTTAATATCTTCACTACCATTTGTAAAAAAACCTAAAGCACCATCTGCTGACTTACCATCTTTTAATGTTCTCTGTTCTTGATTTATATTCCATTTATCTGAACCATATCGTTTTTTATATCCCAAAATATTTGTAAAGAAGTCAGTTAAAAAGTCTCCTTGCATAGAAGTTTCCTTGGTTCGTTTAGCTAATTTATTTTCTAAAGTATATTGCCACTGACTTATAATATTTACTTTTTTTTCAAATTCCGTTATGTCGGATAACTTATAATTTGCTAATCTTCGACCTAATAGTTTTTTATTAAAAATTACATTTTCGTTGTTCATTATACCCCTCGATAACTTCTCAATTTTTTTTAAACCTTTTATAGACTCCATTAATAAGAATGAAAGAACTCATCATTATTAACTTTTTTAAGACTAACAATATATACAAACAGATGATTACTATTTTACTAGACATCTGTTTTTTAATCAAAATTAGGGGACGATACATTATCTAAAAGAAAAGGAGGGGGAATCGGAATATTCGTATATTAAATACAGTAATTCACCCCTTCAAAAACATTGTAGAAGTATTAATTTCCCTTTAAAGTATTTCGAATTTAAAACATTTGTTATAATACTTTGGCAATTCGATATTCCCACTCTATAACAAATCTTTTTTTAAAAAGGGGGTTATCCCGTTTAAAAAATCTTGATAACTATTTCCTTTATGAAAGTACATTAGGTGACGGCAAGCAAAAACGTTTCCCTTTTTACCGCTTGGATAAGAAAAAGTAAAATGCGGAAACTGTTGTTCACGATATTTAATAGGCATACCTTTTTTAACACTTCTACGAGTAATCCATTGGTTTTTCTCAAGCAAATTAATAAAATGTTTAGTAGTATATTGTCCGTGCAAAATAATTAGAGATGGTTCGTGAGCAACTAATACTTTTATAAAACGATATTCACCTTCTATGACAGCTTTTTGGATAGAGGGTGTCTTTAAATATTTCGCCTTATCAGTAGGATAGGTATTAATGTTTGTCTCCAGAATGGAATTAGAGTAATGTATTTTGACATAGTTAAGAAGACCTTGTATTCCTTTCCTAGTTGGACCATTTGATGAATACCGCTTGTGGTAAAGCTGATGATTCATTAACGTTTCAACCCATTTGCAGGAGTCTACTCCGTCACTAAAATAGACGGAGGTCGCAGGGTTAATACCTACTAAGAATAAATCTATTTGTGTTGGCTCTCCGTGCAATATAAATGGTCTATAGTATGGTGATACATCAGAAAAAGGCTGAACCAGAGAATTGAGATTTTCAAATAAAAAGAACGGATGCATTGAAATATCTCCTTAATATCTTTTTTATGAATAAAATACATAAGAAACATATACCAATTAAATAATACTATGTATCTTCTTGTATTTCGTGTTTTTTGAAAAGTTTTTGTAATAAATTATTACTACCATCTAGCCTATCTAACCAAATATATAGAGAATTATCCTTCTTCTCCTTAACAATTGTGATTAAGAAGGTAATAGAAAAAAACGATGCCAAAGACATATGGTATTGTAACAACTGAATAATCCCCTATTTTATTGTTTATTCCATAGGCAATAAAGACCCAAATCCCAAAAATCAAAATAGTATAATAGCTAACATTGTGAAACTTGCTTTTAAAATATCTTTCAAATAAATACGACCCCTCTTTTAATCGCCATATACCGAATAAAATGACATTTCTTTCTATCGAACAATTATAAGTAATAATGTACATGCTTCTTTAACCCTTTGCGTACATTACAGAACTTCCATACACTCCATTTTCAAACACTTTAATAATTAATTTTATTATAAAAGAAACCATTAGTTTCTCGGAGAGCCTAAGTGATTAACATTCCCCTCAAATTTAAATTATTTTAATCCATGAAAGTACACTCTTGATTATCATGTTATTATAGAAGATTATCTAACTACATACATGATAATTATTTTTAACAATATTTTGTAGCTGTAACACTCATGTAAAATGGAGTTTCTCTTTATCCATCCAACCTATCTAGTTATATACCTAACTCAAAACGGTAATTTACTAATTAGTATTACCGCTTCATTGACTATAGTTTTGATTCTCCGTAACTAAAGCTTTTGCTCTTATTCTGACAAAAGTTTTCTTCTGGTCCGTCTTAATATAAAAATCCCTAATCTAATTTCAAAATATCTACAAATGCTATAATTTATTTCTTCCTATTAACATTTATTTGACCACCTACTTGAAGCCATGTTTCAAACCACTTAATTTTCAATCCACAAAAGTTAAAATATCTTAAAATATCTTTTATATCTGGGTATTCAAGCCACTCATTTTCATATACAATTTCAACATTTCTTCTAGAAATTGCAGATAATTCGCCGTCTGGTGAATCTCCTAGTATTAAAGATGCCAAAAAGAGTTCGGAACTATTTTCTTCAGTTATTTTTATTTCTTTAATGACCTTTGCTAATACGATTTCTAAGTCAGAAAAACTACACTTTTTTGGATTTTCTATAAAAAATTCTACTATTGCCGGGACAGTTATTCCGTTGTAACTACCCATAATTAGTTCCGATGATGATAATTTAGTATACTCCTCTGCATTTTTAATAAAGGATACTAGAAACTCATCAGAAGGGGATAACTCATGATGAGCTATCTCCCACTCATTTTTCCAAGCAAAAAGCCCTAGATGTAAAGCAATTGCTCTGGCCGTAAAAATAGAAAGTATATGGACTATTGGGTGGGAATCTTTAGTCAAATTAAAAAAAGGAGGTAATGGCCAAATTAATTTTTCTCTATATATAATTCTTCCATGAGCAATAGCATTTCTGATTTTCACTAATTTATTTACTAGAGAATAAGTCTGGTCATCTAGCATATTGTACTGCTTTAAAAAATAATTTATCTTAGTAGCTATTGATGCCTCTTCACTAATAAGTAATTCATTTAATATCTTTGTTTTAGAATTTACGGTTTCCACCAAATTATTTCCTCTTAGATTCATTGTATTTAATGCGAAGTTTTTTACGAAATCCTCAATTTGTTTACTAGATTCCTCTTTATAGTTTTTATAATAGTAACCTACTAACAATTCAAGTATATGAAAATGTGTTAAAATAGATTCATCATGATATGTATTAACTTCACTTTCCTTTTCCATATAAATTGCTTTTCTCCATCTGTCTAACAAAGTAATTGTTAATGATTTATACTCTAGACTACCTAATTTCTCTAACAAAGTATCCAAATCCTTAGAATAGTCATTTCCTTCAATAATGAGCTTATTACACTTTAAAACTTTAAGAACGTTATCTTTATTTTTAACCATCTCGGATGTACCACTAAAATGTTCATAGACTGTAAATGGATATCCTGAAAAGTAAGATAAAATGCCTTGTATAATTAGAAGTTGTGGTCTAATATACCTTTTTACTTCATGGGCTGAGTCTATCTGGTCAATTCTTCTTACACTTTCTATTATAAGTAGACTTTTTTTCGTATATATATAGGTATCATCCAATATAAATTCGACAATCATTTCTATATCAGGTAATTGATATTTATCTCTTGAAAAAATTATTCTATCTGAAATATTCTGCATAATCATTTATTCTCCTTAATTATCAGCCACTAAGACTACTCTAAGCGACAAAGAACTATACTCTCTATATCTAACACACTGAGCACACTTCCCAACAGCTCATTATATTATTTAATTCTTAGAACCTTATTGATTCCAAAAAGGAACATTTACTGAACTAGTAATAGTGTTTCGGTCACCTTTTTTAGTATTACATTTTTCACAAAGTAACTGCAGATTTGTAGCGTCATTACTTCCAAAGATATTTAGTGGTACTATATGGTCAATATGTATTTGATTTTGATTTCTAATTAAATTAGATAAATCACATCGACAAATGGTACAAGTGCCTTTATCTCTATAAAAAACTGCAGATTTTAGCCAAGAAGGAAAATATTGTCGTCGTTTTAATCTATTTTTAGATGTAACAAACTCTGGATATACCTCCTTAATGTCTTCTATTTCACACTTTATAAAATCGGCTAATTCTATATGAAAATCATGCAAGAATTTTCTGTCCTGAAAAATAAACTGGAATGCTGAATGTATTATAAGTTCATTTATCTCATCTAGATTATCTTCATAATATTCAATCCATTTATCAATTTTTGATTTGCACTTACATTCAAAATGACCCTCCACATCTCCACATTCATTAAAATTAGGTACCGATATGCTAGGAACTCTATCTACATCTACTAATAATCGATAAATAATATCATAACCTTCTGATAAATCATCTAGGTCTTCAAATATATTCCTTTTTCCTTTCCACCAATATTGTAAGTAAGCTAAATAATAATGAACAGCAGTTGTTTTATTAGGTTTAATTATACTTTCTATAATTTCAGTTTTATATTCATAAAGAAAACCCATAGTATATTGTCGATAAAAATTCTCTACTGCTACGCCTGCTAGACCTAATCCTGAAGTAAGTGCTAAATATTCTTCTTTTGTAGCCATCACACACTGCTCCTCACGATAAGCAAAATTAGTTTTCTCTTCTGTTCTTTAGTGATAATATTCTTGTTTTTCACCCTTTTCTATTTTCCAAAATTGAATGTGTTAAGTGAATGATTTCACCTCTTAAAAAACGCCGTGAGTTTGTTGTCAGTTACTTGAGTTAGATAAATTTTCTTTTCATGTACGGCTTTACAAAAACCTAGAACAAAATCAAGATTGTTTATGTGCCTTTGACTATTATCACATGGACAAGAACCATCTTTTTGTATTTCTTCTATTAATTTTTTTTCATTTACAATATAATATATCGGAGAATTAAATCCAAAATTTGTTATTACAGAACTTAGATGTTCAATTATAAATTCAGAAATTGAAATAGAACCGTCCTCTTCCAATGAGCATTTAACCCCTTTTTTATAAATAGTTGGCTCATCTTCGATAACTCTACATGGATAATCAACTTCTAAGATAATACTTCTATGCTTTTCCAACATATTTACCAAGGGTTCTGAATTTCTTGAAACTTCCTTTAAATATAAGAAAAACTCTTCAGTCTTTATAAATGTTGATGACAATAAATCTCGACCATTAGGTTCTTCAGCTATAATACTTTTAAAATTCGAATCAGAAAAACTATCTATCACCCAAGATGTTGAATAAAAAGCAATAAAATTTGGATTCCTCTTAACATAAAAATTATCGTAAATAGGAATATCAAGAGATTGACTGAAAAAAGGTAGGAAGTCTTCTGATTCATCAAATAAAACTCTTGGTAAACTAACAAACGAGTTATAAATATAATCTTCTTCAAATGAGGGGAAAAGATATTTTTGACTCAACTTTTCTTTTTCGGACAACAAATTTAGAATCTCATTATTAACTTCAAGTATGTCTATCAAACATTCATTTAAATCTTTACTCAAATGTCTACTCGATTGATTATTTCCTCCAAATAAATATCCTTTTTGCCTATATGGTCTCGTATCCTCATTAAAGATATTATTTTTCAGAAGGTCGATAAAGCTATAGTTTTCATTTTCTATCAGCTTTCTTTTATCAAAAACATAAATGTAGCCATATCCAACTTTTTTTTGCTCATAAGTTACAGATTTCTGAATTTCAATCAAGGCTTCTTCAAATGAATCTTCTACCATTGCTAAAGTTGTTTTTTCTTCATATTTATTACTAGCAAACCATGAAGCTACGTTTATATCAGAGGTGATATCAATAAAAAAGGACCGCCATCCATAGTGCTGAAGTACAGCTTGACAATAGGTCATTTTTTCTTGCTTATCCATACCATCTTCCCAAACGTTCCGATAAAATGTTCTTAATATCTCCTCGCTATAATGCGTCCATTTAAACATATAAAAGGGATTACAGGCCTCCTTTTGAAACGATGTAATAAATGAGCATAAACCATCTTCAAATTTATAGTGATTAGTTTGACCTCTGAAACAAAATTGCTCAGATTTATAAATTTCAATATTTTTTTGAAAATCTTCCATGTTCTCTACTCTTTTAAACTTCATAAGTTTCCTCCATTAATAACTCGACTCTAATACAGATTCGGTTGTACTTTAGATATTCAGATAATAATTGAGTTTAAACATTATCCAACACGGTTAGTTTACTTCTAAAGGAAGGTTGTAATTTTACTATTTTCGCCCCCTCACATTCCACTATCCCTATATTGCTTTGCCTACTTTAAAGGTATTTCAACTATCACGTAAAGACTTACCTTGTTTATATACTTCTATCATTTCCAGCTTCGCAAGGAAAATCTCCAGAGCATGATATAATCCGTTATGCTTGTCGATGTACTTGTTCGGTCTTCCTTTATATACTCCTCTTCGCTTTACTAACTCGATGTCTTCCAATTATTATACCAACTTTTATAAAATATAGATTTATTTCTGAATATATCCAAATAAACACACTCCTGAATATTACATATTAACTATTATATGGTGTTTAATATATCACCTACTAGAAAAAAACTAGATTTCTTATATAAAAATACAAAAAGAGTAGAGCATTCAGCCTACTCTTCTTCATATATTTATTGGTCAAATATTGCTCAGATACTGAAAATGCTGAAAGAGCGGGTCTTCGTCCTCTTCTTACCAGTATGTCGTAATACAGAAGGAATAAATAATGATTACCTGCTCCAATAGTTGGATTAATTATACGATATTTCATAGGGAAAAATATCGTATTTGCAGGTTCTCCTTTTTTCACCCGCTCATTACCGCGTTAGTAGGCTAATGGTAAAATCAATCAACTTTTTAAATTCGAATAACAATATCTTCTATACTTAGAAAGATTTCTATATTAAAATTAATTTTATTAAGCTTTAGAGACAGGAGTTATCATTAATGAAATTTAACGAAGGTGAATTAGTAATTATCGGATTTGGAATTGGAACTATTATTCTTTCTATTCTCAGATTAGCTGATTTATTTCAAAGTTCAATCGCCATAGCTGGATTTTCTATTGCAGGTGCAACATTTGTATTAGGAGACTTTGCAAAATATTTTTCTGAATATATGGTTGAAAGAAAAAAAACTAAGTGGGCTAAATTCCTCCGAATCTGTTTTATTCTTTTTTATACATCTAGTCCTGTAATAGCTTTTATTGGATTCTTTTTTGCAATAGATGACCCTGATTCCACGTCTGCTTCATGGTCTCGTATAGGGGATTTTTCCACATTATTAAGCATGGGACTAATTTTCACTTTATTAATAGTTAAAAACAAAATTATAAAACATTTGGAAGGTATAGCACTTTCTTTAGATAATTCTACGGTACATGCTGAAAGAGATATAAACATAACCGTAAAACAATATTAACCTTTCTTTCCCCATTAGCATTTCCGTATTGAGTGATAAATGATATGATGGAATTTTTAATCTTTCCCCTATACTTTTTAAGGTTCTTCATACGCAAGAATCATGTTATTAGAGCAGATTTATTACAAGTTATCTACCTAGTCACACGGTGAATAATTCAAACCATATTACGTGACTTTAACACTTTAATTAAGCTGTTAAAAACTCTCTTTTATACAGCAAAACCCCCAACTTAATGAGGGTTCAGCTGTAGAAACTGTTATATTGGTCAAGCCACACCTAACCTTTTTAATAAATTAGGTGAGTATACATTTTTTCTTTTATTGCCTGATACGCTGTAATAAGAGTTCTTAGTTCTAAATCTTGAGGTCACAAATTTAATTCCAAGAATCTCATTACTTTTCCAAATTAGATAATTATTCTTTAACTGTTTCTCTTTATTCCTTCTTGTGGGGGTGGTCAGTGCTTTATCAATACTCCAACCAGATTTAATTCTTTGTGTTAGAGTTTGCTGGGATATCCCTACTTCTTCTGCCCACATAGTAAGTGACATAGTTACTCCATCGTAGGTAAGCTTTTTTGTTCTTCTTGTATTATTCATTTGTACTTTCTGAGTAACCCATTGACAATTGGAAGGTTCATAATCTCCATTAACATCAATTCTATCAATTGATAATTCATCTGTGTAACCATTGTTCAAAGCCCATTCCATGAAGTTTTCAAATTCCCTCCACTCATTACACACTTTAATTTCACGACCACCATAATGGTGATAGTTAGTATTTTTAGGATTCTCACATCTGCTTTTCATAGCAATCCAAATATCATATAACCTTGTGTCAGACATTCCATGAGTAATTCTTGCTTCCCTTATACTTTGGATACGGTTGCACCCACAACTTTTTTGCCCCTTTTCTCGCATTAAATCTTGGGCTAATATGTATCTGATATTTCCACATTCACACTGACACTTCCATTTCTTCTTACCATTCTTATCTTTCTCATTACTAAGTTCTAAAACTGTAAACATCTTAATTTTTTGACCTGTTAAGTCATATTTTCTTTTTGCCATAACTAAAACTCCTATATATACATTTGGATTTTTTCACAATATTTTGAACCTCTTGAAATTAGAGGTCCAGATTAAGCGGATTTAAGCAATCCTTTACGTTTGAAATTCTCAATTAATATTATGTTCACCCTTCTTTCAGGGTTGCTTTTTCTATGTTTTTTACCTAATATTAATTGAAAATTCCATGGTCTTCATGATATTCTGTTGTGTCATCAATCATTAATTCCTCTTTATATTCTTTGCGTTTTATTACAAAACCGTAACCCTTACTTTCTATCCCCAACTCTAGCTTCAATTCTTTGTTTAACCTGGTTCTTTCAAGGTCATAACCGTCTAGTAGTTCGCCAAAACAGATTTTAAATTGTCTTTGTTTGAATGTTTGCTGACCTTTAAAATACAGCGTTATACTTTCTAATACCTCTTGTTCCGTTGTCCACCCATAGTTTTCTATCAATTCTAATGTTGTTATATGTATTCTATGTACAACATCTTCGTTGAGTGGGGGGATTATCTTCCCCTCATCTTGTGGAAAAACTCTATCTGCTTCATCTCTTCCGAAATTTCTTAATATCCCTTCGTAATTTACTGTTTTTGTTGTACACCCCTTTTCAATCCATAATGCACACTTCTTATCCAATGTGTTAAAGAAATCAAAACTATATAAATGAATTTCATATGTTGAATTTAAATATTTATGACCTTTTTTCCTTTTTGATTCTCGTTGGATTTCATATAATTCCTTAGGAATCTCATTTCTATCTAATTTTGAGAGAAATTCAAAGAAGGTTAGAAAGTTCATTCTGGTATGTGTGACGCTTTTACTTCTTTCAAATTTTTTCGATATGGTTTCAATTGAATGGTAAAACAATAATCTTTTGTCATCACCTGCTGGTAAATATTCTTTAACCAAATCCAATAATATGTACATATCTTTCATATATCCATATCTATTAAACACTTTGTAAAAGTTTGGATACAGTTCTTCTAAATCATCTGATTGTAGAAGCTCCTTATATATATCAAGTTCCTCCTTCAATTCTTTTTGTTGGTCACTCTCTTTTATTTCTACCTGATATAACTCCATTAGAAATGCTTTCACTTCCAATATGGGGCATTTTAATAAACGCTCAGTTACTTGGATAATCGTTCCAACAAAAGGATTACTTGTTGAAAAACATTTATATAATTGGTGTCCATTTTTCTTATTGGATGCAAAAATAGATGCACTTGGGTTAGTTTCTTCATGAAAAACATCAAGAAAATTTTGTTTGTGTTGGATTCCTAAAAATGCTCGTAAATCCTGTTGTTTAAGGTAATCGAAGACCTCAAAATTATTGTATACAACCTTAGGTTTTGTTCTTATTTTCATTCTCAACTCGTTGATATTCCTTTGTTGTATTAACTCTATGTTGTTAGCCGTTTCTTTACCTTGTTTATAACCATTGGTTTGTATCTGCTGGGTGTTTTTTGGCGGATATATATCTAGATACTTCTTTGTCCCACCAAAACTATCGGGACTTTTATTTAAGAAATCATCCACTTTTAAACGGTTTTTAAAATTTAATTCAATAATTTTATTGCCTCCAAAGAGTAAGCGAGTACAATCTGTACAGTGACTATCCGCTTGCGGATACTTGGTCATCAGCTCACCGATAATATCATCAAACTCTTCAATCTTATGTATTATTCTGTCTAGTCCAAAGACTACTCGAAATTTATGCTTTTCCTCTGTATGAGAAAAAGTAGTGTAGATGAAAACAGCTTTATCAGAAAATTCTTTAACTGCTTCATTCAAGGTCATTCCATCATCAAAGTCCAAAGCTATAACTTCCTGAGAGTACCAATAGTCTTTTTGTCTCTTTATAACTCCTTCCTTATCCTTAAAAACAGCAGGTATAAAAGTTTTACCTTTACCAAGGTTCTCAGCCAATTCTTCTATACTAATGTCAACAGGGTGATTGATTATTCTGTTGCTTATATTCCCTGTTTCTCTACCCACTGGTTTGCTTTGGTATTCAATTGTATCCAACATTAATTTCATATTTTTTCCCTATCCTTAGTTTTTTATTTTGTGCTTTTTAATTAATTCCAAAAAGTCTCCCGCAAACGCTCTATATTCTGGTGAAATAGTTAAAATTGGTTTGCCTCCTAATTCATCATTCATATTAAACAGATGCACCATAACCTTAAAAGCATTTGAAATGTTTTCATCTTTCATAACATTAATTATTTTATGGAATGTTTCAGTGTTGGAAGAATCGGAGAGCAAAGGCTCTTTTATTTCTCCATCACTATATGATTCATCAATATTTAGTAAAGTATCATTTTTCATAAGCCCTTCAAAACTCTGCCTAATGTCATTCTGTTTCTTTTTTTTCTCCATAGTTTCCTTTAGAAACTGTATTTCATCTTCAAATGTACCTTTTTTGTAGTAATGAGTAATCTCTCCTTCATCTGTAGATACAGGGATTTCCTCTTCTTTTGCGATGCTTTCTAAATAGCGTATGGTAACTTCTCCTTTCTCCGTGAATATAAGTTCCTTTTGAAAGAAGGTTTCTGGCAAGTTAAACATGTTTGATAGTTGTTCTATACGTTTTACAGGTATTTTCCTTCTTTTTTTCAGCCAATCTTGCATTGTTTGGGGTGATATACCTAAACTTTTTGCAACTTCTTTATATTCCATTTGAAACTCTTTGACTATGTATTCTAATCCAATCATCTTTTCCATTCCTCTCTCCTTTTTATATTTCAGACGTTTTCAATACGTCTATAACATATCATATCACGACATACTGAATATGTCAAGTAGGTATGCTACATACATTAGGTGGTGTCTGATTTAAGTATGTTTTAAGGTTTGGGCGGATATATACAGATTATACTTATATGTCCGCTTTAAAACCCTTATTTCAAGAAAAAGTACGATGAAACGGAGTACTACAGCGAGAGAAAAAGAACTCTAATTCGCCTAATTACAGATTGCACTTCGAGTGTGGGGGTGGAAGTGCTACTCATTGAATATAAAAACGAGACCATGGTTTTGGTGAAAAGCACCCCCATAAAGAAACACACCCATTTTATAGTAGCTGTATTTCTTGGGTGAGAAAAAACCTTTGTCTCTTAACATTATTTTTATAAAAATTTCCTCACAGGAGAATATTTGTTATGTTGCTTATTTATATGTTCAATCTCCATCAGCGAATGGTCAACACTCTCACTTTTAATGGTAAGATATAGCTAAGGAAACCTTCACAGACAATGGGTAACTTCCGAGGAGGTTGTTCTTACTGTGACAGGTAGTATCAATAAAAATAAACAAACAGGAAAATGGGATTTCATATTTAATAGTGGTATTGACCCAATGACTGGTAAACGAAAACAAATTAGAAGAAGAGGATTTGAATCAAAACGGCATGCTCTTGATGAAATGACAAAGCTAAGAGCAGAAGTATTAGAAGACGATTTCCTCGACCTGACAAAGATGACTTACGAAGGCTATATGGAGGAGTGGTTTCAAGAAAGGAAGAATACACTACAAAAGACTACTTTTGAAATTCATTCTATCTATTATCGAAATGTCATAAAACCAAAACTGGGTCAGTTAAAGGTACAGCAGATTGCTCCAGTTCAAATTCAAAAGTTTATCAATGAATTAGTAAACGAAACGAGCTATTCAGAACACACCATCCATCTAATTTTCCGAATTATTAGTGTTTCATTAAAAAAAGCAAAAGTTTTGAAACTAATTAAGCATAACCCTACTGATGGAATCACACTTCCAAAGATTAAGAAAAGAGAAATGAGTATTTGGTCGCTCAAACAAGTCAATCATTTCATCAGCGAAGCTAATAATATTAATAGATTGACCCGCTGTTACATCGGATTTTTAATTTCTATCTTTACAGGGATGAGACAAGGTGAGATTTTAGGACTGCGTTGGCAAGATATCGATTTTGAAACACAAACAATATTTGTTCGGCAAACATTAACACAAAATGCAGAATTAAAATCAGGTGCAAAGAATGAAGCAAGCGTCCGTTCCATTCACATACCAAACAAGCTAGTCGATGAGTTGAAAATCTACAGGAAACAGGTCGTACAGGAAAAGCTGATTCATGGGCAAAGTTATCATGACAACGACTTAGTTGTTTGCACAAGGGACGGCAAGCCCATGATACCTAGGAACTTCCGCAAAGAGTTCTATAATCTAGTTGAGAAGGTCGGCTTACCTAAGATACGTTTTCATGACCTTAGACATACACATGCTACTATCTTGATTCAACAAAATGTAAATGTAAAGCTTATTTCAGAACGATTAGGTCATGCAGATATTGAAACAACGCTCAATACTTATAGTCATGTCCTTCCCGATATGCAGAAATCTGTCTCGGATAAATTGGACAAAATTATAGGAATGTGACCGAATTAGTGACCACTACACATTTACAGTACCTTAAATGTAGTCATATCAATGTTTCAGCTACCTCCTACCCCTACATGCCCGAAGAAGGTATGGTCGAAGAAGGTGAACTAAAAATCCACCAGGCCTCACATGCCCGCTACTTCGAGGACTTCTTGAAATTCGTAGAGTATGGCGAGTCGATGCCGGAAATCATGAAAAACCAGGTCATCCACATGGTCCATGAACATGTATCCGCCCAATTCGAAGAAAACAGTGACGAACTGCACAAATTCGAACAGGACCTGGAAATCTGGGAAACGAGTGAAAAGCGTGAAATCCAGGAACGTCTTGAAACCCATCAGGTTGTCGAAGCCACGGCCCAGATTGTCGAGCATACACCTGAAGCCGAACTGCGCATGAAGTTAGGCAGTACATCCATCAAAGGACTTCTAGCCGATTTCGGCGAAAGCATCCACTTAGGAAAGATTAATGGGAAGTATGTATTGATGATAGAAGCCGCTACGATAGAGTTCGATAAAGGTGTCTCGCCGATTGAATTTCATAGGCCGGATGATTTGCAAATTCTAATTGAAAAAATCATAAATAAAAGTTAAGAAATAGTCAGAGTCACACGAAAATTTGATGATTTGTGACTCGGAACGTGACTCTAATTAGTGCTTAATAACAAGGGTTTCAGACAAATCTGTGACCAATTTTGTGACCAATAAATTAAATTTCACACTCTCAAACCACTATTATTTACTCTAAATTTGATCACAACTACTAACTGTTAGTTAGTAGTTTTTTTCTTGTAATAAAATATTGACCTAGTTTCATTAATGTTATTTATGGTGTGACCCATTAGTTAATCACCTTGTATTCACAGATGTAGTCAACTGGAGAATCATAAGGAAATTGTTCTTCATGCCATTGAACCACACCCTCTGATGTTTCTACGTTGTATGTAAATACCTCGCCAGTTCCTGCTACATAGTCGTAGAGGTCATCAATTGAAGCTAATTTGTATTGGAACCCTGCTTGCATTTCTTCTTCAAATACGATCCATTGTTCTTGATTGTCAGTTACGAATACCTTTTTCGCTTCGATTGTTTGGTTTGCCATATTAATTATCCCCTTTTGCCCGCAGGCTGTTTTTATGTAAGGGGGAAATTCCCCCCTTGGTAATTAAAACTCCCTGAATTCACTTGTTCCTGATTTAATTAATTCAAATTCGATGTAGCCCATTTCATTCTTACAAGCAATTTGCCTAACTGTGATTCTGTTGATTGCTTCTTCTATTTGACCAAGCATCAACTTTTTATCTGTAATTTTCACTTTTTCTGCTAAGGTTGTTGTTCCAGATGCTACGATGTAAATACTGTTTGCTTCAGTCGGCTTCACTATGGCGTAATAAATGTCATTTTCTTCGAAGAAAATCGCTTCATTCTTACCGATTATCTTGCCAAATAACTTTTGATATCTGAGTCTTTCTCCTGCTGCTTTGTCTTTTATGTTGAGTAGAACGGTAATGAACAATTCCAAACCTCCTTTTGATTCATTTACATTAATTTATAATTCAACTTCTTGAACTTAACATACACCTTAATAATTATCCAAGTCAATACTTTTGCTAACTAAAAATTCAACTTCTTGAAGTTTTAATTTATATTGTAGAATCCCTCTCTGTTTTACCTTATAATTCACTTATAAGAATCTAAGGAGTGATGTTATTTTGAGACTTATTCCGAGTTACAAGCCAATGGAAATTACATTAATCAGAAAAGATAAAACTAAAACAGATCTTAAAAGGGATTTAAAAATATCACCCGCTACACTTGCTAAAATGTCTAAGGGTGAAAATGTTGCTTTATCCATTTTAATCAACATTTGTGAATACCTTGAATGCAATATTGAAGATGTAATTGAATTGGTTCAAACAGAAGAAAACCACCAATCTTAAATGACTGGTGGTCTTAAGCTAAAATTAATTCTATTTATATTTTAATAATGGTCTACTGGTGCTCCTAGGTTATCCAAGTCTTGTGAAATATTAAGAATGATTAAATATCTCCATTCGTTTTTAAGTTTTCCTAAATCCACAACTTGATGAACCTCTACTTCATCATTTTCATACTCTTTACTAGTCCCGCAAATCTCAGATAAACTTTCTACTAACTCTGTATTATCCCAATTCCTTACATCTAACTGTACGAACTTTTGGCTTTTTTTTATTTTCATTTTCTTCACTCCTAGTTTTTAAAGGATAAGGGATATTGAGTACTCCTAGTTGATTTAGTTTTGTTAATTACAACCCTATGGTTTTTTGTTGATGTATCCTTAGTGCTTATATTAGAATCATAACTCTTAGCATAGTGAACCTGAACTTGACCAGAATTGTCCTTAGTTGTCCACTTATTATCATAGTTGGCCATTGTATCTTCTCTTAATTTTTTCACATCAACATCTTTTCCATATTGAGTAGCCGTAGCTGATGATTTTTTCTTAGAATCATATTTATGCTTATTGTAAGCATGATCATTAATAAAGCTCGCTTTGTTTGATCCCCCATTCAATTTATATGGTACAGCATTTTTTTTGGTTTTTGGATTCTTTGGCTTCTTTTTTTTAAGAATGTCCATAGTCATTAATGATGCATCTGATTCGACAGCTGTAATATTACCGTTTATATCTGTTGTAACCATTAACTTTACATCTAAAGTTGTCCCATCTTCATACATGGGGTTGTATATAACTTCACTTGTTGTATTCTTTTCGAATGCTTCTTCTTCTTGAAGTATATCTAATCCATAAAATTCTATTGTATCTAATAATTTTAATCTCTCAAACTCCGCCCAATCCCAATCATCTGTTTCTTCTGCATAAGAAACATTCACACTACTAAACATGAATACTCCTACTAATAATAGTAAAACTAAAAAACAATTCTTTAACACTTTTGTACATCTCCCTTTGAGTTATATTGGTAACAAATACAAATTATACAGCAAAAATAATATTTATGTATTATTTTCATTAAAAGCAAAAAAATTACAATAAAAAAATCACCAGCGAATGGTGACCTATTATTCATTTGGTATATTTAGCTACAATCAATTTAACTTCTTTTCTTAAGTAATCATCTATAGTAAATTCATTTAGAAACGTTCTGCTTTTAATCCACAGTTTTCTTTTTGGTTTTGCTTTAGTCATTTTTTCACTCCCTTGCCTTTACCGCTACAAGTTCTTCAAACTTCACCCTAATAATATGTCCCTTCTCATTCTCCAACTCTAAATGTATCATCTTTGTCAAAGGATCTAACCTATGTATCATTCCAACATAATCCCAATCAAATCCGTCCTCCCAAACAGTAAACTTTACAGGTAAAGCAAACTCCATAGCAGTGTGTATCTTGTCCTCAAACTCCTCTAACTGGTATTCATCTAATATCGGCTTTACTTGACGGTAATAATCCTTATTTACATCATTGAGTAATTTAACGTATTCAGGCAGCATCAAAGCTGGTTGCCATTTAAGCTTTCCGCGATTTTTTATAGACATAAGAACATCTCCATTTCATTCTATAAGTACATTACAGAACATTTGTTCTTGAATTAATCAAAAAAAAGAAGAGAAAAATTCCCCTTCTTATAGATAACGTAGATATCTTTCCTGCAACAATGTTTTAATTAACCCCTCTATATCCAGACTACCCTCTTCAGTAGCTGTACCAACTCCCTCTATATAAGTGTATTCTTCAGTATCTACAATTTTTAAGCCTTCTAGGTTGCGCATGTGTATCCCTCCATATATCAATCGATAGTATTCAATATTACCTTATTCAGTTTTTCAAATTCTTTTATCGCTAATTGAATCGCTTCTTCTTCACTATATTATTCACGGCATAGGTTTACTGGCATACAATCCTCAGAAATTAAGAATACACGATCATCAAATACCTGTAACTTAGCCTTAATATATCCGAATCGCTTAAAATTCAACTCTTTGAAAATTCACCAGGCTTCACATGCCCGCTACTTCGAAGATTTCTTGAAATTCGTTGAATATGGCGAATCGATGCCAGAAATCATGAAAAACCAGGTCATCCACATGGTCCATGAACATGTATCCGCCCAATTCGAAGAAAACAGTGACGAACTGCACAAATTCGAACAGGACCTGGAAATCTGGGAAACGAGTGAAAAGCGGGAAATTCAGGAACGTCTTGAAACCCATCAGGTCGTCGAAGCCACAGCCCAGATTGTCGAGCATACACCTGAAGCCGAACTGCGCATGAAGCTAGGCAGTACATCAATCAAAGGACTTCTAGCCGATTTCGGCGACAGCATCCATTTAGGGAAGATTAATGGGAAGTATGTATTATTAATGATTGAATCCGATACAATTGAGTTCGATAAAGGTGTCTCGCCGATTGAATTTCATAGGCCGGATGATTTGCAAATTCTAATTGAAAAAATAATAAATAAAAGTTAAGAAATAGTCCGAGTTTTGTGAGCAAAAATGTGAGCAGTATGTAATCAATTTTAGACCTTAAAATACTATTAATACTCTTAAATCTAACTACTAACTTTTGTTAGTAGTTTCTCCAGTTTATTTATTTTTTCCAAGTCCTATTTTCAATTAAGAAGTTAAATATATTTTTTAGAAATGCATGCTTATCATGAGCCTAAGTAAATACTGCTACTTAGCCTCTTTTCTTATAGAACTTGTTTTCATACAACTTCACGTTCTGGTATTCCAAAGTTATAAATTTCCCCTTGCCTGCCACGTTTAGGAAGATTATTTTGCATTTTCTCATAAGATGTTTGCTTCCTCATTGTAGCGAATAACACTTCCACCGTGACTTTTGCAGCTTCTTTATTACCTTTCCTATCGTATTTATCAAGTTGCTTCTTTAACTCGGTAATCTCTAACTCAGTGGCTGTGATAATTTCTTGGAGGACATCATTGGCGAGAGTAATGGAAGGAAGATATCTGTTATTCATTAGTTGATCACCCTGTATTCACAGATGTAGTCAACTGGAGAATCATAAGGAAAGTGTTCTTCATGCCATTGAACCACACCCTCTGATGTTTCTACGTTGTATGTAAACACTTCGCCAGTTCCAGCTACATAATCGTGAAGGTCGTCAATAGTAGCAAGTTTGTATTGGAATCCTGCTTGCATTTCTTCTTCAAATACACTCCATTGCTCTTGGTTGTCAGTTACGAATACCTTTTTAACCTCAATTGTTTGAGTTGTCTAGAAGATTTATTTGAAATTGAATTAGTTCAAACTGAAGAAAACCACCAATAGCAATTATTGGTGGTCTTTTGTATAAACAGGAAATTTATTGTAAAAGATATTATTATCACTAGCTTTTCTTTCTTTATTAATTCCCCTTAACTGAGCTGAGGTATATTCCTTAGCTTTTTTCATTCCTCTTCAAGCCAAGGTTTATCGTTAAGTTTACCCTTTTTTAATAGTTCATAATATAGGTGAGTGAATGCTTTAGCCAATAATTCCATATTAGGCTCATTAGCATAAGTAATTTTACAAGGCGGTCTATCTTCTTTATTTGTTTTTGCACTCCATGGAATTTTTGCGTTTTTTAATTCTAAGCAACCTAATTGACGCATTTTCTTTATAATTTCTGATCTATCCTTATCAGGAAATAGAGCTTCTAATTCCTCGATTGTAGATAATATTGTTTTTTCTTCAAGTAATTTTTCTTAATCTTTGTAAAGGTCTATGGAAGTTAAATATTTTCAAACTTTAACGAACATAAATACTGGCTGTTGTGAGGTAAATAGAAAGTTTCCTTATTATTTAAGTGTTTTTTTACAATATTCGGCAAAATATAAGTAATATTTGATTTATACAAAAAGCTCGGTTAGTCAAAAAGCCGAGCTTTTGTTACTCTATTTTTTCCATTTTTTAAAGCATTCATAATAACATTCGTAAATATTTTTCGAAGTTAACTCCTTCTACTTTAGGAATTTGCTCCAAGGAGGAATCATTGATAGCCTCTGTCAGGAATTCCACTGCGAGCTGTACGGATTTTTCTAGGTTCTCTCCACGCATCATGCTTCCCATAATCACAGATGCAAATAAATCACCAGTTCCTGAATAGCTTTCACCGTTATACTGCGTCGCACTATAAAAGGTTCTACTTCCGTCCAAATACATATTTCCGATAAACTGCTTCTCTGAATCTGCTGACGGTGGATTCATTCCAGTGATGATAACCTGAGCTCCCGTTTCTTGCTGCAACATATTCCCTGCTTCTTCTATCGCTTTAACATAGTCCTCTTCGTTTGAATAGCTATGCAGCTTTTCATAAGACAATCCGGTTAATAAACAGCACTCTGTAACATTTGGTGTAATGACATCTGCACGCTTCACCAGTTCTCTCATAAGTACCAGTAATTCATCGGTAAAAAGTTTATAGACTTCTCCTATATCCCCCATTACTGGATCAACAAGTAAAATGGTATCTTTTGTATAAAATTTATCTAAAAAATGGAAAATATTATTAATTTGCTCTTCACCAGTAACGAAGCCGGTATAGATTCCATCAAAGGTTACATTAAGCTTGCTCCATTCTTCTATGAAGTATTTCATTTTGGATGTAAAATCTTCACAAAAAAAACTTGGATATCCGGTTTGCGCAGTCAATATGGCCGTTGGTAAAGGGCATGCCTGCACGCCCATGACCGAAAGAACCGGAATTGCAGCTGTTAATGAACATTTTCCAAAAGATGATAAATCCTGTAGTACAGCAACTTTTTTCATAATAACCTCCCTATGGCCTATCCACTTTAAACTTTATTTATCTTATCATAAATCAGCTAAAAACAGTCATCTCCTCTCTCTTTTCAATACGTATAATATCTGTATTTTTTATCAACTGACCTCATAGTTTTTTAATAAATTGACACTTTTATAGACACCAGTCTTTTGCTAAAATCATAAGAAAATTCTAGTTAGGAAGGTTTACAGATATGCAAAATACACAAAGTTATTCAAGGTCAAGTCAAAAAACTATGGATTTAATTATTACCGCAATGTTGATTGCACTTGTGTTCGTATCTACTTTCTTTTTGAATATTAAACTGCCAATTGCCGCAAATGGAGGGTTAGTTCATCTAGGAACAGCTATGCTTTTTATTGCATCTATTTTATTTGGTCCTAAAAAAGCAGCTCTTGCTGGTGCGATAGGAATGGGGTTATTTGATATAGTTGGAGGGTGGACATTGTGGGCACCTATCACCATTGTGGCGCGTGGTTTGCAAGGATATATAGTTGGTAAAATCGCTTGGTCAAAGGGTCGCAACGGTACTAGCACTGCTTTCAATGTAATAGCAACAATCGTTTCCATTCCATTTATGATAGCTGTTTATTATATTGGTGAAGGGATTCTATACGGTACTTGGATTGCACCTTTAGCTTCGATACCTGGAGATCTCGTTCAAAATATATTAGGAATTATCGTTGCCGTTCCAGTTTGTGTGGCTTTGAAAAAGGTTCCTTATTTTAAGTAAATTCGCTATAAAGGTAAACGTCAAGTAGCCCCCAAATACTACATGGATGGTGTATTTGGGGGCTATGTTTTGTTTGCTTCCCTTTTTATCGGTACTCTACATGCAGGGGGTAAACTAGATGACCACGACAAGACTTTATCTATTTCTTTTTTTCATTCTTAAGTCTTTTAACGTGAGCTCTCATTTTATCTAATTCCTTTTGTTTCCCTTCTTCATCATTTGCCAATGCAGAAAATAAAGCTATCGTGCCTAATTTGTCGAATTCTACATCTCCAGATCCACCTTTAGTAAAACTAAAGTATAGTTCCGTAAACGCCTTAGCCATTAATTCGTAGTTAGGTTCATTTACAAAATAGCCATTTCCTCGCAGTTCTTTTCTTGGTTTACTCTTTTTCACATTAGAATAGTCCTTTCAATTAAACTATTTATTCTTTTCCTTATACAAAAACAGCCTACTTTCTTCTTTGGCTATACACTCGAAAAGCTTCCTTCTAAAATATTCATTAATATCGATATTATCCGCTGAAATAACTTCTACATCGGTCATATCGACATCATTAAGATTAATTTTCTTTGACTTTTTATCCAATCAATATCACTCTCCTGTCCTACATAATAATCTCCAAACAAAAGATCTTATATTCACATTTCACTAAATTATCTATGAAAATAGTAACGAGTAAAATTATAGAAAATAAAAAATCACCAATCGTATAGACTGGTGATTTCTATTCATTTTGTATATTTAGCTAAGATTAACTTCACTTCTTTTTTCAAGTATTCATCTACTGTAAATTCATTTAGGAATGTTCTACTCTTAATCCACAGTTTTCTTTTTGGTTTTGCTTTAGTCATTTTTTCACTCCATTACTTCTACCGCTACAAGATCTTCAAACTTCACCTTAATAATATGTCCCTTCTCATTTTCCAGCTCCAAATGTATCATCCCAACGTACTGGCAGGTAATATAGGTAAAAATATCGTGATGGAGCAGTAAAAAACAGAACCCAATTCAAAGCCCCAAGTGGTAACTATGTTAAACGAGACGCAGCTACAGGACGTTTTATGGATCAAAAGACTTCTGGTGGGAAATTTAAAGGTGTTCGTACAGAAAAGTAGGGAATTATTTTATCTCATTGGCAAAAATTAAAAAAGCACTTTCCCTATTGGTTAAGTGCTCTTTTTGAATTTATTTATCTTATCTTCATCTTTATCTTGCTCATCCTGATCCGTTTTCTTATTTAATTTATCATCAACTGAATCTGTATCAGAAATTGCACTTTCACCAAACCAAATCCCAATTCTTTCTTTTGCATTTAGCTTAACTTCCTCATCGATAAACATTGAAACAGTAATCAATGCTCCAAATAACCCTGAAAAATCATCAGTATATCCACCTGGGACTAGGTCAGGAATTAAATCAATCGGAAGTATGAAATAACCCAATGCACCAACAATTACTGTTTTTGCCCAAACAGGAGTAGTTGGCTTTTGAAGTGTGTAAAACAATAACAAAGCTACATAAACAACTTTAACCCCTGCTTTTTTGCCGAATTTTTTAATCTTCTTCCAAAATGAATCTTCAGAAAAATTATCTGAGTATTTAGTTGTATCTATTATAATCTCCCCCTATTCACCATCGATATTTTACCATAATAACAGGAATATTACCCTATTTTCATCCAACCTTCTGCAATTCATTAAATCTTTACATAATTAATACATTTATTGAACTTATCTATTTTATAATTAAATTACAATTTAATAATTCATCATCATATGGAGGGTACAATCATGGAAATAAATGAAAGGCAACCATTTGAGTCTTTTTTATCTCCTCGTCAACTTACTGAGCTAAAAATCTTATCTACTAAAACAAACATAGCTTTCCATGAATTATTAACAATGCCATCAATAGTCTCACTTCTAGAGAAACTGGACAACACTACCGGACTGAATGATGAGCTTAATAATAAAGAAATGATATTAAGAAATAAATTTTTCATTAATAAGAATAAAGAAGTATTAAATAAGACTCAAAAAGCACTCGACCATTTAGGTTAAGTGCTTTTCTATGCATGAAGTACACCAAATAAAAAAACATCCGAATACTTATCTTCTCGGTTCTTATAATGAAAGCTAGCCTTTTCTAAATAATCAATTGCATTATCGAGCTCATTTATTCTTAACACTACAAATATCACCTCATAAGTATTTTATTACCTATGAGGTATTATGTGAATTTTATCTTGTCTTGATATCTTAAATGCTATTTTCTATGTATTACTTATGTATTCTGTCGTGGTTTTCTATGTAATATTCAATCTATGAAATTTCCTGTTATTAATTAGCAATTTCAATTGATCTAGTATAAGTAATGGTAATCTCAATTTTATGCCAGAAATCATGAAAAATCAGGTCATCCACATGGTCCATGAGCATGTATTCGCACAATTCGAAGAAAACAGTGACGAACTGCACAAATTCGAACAAAACCTGGAAATCTGAGAAACGAGTGAAAAGCGTGAAATCCAGGAGCGTCCTGAAACCCATCAGGACGTCGAAGCCACAGCCCAGATTGTCGAGCATACACCTGAAGCCAACTGCGCATGAAGCTTGGCAGTACATCAATCAAAGGACTTCTAGCCGATTTCGGTGTCAGTATCCATTTAGGAAAGATCAATGGGAAGTATGTATTGATGATAGAATCCAATACAATAGAATTCGATAAAGGCGTGTCGCCGATTGAGTTTCATGGGCCGGATGATTTGATGGAGATTGTGGAGCGGATTAATAAAAAGAGTATTGGAGAGTATTGAGGGGTTTATTGTGATGGTTGAATGTTTAGTGTCTTATATGTGACCGCTCGAAATAGTTAAAAGGTATTGATATAACAGGGGGTTTTACCCTTTTAGTGACCGCAATAGTGACCAAAAAATACGTTCTCTGTCTGTGAAAGGCTTCCTTTAAAATTAAATTTAGTTTTATAGTAAGAAACCCAGTGTAATTAATTCACACTGGGTTTCCAATTCTTAATTTTGTTTGATGACTTAAATCAATATATTTTACTAATATATATTTCAAAAATTATTAAGAGTGTAATGGATTTTATAATTCTAATTATAATGTGAGGAAATTAGAAATGTACACATAGTATAATCCCATTTTTCATTTTAAATAATATTCATTTAAAAGGAAAAACCATTGCGAATCCACATCTGTATAGGGTTTGCTATGGTTAAAAGTTGCAGTATTATAATTTAGAATTATTCGTAATACTCATTGATATGTTTTTTGTATTTATCTTTCAGCTCCCGAACCAAATTACTATCATTAGAAATAATATCGAAAACATCATTATTCACATAAGTAAGGAAACGATCATTATAAAAAACAATATAAGCTTCTCGTTGACCTTGGTGGACTTTTTTACAATATTTATACACATCTAAACTATTTACATTTTTTACTGTAGCATAAATTATTTCAACATCCAAGTCTTCTTCTTTAACTATGGTTTCTTTCCAACTTTTAATTTTAATTGACTTTCCAATCCTATTTTTTTCAAGATGTCTTTTATTATTTCTTATATTTCCTATAATAAAAGACATATCAATCTTTTCATTAGCTTTGAATACGTCTTTAAGTATAGCTGCAAGAAGACTCCCGCTTATTTCATCCATTCCAAATCTTATTCTATGATTTGTATCTACCTGAAAAAATGGGGTTTCATCGTCGTTAAAATTAACATTAAATTGTTTAATTCTTTCCATGAATGATTTAGTCTCCTATTCTCTTTAAATCTATATCATATGTTCCAGATCTAGTTTTCTTACTTGCTAGATGTTCTGGTTTTGAAGCACCCTTCCACACGCCGCCAATGTGACTATCTCTATCTCTAACTATATATTTTGGCTTGCCTTTCTTATTGTAATATACAACTGCTTTCTTCGAAAGATGGTTGGTTGGAGCATATCCCAATTCCTTCGCAACTACTTTTGCAACTGCTTCAGAAGTCTTGAGCATAGACTTAACTATAGAAGGTCCCCATTTTTTTATTGCCTTTTTTATACCTTGTTTCGCAATAAACGCGACAAGGACACCTACTACTGGCCAAATTGACGCTATTAATTCTGATGAATTAACAGCATACTCTTCCCCTGTCTCAATATCAGTTAAAATAGCTTCTAAATTATTTGCATCTGCATTTAAAACAGCAATAGAAAAAGACTTTTTAATATCATTACCATATTCGTCTTTTAATTCAGCAGTTGAAACCATTTCTCCAGTATTAGGATTGTAATCAATTACACTATTAAGGTAAAGTTCTCCAGATTCTAGAGTTGACTCTATTATCTCTATTTCACCTTCAGTTGTAAATGTCGTTTCAACTTCTTCTTCAGAGTTTACATTTAACTCTTTGTCTAAATCAAATTCTTCTTTACTATCAGTAGAACCAGTTTCCTCTATATAAATAGTATCCTCGTTACTTCCTTCATTCTCCTTGGCAGCAACATAACCTGCAGGTACATATGCTAGGAAAAGGGTTGCTACTAAAATGTAGACTATAAATTTTTTCATCATTCATCCTCCTTTAATTGTATTAATCCATATCCGTATCTATCATTTGACCCAAGTTTCTCTGAATTAGATGTTAAATATTCATCAATATTTTCAATATCTTTTTGCATCACTAAAGAGATTAACCCTGTCGCATAAGCTGTAGCAAAAGATGTTCCAGATTGTTTTTCTAACTCACCTTGAATATTTAACACTGGAACGTCTACCCCTGGTGCAACAAAGTCTACTTTACCTTTTCCAGCATACGAAAAGATTTTTTTATTTCTATCTATAGCCGAGATTGAATATACTTCAGCGTATTTCGCTGGATAGTCAGTTGAAAGACCGATTGTATTTCCAGTGGCTGCGATTATTTTAATTCCCTTTTCATGTGCATTTTTAATTTCTCTTCTTAGATTTGGATCATCTTTAGAAAAACCACTACTAATATTAATTATGTCTACTTCCTGCTCAATACTCCACTTTATACCCTTAATTGTATCTTCTACCGTTCCACGTCCTTTCTCATTTAAGACTTGAACATCGAATAACTCCGTGTTGTTATTGATGCCAATCATTGTGTCTTCGTATTTTGAAGAGGCGATAATACTTGCAATCATCGTTCCATGACTGAATACTGGCTGAGTCTCAGATGAACCATCCAGGGCATTATAACTTGACTTTATGTATCTATTAAGATTATTTACATTTTCATTTATTCCACTGTCCAAAATAGCTACTTTAATAGGCTCGTTATCTTTAGTTGTAATTTTCGAATCAGGGAATAACATACACAACGTCCAGTTTTTTTTACAATCTTGTTCTGAGATATTTACTGTATCCGTAGATGTATCTGTACATCCAAACATAAAACAAAGTAACAAATATAACGTAATTATCTTCGATGCTTTCATTTTCTAATCTCCTAAACAACTAAAGATTCAACATTATCCAGTATATCCATAATAATCCATCTATTCAACAAAGATTTCTCAATAAAAAAATAAAAACTAATATAATTTACAATATATAGCATGTAACCAATAATGGATTGGAGAACTTACTCTACCATCCCAAACCTTACTTTTATACTTATGTTATCTATTAATTCATTCAATAAACCCAGTTAAAGTCTTAGATATAATTATGTATTCACTCAAGGGAAAGAAAATTCTGATTTAGATCGTGATAATGATGGTATTGCATATGAAAAATAACCCATCAATTATTATATGGGGTTTTAAGATAATCCCTTTAACGTTGAAAGTACGGCGGACCATACTCCTGTATTCAAAATTGAAGAGACCTAAATATGTAACTTCATTTGTAGTAGAAGCTTCTGTGTAGACAATACACATATAAATTTTTAATGTCTTTCACATCAACAAAATGAACTTTAATTAATTGAAGTTCTGAAACAATATCAATATCATATTTGTTAATTTTTTTAAGTACATCTTTCCAGCCTAACTCCTCACCTAAATCTTGGATAATTTCACTACTTCCACAACGCATGAAGCTTGGCAGTACATCAATCAAAGGACTGCTAGCCGATTTCGGGAAAGCATTCATTTAGGGAAAATTAACGGGAAGTATGTATTAATGATTGAAGCCGATGCAATAGAGTTCGATAAAGGTGCTTCACCGATTGAACTCCATAAGTCGGATGATTTACAAGTACTAATTGAAAAAATCATAAATAAAAGTTAAGAAATAGTCCGAGTCACACGAAAATTGGATGATTTATGACTCGGAACGTGACTTTAGAGTCACATAATACATATGTTATATCCCAATCATGGCGGTCTTTGTGACTGCCTTTTTTAATTCTTCTTCTATTTAATTATATAAACTTACCTCACATGACGTGGTCCACCGACCGGATCAGAAATATCTTTGTAATCAACCTGATTAGCTCCACATAAACAAACAATTGATGTTACTACTGCAATAATTCACTAACTTTTTCATATTTGTCTTTCTAAAGGACTGCCATTTTCGGTGGTTCATTATATGTACCTCGAAGTCCCGACAATGAGATTCCAACCTATGTTCAAAATGCGGATAAAAATAAATGAAACAGCTAAAAAATCCTCTTGATGATAATGAACAAGAGGATCCTTTAGCAAATTTAAAAGAATAATTCGTCAAGTAAGAGCGTGTATACTTGGGTCACTAGTTTGTCGTAATTGAATGCATAAAACCCCTTCTTGAGACCAAGGGGTTTTATCATGGATGGAATGGCCTATAATATATCGTAAGCTTCAGCCTCTAAACCTTACTACCGGTGTTTGCCTCTTCTTATTAATTACATTCTCTTCTGGATTGTGGCAGCAGAAACGCTGCAGAATACTTACATTACCGTTACAACTGACCTCTTCTATTTGGCATCCGGGAACATTCTTTGTGCCATATCACCAAACTCATTAAATAGTCCGCTAATTGGCTTTCCATTTTGAATATCGTTGACATATCCCTTCATACTTTTAACAAAGTCTGGATTTGCAGAGACATAAACGTTGTCTACACCTTGATCATGTTTTTTTACTTGATCAACAATTTTCTTTTCTAAGTCATTTGTCAGGTTCTTGTCATTTGTCAGATCCACGGCGACATATGCGTTATTATCTGTAACAATGACAGAGGCACCCTTTACATCATCCATGTCCTCTAGCCGATTTGCTACTTCATCAGCCACGCGCATTTTGTTATCATTGTCATCATTGTTTAATTGCCTTGCATTGTGATCGTTGTCGCCGTTTCTGTCATTTACATTCAGGGTATTGTCAAAGGCATCATTTTGATTGCTTCGAGTATTCATTCCAACATTTTTTCCATCATTATTATTATCATTTGTTCCGCAGCCAGTAAGGAATAGAGCAATCAAGGCGCTTGTTAAAAATGTGTACTTCATGTTAGTCACTCCTTTAAATTAGATACCCTATTACTATCTGCTGTATTTCCGAGAATATTCATAAAAAAAAGCACTTTAAGTTAAACTATACCCAGATAACAACGGATACACATTTTATCTTATGCTTTTCGATTAATCGATCATGTTCATCCATGTATTTGCTATAAGCCATATATACAAATTCCGTGGTGAACTATAATTACTGAGAGCGAGTGAGTTTAATGCCGTTAAAATAACCAAAATGGTTTTAGACAGTTGATCTTTCTCAGTTAACACAATTTATGATAAACTAAATTTATCAGAATTTTCGAAATTACGGAACGTTCATTGTTCCTTTAAAGGGCCAGTTTAATTGAACAAGTGATTGGCATGACACCTTAATTAGTTAGCTATTCTACAACACGCCGCAATTGAACTTTGACCAAAGGGATTGAATTGGAGGGAATAGAAAATGGATGTAAAGACACTTTTGTTACAACAATGGGCAAGCTGCTTAGATGAAGAAGACTGGTTTCCACCACTTGAAAAAGTGCTAGAAGACATCACTTTTGAACAGGCAATTTGGAAACCAGCTGATGGGGCAATGAATTCCATTTGGGAATTAGTTTGTCATTTACTTTTCTATGAAAAGAGATATCTGATGCGATTTCTTGGTGAAACAGCGAATGAACCACAGGCAGAAAATAATGACTCTACATTTCGATTACCAACTGAGACGTTAGAAAATTGGAAGGAAACAAAACAAGAATACTTTTATGTTCATCGTGAACTTGGAAAAATACTAGCAAAATCAGAACATGAAGATTTGTATAGACAGATTCCAGGAGATAATCCATTAGTGCTTGAACTGAAGAGTTTAGCAATGCACGACGCATATCATATTGGGCAAATTGTATTCCTTAGTAAAATGCAAGGAGCTTGGCCAGAGAAACGCAGCTTTTAAAAAAGCTTCATTAGCATTACAGTTATTCCATTATAGGGAGTTTTAATTGAATAAGAACGGGAACGTCCAAATCGGACGTTCCCGGTATTTACCTAAAAAACGATAATACTGCTTAACAAAGCCTAAAAATTTGCTCAAGTGTGACATAAACAAAAGCCAACATTTTGATGCTGGCTTTTGTTTATAAGTAATTTTTTAATGAATATCTCTCTTTTTGAACCGTCCACCACGTACTTCCGCAATATTTGCAATTGCTAAGAAAGATGAAGGGTCAATCTCTTCAACAATTGTAGTTAACTTAGACTCTTCAAGTCTGGTAATTATACAGAAAATTACCTTCTTTTCCTCTCCAGAATAGGCACCTTCACCATGTAAGTATGTCACACCACGTCCTAGGCGATTATTGATTGCATCACCTATCTCTCTTGCTTCATCGCTAATTATCCACACTGACTTTGTTTCTTCCATTCCAGTAATAACAATGTCAATGGCTTTAGCAGCAATTACATAAGCTAAGATTGAATACATGGCTCTATCCCATGTGTAAACGAATCCAGCAGAACCCAGTATAAATAGATTGATGAACATAACAATTTCGCCAACAGAAAAAGGCACTTTTTTACTTATTACAATGGAAAGTATTTCTGTACCGTCAAGCGCACCACCGTTACGAATTACAATTCCTACACCTACACCTAAGAAAATGCCGCCGAAAATTGTAGCAAGAAGGATATCCTCAGTGAAGGGTGGAATAGGATGAAAATATGTTGCAAAAATGGAAAGCATTACAATCCCATATATAGTAGATATAGCAAAAGTTTTTCCAAACTGTTTATATCCCAGATATACAAATGGTAGATTCAATAGGAAAAGAAAGATTCCTAGTTTTATACCTGTAAGATGAGAAAGCATAATGGAAATACCTGTAATTCCACCATCAATTACATGATTGGGAATTAAAAAGATTTCCAATCCAGTGGCCATTAACAACGCACCAATTGTAATAAGAATGGTCCGTTGGATAATTACCAAACGGGATAACTTTCTATGCTGCTTTTTTCGTGCTAAACCTTCCTTCAGAAAAACCACACCTTTTATTATTCATTTATAACTATTATACCCTAATATCAAATTAGGAAAAATAACTTTGAATAATAGAAGTTCTAGCCTACGCTTAGTTTGTTCCAATCGTTTTAAAACAGATCAATTTCTTCGATGTCAATGTCGATATATTTTTGTTCAATGTTTAAGGCATTACTTAAGAATCCTTTTACATCTCCACCTGAGATGAAAATCCCCCCGCAAAGTTATTGTCCTATAATTGTAAACACGACCATTTCTTGAAGAACTGGATAAACTGATGCAACTTCTTCCATCGACATTTTCGAATGTGATATCAATAAATACGTTATTATGTATCTCTACTCCATCTAAACCAGAAATAAGAAATCCAGTACGACTAACCCTTTCAGCTCTATTTCCACTAACGTAATAATCCTTTGTATATCCTTTACGAAGAAATTATGCAACATCACCGTCATTTATATACACTACTTCCGTGGTTGTGTCATTTGCGGAATTATCTTTAATTGTAACGTTTTTATCTGCTTCTGGAACTCCATTGTCATATGTACCTTTACCAACAGGATTAGAGACGTATTCCCTATTCACAGATATCAAAGGTATTATTCTTGATCTAAGTATTTTCAAATTTGCAAGGTCGAATTCCTGCAAAAGTACAACCTTCAAATGTATGATCATTAATACGAACGTTTCTAATGAATCTATCCGGTGTATGTCCATGATTACCAACACCACAAGGATAAGCCGAGTTGTTTTTAATTGCTCCAAAATAGTAATCATAATTCGCTTCATTTTGTGCGGATTGTAATATATTTAATTCATGTTCTGATGCTTTTATTTCTGTTTCAGCATCATAAACAATCTTATTCAGAGTAAAGCTGAAGCCATCGGATTTACTATTGATTAGCGCCTTTATGCGGAATGGATATAAAATCTAAAATCATTTAAAATTAACCCGTATTTTATATTGACTAAACGTTCATTCAATAATAAAATAATACTGAAAATTCAGTGAAAAACGGAGGGGTTGCATTGGATTTACATTTTGAGATTACTGGCAGTGGTCATCCTGTTGTTCTTATTCATGGCGGTGGTGCTGATTTGAGGCAATGGACATTTTTGGCTTCTCTTTTATCTAAGGATTACAAAGTTATTGCTTTTGATGGACGTGGTGCTGGTAAATCACCATCCCCTATAAAACATGCAAACTATGTTGACGATGTTTTGGCATTAATGGATTACCTGGAACTTAATCAGGCAACGCTTATAGGTCATTCCATGGGCGGACAGATTGCAACTGATTTCGCCCTTAATCACCCTGAAAGAGTATCGAAACTTGTATTAATTGCTCCTTCTTTAACTGGTTTTCCCTATTCAAAGGACTTTGTACAATATCATGACAAAATATTGGAAAGTGCCCCCAATATAGATAAGATGTTGGATCTTGCCCTTCGTTCATCAACTTATCAAGTTGTAATCGATAGTCCGTACAAAGATCTCACTGTTCAAATGCTCAGGCATCATTTCGGGTGCATGCTTAAGTGGCCCGCTGATTTCTGCATGATATGGCCTCAGCCTCCAGCAATGGGACGATTAGAAGAATTGAAACCCGAAACTTTATTTTTTATCGGCAAAAAGGACTTGGCAGACAATTTTCGGGTTGCCGATTGTTTCCGCAAGGTTCCAAACATCCGTTTCATCGAACTGGAGGATGCCGATCATATGCTGCCCCTCACCCATTCTGAAGTTTTATATCAAGAATTCACTGCTTTTATGGAGGATTGAAGTTAAAATGCCACGTACACCCGAAGAGAATGACCGCATTCGCCAAGCATCCAAAGAAAAAATCCGTGCTGCAGCCATGGAGTTATTTATGAAACAAGGATATTACGCTACTTCTATAAGCGATATAGCCAAGAAGGCTGGGATTTCTAAAGGGTTACTGTATAACTATTACAAAGGAAAAGAAGAACTTCTTTCTGAAATGGTCGTGGCCAGAATCAAGGAAGTGGTTGAAGTCATGGAAGAAGCTTTCACCTTAAATACACCTCGTGAACAACTTGAACATATAGTCAATGGTGCTATTGATAATATCCACAAAAAACCGGAAGTCCACCGCTTCTATCTACACCTGCAAACTCAGCCAGAGGCTGATGAAGATTTGATAAAATACAGTCATCTCATAATTGAAGAAAATGCTAGACAATTTGAGTTTCAATGTAAGATATTTGAAAGTATGGGGGAAGAGGAACCAAGGAAACGATCGTTATACTTTTCATCTGTGCTACAGGGGATTATGTTGATGATTTCCACCTACCAACAAGGGTTTCCGGTAGAAGAAATAAAGAACAAGATTATAAGGGAGTTTTGTAACTAGTCTACCGTCTGACAGGCCATATCTTGAATAAAGATTAAATGAGGAACTGCAGCAACCGGGTGTTAAACCTTTGGGCATGAACCTGGAAATCACATATCCTGCTAGAATGAAAAAAAGGGGCTGACCGCAAAATGATGTTTCAGTCATCTTGGGCAGCCTTCTGAAAATTATTTTCTGAAAATTCCCCATTCACTTTTTTGTTTACCAACTTCTGCTTCCTTTCTAACATCTGTAAGCTCGTAGAGGACACCCTCGACTTCTGATAAATATTCATACTCCTCCACGATAAAAGAGGTAAAAATAACCTCCTTCCAGGGGAGGAAAGAAAAATGCTACAACAGCAATTAGAAATTATAGTAAATACCCGTTACTCAATTAATGAGGATGAAATCACGAAGAATGTAGCTGCATTATCAGCACCAGTATTCGGTGCTAAAGGAAAAGTCATTGGAGCTATTTCCATTTCCGGGCCTGTCTTTCGCTGGAATAAGGAATCGATGGAACAACATATCTCTTTATTGTTAAAAACTGCTGAAAGTATTTCAAAATCCTTATATTAAATTGATTTGGGTCGGATGATCCCATTATTAAAAAATCTCTTCAGAAACCTATCTGAAGAGATTTTTTAGTTTATTCGTGACGGCCGGTTTGAACTAAAACTACTATCACTGCTTAAAGGTATCCTCTGAATATATGAAGAAGTTACCCATTATCTTCTTTACATGTTCAACTATTATTTTACTAACAATATTCCGTCGGCAATCGGGCGTTCACCTGTTGCGTCAGATGGTCTTGTGACTCGATCAGCCCCAACTGTCATGGTCGTCGATCCGCCGCCGTCAAGATTGATGGCATTTACGGCTCCTAATGACTTCATGACTTTTGCACTTTCTTCAAAATTTGCCCCCACACTCCATCCGGGTGTGCGCCCATCGATGGTGACAAATAATAGATTTCCATTCTCTTTTATTCCTGCAAGCGTTCTCGGATTACGACGTTCCCCAAAACGATAATAAAACCCAGGATCTTCTTCCCAGTGAAATCCTTCCTCTACGGCATTAATAGAAATTTCTCCGTTTTCTAATAATCGAGGACCTCCGTTAATCATGCTAGTGGTTTGGTCTAATTTTAATGGCTCTCCATCCCCGATGATTTCACTTTTCACCTGAATCTTCATTCCTTGTTGGGCATGGTCACGAAGCCACTCTGCCGCTTCCCCCGTTCCTGCAAGTACAGAACCGCTGCTTGGAATCATTCCCCCACGATGGTTACGGATTTCCGCCACTTCCCCGGCATGATTCACTACCACTTCCACTCCATCGCCCGATTCCGTCTTTTCTCCAAATGCGGATGTATATTGGATAAGCTCACTTTCATCCATACAAGTATAATCATGTTTCGGCCGTTCTGTTGTCGTATCTCCTCCAACACCGCCACAATTGCGGATCAATCCCGGCTTACGATTTAATCCATCCACTTCCCTAACCGAACCATCAGATGAAGTAGCCTGAATGGACGTGGAAACAGATGCAATGTTGGCCTTCTCTTCAACAGAAGATAAAATCAGAGCTGAACGGCCATTTATCGCTTCACTGACAAGTTGACCTTTGCTGACGAATATACCGGCAAGATCGCCTGGTGTTCCATCCTTGGCTCCAACAACAAAGTATCCAGCATTAACTCCTGCAATGGCATCATTTCTATCAGCCATTTGGCTCAATGTTTCTTTTCCTATCACTGCGTCATTTGCTAATTCAGGCACCACATGCCCTTGAAATCGATCCTGATCCACTTCAAGTACGTTCACTACCCAAGGTCCTGTTGTTTTCTCACCGTCTTCACCCGTATAAACAGTCCGTAGACCCGAATATCCCTTAACCGATAACTTGTTTCTCATTTCGGCTGCATCCGCTTCCTGCTGATATTGGCCGATGCGAACAATGTATCCAAGTGGACCTTTTTCCCGGTCATCCAAGGCCCGATCCGGTTCCCTTATAATGCGGGCATTTTTGAAACCGTCTCTCTTTAAACCTGCCAACAATATCTTTGCCTGCTTCTGTGTTTCTACAAATGCCACATCCACTGTGAAATAGTCTTTAGAAGATGTTTCACCACGATTGATTTTGGTATACGTCAATCCAGGCGCTGGATTCATGGAAGTTCTTCGCTCATGCAAATAAGACGTTCCCAGCGGAAGCTCATGACTTTTCATTTTCACCTGTGATTGAACATTCAATTCTGCTTGAACTGGAGTTTCAGGAATCGCATTTACAATCATCCATGACGCTAGACTAATAGAGGCGATAGGCAAAATTGGCTTTTTCCATATTTTTTTCATATTTTTCCTCCAATAAAGTTATGTCCTCCTTTAACTTTATTGTCTAAATGTGATGGGAAATTAAAAAGACCATTATATTTCAGTCAATTTTAAGTGAACAAAAATGAGTATAAATGCTCGAAAAATATTACAATTCATATTTGTGAAAGGACAACTTTTGGATATTTTCTCTTTGCACTCAGTAAATAAACCTTTACTTTAACAAAGCCGAAACCTTGCCTTGCTACCTAATCAGTGGATAGTATAAGATAACACATGGGATTATCACTTTGGAGGTGAAATGTATGGAGACAGTAAAAAAGAACTTATTATTAATACCAACCATTTTGTCGGTTATCAATATTATCTGCCTTGCTTCATTCCTTAGTGGACTTAGTATCATGAACAATCCAATTTCAAGGATTTTAACAGATCTTGGTTTGCTTTGCCCAATTATTGCAACCTTATCATTCTTTTATTTAGTTATTAAAGTCAAGGGTATAAAGGATCCCACATTGAAGTACTTCCATATCGTAAATGCGGTCACATTTCTTGTCCCAGTATGTATTCTTACATTTCTTATACTACGTTTCTTGAACGATTGGGATATTCACTTTTAAAAAAACTGCTATTATAAAACCATTTTTTATTCAAACAAAAAAAGCCCTCATTTTTTAGGGCTTTTTTTCTAAGCCAATTTCATTTAAGCATTATCGTTTTATTTTCATTTATTATCCTAATAGTTTTGCAAAGGTATTTTTACCTGCAATACCGTCTGCAGGTATTCCCTTGGCCCTTTGAAATGCCTTAACCGCTATTTCCGTTCGGCTTCCAAAGATACCATCTATGCCATGTGGATTTTGCCCTTCCAAATAAAGTGCAGCTTGAAGAATATAGGTGATATTCCCTTTCGCCCCTTCCCTAACATTAGGTGAAGCCGCTTTTGTTTGGGGTCCCCATATTCCATCAACATTAATCTTTGCACCATATTGTTTATTCAATTCGGTTTGGAAACCCTTTTTCAAAGCTTTTTTAGTATTAGGACCATAATACCCATCCACATCTATCTTTGCATTATACCGGCTATTTAATGTCCTTTGGATGGACTTGATAGTCTGATTGCCGCTATCCTTTGCAGGCGTATCTTTTACAATGACATCCGATTCGACTTGTGTTGCTGGTGGAGTGGTTCCATTCACTTTTGATATCAGTTTAGGCTTTGTGCCCGCTTTTAATTGGGAATAAGTTAGTCCGTCCGTCATATCCAAGTGCGGATAATCTTTAAAGTTTGACCAATCCCCTCCCCATGCAAAGCCCATGGATTTACCAATGGCCGCTACCCGTTTCCATTTTGCATCAATTGTCCAAATGGCTTTCTTTCCATCATCGCTGACTATGAAATAATCAATGGCTAGTCCATAGTTATGGTAAGATTGACCTGGCATCGCATTGGTCACTCTCGGTTTCGATAAATCACTATAGTTTTTTCCATCGTAGGTATAACCCAGGCGTCCTTGACCGTATAACTTTGCTTGCTCTTCCATAGACCGATAACCTGCGCTGATTTGGACAAAAATGCCCTCTTCGTATGCCTGTTTAACCATTTCCAATGCTGATTCTTTTACGACTGGATGAATTCCGCTGCCCATATTCCTTTCCGAACGATTCAATAAAGTTTCTAATTTAACTGGCATTTTATCACCTCCTAATATGTTATGGCACTTATTAGGAAATGCTTGTACACCCCCCTTGACGTTACAAAAAAAAACGCCCTTTTAAGTGGACCTATTATGAATTCATCATCCATACAATTCTTGTAAAACAACAAAAGCACAACCCTTAATGGGGCTGTGCTTTTATTTTATAAAGGCTAATTTTGATTTTCTTTTTCTTTGTCAATAACTTTTATCAATTCATCCAGCTTTTCATTTCTTTCTTGATCTAATCTTGTCTTTGCATTGATGAATTTTATTACCTTAATTATGAAATAAACACTTAAAACGATAAGTCCCAGATAAAACAAAATCGGTATGATTGCAAAAATCCCTATTAAATTGCTGACGTGGTCCATTAACATCCCCTCCTAAATATAAAATATAGTATTATTATACAGGGAAAACAGGCTAAGAAGACCTCGTTCAAAAATTTAGGACGGGATTAAAATATAGTCGTATAATTTTCGATATGCATCCTTCACTGTACTTAAAAAATATAACATTAAAGTCGTTTAAAAATCTAAGTTTTATTCAAAAATAGCGCCTATTAACCAAAGTAATCTTCAAGTTCTAAATCATTTAATAATACATCAATGCTACGACTCCTGAATCATCCTCAGGTGGAATATTCATATCGAATATCCAGGGATTATTTATCAGAATCTCATAGCCTAAGTAATCGTGCTCAATATGTAACTGGGGATTTCACCAAGAGGTATGCCTACAATCCACCACTAATGTAAATATACTACTTAAATGAATAACAGAAACGGTTAATCAATAATATTAAACAACAAATTAATATTATTTATTTTTTTAATTGAAAATCTAAAATTAATTATTTATATTTTCAATTCCTTGTTATATAATCGAATCACACAAAAGAAAGGAATTTCATTATGGCTTATAAAGTAATCACAAATTGTCCTGTTTGCAGTGAAACATTGAAAATTACAAAGTTACAGTGCTCTCATTGTCACACCACGATTGAAAATGAGTTTGAATTATCTAAGCTGGCATCTTTATCAAAGGATCAACTTCATTTTGTGGAAGTATTTTTAACATGCAGAGGGAATATCAAAGAAGTTGAAAAGGAAATGGGGATTTCATATCCAACGGTTCGAGGCAAGCTAACAGACATCATTTCATCCCTTGGATATGTGCAGAAGAAGAAAAATGAAGTAGACGAGAAAAAAGTTGTCACCATGTTGGAAAATGGCGAAATCACACCAGAAGAAGCTATTAAGCTCTTAAAAGAGGAATAAGGAGGCATTTTTCATGAAAGAGGAAATTACAAGAGTGTTAACAATGGTTCAAGAAGGGAAGATTGATGCAGATAAGGGATCAGAACTGATTCAAGTATTAAAAGAGAAAGAAGAAACAGGTAATAAGCTTCTTGAAAAACCGACTAAATATTTAGATAAAACATTAAAAATTCGTGTTGTATCATCCGAAAATGATAACGTCACGGTTAATTTGCCTATAAAACTCGTCAAGGTCGTATTAATGGCTGGACACAGCATCGCAGCTAGTATTCCTCAATCGGAAAAATACGTTAAAGATATAAACATAAACCTTATTATTGAAGCAATCGAAAACGAATTAGATGGCCAGATAGTTGATATTAAATCGGCAAACGGGGATACCGTTTCGGTCATCATTGATTAGTGATTTGCTTATGATGCATGTAAAAGTGAAAGCAAAAGACGTTCGGTTTTCCATCCCAGTTCCATATGCTTTTTTAAACATTGTTATTTCAATTTTGTCTTCAAAATTTTTTCAGCAAAATGCAAACAAATGGACAAAAGAGCACTTCGAATGGAAAAAACTGGACTTTACCTTTCCGCTAATAGACAAAAAAACGCTAAAGCCTATCGTCAAGGAACTACAAAATTATAAAGGGATCGTGCTAGTAGATGTCAAAGCTAAGGACGGTACTGAGGTTAAGGTTAGACTGTAATTTAATATAGAATACACCTTCATTAAATTATCCTCCAATTAAAGGGGATTTGTGAATAAATGCACTAAAACAAACGTGCTTTAGGGGAATAAGGACATTTAATCAAACTTATAAAAATCTTATACTTAGGTAAAAAGTAATACTCCATTTTTGAATCAATCCTTTTTCAAAATGGGGTTTTTACATTTGCTATTAAATAAGCTTAAAACATATTTTTAATCGATCTTTATTTTAAGGTACTTATCGTGCAAAATATCATTATTTAGCCATCATGTTGGAGTGTTTTTTCATCTTTATATTTTCACTCATACACCCCATTCTAATCCATACCTGCATGTCCAAATAAAAAAGGCAGCCACAAGGACTGCCTCTGTTGAACAACTTTTACAGTTGCTTCATTCACTTAATGTTTACGGCGCTTGTCCTTTTTGCATTTGCATTTACATTTACAATGTTTCCCAGGGAACCATACTGTACTGGGATCATTGTCCACAAAACATTTTTCCTCAAAACAACAATTCATCTCCATCCTAACACCCTCCTTACTATTGTATATGCTTGGACTGGTGAAAGGTGTGGACAAGTTGCTAAAAGTTTAGAAGTGAATGCAGATTAATTGATTTTCCATGATTCTGCACAATTTCATAAGTATGAGGTGATTTTCGAATCTTTTATATACATATATGAAATTCTTCATCGTATTTGGCCATGCTTCCTTGTTTGCTTCATAGATGATTCCTGATTTCTTTTGTTCCAGCAAGAAAATCATATCACCAAATAATAAATTATACTTTGGCAGCCATGTTGGGTTTCTCCGGGGATGTATGCTTCAATTTTCATATTTCCAACTGTTAACAGTGTTGCCATTTTGTCCAGTGAAGGGTCAGGAATAGAATAGTTGAACTCTTTTGCCAATTTTGCATCCCCTTTCTATTTACATAATTATATTATGAGATATTAAAAGAAATGTCATATATATTTGAACTCAAATTTGGAACTATAACTATAGTACAGAAAGGAATAAATATCTTTCATAACTAAACATTTCAGATACAGGTGCTTATACAGGTTAGTGGCTCAAAAAATAAAAAATGGTAAGTACTGCCTTCTTCCGAAATATCTTTAATGGATAAATCTGTTGTTTTGAGTAAGGTCGCAGTTCTCTGTATTCTCTCATTTTGAACAAACTCCGAGTAACTTACACCTGATTCCAAGACTAATATTAGAACAAGTGCCAACCAAACATATGCAAATGACTCGCTGCATCAGTAAGTTTTTAAAGGTTGTATTGGATGATCCTTGATAAACAATTTCGCTATATTTAAAAGTGAAGAAGCCGTTTTAGGAAAGGTATGATGATTATCATCATGTAAATGAGAAACAAAGGTTTGCACTAACGAAAGAATGAGAAAATAAGCCAATTTTTTTAGCTTTTCTTCTGAAAAGGCTTGTTCGGTCTTTGTCGCTTGGATAAGCAGGGATTTCCAAATTAGCGTAGCCATCGTATCCTTCTAATATGTCAATTGAAAATGGTTCTGATCTATCAAAAATTCCTGACCTTACCTTGCCTCTCCTCCTTGGCTACCTTTAGACCAACTACCGGATAGTTTTTTCCTTCATTAATATATGAGTACCCTACTCCTCCATTAGTGTCATAGCTTTTCTCCAACCAGCCTCAAACATATTTCTACAAGTAGATTGACAGTTTGGTTCACCGAGTTTGGCAATCTTCCGGAAGTTATTGACAATGATTATCATTCCTATTAATATGTTGATGTAGTAATTGAAAATGAATATCATTATTAATTACACGCATTTTTTTGATATAATTTTTTTATGTATCAATACCGATTAATCCACCCAAAATTTTTATTCCGCATGATGAAGAAGAATTGAAAAAAATTAGAGACTGACTATTCAAGAAAGGAATAACATCTCCGCTCATATGACAGAAAATATTGAAGAAAAGACCAAGTGAACTTATGAAAGGTCTTTTCTAAATAGTGATAGTAAGTTTTCAGAGACTGAAAGTTAGTAAAATGTTAGCATTCCACTCTCATCTTACTCCAAAACCCGGTCATACCAAGGGTTCTAGGCGATGATTACATCACAATCGAAGAAAACAGGGCTAAAAAATCTTATCATATAAACACTTTCTAAAAAATTCATCACCAATAATCTTTAATAACTTTAAAATTACACGAGGACAAAGCCGGGGACAAATTAAAAGGTCTGGTATTACGAGTATTTAAACATTAATAAAGATCAAAGAGCCTAAGCTTCTTTGATCTTTTTATATATAAATAATCTTCTTCATTAAGCAAGTTTTTGTAGCTTCCGAAACAAGAAATCGTTTGTAAGCCTCTTCACCCTTTTGCCCTTTAGGTGCAATCAATAACGTTTGACTTGCAAAACTTAATGGCTTATTACGGTCTTATGCTACCTCATTCTAAATCAAGCATGGCCTTGGTCAAAAAAAGCTTCAGATTTAATCCCTAAAAGGGACCTTATCCTAGTAACTGGGATCGGTTCTCAGCATCCCCATTATGAAAGCTTTTGTCCTATTGATAATTCGTTGATCCCATGCCCTTAATTTTTGTTTTAACATGTATGTTTATTTTGGATTTTGCTAGATTTCCCCCCCAGTCATCTTGTACTTTTTTCCACTCTTGATAGGTGTAGGCTCTTGCATACAGACCAAGTCCTAGAGGATCAATTTGAGCTTTTTGTATTTTCTGAATTAATCGGTTGAATTCATTCTCAAGCTCATTTGTAATGCTTTTTTCAAGCTTTGCATAATCTTTTCGGACATCGAATGGAAAGAGTTGTTCGGATAGCGAGATTTGTAAATCTACATTTATATCAAATACAAAGCGTCCATTGAACTTTACTTTCTTCTTTACTTTCAAATCTGAAATGGAGAAGCTGATGTATGGTTTGCCCTTACTGGAGGATTCCATAGAAACCGGAATAGTTATGGAATAATCACCTTTTTGTTTACCTTCTAAAACATTTAATAATTGATTTTCTTCAGGTGTTATTGTTATTTTATACTGGCCGGACTGAGCTAGCAGTGCGGAACCTGTTAGCTCGATTCTTTTTTTCTTTTTGATTTGGGTGATCCACGCCGTTCTCCCTTTGTCCTTCATTTGTCTGTGAAAATCCTGGAGGGTCGTATCTTTCACAATATTCCTCTTGGAGGCAGCATCAATTAAACTTGTTAAATATAGAGATAGTCGCGGTTTATCTGCTGGTTTATTGAAAATAACATCTGCAACAGATCCATCTACAGCCACAACACGCGCGGTTACTGTATTTTTAGGATCTCTGAAGAAAGGATCGAGATAGTCAAACCAATCCTTCTTTTTAAGCAGTCGTTTTCCCACCAAAAACACTTGCGTTTTACTTCCTGATGTTAATCCTATTACCCTCGCATCAAATTTTTCTCTTGAATGTCGGAGGGTATATGATTTAACTTCATACACTTCTTCCTTATCTTTTGCCTCTTTACTAAATATCGGGCTTGACATATACACTAATAAATTATCCTCTTCATCTAAATCGAGGCCTAAAATAAGTGAGACGCTAACTTCCTCTATTGGTGTTGCATCCATACACCCAGAGAGTATCATTACAAGGATTAAAAGACACAATCCTATTTTTCGGCTCATGAAAATCTCCTCCGTGAAAATTTCTCATATCCCCAACTGTAAATCCATAAAAAAACGGGAAACACATATGCTACCGCAATCCCGGCTTTCGAAGCCCATTTTTGCCAGATTGTTACTTGCATCCATGTTGGTTGAACAAAAAATGTGCCCACGACAAGTAAACCTAATAAAACGGGCACATATAAACTATGATCCTGCTTATTCATTAATTGACTGAAACTAAAGACCGTACAGTACATGTACAAGATCCAGGCTCTTGAGGAAAAAAGGATCAAAATATTCAATATAACCACGTCAAGACGTTCAATAAACCGGAATTCAACCACTTTGAGCATACTTAGGACAGGCTGATTAAAACCGGTAATGCTATCCGGACTAAAGAACACAAAACAGCTAATGGTTACAAAGAGATAAAAGAACATCGATAGGGTGTTGGCAATAATAATTCCATGAATGGCATATTGCTTTTTCTTTAAGAAAGGATAAAAGAAAAAGACAAGTTCAAACCCTAGGAACGAATAAATGACCGGCGGCACGGTAGCTGAAATTGACGTCCAACCAACTTTAAACAATGGAAGTAAATTCAAGAAACTTCCATCTTTTAATGGAATCAAAAAAATTACCGGGAGCCACATCGTCATATAGAAAATCAATTCATTATATCTTCCAATAACACGGAGACCATTCCTGACTATAAATAATACCGGGATTGAAAATAACAACACAATTAAGTAGTCAGGTGTATTGGGAAGAAACCATGCTTTTATAAAAAGAAAAGTGTTAATAAATATCATCAAAGAAAAGCATAAAGTGTATCCAAGAATAATGAAAATAGCCACTTTACCTAGTATTTTCCCGAAAAATCGGATAAGAAGATTGTAAAGCGTGTCATTTGGGTACTTCTCAGCCGTTTTCACCATAATAATACTGGCAGCAACGCTTAATATCCAACCAATGATGAGGCCCATCCAGCCGTCTGTTCCAGCCTTTTCGGCAACAACTTTAGGAAGCGACAAAAAACCGACCCCCATTTGGGTCCCAACAATTAAAAAAATATATTGCATTAGGGTGATTTCATTATGAGTGTATTTTTTCATTTTCCTCACCTTATCTTTTAGGCTTTCCCTGACGATTGGATTGAATGGTCCTTACACTTTTTGGTCGTGTAATCATTTTCCATAAAGGAAAACGAATAAATGAGTCCTTCATATCAGCAAACCGGACAGGAGCTAATGGGCTTGCATACGGAGTTCCCAGCGATTCAAGACTAATTAAATGGGCAATCAACGTCATGGCACCAATCATGATTCCGGTACTTCCAAACATGACTGCTAATAACATCATGGGAAATCGCAGCATTCGGATAGCCGTCCCCATGTCATAACTTGGAATGATAAATGAGCCGATTGCCGTTGCAGAAACGACAATCACCATAATATTGCTTACTATCCCCGCCTGAACAGCTGCCTGTCCGATCACAATTCCTCCCACAATTCCAACCGTTTGGCCTATTGGAGCCGGAAGACGAACGCCTGCTTCTCTCATCATTTCAATGGTAACCTCCATCAGGAGTGCTTCTATGATTGGCGGAAAGGGCACAACCACCCGTGATTCGGCTATGGATAAAAAAAGTTTTAAAGGAATGACTTCGTAATTATAAGATATAATGGCTACATATGTTGCAGGTAGAAATAATGTAATCATAAAAGCGAAAAAGCGCAGCAACCGTATCAATGATGCAGCTAACCAGCGTGTGCTGTAATCATCAACACTCTGAAGAAAAGACATTAATGTTACCGGAGCAATTAAAACAGATGGCGAACGATCGACGATAACGGCAAATCGACCTTGAAGAATTTGTGAAGCTGTTGCGTCCGGCCTCTCGGTTAATATAAACTGAGGAAACGGGGAATATGGGTTATCTTCAATGAGTTCAGATAGTTCACCGGTATTAATTACCACGTCCATTTGAATTTGTTTGATTCTGTCTTCAAGTTCCTGCAGTACTTCTTCTCTAGCAACATCCCCCAAATAAACGATAAAAACCTTTGACTTTCCGCGAACACCGACTGTAAGTTCCTTTATGATCAATTCTCGGTTAGGAATATACCTTCGCAACATTGCTACATTCTGACTTCCGGTCTCTACAAATCCCTGGTGGGCACCTTTCAGTGATGTTTCTAACTTCGGATCTTCAATCGCTCTTTGAGGCCATCCTTTTGTATCCAAAAGAAACGCTTTAGTTTCCCCTTGGATGAATAAGGCGCTGTCACCTGTAAAAAGTGCATTTTCAACGGATTTCCATGAATGGACGTCTTCAACATCCCCTACAGTTGTAGGCAATCCCTTCTTCGGATCAAAAGAGGATTGCATCAAGGCACTTAGAACGTTATTGCTTATTGAATTTTTATCTGTTAAACCATCTACGTATACTAAAGCTGCATTTGTTCCCTTTCCGGCGAATTCGAAGTGGCGAATCACCAAATCCGGAGCATGGTGAAACATCTGCTGAAGTACTTGTATATTCATCGATAAATCAGGATACAGCGGAAAATGATCTATCGAACTAAGTTTTTCTGAATAAACAGTTTGGTTTGTTTGCTGGTATTTTGAATAACGTTTCCTCTTAAATAAACCGGAGAAAAAAATATGAAACTCCCCCCTTTCTCTCAGATTTATCATTTCTCGCATAAGAAGAAATATACTCTATGCTGTAAAAAAATTAGACTATGACGGAAGCAAGTAAACGTACAGCAGTTTGGAACAAAATGGAGTTTAACTTTAAAATTGTAAATTAAACACCTATAAGAATAAAGAAAGCCTACGATCCTTGCTATTTAAGGAAGTAGGCTTTCTTTTATTTCAGTTATTTTTTGGCTTTCTCTATTTTTCAAATGGAATTCGGGGTTCTTCGTCTTGATATATGGAATAAGTCGTTCCTGCGCTTTCTATTTCTAAGTATTGTTATTACTGCAAGCAAACAGATAGGCTTGTATATCAAGTACGGACACATACTCCAAAATAGTAGGGGAACATTCAACCTTTATTTTTATCCATTTTAAGTTGCGCTAAGCATCAATCCCTATGCTATCGCTCTCTCCCTTCTATACCATCTCAATTTACGCTAGTTTTTTTTCATTTGTCGTATTTAGATGTTTTTCTTCTATTTAATAGATTACATTCCTGTTTTCGTCAATATAGAGTTTTTTCTATGCTTTAAGCAGATTTCCGGCAATTACAAGACGCTGAATCTCTTGCGTCCCTTCATAGATTTGGGTGATTTTAGCATCTCTCATATAACGTTCTACCGGGTATTCCCTTGTGTAGCCATATCCGCCAAATACTTGAACAGCCTCCACCGCTACTTCCATGGCGGTGTCTCCAGCAAATAGTTTGGACATTGCAGATTGAAGTCCGTAAGGAATTCCTTGATCCTCACACCATGCTGCCTGATACGTCAATAAACGGGCAGCTTGGATTTTTGTGGCCATATCGGCTAATTTGAATTGAATAGCTTGAAGTGAGCTAATCGGTTTGCCAAATTGGACGCGATCCTTTGCAAATGTTACAGCATTATCAAATGCTCCTTGAGCGATTCCAACAGCTTGGGAAGCGATTCCGTTCCGACCGCCGTCGAGAGTCTTCATGGCAATCTGGAACCCTTCACCCACTTGCCCCAAAAGATTGTCCTTTGGAACGCGGCAGTCCTCAAAAATGATCTCTGTCGTGGCGGATGAGCGAATTCCCATCTTTTTTTCCTTCTTTCCTACAGAGAAACCTGGGAAGCCCTTTTCCACAATAAACGCAGAAATGCCTTTATGCTTTAGTGCCGAGTTGGTCTGTGCGAAAACGATATAAGTGTCGGCATAGCCTCCGTTGGTGATAAAAATCTTCGATCCGTTCAAAACCCATTCATCTCCGTCTAGAACGGCTGTTGTTCTCATTCCACTGGCATCAGATCCGGATCCAGATTCCGTCAAGCAATACGCACCCATGTTTTTTCCTTCCGCCATGGCCCGCAAATATTTTTGCTTTTGATGTTCCGTTCCAAACTTGTAAATCGGCCATCCGGCTAACGATGTATGTGCGGAAAGTGTGGTCCCAATTGAAGCGTCCACCCGAGACAATTCCTCCACCACGATCACATAACTCAAGTAATCGGCACCTGCACCTCCGTACTCTTCTGGCCAAGGAATGCCGCATAAACCAAGTTCCGCCATCTTGTGCCAAATCTTGATATCAAAGTATTCCTCTTCATCACGTTGAGCCGCAGTAGGTTCACATTCATTTAGAGCAAACTCTCGCACCATTTTTTGCATCATTTGATGTTCCTTAGATAATAAAAAATTCATCATTAGTCCCCTTTTTTGATTTTGTTATTCCAAACAAGATATTATCTGAAAAACTATGTAAGCTATATGATCGTAAATCTATAAAGATAATACTTTTAAAAACTCCAACTCTTCCAAGGATAGGACCTTAATGCTATTTACACTTTTTGTTCGATAATCTTCCGGGTATAGATGGTTACCCATTTCCTTGGCAGCAATCCCACAGATTTAGCCATGAGTTTATTTTTAAAGCCTGGAATGATCACAGTTTTATTCTTCATTAACCCTTCAAATCCGCACTTGGCAACAGCTTGCGGTTCTATTAAGTTCTTAATGAAAATTTTTGTTCTTGTTGAAGCCAACCCTTGCGTGAGCGGCGTTTTGGTAGAAGGGGGACATAATACAGAAGCTTGAACTCCGGTTCCTTTAAGTTCTTCCGCAATTGCTTCCGTAAAGAATAAGACGTAAGATTTGCTGGCCCCATACATCGACATCCGTGGAGTTGGCTGAAAGGCTGCTGTTGAAGCCACGTTTAAAATTTTACCTTGCTTTCGTTTCACCATGTCATCCGCAATAAGTCTAGTTAAATACGTGAGCGAGATCATGTTGAGTTGCAGGTATTCCATTTCTTTTTGAATATCCAATTCGGTCATCAACCCTAATCCGCCAGATCCAGCATTGTTAATCAAAATATCGATGTCTATTCCTTCGCTTTTCAAGTATCGATGCAAGCTCTCTACCGTTGTATGGCTGCTCAAATCGCCGGCAAAAGTATTCACTTGCACGCCATATTCCTTTTTTAAACTCTCGGCTTGTTGTTCCAACAAAGCCGAGTCTCTGGCAACTAATACCAAGTTATAACAATGCTCTGCAAAAACTTTTGTGAATTCATATCCGATCCCTTTTGTAGCACCAGTAATCAAAACCGTCTCTGCTGTCATTTATCATAATTCCTCCCAGCATTATTATCTGTTAAATTTGAATATTAAAAATTTTAAAAATATTATTATGTTAATGATTATACTTATAAGTTTTAATTAAATAAAATTAAAAATATTAATATATAAATTATTACTACTAATATTAAAAATGAAAAAGCCCAGAAAAAAGAGAAGCCTCTTCGTCATGTGGACGCCGGGCTTCTCCTTTTTTATGAATCTAACAATCAGAATTTAGTCACATCAATAGGTTCAATTCCTTCAGCCGCGCAATGTTCATAGTATCTTTTCAGGAATGTTTCCCAATTGTCTCTGGCAAGAATTTCTCCTTCTTCACCTATATAATCTAATGTTCCTTCTACAATATTGAAGGTGATAACATCTTCATCCCCTACAGCTGTCGGCGTATGTTTGGAGCCTGCAGGCTCATAAACCATGTCACCAGGTTTGGAGATCCAAGGCTCCTCGAGATATCTCCAAGTCCCTTGGACGGTATATACAATGACTGTTCCAGGATGGAAATGGGCCGGAAGCTGCATTTTCGCAGGAACACTTAATAACGTAACCGTCTGTCCTGTCACAGGGTTGGCTTTAAGCAATTTAAATTTCGCATCTCCAAAATATGGAATCCAAGGCAATTCATCTACACTAACATTACCAGCATGAAATACTTCTACTTCTTTTACATCTTTTAAATCACTCACTTAAAATCCCCTCTTCCAATAAATATTTATTAAATTCGAATATTGTTATCGCTTTCATAAGCAAGCAAATTAACTAGTTCGAATTTATTAATTTCAGTATATTCTTAATTTTCAGTTAGGTAAAATTGATATTTTTTAATTGCAATTTAGTATGATTAATTTACGCAACCACGTTATTTGGATGAAATTTACTTAGCCCCAAGTCCACCATCAAGAGTCAAAATTTGTCCAGTACAATAATCAGATGCTGCTGAAGCAAAGTAAAGGAGTGCACCTACCAAATCATTGTCACTGCCTAATCTTCTAACTGGAACTTGTGAGGCAATGAAAGGGCCTGCTTTGTGTACAAGTGTTCCCGGTATTTCTGGGTTATTCATTCCTGTAGTGAAAACTCCAGGAGCAATTGAATTTACATACACTCCATGTCGTCCCCACTTAACTGCCAGATCCTTCGTTAAAGTCATGACTGCACCCTTACTAGTTGTATATCCGACAGAATCTACAGCTTCCGGCTCAACACCTTTAAAGCCGATACTAGAAGAAATGTTAATGATTTTACCGTATTCGTTATTAATCATATGTTTACCAACTGCCTGACACATCAAGAATGTTCCTGTCACATTTGTATCCAGCATAGCTTGCCATTGTTCTAAAGGCATATCCGTAGCAGGAGACTCAAAAACTGTTCCGCTGCCGTTGACTAAAATTTTGATTTCCCCAAAATGAGAAACCGCTTTCTCAACACCTTGAACGACAGATTCCAGATCTGTGACATCCAATGATAGAGCAAGTGCCTGTCTTCCTAACGCCTCGATTTCTTTTACAACTGCTTCGCAAACCTCTAAACGCCGTGAACATACAACAACGTTTGCTCCGGCTTCTGCCAACGCCAGTGCCATTACACGCCCTAACCCGCTGCCGCCTCCGGTAACGATTGCTGTCTTACCATTTAAATCAAACAATTGGTTCAATGACATTCTACTTCCCCTCCTGTTTTTTAGAATATTCAAAGATTTTAAAATATTATTGATATTGATTATACTAATAAATTATAATTAAATAAAATTAAAGATTTTAATCTGTAAGTAAGTATTACTAATATTAAAAGAAGGAGAACAGTCATGAATATTGAACAATTACTATATATCGTAGAAGTCGCAAAATACAGTTCTCTGTCTATAGCAGCACAGAATCTACATGTGACTCAATCCAACATCAGCCAGTCCATAACCAACTTGGAAAAGGAGCTGGGGATTAAAATTCTTAAGCGGTCACGGGGACAGGGCGCTATCCCAACCGATGAAGGAAGAATCATTCTGAAACTCGCCTATGAAGTACAAAAAAAACTTGAGGAAATAAAAGTGACTGCTAACTTATTGAATTCCACGGAAGTGGGGGAACTAAAAATATCGTCATTACCCGGATTGATGACGTTCCTGGTAAAAGCGATAGCATCGTTTAGACATGATTATCCGCACGTAAATTTGGAGGTTGCCGATAAAAGTGGATCTGCTGTAATTGGAGATGTTCGACAGCATAAGACTGACATTGGACTGATTACGTATTCAAGTTATTTGAACATAAACATGGAAGGAATAGCTTTTGAAGCATTAATCGAAGGAAAGCAGAAAGTATATGTTTCTAAGCATTCTCCCTTAGCCATTCTTGGTACTATAACTCCACATGATATACTTGATCAAACTCTCGTTACATATAAGGGTGAATTTATGGAGTATTTTGTACAAGATTTCTTTCATAAATATAAGCCCTTGAAAATCTTATTTACTTCAAATAATATGGATGGAGTTCTCCAAGCCATCAATGAAAATTTGGCAATTACATTTGCTCCTGATTTCGTAATGAAAAACTATCCCCTTATCATTAATGGCGATATCGTTCCAATTGATTTGGTGTATCATCCGACTGTAAATATTTCTTTAGGATTAGTTCGATCAGAGAATAAACATTTGTCCACTTTTGCCAACAAATATATTCATTATTTAAAATCAGAAATTATTAAGAATTAAAAAAGAAAAAAAAGAGAAGGTTCTTCGTCTCAAGGTGGGCGAAAAAGCTTCTCTTATTACAAATCTATCTCTACCCTAACAGGAATTAGCAGTGTTATTTCTTTACCTTGTACTAGAAGCCTTTTGGCGATCCCCTTTTCCACATGTCAAATTGGCGCTGATCGTAATGGAAGCCTCCGTCTTTTCTATCACTTCATCTAGTGAAACACCTTCTTGAGTTTCCACAAGAATCATTCCCTCGGAAGTAAAATCAAATACAGCCAAGTCCGTAATCAGTCGATTTACAACCTTTTGACCTGTCAATGGAAGGGAACAGCTTTTTTTGATCTTGGATTCATTGTACTTATTGGCGTGCTCCATTATGACCACAATTCTTTTGGCACCATGGACAAGATTCATCGCACCTCCCATCCCTTTGACCAATTTTCCCGGGATCATCCAATTTGCCAAGTCACCTTGTTCGGAAACCTCCATGCCTCCCAAGATAGCCAGATCAATGTGTCCCCCACGAATCATAGCAAAGGACTCAGCACTGTCAAAGAAAGATCCACCGATTTCCGCTGTAACCGTTTCTTTCCCTGCGTTAATAAGATCAGGATCTCCCATCCCTTCAACTGGATAAGGTCCGATGCCAAGCAACCCATTTTCGGATGGCAAAAATACATGTACTTCTTTCGGTATTTCGTTCGCAAGTAAAGTAGGCATCCAATTCCTAGATTCACGTTCATCCCATTGTGAATCTCTTAAACAGCACGCTTAATGATTTTTGTCCTGGTATCCATACTGTTAATCCCCCTGAAAAACTGCATTGTAATTTTTGCGGTAAGTTACCCTTTAAAGGTAAGTTAAGTAGGTTTGACGGTACGGCGTTCAATTCTTTTCACATAATTTTTTCCTTCCAATATCCTTTGGACATAGATCCCAGGTGTATGAATCTCATCCGGACCAAGAGCACCCACTTCAACCATTTGCTCCACTTCGGCAACCGTAATCCTGCCTGCCGTTGCTGCGAGTGGATTAAAATTCCGCGCTGTCTTCCGGTAAACAAGATTTCCTAACGGTTCACCTTTCCATGCCTTGACGAAGGCAAAATCCCCAACAATTCCTTCTTCAAGAATATTCGTTCTGCCATTATATAATCGGTGCTCTTTGCCCTCTGCAATCGGTGTACCCACGCCAGTCGGCGTATAGAATCCAGGGATGCCAGCTACTCCTGCCCGAATTCTTTCCGCCAGTGTACCCTGGGGAACAAGCTCTACCTCCAAATCTCCACTTAAAAATTGCTTTTCAAAGATCTTGTTCTCACCTACATAGCTTGCCACCATTTTCTTAATCTGTTTATTGGCAAGCAGTAAACCCAGTCCCCAATCATCCACCCCCCACAATTGTTACTGACAATCGTTAGGTCTTTTGTCCCCTTTTCACGCAATGCTAGAATTAGATTCTCGGGAATTCCCGACAGACCAAACCCACCAACAATGATGGTTGCACCATCTTGAATATCCTGAATCGCTTCATAAAATGTTGTGTTTAACTTTCCTTGCCCAGCCAATATTTTCACTCCCTGCATTATTAACTTAATTATTAGAATTTTTTTATTATCGATACTCATAAGTATTAATTAAATAAAATTAAACTTTTAATCTGTAAGTAAGTAATGTTTATATACAACAAACTATAATCTTAAATATAGGCTGTGTTAAACTTGCCTGTTGATTTCCGCTTCAATCAACATAGTTTGAAAAATCAACAATTACGTTTAACTTAGCATAAAAATAAATAAGGACCTCCGTATTAAAGAAGGCCCTTTTACAGTTCAAATCATGTTACGAAACAATTTGCTTAATCCTCCACTTCAATATGATCATCAGCGTAAGTCTCGGATATCTTATCCTGACAACTCCAGCACTTACTGCGATTTCGCTCCACAATAGCTAATTCTTCATGACACAATACACAACAGTCCATCTCAGAAACGGCCTTTTCATTTTTACACATCGTTTATTTCCCTCCTTGATTCACCTATTAATGATTTTTATACAATAACTTGTTCCTCAGGTTTTATCGTTGTTTGACTTTGGTTCGCGGGACGGACAATGGTCCAAAACAATAATCCGATTACGAACATAACCAAAGAGGTTACTTGGAAGCCATAACCATATCCAATTGCCTCAGTTCCTGCATACTGGATAAAATACCCGAATATGAGTGGAGCAATAATGCTTGTTGAACTTGATAGAGCAACATAGGCCCCTTGAGCCTTTCCAATGTTTTTGGGAGAAAAGAATTCCATTAATATGGCGGGTGCGAGTGAAAGAATAACAATCGCAAAACCCGGTGAAAGGATGAAGAATAGAATGGAGATAGCACTAGAATTAAAGGCATTTGCAAGAAATAAACAAATAGCGGATAGCACCATCGTAATCCCTGCAACATTTATTCGTGCTTTACGAATATCTCCTGTTTTGCGATAAAGCCGATCCGATAACAAGGCAAATACAATTTGGCAAATGGCAGCAAAAAGAAAAGGTAAAGACACTGCAAGTTTCAACATTTTTCCATCAAAATGTTGAATTTCGGTAAAATATGCAGGAAACCATACCGCTTGAACGGACAATAACCAATAGGCACAACCTGCACACAAAACGATAAAAATAAAATTTTTAGATAAGAGATACGGAAGAAACTGTCGCCAAGAAACATTAGAAGAAATTATTGAGTGCTTATCTTCTTGATCAAAAGCATACGAACCGATTTCTTTTGGGCTTTCTTTTCCAAGAATCACCCATAAAACTAACACCATTAGTCCAACAATCCCCATTGCTATAAAAGCAGATCTCCATCCATATCCATTGATCAAGGAGATTAATAATGGCGAAGCAATCGCGGGCCCGATTGTTGCTCCAAAGAGAACAGCGCCAAAGCCTATACCATGTCTATGTTTAGGGAACCATTTTCCTATTATTGAAGTTGATATAGCAACGGCAGGACCTTCTCCTGCTCCCAAGACCATTCTTGTCATTACTAGCAGAGACAGACTGGAAACAAAAGGTGTGGTAAATTGAACAATCAACCATACAAACGAGATCCAAGTAAACATTTTTTTCGTATTTCTTGAATCGGCCATTCCCCCTAGAATGAAAGAGGAAAAGGTAAAGAACCAAAAGAACGAACTGCCGACAATTCCCCATTGTGAAGGACTTAAATGTAACTCTTTCATTAGAGGAACAGAAACCAAACCAATGATAACTTTATCAACCTGGTTGATCATGCCTGAAGCTACAAGAATTAATAATATGATCCAAGAATATTTAGGTGTTTTCAAATTAATAATCTCCCCTTCTATTCCGTTAACATGAATCATTTGGTGTTTTAAAAGTTTTTAAAGGTAATTCTTCCGTGTTTAACCTCGTCTAAACTCTTTATATTTATTAAACCCATTACCTCATTTTTTCTGCAATACCTCCAGCAGTTTTTTCACGTACAGGAATACCGCCGCGACCCGCTTTACCTGTTTTCTCATCAATGAACATCGCGAAGTCTGGCGCAATTTCTCGCCCATTTGGCATCGTGAGCCACAATCTTAATAAATGACGTTTGCGTTCGGGTTCTTCATAGTCTTCGTATACAGTACGTGAATGAAGAACAGTATAATTATTAACAAATTGCATATCACCCGGTTCCATCATCATATCAATATGCATGTTTTCATCATATAAGAGGGAATCCATTAAGTCATATGCTTCAGTTTCAACTTTTGACAAATATCTACCTGTTTTCGCTTGTGCTGATTCGACATATCCGCGGTTATATCTGCAGCTTAATTTACCTTCGTAATAACTAAAGACTGGTGATGAATAAACAGGAGATTCACCTGGTGTTTCCTCACCACGACGATCCAAGAAATATGGAAGATAGAGAATTCCAAGATACTCTGGGTACCTATCCAGAATTTCATTATAAACCGCGATGGAACTTACAATACTACTGTAACCGCCAGTTTTAGCTTTTCGAAGACTTAATAATCCGACTACGTCAGATCCATCTGGGTGAAAGGGAAGATGAGCATTCGTTTGGTAACCACGTACATTTGAATCATTAATGTCGAGACCTTGGTCAACAACATGTCCTAATAGATCACCTTTTGCGTTTTGCGTTACCGGGATGCCCAGGTGGACTCCGAGACCCCAGTAAATGATGCTTGCTTCATCATCTGTATACTTTTCAATTGGTAAGCCACGAATTAATAGAAAACCTCTCCCATTCTCCAGCTCGTCTATAAAGTAAGCTATTTCGTCAGAAAGATACGGAATCGGAAAGTCCTCCTTGTTAAAATCAGGTGCCTTTAACCCTTTTTGTTTTACATAGAATAAAGCGCTTTCAAGTTCTGCAATCGTTTTCTCTGACAAATAATAAATCCATGAATCATCTTTAGCTAAATCAATACCTTTCCAAGCTACTGGTCCTTGAATTTTTCCCTTTAAAATAGACGGCACTGAGAATCCTCCTTCGTTTTCTATTGCAATTTTAACTATAGTACCTAATGAAAAAGTTTGGGCTGTTTTCCTACTTTAAAAGCGACTGCCACTATCTTTCAAACCCTTATACAAACAATTATTGCTTAATAAATGATGTTCCTTGTTCCCCCCTTTATTTCAATAGAAGCGCTTTAAATAACTTCTGACTGTTATAATTGTTATTCCTTTAATTATATTCATAATTTTCAGTTAAATAAAATTAGAATTTTTAATTTGCAAATAAACCTTACTAATAAATGGAAAATAGAACACACTTGTACATGGCAATTTTACAACACATATCATTATATTAATAAAACTTAAGTGCAATTTAAAATCTTTAATTTTATATAATTATCATTTATAGGTAGAATCAAAGATAGACATGATTAAATATTCTAATAAATCACTTTCAAGCAGAGTCTAATCCAAGTTAATTCGAAGCAGGAGGTTGAACTATGGACTTAAAATTATCTGGAAAAAAAGCACTTATCGTTGGGGGAAGCAGGGGGATTGGCAAAGCTATTGCCCGTCAGTTGGCTTTGGAAGGTGTGGATTGTACGATTTGTTCAAGAAACGAATCTTCACTAAAGAATGCAGCAGACGAATTGGCCAAAGAAACCAAAAGGAATATTTATCCAATCGCGGCAGATACTAATGATCCTGACTCTATCCTAAATTTAGTTGAAAAATCAGCAGCAGAAATGGGAAGCATTGATATTTTAATCAACAGTGGGGCCCGTGTAGGAGGCCATGAACCAGAGGATTTTAACAGCATTAAAGATGAACTTATCTTGAAAGATTTTGAAGAAAAATATATGGGCTACTTTCGTAGTGTCCGGGCTGTTGCTCCTTATATGATCCAAAATAATTGGGGACGTATTATCAATATAAGTGGTCTGGCTGCTAGAATTGGCGGCAATTATTTTAGTTCCGGTCCTCGTAATGCATCTGTTGTCCATATGACAAAATCCGCATCATTAGAATTAGGAAAGCATGGAATTACTGTCAATGCTGTTTATCCAGGGATTGTCGATACGGAAACGTTTAGAGGCCGTGTCACTAATGAGGAAGCTATACGCCAGGCAGCATCAATGAATGCCCTCGGCCGCTTGATTACATCAGAGGAAATTGCTTATGTCGTTACCTTCCTAGCCTCACCTTTGGCGGCATCGATAACTGGCGATGTCATTTCGGTAACCGGTGGAATTGGAAATACCGTTTATTACTAAATGCCTAGGGTTGCTATTGTTACTGTTTCGTTGTTTATCAATAATTTCTATTTAAAAATTAAATAGGTTATTTTAAAAAGCGAGCCTCACTAAATTCTGAGGCTCGCTTAATTTAGAACATTTTCTTTCAATCTATCCCTATTGTATATTTTAAGGAATTCAAGAACTTCTCGATTCTAGAAACAGTCAATTCTATGTTCTTTGAGAAAATGGCCATTTGTACAAAAAATCCGTGGACCATCCCGGGTTCACATTCATATTCAACTTGAACACCAAAATCTTTCAGACGTTCAGCATAGGCCATTCCTTCATCCCGAAGTACATCATTTTCCGCTGTAATAACAATTGCTGGCGGGAGACCACTTAAATCTTGAGCGACCAAGGGGGAAGCATACTCATTACACCTGTCCTCATTATTCCTTAAATAATGATCACGGAACCAAATCAACTGTTCACGATCAAGACCAAATCCTTTTGCAAAGCTTCGATGGGATTCCGTATTGAACTCAAGATTTGTCACAGGATAGATTAAGACCTGTGCAGTGATGTTTGGACCTTTTTTGTTTCTCGCCATCATCGTAACTACAGTCGCTAGATTTCCACCTACGCTATCCCCTCCAACTACCAATCGAGAAACCTCTCCGTTAAATGAAGTCCCTTTTTCAAAAACCCATTGCAATGCGGAATAGGCGTCTTCTACTGGAGTCGGAAACTTATACTCTGGAGAAAGACGATAGTTTACGGATACAACAATACTTTCCGTTCGATTCGCTATCATTCGGCAGCTTGCATCCGTTGATTCAATGTCTCCTAGAACCCATCCTCCACCATGGTAGTAAATAAATAGAGGGAAAGGACCTTGCCCTTCCGGTATATATACCCTGCATTTGATTGTTTCATCCTGGCTTACCGGAATCATGAAATCCTCAACTTTTGAAAGCGGTTCTAATTTTACAGCAGGACGCGGTGCTTTAGAAAGCATCTCTCTTACTGACTTATGATCCATCGTATGAATAGGTGGCATCTGATTAGATGCTTGTAAATATTTTTCTGCTTGCGGATCTAAATTTGCCAAAAAACATTCTCCTCACTTCAGGTTATTTTTAAATTACCCAGTCTATATGCGAAACCATTATTCCTGTCACGAAACTCTCAGATTAACTTCAAAATAAAAACATAAAATGGTGATTATTATTACCACCGGTTTTTATCTAATTACAGGTGCTCCTCCTATATAAAACTCGAAACCTGGAGCAATTTTTCGTCCATTTGGCATCATGAGCCACAATCTTAATAAATGACGTTTACGGTCATCTTCTTCAAAATCTTCAAATAGTGTACGTGAATGAAAAACCGTATAATTATTAACGAATTGCATATCACCCGGTTCCATCATCATATCAATATGAAAGTTTTTATCAGCAGTAAGGGAATCTATAAAATTAAATGCTTCGATTTCCTCTTTCGACAAAGAGATACCTGTTTTCGTTTGTGCTGATTCGACATATTGACGTATATATCTGCAGCTTAATTTACCATCGTAATAGCTAAAGATCGGTGATGGAACTACTGGAGATTGACCTGGTGCTTCTTCCCCACGAAGATCATGGGCGAATGGACGATAGAGAATTTCAAGGTATTCAGGGTGACTATCCAGAATTTCATTATAGATAGACATCGCACTAGCGATACTGCTTAAACCGCCAGATTTCGCTTTACGAAGACATAGTAATCCGACAACATCAGCAAGATCTGTGTGATAGTCAAGACGTACATTCGTTTGGTAACCTCTTACTGCTGTATTATCATTAAAGTCTTTACCCATGTTTTTGATATGCCCTAAGAGGTCGCCCTTTTTATCTTGGATGATCGGTAGGCCCAAGTGAAGTCCAAGACCCCAGTAAATGATACTAGCTTCATCGTCAGTATATTGATCCATTGGTAATCCACGAATCAATAGAAATCCTCTCCCATTCTCCAACTCCTCAACAAAATAAGCAATTTCATCAGCGAGATCAGGAATCGGGAAATCCTCCTTGTTAAAATTGGGTGCCTTTACCCCTTTTTGTTGAACATGTAATACAGCCTTGTCAAGAGCTGCAAGGGTTGTCTCAGACAAATAGTAAATCCATGAATTATCTTTTGCCAGTTCGATACCTTTCCACGCTGAACGCCCTTGAATTTTTTCCTTTAAAATAACAGACATACATATTCCTCCTTTATATTTGTTGTATCGTTTTAATTAACTAAATATTTTGAAATTATTATATATGGTATACTTATTATTAAAAATGAAATTATTATTTTTAACTTATTATTAAGTTAGATCAATATAATCTTATTAAGAATCTTTCAATATACGTTTATATCTCTTAAATTCTCATTTTCTCATCTGTTTCAATTATTGTGTGGCTTTCCTTTGCGGGATGCACACCGATCCAAAACAATAATCCGATAATGAGCATCCCTAAAGAGGAGGCTTGATATGCGTATCCGTATCCGATAGCTTCAGTCTCAGAATTTTGAATAAGATAGCCAAATACGAGTGGAGCAATAACGCTTGTAATGCTCGCAAGTGCAATGAACGTCCCTTGTGCCTTTCCAATATTCTGGGGAGAAAAAAACTCCATCAATATTGCGGGTGCGAGTGAAAGAATGACATACGCGAAACCCGGAGCAAGGGTGAAGAACAATATGGACATCACCGTGGAATTCGCGGTATTTGCTAGGTATAAGCATAGAGCGGATAACATCATCGTTATACCGGCAAGATTTATTCGTGCTTTACGAATATCTCTGGTTTTACGATAGAGCCGATCTGATAGAATGGCAAATCCTAATTGGAAAAACGCTGCAAAAAGAAAAGGTAAAGACACGGCAAATTTTAATGTTTGACCATTAAAATGTTGAATTTTGGTAAAATAGGCTGGAAGCCATACCGCTTGTACGGACAATAACCAATAGGCACACCCCCCGCACAAAACGATCAGAATAAAGTTCTTAGATAATAGATGCGGAAGAAACTGACTCCAAGAAACTTTAGAGAGGCTGGATGATTGCTGCTCCTTTTGCTGTATCGACGGCCAGCCGATTTCTTGAGGACTTTCTTTACCGAAAATCATCCATAAAACCAGCACAATCAGTCCCAGAATGCCCATCGCTATAAATGCAGATCTCCATCCATAATGATCAATCAAGGAGATTAATAATGGTGAAGCGATCGCAGATCCCCCTGTCGTTCCTAATAGAACCGCACCAAAGCCGATGCCATGCCTATGTTTCGGGAACCATTTTCCCATGATTGCCGTGGATAGAGCGGGGGCAGGACCTTCACCAGCTCCCAAAATCATTCTGGTTAACAAAAGCATAGACAAACTGCTAACGAAAGGGGTGAAAAATTGAACTATCAACCATATCAACGACATCCAAGTTAACATTTTTTTCGTGTTTTTTGAATCGGCCATGCCGCCAAAAATAATAGAGGAGAAGGTAAAGAACCAAAAGAAAGAACTTCCTACAATTCCCCATTGCGATGGACTTAAATGTAACTCTTTCATTAAAGGAACGGAAACCAACCCAATAATTATTTTATCCACTTGGTTGATCATCCCGCTTAGAACTAGAAATAATAAGATAATCCAAGAATATTTTGGAGTGCTTGTCATGTAAATCTCCCCACGTTTTCTATATAAGGAACACCTTTTTCTGAACTCTGAAAAGGTGTTCCCACTCGTTCTTACTATACGTATTATAAAAAATTACTTCAGGGTTTCTATAATACCGCCAGAAGTTGTTTTACGTTTGGGTACGCCGCCGCGACCTGGTTTACCCGTATTCTCATCAATAAACATCGCGAATTCCGGGGAAATTTCCCGACCATTTGGCATCGTGAGCCACAATCTTAAAAGATGACGTTTGCGTTCCGGCTCTTCATAGTCTTCGTATTGAGTACGTGAGTGAAGAATCGTATAATTATTGACGAACTGCATATCACCTTCTTCCAACATCATGTTATAATGTAAATTCTCATCATGAAGTAGGGAGTCCAATAAGTCTAATGCTTCAATTTCCACTTTTGACAATTGTATGCCTGTTTTTGCTTGTGCTGATTCGATAAATAAACGGACATATCTACAGCTCAATTTACCATCATAATAATTAAAGATTGATGATGTAAATACTGGAGGTTCTCCCGGCGCTTCCTCTCCACGACGATCAAAGTAAAACGGACGACAGAGAACTCCTAGATATTCCGGGTTCTTCTCCAGAATTTCATTGTAAACAGTCATCGAACTGATGATACTGCTGTGACCTCCAGATTTCCCTTTTCTTAGGCTTAATAAGCCAACAACATCAGATCCATCAGCATGAAATGGAAGATGCAGTTTCGTTTGGTAACCACGTACATTAGAATTTTCTAAGCTAAGACCTTGATCTTTTACGTGCCCTAAGAGGTCACCATTTGCGTTTTGCGATACCGGAATACCCATGTGAAGACCGAGACCCCAGTAAATGATGCTTGCTTCTTCTTCTGTATATCTTTCAATAGGTAATCCACGAATTAATAGGAACCCTCTCCCATTCTCCAGCTCTTCAACAAAATAAACGATTTCTTCATATATATCAGGAATCGGAAAATCCTCTTTGTTAAAATCAGGTGCTTTTAAACCCTTTTGTTTAACATGAACTAAAGCATCCTCAAGCGAGGCAATCGTTTTTTCAGACAAATAATAAACCCATGAATCATCTTTAGCCAGGTCAGTGCCTTTCCACGCTACTTGCCCTTTAACTTTTTCTTTTAAAATGGTTGACATAATTAATCCCCCTTTAATAAGTTGTTCATTTCTTACTTCACTTCAGACAATTCTCTTAACTCTCTGCGCAAAATCTTCCCTGTTGAGTTCTTAGGCAGCTCTTTAAAAAATTCTACTCGTTTAGGAAGCTTGTACTTCACCAGCTTATCGTGACAGAATTGAATAATGTCATTCATGGTGATTCTCTCATCCTTAACTACAACAAAAGCTTTAACACTTTCTCCGTATTCCCCATCTGGAACTCCGATTACGGCCGCCTCTACCACAGCAGGATGTTGATACAGGACTTCCTCCACTTCACGAGGATATACATTGTAGCCTCCAACAATAATAATGTCCTTCTTGCGGTCAACAATGTAGATGTATCCTTCTTCATCCATTGTTGCGAGATCATCGGTGTAAAACCACCCGTCATTAAAAGCAGCTGAAGTAGCTTTTGGCATCCCCAAATATCCCTTCATAACATTTGGCCCTTGAACAACTAATTCTCCGACTTCTCCTCTCGGCAATTCTTTTCCGAACTCATCTACAACTTTGCTTTGGACAGCTGGAATATTCAAGCCTATAGAACCTGGCTTGCGAGTCCCTTTTAAAGGATTAATAGCGACGAGAGGAGCAGTTTCCGAAAGCCCATATCCTTCCAAGATAGAAACATTAAACTTGTTTTCAAATTTATGCAGCAGCTCTGCCGGAATCGAGGCACCTCCAGAGATACACATGCGAATAGATTGGCAATCCTCCGCAATCGCTTCAGGCAATTGATAAATAAAACTGTACATCGTAGGTACTCCAGCAAACACGGTTGCCTTTTTTTCTCGAATGATGCTGACCACGTCATAAGGGCTGAATTTAGGCTGGATCAGGACTGTTGCCCCACAAGCAATTGGCGCATTCAGACATATTGTCATACAGAATACATGGAACATTGGCAGAACAGCTACGACACGATCTTTAACATCGAGTTCTAATAATTTTGAAATGGAGTCCGCATTTGAAACCAAGTTCCGATGCGTTAACATTGCACCCTTTGGTTTCCCGGTTGTTCCTGATGTGTATAGAATGACTGCAAGATCTTCATCGTCAATGTAAGGGCTTCCATAAATATTAATGCTTGTGCCTGTTTCCATGAGATGCTCCCATGTCGATTCCTGATCCTCGGCTTCGGTATAAACCACAAGCTTCAGATTTTCCAATTGCTTTTTTACTTCTGATAACTTCGGTTCTACAGATACATGAGTTATGACCGCTTTGGCTTGACTATTGTCTAATAAGTAGTTGATTTCCCCTTGGGTATACAAAGGATTGATCGGAACAACAAATGCACCAAGCCGTAAAATGCCGTAGTACGCAATGAGAAATTCAGGGCTATTTCCTAAAATAAGAGCCACTCCATCTCCTTTCCTGATTCCTTGTACATACAGACCAGCAGCCAATCGATCCACCTTCTGATTTAGTTCTTGATAAGTAACACTTTTATCTTTATAGATATAAGCGATACTTTCTGGGAAATTACTTGCGCTTCTTTTTAGATTTTCGTTTAAGTTATAACTCATTAAATGAATTCCACCCCTTTTCTCACATAGGAGGCTTTGAATACCCACTATTTTGAATATTTAAAATATTATTACATTTAAAGTATACTCATAAATTATAATTAAATAAAATTAAAGATTTTAATTTGTATATAAGTATTAATAATATTAAAAAGGAACTTCAGGATAACAGAAGGGCTACTTCGATGATCTCTTCATCTACTTCTAATTAAAAAGACAAAGCCCCAGTAAAGAGCTTTGTCTTTTTTATATTTTTGATTTATTTATAAAATAGAGCTATTGCAATAATTGGTTCTTTAGATATTTTTCTATTAACTCAATAAATAAGTTCATAGATTTCGTATGCAATTCCACAGATTCTGTTATAACTGAAAAATTTCTTTTTATCGGTGTCCCTTTTACATTTAATACTTGAATGGTACCAAGCATTCTTTCTTTTTTTACAGTAAGTTCAGATAAGTAACTAATGCCAAGCCCGGCTTCAACTGCTTCTTTTATAAGTTGTGTGCTGCCGAACTCCATTAACTTGGTAGGACGTATTTGTAAAGATTGAAATAATGTTTCTGTTGCCTCTCTTGTACCAGAACCTTCTTCACGGACAATCCAATTCTCTTGTTCTACTTGTCTTCGTGTAACTTCCTTATTGAAATAAATTGGATATTTACCCCCTGCCACGATATACATTTGGTCGGTGGAAACGGATTTTATATATATATTTCGAAGAGAAATTTCCCCCTCTACAATTCCTACATCGATCTCATGACTTGTGATTGCTTTGGCAATATCCCTTGTGTTGCCAATCTGTACCGAAGGGAAGATATTAGGAAATAGGTTTTTCATTCTTGCAAGTATATGTGGTAATACATACTCTCCAAAGGTGTAGCTGGCACCAATTTTTAATAGTCCTGTTGGCTCGTTATTTAATTCATTCACTAACATTGACATTCGTTTATATAAACCTGTTATTTCTTTAGCATGTAAATAGACTATTTCTCCTGCTTTAGTTAGCTGGACAGATTTGTTTGTTCGCAGAAGTAGTTTTGCACCTACATGTTTTTCCAATTGTTGAATTTGCTGGCTGACTGCAGGCTGAGTCATATGAAGCTCTTCCGCTGCTCTGGAAAAGTTTCTTTTATCAGCTACAGATATAAATACAGATAATAGTTGATCCATAAGTTCTCCTTCTTACTATCGCATTTACTTATTATAACTATAATAATCATTTATTTTCCTTATTGTAAATCATTAGGTACTATAAATTATAAATAATCCAAATAAGGGGTTGAAAAACATTGGAACAAAAAGCGTTAATAACTCCCAGTCCAAATAAGCAAAAAAAAACGGCAAAAAAGCTAAATGTTTCTTTGATTTCTGGAATTGGTTTTACATTGATCATAGCCGTGTTAGGTTCTATTTTGGCAGCGTTGCCAGGTCTAAATCATATTGGACCTCTTGCATGTGCCATTTTACTAGCTGTGGTTTATAGACAGGTTTTTGGATATCCAGAAAAATTACGTGCTGGTATTCAATTTTCATCAAAAAAACTATTGAGATTTGCCATCATACTTTATGGATTAAAGCTTAACATGATTGTGATATTTCATCAGGGTTTCCCTCTATTGCTAAGAGGGACAATAACGATCATTTTTTCAATTGTTGTTCTTATGATCATTGCAAAATGGCTGAAGGCAGATTTTAATCTTTCTTTATTATTAAGTGTCGGCACAGGTATTTGTGGTGCGGCTGCCATCGCGGCCGTATCGCCAATTATAAAAGCAAAAGATGAAGATACGGCTATGGGAGTAGGCATCATCGCATTAGTCGGCACAGTGTTTTCAATAATCTATACGTTAATATATCCTTTTTTATCTATTGGTCCTATGAACTACGGAAATTGGGTTGGAATCAGCCTACACGAGATAGGCCATGTTGCTTTAGCTGCTGTCCCGGCAGGCCAGGATGCTCTTGCTCACGCATTACTTGCCAAACTTACACGAGTATTCCTATTAATTCCGGTTTGCTTTATCCTCATGCTTTGGATGAAAAAGAAAGGAAAAATAGAAGGCGAGGCAAGATTCGAGTTTCCATGGTTTTTAATTGGCTTTATCGTTATGAGTTTTGTGGGAAGCTATATCATTGGTAATAAGGTATTGGTATCACAAAAAGTGATGTCTGATATTGCAGGCTTCACATCATTTATGTTAACAATGTCAATGACCGGATTAGGATTAAATATTAGCTTGAAAGAACTACGTACCAAAGCAATACGTCCACTTATTGCCATTATTATTACATCATTTCTTTTATCATTGCTAACTTATATTTGTCTTTAACAAAGAATAAAAAGATGATTTTTTACCCACTGCAATACAAATATGACCGTCATGAATATGTTCAAACCGAATATTTTTTACTTTTTTTAACTCATTACAGATGCATGGATTATAGCAAAATCGTACTTTTCCTTATTGAAATTCTGAATAATATCTTTAGAGTTTTGCTCAACTAATTCAAATTCAAATGTTATTTCACTATTTATTGAATTAAACTTTCCCATGATTTCTTGAAGTAAAAAAGAAAAAGTAGGCGCAGTAATTAAATGAGTATGATATTTTTATAATCTTAAATTTCTTAGTTCTTTAAGGGTGTTTAGTAAAGTTATTGCTTTCGAAATAACTATTTTACCTTCGAAAGTGGGAGTAACTCCATGTTTTGAACGGATTGCCCCACGATTGCTTACAAGGTCTTAACAGGTCATTTCAACGCATTCCAGTCATCACGATATTTTTTAGCATAACATTAAAATATTTTAGGAATTAATAATTACGTTAATATGATAAAAAGGAGATGATTATGAGTATGATTGATAACCCATTGAATAAAGTGAATGACGAAACCTCTGTAGAGTCAGTTGAAGGTGAAGCTGCTATCAACTCTCCTAATGAGCGATCCGACGCCCCTCCAATAACTCAGTCAAAATATCCTGAATTCGATCTTTTCGGCACCGGATTAAATGGGTATCCGTTTTAATTTAAATTCCTTATCCCATGATACCTTCCGACTATTGTTAATGATATTAGTGGATTTAGATTTGATACCAAGGCATTTCACCTGATACGAAGAGGTACTTCCACATTGCCGATTTGCCGACCGAATGCTTTTGCGTTCTGAACCTGCTTTTGCGCAAATTCCTTGCTGTAAGGGACGAACTTTGTACCACTCGCTAATTTTTCCCTTAGCCACCTTGCCTGAAGTAATTGTATATGATTTTAATTCCTCACGGCCTATTATCTGAGGAACCGATAGATGATACATATTCTATACAATGAAAAGACCTTAACTTTTACGTTAAGGTCTTTCGAACAGGCTTTTCTTGCCCTATATCATTCTTTCTTAAGGTATTCTTCTAAAATACTCTTATCATAATCAGATTCAGGTAAAAGGCCCAAACGAGTAAATTCCCAAATAACCCTTCTTTCATGATCATCTGCATCTGATAGATCTTCATAATCATAGTCAACTTTAAATTTCCCTGTACTTTCTAAAGTGAAAGTTAAATTGGTCCATTGTTCTTTATTATTATTTTTAAATTCATCTGACAATAGTTTTAATTCATCTAATAATTGATACCATAATTTATCGTATTCTTCTTCATTAAAACTATATATTTCAGGTATATCATGACTATAAATAGGCACTTCACTTTTAGGAGTATAATAAAAAAAGAATGCAGTACCGGTACCTTCAGCAATTTCACCGTACATTAATACCTTTGACCATTCCTCTGGTATAGTTTCATTAATAGTTTGAGCTATTTGTTGATAAATACTATTAAGTTTAATTTCATTCATACTTACCTACCTCCTGATCTATTTTCAAAAATTCTTCTCTCCCAACGACTATTATCAATCTTATAATTTATTCTAAAACTAGCGGGCCGCTTAGAGTCTCCTTTAAACTAGAGTAATTTTCACCTCATCTGTTTTAGAAAAGGGAATGTAAATGTTATTTCAGCTGGATAAGGTTCCGGGGTTCAATCCTAACATTATTAGAATTGAGCTAATAGGTGAAATTAATGTTCCTAGCCGATTTTAAAAAACCCTTGAATGGCTTTAGCCACCCAAGGTTAACACTACATTTATTTATTTTTCTTTCATAATGCTATTCTGCTGAGGAATTATAATCAACCTCTGCATTTCTTAGTCCCTCTATTACTTTATTAATTCGTTTTGATAAGTCTTGTATCTCTTCTAATGTTAAGTCAGCTTTTGCTTCTTGTGGGTTAAACATACTTAATCTTTTAGTAATACCTTCAATGCGCCCAACAAAAACTTTTTCATGGCCAATTGCAATTTCTCCAATTGCTGTATCAACAATAACATCTTCTATCTTGCCTAATTTATCAAATTCATCAGCTAGTTTTGCTATAGCATACCTATATCCCCTATCTTCATCTAACAACTCTTCATATGTCTCCTGAATTGCATCAAATAATTCATTATACTTCCAGTCTTTCATTAGTTTTCCCCTCCAAACAAATTAAGATTAAGGAATAATTCTATTACCATCGTTGTGTATGACTTCTAATTCAATATTTTTATATTTAGCAGCAAACTCTGCTATGACTTTATTGCAACTGTCGCAAGTATCCAATTCTGTAAATAACTTAATTTTCCCTGTAGCTTGTGTATTCTCTCCAAGCCTATAAGCAATGTCATTTAGTATTTTATACTCCGTATCTGTATTCCTTAAGTAACTCTCTCCCTCTTTACCAACTGCTTCCGTAGCTTTAAACATTGGATTTTCAGGTTGTAAAGAAATATCAGGTACCATATCCTCAAGACTACCTTTAAGTTCATTTATGCTACTTTGAGCATAAAATTCAGATTTATTTATCCCACTGATATCCACTTCTGCTACAGCAAAATTACCAGATTTCTTATACCTACTTGTTAAATTCCCTCTTAGTTCTTTCACTCTATCAATTATATGTGCTTCTGCTACGGGATCTATTTGTCTAGTTGGATACACTTTACCCGTACCCTTAGGAATACTCTCCCCTGAAACACCCTCGACTTTACTATCCTTCACCGTAAATTTCTGATAGGCTTCCTTAATTGTCTGCTTTTCCATCATAACTTGGCGAAGGGGTGGTCCTCCTGCGAGGGAAACTTGTTCCACACTTATATGTTTAGGAATTTCTTTTTTACTTAGTTCTTCACCTATATTTTTTAAAGTGGTTTTTCCTGATCTCGCTATGTCTGTTATTGTAGCTTGAGCCTTCTGAAGCTGCTTTTGCGCAAATTCCTTGCTGTAAGGGACGAACTTTGTTCCACTCGCCACTTTATCAGCGATCTTCGCCGCACCTGCCACACCGCCGATGCCGAGTGCCATCAACAGCCCGTTCTGGCGCTGTTCCTCGGTCAGTTGATTGCCGAACATGTCTTTGCCTGTTGCTGCTTCGCCAAGGCCGTTGGCTGCGAGGAGTCCGTATATTCCGTATTCGGTTTTCTGGAGGAGGCTAAAGCCTTTTGTCGTTTTATAGGCATCGAGCGCGTGGTTCGCTGCGTTGAGTCCTTTGGCGGTCTTGTAGATGGCGCTGCCACCCTTGATGGCTCGGCCGGCCCAGCCGACGACGGGGATGAATCCAGCGGCGGCCATGGCGCCGGCTGCGATTCTTTCAGCATCGGACAGCTTGCGGCCGGTTACTGGATCGACTCCGGTTGAGGCCCTGATAGAATCATAATATCCCGTGAATTCCCCTGTAAAGGTTTTTGTCGTATCCCAGGCTTTTTCGTACCATGGGCGGTTTTCGAGTTCTTCCATTTCTTGTTCGATTTTCCTGGCTTCGGCTTGCTGCTTTTTGAAGGTCTGATAGTCTTTCATCTGACCGGCGACCTCATCCTTCACTTGATAGACGTCACTATTCTTGAATGCCGATTGGTTGAACGTCATCGGCGAAACGTTGCCGTCCTGTTTGGTGGCATCAAGCAAGGCGCGGAAGAGGCCAACGGCCACGTTTTCCTGCCCGACGGACACATCATATTCCTCGACCAATTGCCGGTCGACATTCTCGACCTTTGTCACGGTGTCATCCATCCTCTGTCCGGCCAGCGTGATTTTTTCATTAAAGTCCTTTTGATCGAACCTATCAAGAGGCAGGATATCGTCAATGCTGTCGAGGATTCTTTGGAGATCGTTCGCTTGTTCATCGACAAGCGACTTCGCTTGGTTGATGCCGTTCGAGATTTCCCCATCTAAAAAGGGAACCTCGACCACCGTATTTCCGGAGAGGTCCGCCTCTTCCAGGCTGGCCGGAATGCCTTCCAAAAAACTGATCTGTGTCGTGAATAGTTCCATCCAGGCGTCCGCCACCTCGATTTGCGCTTCATAGAAGCTTTTGATGGCAGTGGCACCGGCCCCTTGAAACTCGTTGTCCAAGCCGACGATGCCCTGAAATTCCTTTTTCAGGGCTGCGACTTCCTTCTTTAGTTCTTCATATTGCTTGGCGCGCGACTTGGTTGCGGCCGTCAATGTCTTGGCTTCATATATTTTCATCGCGTAGGATACCCATGTGAAGACACATGGGCGATGGCTTCATCCTGTTCTTTTAATAAGTCAATGTTTGCACGGGTATCTTCCACATTTTTCTGGACGATTTTGATATATTGCTCGAAGACCTTTTCCAGGTTCGTTTCCCGGTCGATCCATTTCGAGGTGAATTCCAATTTATTGCTGCCAAGCTCGCCTGCCGGCAAATTTCCAAGCGTGACTGTACCAAGTGCCGTCTTCACCTGATCGACTTGCTTCGTTACGGCAGGATGATTCAGTTTGATTGTCGTCATTAAAACAACCGCCTTTTTAAATCTGATATTTTACTTTCCAGCTGCTCAAATGCCTCTTCGCCTTTGCTCAAAAGGGAGTCGGCTTCTTGGGCTATATTCCCCGCTATGCTCAGAAGCGTATTTTCGGCATTCAGCTTTGTAATCATTGCCTCGATTTTCCATTGGTAATCGTCATAATCGTCATGAATGATACTGAACATCACATTATAGGCATCATGACGGGCTTCCTGAAATTGATCCGAGCGATTCCCTGTCCAGCTGCCACCTAGCTCAGGGTCTTTTATTTTCCTAATCTCGTTCAGACACATGCTCTGCTCTTTTATAATATCGTTCTTCGCATTTTCTAACCGTTCAATTTTCACATTCAAATCAGCTTTTTTACTGGAGATAGCAGAGTTTATATTACTCAAAATATCTGCATAAACCATGAAACTCACCTCAGAAACAGTATAATCCTACACTAAATGTCATATTTTCCTATTTAATATTATAAGGATTAAAGTCCGAGAGTTAAATAGGGAGAAATATGCTATTTTGTCAGTTAAAAGTGAAGATTGGCATAAAAAAGTTCCTACATACCATATTCTTTATACCCTGCATTTTACCAATTTTAAACAAGTGGGCAGAATGGATTCCCTAAAGTATTGCCCCAATTCATTCAAACTGCCCTAAATTGTATCTGTGCAACAAATCATCCCGAACAAACTCCCTGCAAGTCGAAGATAGATGTGACCGCTCAGGATGTATCAAATCTCCAAAAGGCAAATCACCGACAAACTTAACTTCGCCTTCAAAATCCTGTCCGTTTTCACCATCAAAACCGATGACTTTCACAAAGCAAGTTTTGTGACCGGTTTTCATAAAATCAATTACCGTTAACACATGATCATGTACATCATTCATTCTTTTTTCCTCCAACCATGAAAGCATTAAGTAAAGATATTTTTTACTAGCATTATAATAAAGAAACCGATCCAAACAACAAACCATGGTTAAGATCGCTAAAGGCATTAAAACATTGGAAATAGACACACATACTTTCCCTGAATCGCTTATACTTTATTTTTTTTATGTATTTTGGTTGATCTATTAACTATAATCTTAGTTAAACTGGCGTTGCATTTCCTGACTTCCCAATTCATTTCCTTATGTTTTTTTACGTTACCCGGGATATACTTCTCTTAACATGTCTATGATTTCATATTACTTCATCGAAGGTCAGTCTGGCAACGCCCTCTTCTATATAGATTTATAACCTGCTATAATCTAAGGATTGGAGGTGTGAAAAATGAAAGAAATCATCCAGATATTAGCTGAAATCGTCAATAATCTTCACGATTTCATCCTATTCTTTGTGAGTGACACATTAAATTCAAATGCAACGGACAAAGATTTGCATTTTTGGATAATGGGGATCATCGGTATCATCATATTTTTGTTCGTGTTATTTTTATCTAATTTAATTTCCCGGATGCGTTTTGGGATAACGATACTCTCTTTCCTTTATACCTTTACCGTCATGGTTGTTTTAGTATTTGCCATTGAAATACAGCAAGCCCTTACCAGCAGGGGGAATATGGAGTTTCAGGATGCGGCGGTAGGCCTTTGGGGGTTCATCGTATTTTTCATGGTTTTTGCTGTACTATCATCCATTTTCCTTTTGGTGAAGAATTTTTTCAAGCCATCAAAATAAAGGTAACGATAGGTCACCTTGCTCAAAACATTCCTAATGGCCTTTCAATAACTTTAAATTCGGATTTTGTATTGGCGGGAATGATAAAATCTCTGTAGCATCATCTTAAACCCGAAGGAAGGTTACAGAGAAGAAAATTTGATTCGGGGTAATAAGCATATACTATCCATTACTTCGGTTCACTTTCATTGAATAAATCAATGCTGAACAGATTGAAAGAATCGTCGTCATTAATACGTTCCTGGTCATACCCGGATATATCAGGACTATTTTCCCTGCGGCGGCGATTCACTTCCCTTAATTCCGCTTCCAGAAATTCCGCTTGTTCGTGGGAAAGCTTGATCGTGATTTCATTATTTTGATCATCTGCAGCTTTCAAGAGGACATAACTATCCGCCGCATTACGTAAAGTCACATTGCTTACTGTTAAGTTCATATTCGCGAGTTCATATCTTGCCTTCATAAAGTAAAAAGAACCTCCATCGGAAAATACCGGTTAAAATAATGTTTATTAAATATACTCTACTTCAAGATATCTAAATATACAAATTCTTTGTTTGGAGAAGCCTTGAACTTAAAGATCTACCTAATACAAGAAATGGAAAGTGATGCGCCGCGTCTTAAATAAAGGTACAGTTGAATTATCTTCACTAGAAAATCCTGAATTTCTGGAAACAATCGAGCAATTGAATGCGAATTCGTCCCTTTCTTAATTCTAAAACAGGTTCTCCATGAAAGAATTCACATTGACTATAAACAAAGGGACCCTTCACAAGCAGAAAGGTTCCCTTTGTTCAAAGTTCTTTCTCAATCGCGTAAGCAATATGGTATGGTCCCGTGTTTTCATTTGAAGTAATGACGGTTTTCAATCGACTCGCCGGATATACCGCTGAATTGAAACTTACACCCGGGTCATACCCCATAAGATGATATTTGAAAATCGCTTCATTTTTTTTACTTATCCATATGCCATATCCGTAGTATTCCCCTTCATCTTCCATAGCAATATGGGGCTTCAATAAAAGATTGGTATACGCTTGATTCAGTAACTGATTCGAAAATAACCCTTCCCAAAATCTGAACATATCCGATGTTGTAATATACGCCCCTCCATCCGCACCGCCTTTGATCGGAAGGGAATAAACATTTGTTCTCCATGCTCCATTTTCTTCGTCAATGTACCCTAATGCAGTATTTTTAGGTAGCTGATCCATGGAAAAATATCCGGAATCTTTCATTTCACAAGGCAGAAAGATCTTCTTGTCGATATATTCAGTAAATTCAAGTCCGGTTAGTTCCTCAACAATCAACCCTAATATAGCCTGCATTATTGTAATGAAATCTTTCCCCAGGTTCGAACATCATCAGCTCTTCTTGAAACATTGGCAGGAAATCTTTTAATCTTTTTATATGGTACATCGGATTTTTCTGCCAAAGCTCTTCAAAATCATCCATCACTTCTTCATCAAAGTAATCAGGAATGCCTGAAGAGTGTGTTAAGAGGTGATGTATGGTTATATTTTGGTTGAAATCAGGAAACACGTTCGGAAGACAGTCTTTCAACTTGGTATTAAACCTAAGTGTCCCTTTTTGTATTAACTGGCAAATGGATATTGCCGTAAACAGTTTACACCCGGAAGCAATTCCGAACCTTGTTTCGGTCGTATTCATGATTTCATCCGCTCGATTGGAATAGCCATGTGCTGAACTATGGATCAGGTCATCTCCCGCTTTCACACCAATTACACCCGAGAATTCAACTTCCTTGCTCGTTTCTTCAATATTCCTGGATATATCCATATGTAGAGTCGACATTTCGTTTTCCCCTTTGCGGTAAAATTATCATTACTGATGTGTTGGCCAAGGTGCTTGTAATGTCTTGCCAAAAAACCCGCATCTTATGTGATGCGGGATAACTTATCAGCTTCTTATTTCCACCAAGTATCATAAACGTTAATGGCTTCATTACGTTTATGTTCGGTTTTAGTATACCAACCTTCGATGATTTCAGCAGCTTCCGTTCTGATTTCCTTGCCTTCAAGGTAATCATCGATTTCATCGTAGCTAACGCCTAAAGCCGCTTCATCAGGAAGTAACGGTTTGTCATCTTCCAAATCGGCCGTTGGTATTTTCTTATAAAGACGCTCAGGTGCACCGACGAATTTCAGGATTTCTTTTCCTTGCCTTTTATTTAAACGGTATAATGGAATGATATCCGCTGCGCCGTCACCATGTTTCGTAAAGAAACCTGTGATCGCTTCTGCTGCATGGTCCGTACCCAGCACGACGCCTTTATAAAGTCCGGCTAAATCATATTGTACCTTCATTCGCTCACGTGCTTTAACATTTCCCCTTAAGAAATTCGTTAGCTTTTCAGAAACTGCTTCTTCCACAGCTTTTACTGATGCATCCACCGCTTCCTTGATGTTGACTGTAACCGTTTGGCTTGGCTTGATGAATTTTAATGCAAGCTGCCTGTCATCTTCATCAGCCTGCACTCCATATGGCAAGCTTACAGCAACAAACTTATAGTCGTTGCCATTCGTTTCTTCGTTCAATTCGTTGACAGCGGTTTGGGCAATATACCCCGCCAGTGTTGAATCTTGCCCTCCAGATATTCCAAGTACAAAGCTTTTCAGAAACGTATTTTTCTTCATATACCCTTTTAATAGATCAACACTTTTCCTGAATTCAACTTCAGGGTCGATCGTTGGTTGGACAAGTAATTTTTTTACGATTTCTTTTTGTAATGGACGCATTGGCAAAGCCCCGCTTTCTAATAAAATAGGATTGTCATTTCGTAAGCATTCTTTCTACATTGGCTTTAACTTCATCTATATTCCTCATTTTATTATCCCAACAATCCTGGCTTAGATCTACCGGGTATTCTTCAGGATTAAGTGCACGCAGGTACTCCGGCCATAATACTTGGAGATTTTTTTGCGTGAATGCCTTGATTTCATCTATGGTTGGCAATTCATAAATCAAACTTCCATCCTTGAAAATATCCACATGCAGATCAACCGCATCGAAATCCGTGACGAATTTACTTAGGAAGGTATGGACAGGATGAAACATTTTTAATTTTTCCTGTTCCTGCGGCTTCTCATATTCCATCGCCAAATAATCACCTTCAGCATGATGGTTCACTTTATTGACGATGCGATAAACTCGTTTTAAACCAGGTGTCGTAACCTTTTCAGGGTTAGAAGAAATTTTGATGGTATCTCTCATATTCCCATCTTCGCCCTCTATTGAAACCATTTTATAAACGGCACCGAGAGCTGGCTGATCATAAGCCGTAATCAATTTTGTTCCGATGCCCCAAATGTCAATTCTTGCTCCTTGTTGTTTCAAGTTGATGATCGTATATTCATCCAAGTCATTGGAAGCGACGATCTTCGCATCATGGAATCCTGCAGCATCAAGCATACGTCGTGCTTCTTTTGATAAGTAAGCTAAATCACCGCTGTCAAGACGGACGCCAATGAAATTGATTTTATCGCCCAGTTCCTTGGCAACACGGATTGCATTCGGGATGCCAGAGCGCAATGTATCATAAGTATCAACCAAGAATACACAGTCTTTATGGGAAACAGCATATTTATGAAAAGCGGTATATTCATCTTTATAAGCTTGGATCATGGAATGCGCATGAGTCCCTGAAACCGGAATGCCGAACAGCTTGCCAGCACGTACATTACTGGTGGAATCAAAGCCAGCAATATAGGCCGCTCTCGCTCCCCAAATTGCTGCATCCATTTCTTGTGCCCGTCTTGAACCGAATTCAAGGGCAGATTCTTCACCGATGACCTGCTTGATGCGCGAAGCTTTTGTTGCCACGAGTGTGTGAAAGTTCACAATATTAAGCAGCGCAGTTTCAATGAGTTGAGCCTCACCAAGCGGTGCCTCCACCCGTAAAATCGGTTCATTGCCGAAGACAAGCTCTCCCTCTTTCATGCAGCGTATGGCTCCCGTGAAACGGATGTTACGCAAATAGTTCAAAAATTCTTCATCATAGTGCAGATCATTTTTTAAATAGTCGATATCACTTTCCGAGAAGGAAAAGTTTTGAAGGTAATGGACAATTTTTTCAAGTCCCGCAAAAATCGCATATCCGCTGTTAAATGGAAGCTTTCTGAAAAATATTTCGAAAACTGCCTTTCGATTATGTGTTTTGTCCTGCCAATAAGTTTGGGCCATATTGATTTGGTATAGATCAGTGTGTAATGCGTAACTGTCGTCATTGTACTTTTTTTCCATGGATAGTTCCTCCCAAAAGAGAAGCATTCGCTTCCCTTCTATTCTGTTGCGTTTATGGATATTATAGAATGGTTGCTCCAAGAGATCCTTTAAAATGTCCAAGCGCCCAATGGTGACCGGCATCATTGAACGAGGCCACAGCATTTTCATATACAAAGATTTTATAGCCTAGATTATAAGCGTCGATTGCCGTATGCAAAATACAGATATCTGTACAAACCCCGACCAAATATACATCGGTAATGTGGCGTTCCCGCAGGCGAATATCAAGGTCCGTTCCTGCAAAGGCCGAATAACGTGTTTTATCTATATAATGAACATTCTTTTGATTTTTATTTGTTTCATATTCCTCTTTTAACGCCCCGTAGAGGTCTCTACCCATTGTACCGCTAATATTATGCGGTGGAAACAAATTCGATTCGGGATGTAAGCGGTCTCCTTCTACATGTAAATCAATCGCGAATACCGTGTATTCACCTTGTTTGATAAAATCCTTGGTTATACTGACAAGTGTCTTTTCGATATCCTGGCCTGGCTTCCCGCAGGTCAATGAACCCCCGTCTGCCACGAAGTCATACGTATAATCTATATTGATCAATGCCTTTTTTCCCATGGCACGATTCCCCCTCAGTAGTAAATAGAGTCCATGACAACCTCTGCATTAAATCGGTAAAGCTGTGAAGGCCGATAAGAATTACGTTTCGTTTTCTTCTGCATTCCTTTTTCATCCAAGACTTTCTCCAAAAACGGGAGTTTCGGCGCTTTTGCATAAAAAAGTGAGTCTGCGCTGATTTTCGCATCATCTCTGGCAGTCAGCAAAACCCGTTGCAGTTCAGAAAGCGTAAATTCATCCGGCAGGAAATTTTGGGCTATCGTCGTTTGCACCATTTCTTTTTTCATTAAATTCATAGCATCGTTTATAATTGTATAATGATCGAATGCAAGATCTAATTGTAAGGCTTCCTGAATCGTGAACAATTCAACTTCGGCTGCATCGTCATTCGCTTTTCTTTGATGAAGAAACTCTTCCTGGACAATTGCATAAAAGGCATTGGAGATGATCCATCCCCTGGGATCGCGTCCCGGCTGGTCATAAACCCCGAAATGCTTGACATGGAATCCAGCTACACCCGTTTCTTCTTTCAATTCTCTTTTGGCTGCTTCATAAGCAGTTTCGCCAGCATTGACAAAGCCTCCAGGTAAGGCCCATTTATCTCCTTCAACATTGGGGCTTCCTTCCTTATCTTTTGTGGCACGTTTGATTAATAATAGCTTCAAAAACATTTCAGGCGGGGCTTTCTCTGCCGTTTTCTTCGCAGTAATCGTAAAGATCGCAATATCTGCTGTGTATCCATCTGGAGTAATATATTTCTTTTTTTCCTGCTGAACCATGGCAACTCTCACTTTCTTTCACTAAGTATGGGATTAAGTAATTAGTAAATCATTAATTACTAATTATAGTACTCTTCCTTGTGTAATTTAGCAACTCAAAATCAGAAAAATTTTCTAATTATTTAAAAAATCATTTATTTTCTTACATGATCAATAGCCCGGTCATGATGACCGGGCTTGTTAATTGTATTCTTTAAACGGGATAGACCCCATGTTTCCGATCGGTAAATGTCAATTGTTTACTGCTATACACTTCAAATCTGGCACTCAATTCATCTCGCAAGTCATTTGGCTGGATGATGCCATCAACAATCATTTCGGAGGCTAAGCGGTAGATATCGATATCTTCATTATACTCATTGCGCTTCTGTTCGATGAATGCTGGGCGCTCTTCTGGTTCCATCGCATTTATTTTATTGGCATAGACTGCATTGACCGCAGCCTCTGCCCCCATGACAGCAATCAATGCCGTCGGTAAGGCAAGAACGCAGTCAGGTTCAAAAGCGGGACCAGCCATCGCGTATAGTCCCGCACCATAAGCCTTACGGACAATGACAGAAATCTTTGGAACGGTGGCTTCACTCATGGCCGAAATCATTTTCGCACCATGGCGAATAATTCCTGCCTGTTCGACCTTCGTCCCAATCATGAATCCTGGAATATCCACCAGGAACAACAGCGGAATATGGAAAGCATCACATAAATTGATGAACTTGGCTGCCTTATCAGCTGAATCATGGAACAGGACGCCGCCCTTGACACGCGGCTGATTGGCTATGATCCCTATCGTTTGTCCATTAAGCCTTGCAAGCCCAGTAATCAATTCGGGTGCAAATAGTTTCTTGATTTCACAAAACGATTGCCTGTCTATAACCCTATCGATCAGGTCATACATATTAAAGGGTGCATTCTGATTTTTGGGAATCAGTTCTTCCAATGTTTTTTCGAAATCCGCAGGCAGCTCAGGTTTTACGCTTTTAGGTCTTTCTTGATAATTTCCTGGAAAATAGCTTAAGTATCTGCGCGCAAACGCGATGGATTCTTCCTCCGACTTGACAAGCACATCCCCGCATCCTGACACAGAACAATGCATTTTCGCCCCGCCCATTTCCTCTTCGCTTACTTTTTCGCCAATGACCATTTCTGCCATTCTCGGCGAACCTAAATACATGGAAGCATTGCCATCGACCATTACGACAATATCACAAAAAGCTGGGATATATGCCCCTCCTGCGGCAGACGGACCGAACAATAGACAAATTTGCGGGACTTTTCCTGATAACTTCACTTGATTGTAAAAGATTCGTCCTGCTCCGCGGCGTCCCGGAAACATTTCAACTTGATCCGTAATTCGTGCCCCGGCAGAATCGACTAAATAAAGAAGGGGCAACTGCAGCTTTTCAGCTGTTTCCTGAATGCGAATGATTTTCTCGACGGTCCTTGCTCCCCAGGAACCAGCTTTTACAGTCGAATCATTGGCCATGACACAGACCCTTTGACCATTGATTTTCCCGATGCCTGTAACTACACCATCAGCAGGCAATCCATCACTGGCACAATTAGCAAAGAAAGCGTCCTCTATTTCAACCCCTTCATCGAAAAGCAGCTCGAGCCGTTCACGTACGAAAAGCTTTCCTTTTTCAGCGTTTTTTTGATGATATTTTTCTAAACCGCCTTTTTTAATCGTTTCAACCGTTTCGGTTAGTTTATCCGTCGTTACCATCCCTGTTCCTCCTTCAATTGAAATCATTGGCCCTTAAAAACCGGTTTGCGCTTTTCCTTGAATGCTGACAGACCCTCCAGTCGGTCACGGGTTTTTAAAGTTGTCTGATAGCAGTCTTTTTCAATTTGCAATCCTGTTTTCAAATTAGTCTCAGCCCCTTGATTGATCGCCGCTTTTGCAGCCCTGAGTGCTAATGGGGCATTGACCGCAATTTCCCCAGCCAATTTTTTCGCTTCCTCAAGTAAATGTTGGGGTGAATATACATGACTGATGATTTTCAAGGCAAGTGCGGTTTTTGCATCCAACCTCCTTGCCGTATAAATCAGTTCTTTCGCTGTCGGCATCCCGACTATCCGCGGCAGACGCTGAGTACCACCGGCGCCTGGGATGATGCCTAAAGATGTTTCTGTCAGTCCAACCTTAGCCGTTTCCGATGCGATGCGTATGTCACATGCGAGTGCCAACTCCAGCCCTCCGCCAAAAGCCGAACCGTTAATCGCGGCGATGACTGGAACTGGAAGGTTTTCTACAGCCGTAATCGTGTCACCAATCAACTTGACTGTCTCCCTGACTTTATCATCATTCATACCTGTTCGTTCCTTAAGATCCGCACCTGCACAAAACGCCTTTTCACCTGCTCCCGTTAAAATGACCGTTCGTAAATTTGAATCTCTTTTCAATTCATACAGCCCTTCGACTAAGCAATGAAGAAGTTCCGTGGATAGAGCATTAGCAGCATCCGGCCGGTTCAAAGTCACGAGGGCAATTCCCTTATCTTCATGACTGATCTCCACTAATGAAGTCATAAATTCACCTCAATTCTTCTTATTGTGCGTTATAAACAGCCATCTGATGGCTAGGCAATGGTTTTTCCAAAAAGCTTTGCATCATGGCCGCAGCCTTCATTAGTTTTTCTGGATTGATTCCCGTTTGAATCCCCATTTTATGTAGCATATGGATCAGGTCATCTGTTGCCACATTACCGCTCGCACCTGGTGCATACGGACAACCTCCTAAACCTCCGAGCGAAGAGTCGAAAGTGTCAACACCATAATTCAGTGATTCAAGAACATTTGCGAGTGCCATCCCCCTTGTATCATGAAAATGGAGGGCAATTCGGCTTATATCATATCTTTTTACTGCCTGTTCAAGGAACAAGGCAACTTGTCTTGGAGATGCGACCCCAATGGTATCACCCAATGAAACCTCATCGATTCCATACTCAAACAGTTGATCACAAACACGGAAAACCTGTTCCGTCGAAACCTCCCCTTCATAAGGACAGCCGAAAACGGTTGAAATATAGCCCCTGACCGTTTTTCCGCTGTTTGCTGCTGTCCCGATTACATCCTTCATTATTGGAAAGGTGTCGGAGATCGATTTATTAATATTTTTAAGATTATGCGTTTCACTGGATGACATGAACACGGAAATTTCATCGATATTAGCTTCAAGAGCCGACTCCAATCCCCTTTGATTCGGTACAAGGGCCGCATAAGTGACACCGGGATTGCGCTTTATTCCCTTAGCCACAAGGGCGGCATCACTCAATTGGGGGATCCACTTTGGATGGACAAAAGAAGTCACTTCTATATAAGATAATCCCGTATCAGAGAGCTGATCGATCCAATCCATTTTGCCTTGTGCAGGTATCATGACCTTTTCATTTTGCAGCCCGTCACGCGGACCCACTTCCTTAATTGTCACTTTTTCAGGCCAATTCATCTTACCCCTCCGTCCTTTTATTCAATGACGGCCAAAATGTCGCCCTCATTTACGAAATCCCCCTCATTCACTTTAAGTTCTTTGATGGTGCCAGCTTCTTCGGCTGCAATCGGGATTTCCATTTTCATCGATTCCAAGATAATGATGTCCTGTCCGTCTGTTACACTTTGCCCCTCATTCGCTACGATTTTCCAAACGCTTCCTGCCATGCTTGCCTTTAATTCTGCCATTTTACATTCCTCCTGATCATTATGTTTTAAAATATGCGTTATACAGTCAATTTTTTAATATATTTCGCAATGAAATCCGTGGTCGTATCTCCTTGGGAAAAAGCTTCATGAGAAATTATTTCCATAAGCAAAGGAAGGTTTGTTTTTATTCCTTCTATTTTATAGTTTGCCAGTGCTTCTCTTAATCTCTTGATCGCTTTATCCCTTGAATCGCCGCTCACTACCAATTTAGCGATCATCGGATCATAAAAATGGGATACGACGGAAGTTCCATGTACCGCCAATTCATGACGGATCCCTTCCCCTTCCGGAAGTTCCATGTCGGTGATTCTCCCCGGTGCTGGATAAAACGTTTTCGGGTCTTCAGCGTATATGCGCACTTCAATGGAGTGTCCATCCTGTTTAATCTCACTTTGAGTGAATTCCAATTTGTTGCCCGATGCAATTTTAATTTGCTGTTCGACTAAATCCAGCCCCGTAATTTCTTCGGTGACAGGATGCTCAACCTGAAGACGTGTATTCATTTCCAGGAAATAAAATTTTTTATCACCATCAACTAAAAATTCGAGGGTGCCCGCATTGCTATAACCGATGGATTTTACCGCTTTCACAGCAGCCGCTCCCATCTTGTTTCTTGTTTCTTCGTCAAGGAAAGAAGAGGGAGCCTCTTCCACGACCTTCTGGTGGCGCCTTTGAACGGAGCATTCCCTTTCCCATAAGTAAACAGCATTCCCGAAGGAATCCGCCAATACCTGAATTTCGATATGCCGAGGCTTCTCTATCAATTTTTCTATGAACATATCTCCATTGCCAAAAAACAATTGGGCACGTTTTTGATTCCCCTCGAAGGCCTTGGTCAGTTCATCTTCATTAGCAACGGCCTGCATGCCGATTCCCCCGCCGCCTGCTGCTGCTTTTAACATGACTGGATAGCCAATCTTTTCGGCAACGGCTGCCGCTTCTGCACTATCAATTAACGGACGTGAAAATCCAGGAACCAATGGGAGTCCCGCTTGTTCCATCTTTTTCCGTGCCTCGACTTTATTGCCCATCTGCTGGATGATTTCTGGTTTTGGGCCAATGAATATCAAGCCGGCTTCTTCGCATGAACGTGCGAAATCTGCATTTTCACTAAGAAATCCGTATCCAGGATGAATGGCTTCCACTCCCGTTTTCTTAGCTATTTCCAAAATCTTATTGACGTTTAAATAGCTTTCCTGTACTCTCGGGCCACCCAATAAATGTGCCTCATCCGCCAATCCCACAAATGGCGAATCCGCATCTGCTTCCGAATGGACGGCGACAGTAAGTATTCCCATCTTCCTGCATGTACGAATAATGCGTGATGCTATTTCTCCCCTGTTTGCGATAAGAATTTTTCGAATCATTCGATCCCCTCCTTATTTAGTGCGTTCCGATAGTAGATCAAGAGTTTGTTGCCGAAGCTTATACTTTTGGATTTTCCCGGATGCAGTCATGGGATAAGCATCGGTAAATTGAATGTAACGGGGAATTTTATGAAAAGATATTTTCCCTTTGCAATACTCTACCAATTCTTTCTCCGTAAGGGTTTCTCCTGCTTTCAGAATGATCCATGCCGCTACCTCTTCCCCATACTTCTGATCTGGAACGCCGAGTACCTGGACATCGACAATTGCAGGATGTTGATAGAGGAATTCTTCGATCTCCCGGGGATAAATATTTTCCCCTCCGCGAATGATCATATCTTTCAGCCGGCCGGTAATCTTGCAATAACCCCTTTCATCCATCACTGCCAAATCTCCCGTATGAAGCCAGCCTTCCCGGTCAATCGCCTGCTCAGTGGCCTCTGGGTTATTATAATATCCCTTCATTACATGGTATCCCCTCGAACAGAGTTCCCCTTGTTTGCCCCGCTGGACTTCTTCCCCGGTAACTGGATCGACAATTTTCACTTCTACTTTCGGCAAAGCTCTTCCCACTGAGGAAACACGAAGTTCGATCGGATCGTCCGTTCTTGTCATCGTAATTCCTGGAGACGATTCCGTTTGACCATAAGTAATCGTGATTTCCGAAATTCCCATCTTATTCACCACGCTTTTCATGACTTCAATCGGACATGTGGAGCCTGCCATGATTCCAGTCCGCAATGAACGTAAATCATACTTGTCAAAGTCATCGAGATTAAGTTGAGCGATGAACATCGTCGGAACACCATGAAGTCCCGTACATTTTTCGGCTTCAACGGTCTGAAGGACTATTCGTGGATTAAATTCCACGATCGGCACCATTGTTGCCCCGACAGAAACCGAGGCCATCGTACCAAGGGAACAGCCGAAACAATGAAAAAACGGAACTGGGATGCAAAGCCGGTCAACTTCGGTAAGTTTCATGCATTCCGCGACATTCAATCCGTTGTTGACCAAGTTTGAATGCGTCAGCATCACTCCTTTTGGAAATCCTGTCGTCCCTGATGTATATTGCATATTAATCACATCATCTGGAGCCAATTCCTCCATCCTCATGTCAAGTGTCTCTTCCGAAATGGATTCGCTTCCGCTAATGACATCATCCCACGAAAACGTTCCGGGATAACGCGCTTCACCTAAAACGATGATATTTTTCAATTTTGGCAGTTTCTCAGATTGTAATTTTCCTGGTTCTGCATTTTTCAATTCAGGTACGATTTCGTACAGCGTATCTATATATGAATGATCCTTATATTGTTCCATCAGGATGATCGTCGTCGCATCGGATTGCTTAAGCAAGTATTCCAGTTCACTTGTGCGGTAATTAGTGTTGACCGTAACCAGCACCCCGCCCATTTTCGCGGTGGAAAATTGGGATATCAGCCATTCCGGTTTATTGGACGCCCAAATGGCGATATGTTCCCCTTTTTTTATATCGAGTGACATGAACCCCCTGGCCGCCTTTCGGCAAATCTTTTCAAATTCGCGATAGGAATGGCGGAGGCCCAGTTCATGGTACACAACCGCTTCATTATCACCATATTGTTCAGCTGTCCTTTCAAGCAATTTCCCGATAGTAACATCTAGCAAATCAGACATCAAACTCCTCCTAATCAAATAAAAGTAAGAATGGACGCGTTTTGCTGTATAGATAACATCTGCTTTTCACCAAAATGAACCAAAGCATCATCGTTCATTTTACGTTCCATAAAGATTAACAGCCTAATTGTCTGGCGATAACGAGTCTTTGAATTTCGGATGTGCCTTCACCAATCTCCAATAACTTAGCATCTCTTAAATAGCGCTCCACTTCATATTCGCGCATGTAACCGGATCCGCCATGTATTTGAATCGCTTGATTGCTGGACCGGAAAGCGGTTTCACTTGCAAAAAGCTTGGCGTATGCCGCTTCCTTCGCAAAGGGTTTTTTATTGTCTTTTAACCACGCAGCCTTATATACAATATTCCTCGCCAATTCAATTTCCATCGCCATGTCTGCCAGCTTGAATTGAATGGCCTGGAAATTTGATATCGATTTACCGAATTGAATGCGCTCTTTTGAAAAAGCTAAAGCTTTATCAAAGGCAGCCTGAGCGATACCGACGGCCAAAGCTGCAATGGAAATCCTTCCTCCATCCAGTGTGAATAAGAATTGTTTGAACCCTTTGTCTGGATCTCCCAATATATTTTCCTTTGGTACCCGGACGTTATCCAGAATGATTTCACAAGTATTGGAAGCCCTAACTCCCATTTTTTCATAATTGCTATTGATCGTAAGCCCTTGGGTATCGGTCGGCACGATGAATGCCGAGATGATATTCTTGCCCTTGGAATCTTTGCCCGATACAGCAGTGACGGTTACGGTTCTTGAATAGCTGGCATTTGTAATCCAAGTTTTCTCACCATTGATCACATATTCATCACCTTCCAACACGGCAGTGGTTCTCGTGCCGCCAGCATCGGAACCCGCATTTGGTTCTGTCAACCCGAAAGCTGCCAGAGTTTCACCGGTCGTGATTGGAACCAGATATTTTTGCTTCTGTTCTTCGGTTCCAAAATAGTAAATTGGGCTTGCTCCGAGCGAAACGGCTGCAGCATAACTTAAGCCGGTTCCCCCGCACGCCTTGCCAACCTCTTCAACTGCAATGGCATATGAAATCGTATCTCCGCCCGAACCGCCATATTCTTCAGGAAATGGAATTCCAAGCAACCCGAGTTTCCCCATTTTTTTGAAAACATCCTCCGCAAACATGGACTTAGCATCCAACTCTATCGCTATGGGTTTAATTTCCTTTTCGGCAAATTCCTTAACCATTTCCTTAATCATCTGCTGTTCTTTTGTAAGTGAAAAATCCATATGTTCATTCCCCTTTCAATTGAGACCGACTAGTTGGTCTGTACAAATCAAGTTAATTGTTTAATCCACAACAACTTTGTTCTTCAGTAGAAATGGCTGGGTGATTTCCGCATCTTTTTGTTTCTCTGTCAATAGGGCATTCAGGATTAAATCTACGTAAATATCACCGATTTCATCAATCGTTTTTCCACCGTCCCTTTTGTACCATTTGTAGGACCAGTTCACCATTCCAAGAATTGACATTCCGGTAATTTCCACTGGCAATTCGCTGCGGAATACTCCCTTGTCAATTCCTTCCTTGATGACGGAAAAAATGATTTCTTTATACATTTGACGCTTTTTTTTGATTGCTTCAACATAAGGTGGTTTTAAGTAAATGCTTTCTTGATAGAAAACTGAGATGTGTGGTTTATAGAGGTCAAAAACTTTAACGAATGATTGAATGATCTTTTGCATTTTTTCTGTTGGATGGGTACTTTCTGAAATGGCTTCCTGTGCTTTTATTAAAACATATGAAATAAAGTAATCATGAATGACAAATAGGAGTTCATCTTTGGAAGAGAAATGGTGATAAAATCCCCCCTTGCTAGTTCCGCATGCCTTAACGATTTCGTTGACGGAGACACCATGAAAACCATGCTGATCGAAGAGCGCCAACGATGTTTCAATTATTTTTTCTTTTAACTCCGTAAGACTGCACCTCCCTTGTATCCGCTTACATTTCATCCAGAATAAAGAGATTTATTATGTAAAAACTGGATTTATTTAGATTTTACCAAATATTTAAAAATTGTCAATTTTTAATTACAAACAAAAAACAGCCCTCAACACCAAGAGCTGTCAACCTACTTTATGCTTGAATATGACTCATTCGATACTAACCCTTATTGCCATTCACTATTTATTTTTTCCCCTGACCGGTTTAACTTGGGCTTTTATAAGCTGCCATCCATTGTTGTACTTCCATACTGATTTGATTTCCATTATCGAATCACGTTCATCGAACCCTTTTACATTTTGGACTCCCACAAGCGCTTTCCCTTTTCCAAAAACGTTCTTTAAGTCCAATGAAGAATATGGATCAACCAAAAGCTCTGTCGGTTCATTTAGTTTTCCATTTAGATAAATGCCCATTTCATCATAAGCTTGTTTTCTGGAACTGACATCTATCACCACAGGCTTTTGACCTTCAATAATGACTTCCGCTTTGTATCCGTCAAGAAATTGGGCCATTACAGGAACGGATGGAGGGATTTCCAGTTCCTTCACTTTTCCATCCTTGAACGTATAGGCGTAACTGGTTATCAACCGCTCTCTACCTTCCATCAAAACCGTGATCAATACATCCTGGACCCCATCATTATTCAAGTCGGCAACCTTGAGATCTGGATTATATCCAGCTTTAAGCGGGACGCTGATTGTACGGCGATTGCTTTCCACACTTAACTCGATTTTCTTCAGAAACTTGCTTCCTTCCTCATAGGGCAACCCCTGAACCTGGATGATGTCTATTTTCTGGTCACCTGTTACATCTCTTTTTGTTGAAATATAAGTGCCATCGACCTGAAAATTTTTATCATGCGCTTCAACCGCTTGATAGCTCAAAAAGAGTGAGATGACTAAAACCGCATATTTTAGCAGATCTAACTTTTTCATAGTGAAAACCTCTCTTTTCCAAGATGAACTAATTTGACATTTGCCGCCGTTTGAACTTTCGACGCTGATCTTTCATGAAGATGGACCAGAAATAATAGAACCCTGGCACTAATATCGCAAAGCCCACGATATATGTGGCAAAAACAGCCCTGAAAGATGTTGGATCGGTAAATCCTGAGAGAATCGTGACATTTGGATATATGATATAAGGTAAATGTGCGATTCCATAAACATAACTGCCGATTAAATACTGAATGATAATCGCTATTACAGCGACGCGAGGCATTCCTTTAACCTCCTGCTTAGAAAAATGGGGTAAGTACAGTGCTATCCCGCTAATGATGAAAAAAACTAGCGAGACGAATAACAATGCCGAGTTTTTCATCATTCCTTGGTAGATCCAATTCGCTTCGTTTTTTAACGTGAGCATAACTAACAGAGCCATGACTAACATAAGCGGTCCCGTTATCATCGCATCCCTGCGATATATTTTGTATGCTTTCATTTCATCAGCCTGTTTTGAGTAATCAGACAGTAGCAAAGATGATAAAAAAAGCGTGCTCATGATTCCAAACCCCACAAATGCATACTCATTCGGACTCGTGAAAAGTTTAGATAGATTCAATTCTTCATTTCCTCTTACGCCTTCGACAAATCCAAGGTGGGTGATGGGCAATACACTGATTAATAGCCCGGGTATGATTAATCCCGTCAATCCTGAGATATATGTTAACGCTTTTTCATATTTGTCTACGCTATGCGAAAAAACCAAGAAAGCGCTCCTAATACATAGCAGGACCAATATCAGGCTCGCAGGAACGATCAAGGCTACTCCAATCGGGAAAACCGCACCTGGAAATAAACTGTAAATCGCAATGACAAGACCAACAACAAATGTATTGGTCACTTCCCAAGTCGGCGATAAATAGCTATTTGCAATCTTCGTAGCATTCGTTTCTTCCTTTTTAATGTAAGTCATCGCCCAGAAGCCAGCGCCAAAGTCCATAGAGGCCATGATGGCATAAAGAAAAATAAAGCCCCAGACCAATGTTATTGCAAGAAGAGCATCACTCAACCGCCTTCCCCCCTTTTATGAATTCGAATCAAAATGCCTTACATCTTTTTGTTCTGCCTTATAAATATCATCCATAACGGAATGACGTTTGAAATAATACAAAAGTGTAAATACGACAGAAACGCATAAAATGATATATACAATAATGAACATCGTGAATAAAAATCCAAGGTTTTCGTACGAAGTGACCGAATCCTCCGTAGTCAGCATCCTGTATATCGTCCATGGCTGTCTGCCTGTACAAGCAAAAATCCAACCGCATTCAATCGAAATCACCGAAAGCGGACCTGCAGCAACAAACAGCCAGAGAACCCATTTCGGATAAGTCTCCTTTTTCAGCCATTTATTCCATACCAATGCAAACAGTGCTAAGGCGATTAAACCGGAACCGATGATGACCATGGCGTTGAATAAGATATGGACATAAAGCGGCGGCCAATACTCTTCAGGAAAATCGTTCAAGCCGGTCACGACCGTATCGAAGCTATTTCCGGATAGAAAGCTTAATAACCATGGGAATTCAATCCCATACTTCACTTCCTGGGCTTCCCTATCGGTATAACCGAACAAGGTAAGCCCGGCATGGTCCTTTGTTTCAAACAACCCTTCAGCCGCCGCCAGTTTCTCCGGTTGTTCCCTATATAAATGCTGTGTAGTCGCATGACCGTTCAATGCCGTCAAAAAGGAAAAAACCAAACCCAATACAATACTGAGCCTCAGTGCTTTTTGGTGAAAATTAAATTCAGCAGTGCCATATTTATTTTTTAGCATCTTATAGGCTGCCACTGCCGCTACGACAAAAGCACCTGTCGTATAAGCAGTCAGGGCCGTATGACCTGCCGTCACCAAGAAACTTGGGTTGAAAAATGCCGCCCAAGGATCGACATCGACAATTTCCCCATTTTCAAACCGGAACCCAGCCGGTGTCCCTTCAAAAGCATGGACATTAGAAATCAAAACCGCCGAAGCCATTGCGCCGAATGCAACAAAAAATAAACTTACGATACGGGCCCATGGCTTAATTTTTTCAGCAGCATACACGTAGATTGACATGAATAGCGCTTCAACCATGAATGCATAAATCTCGATTTGGAATGGAAGCGCCATGACACGTCCAATCACCTCCATGAACCCAGGCCATAATAGTGACAGTTGCACACCCGCGATCGTACCAGTCGGAATCCCGACCCCTAGTAAAACCCCTAATGTTTTGGTCCAGCGTTTAGCCATGACAACATATTGTAAATCCTTTGTCCTTTGATACATCAATTCCGCTGCCAACATCATCATCGGCAACCCGACGCCGATCGTTGCAAATATGATATGTACAGCCATATTCGTCCCGAACATCGCACGGGCCATTTGTATATGATCCATACTGTCTTCCTTTCCAACCTTTGTCTCTTGGTAGTATCTCCTCTGTAAAGGAAAATATTTAATAATATTCCACAAACTAAATTTTCATGGTTTTGCAGAAAGACAGTATTTTACTTGATGATGTTTTTGTTGATTGTTCTATTTAAATATTCTATCGAGGTTATTATTGGGATATATCTACTCCGTTTAATCGCTTCCTAACCCTGCTTAGGTGCCGTCATTTCGAAGATGTTTACTCCGCTTCCACCAATACACCTATCCGGCCCGAATCCAATATACTGCACGTTCCTTCTATATTTCCCCGCTTGGTACATAGGCTTCCAATCAATACGGTTTGTCGTTTGCAATCTAAATTGCTTCTTCGGCACCGTCAAAAACAAACATTATGCAGACCGGTCAAAGATCTCTTTTTGTTATATCGTTATTTCGTTCGTCACATCAGCAAAGATAATAGATTTCACATAAAAACCTCCGTCCAAACCTTTTGGCTTGCCAGAACTGCCTATTAATTTATGGTTCCGCGCAACGAACGGATCACCGTAAAAACACCATCGATAACACTTTTGAGGATTGCACCTCTAAAGAACTATGTATTCATTTTTATAATTCCTTCAATAAAAAAGACACATATACACTACAATATAGTAGTCTATGTGTGTCTTTGCGGGAGTTTTCAACTTGATCGATATTGTTGAGGATTGCCACTTTAAGTCACTATATGAAAGTTAAGGATAATCTACGCTTAAAAACATAGCCACATCTTTGCTTTTTTGTTTTCTCTGTTGCCGCATACTTGCCCGATCTAATGCCGTTTCATGTAATTTTTTTTCTTCTTCTGTCTCCGGAATAACTTTTGGAACACGTGTTGGACGTTTATGCTCATCAAGTGCAACAAATGTTAATAGAGCAGTCGCTGCAATTCTACGAACACTGCTTTTTAAATCTTCAGCAATAATTTTCACAAAAACCTCCATTGAAGATGTGCCGGTCCATGCCACATAAGATATAAAACACACTGAATCTGTTGTACGAATGGGATGTAAAAAGTCAACGGAATCTGTTGAAGCAGTTACACATTCACTTCGACTATGACGTGCTGCCGAAATCGATGCTACTTGATCGACATCACTCATTAATCTACCGCCAAATAATGTATTATGATTGTTCACATCATTTGGAAATATACGACTCGTTCTTATCACCCTTGATTCTCTGCAATATTTTGCTTCTATAAACCCGTCCTCCTAAAACATGGGAGCTGAAATCATCACCTATGTAAACTTTTAGTATATGGTTATATTATGATACAATTTTGAGCTTTTTATCCTTAAAACACTATGGCGTACGTAGCCTAGTGTTCCGAGAATGCGCAGCTTGCTTATCATTTGGAAGTACATCTGTAAAACGTAATGGGAAATATCGTTTAAGGCAACGCTATTTATGTAGGGATTGCAGTAAATCCTTCAATGATATGACTAATACTCCATTTTCAGGCTCTAAATACCTAGAAAAAGGGTGGAATATATGAGGTTTATGATTGAGGGTGTTATTTTACCCAAGATCTTGATAATTACCTTTACCGGTTTCGCTGGCAAGAAATAGGAAAGAATATGGCATTTGATAAACGAGTTGAACAAATGCTTATTTCAGCTTACCAAAAATCTAATTATCATCCTGTTGAGACGTTCAGAAGTTAACCAGCTTTGGTGCTTCGGTGAACTAAAAAACGCTCAGAGCATTTTTACTCTAAGCGTGATAATGCAAGTGATCCGGTTACTCCATTAAAGCCATCGTTTGCTGAATAGCAAATATTTAAAAAGGATAAGCATTGTAGACTTCACCAATAATACCTTTTAATTGATGAACACCTAGATCGGTATTTATCATTATGACTAATCCCGTTTCTAAATAAGGATAAGCCACCATCATACATTGAAAACCAACACCCCAACCAAGAGATGAAATTTCAATTCCCTTTTCGTTTTTATTTAGGAAAACTCCTAGCCCAGTCCACTCCTTACAACCTTGGGGATTTATAACTTCAATTGCTTTACATACTGAAAGCTTAAGCTTACTCTCACCATTTAAAGCATTCATTAATTCAATGACCAAAAGAGCTAAATCTGTAGGCGTTGTCCATAACCCAGAAGCTGCTGGATATGGATAAATTGGATATTTTCCATTTACTAATTCTCCACTTTTGTTGTGACCGCAAGAGAAATATTTTTTGGTTGCTTCTGATGTTGGAAGTTCAAATATGCTATTTTCCATATTTATTGGATGAAAAATATGTTCATTCATTACTTCCTTAAAAGGTTTTCCAGTAACGTCTTCTATCAAAAGCTGTATAATGCAAAAACCTGCGTCTGAATATTGAAAGGTGCTCCCAGGTTCATACTTAATTTCAATAGGAGCTTTACAATAGGGTGTTCTTCCTTCTAATATCTCGACCATTGTTGGGTTATCCATCCTCGAATTGAGATCAATAAAACTTCCTGCGGGGTCAATAACTCCAGATTGGTGACTCAGTAAATTTCTTAAGGTAACTTTCTTATTTTTATTTAGTTCATTATGAGGAACCTTCCACGATAAAAGTTTTTCATTTACATTTTCATCTAAATCAAGAATACTTTGTTCCGTCAATTTCATCACTAGAATTGAGGTTAAAAATTTACTGATTGAACAGGCACTAAAAATAGAATTACTTTCCACACTTTTATCCGTTTCCGCTTCAAGTAAACCGAAGCATTCTGTACTTCTTATGTTACCACCATCAATTGCTGCAATGCTTAATCCAGTTACATTATAATCTTCCATAAGCTTTTGAATAATGATATTTTGTGTTTTGATACTAACAACCCCCAGATTAACTCCTATGTACAAACGTTTAAAATCCTTTAAGGGCAAAAGCAATATAACTTCGCTCTATGTTTCTATCGATTGATACGGAATACTATAATAAAAACCTCTGTTTTTTTCGAAATAAGGTTGCGAATAAATTCTTCGTTATTGTTCAAAAAAGCTGAACACTTCTTCTATAACTTTCTAAATTAAATTCGTCTCGATCATACGTAGTCTTTAGATAGTTAGCTTCCGAAAAAATGGCATCATTTATTAACAATATATCAACATTTTCATCTTCTGCCCCTTTAAATTATCTAATAATTGAGTATTCCACATAAAGGATAAACCTAGAGGAATATGATAGCAATAATCAAGCATGACAAATTATTGAAGATTCTTCATAATTGGTAACCCAATAGGAATAAGATAGCATAAATCCCATATAGGAAGTGTAACAAGAGAGGAGAACAACACTTTGTCCTTTTTCAAAGATCCGCTATCACCCGATCAAATGCTTGCTGTTATCAGAAATGGCCTGGGGCCTTCCCAGATCCCCAAAAAAATCATTATCATTGGTGCCGGCATGTCTGGATTGGTTGCAGCATCCCTTTTAAAACAAGCAGGGCATGAGGTTACGATAATGGAAGCAACCGGGAGGGTCGGAGGACGTGTCTTGACCATACGTGAACCATTTTCAGAAGGTTCCTACCTTGAAGCCGGTGCCATGCGCATTCCGAATTATCATTACTTAGTTGTTGAATACATCAAGAAGTATGGTTTACGAGTCAACACTTTTGTTAATGCGACTCCTAATGATCCAATTTATGCCAACGGAATCAAAACAACCGCTGCCATATATCAACGGAACCCGGATATACTCAGGTACCCTGTAGCTCCCCATGAAAGAGGTAAAACAGCTGAAGAATTACTCAACATGGCAATTAAGCCTGTGACTGACTTCATCATTCAAAACCCACGTAGAAATTGGGAAATAGTCATAAAAGAGTTTGATAAATACTCCATGAGCTTCTTTTTGCAGTACAATCCAGTAGGTATGAGTCTTTCAACAGGGGCGATTGAAAGCATCAAAGTCCTAATGGGATTAGAAGGATTCCCGGAACTTTCTTTTACTGCCATACTTCGGGAGATTATGCCACTCTTAAATCCAGACATAGAATTTTTTGCAATCGAAGGGGGAAACGATCGGCTTCCTTATGCTTTTGTACCGGAACTGAAGGATAATCTCAACTTCAGATATGAAGTGACAAAGATCATCCAACATGATAATCAAGTAACCATCCACTCTAAACATACTCAAAGCCAAAACCCCTTAACGGTTACCGGTGACCTTGCCATCGTGACTATCCCACTTCAATTGTTGCAATTTATAGATATTGAACCCCGGAACTCCTTTTCCCATAATAAGTGGAAGGCAATAAGGGAGCTCCATTATGCTGCGTCCACGAAAATCGGACTTCAGTTTACACATAGGTTTTGGGAAAAGGAAGGAATCTTCGGTGGTAAATTGACCACCGATTTACCCATTAGATTTTCTTATTACCCCAGGCAAACTAGCAATCAGAGTGAATCCGGTCTCATCTTAGCAAGTTATACATGGGAAGATGATGCCACTTTGTGGGATATACTTCCTGAGAAAGACCGTATACAACACGCATTGAAAAATTTGGCTCAGGTCCATGGAAAACAAGTATACGATCATTTTTTATCAGGGGCCTCTTATAGCTGGACAATGAATCAGTATTCATACGGTGCTTTCTCCATGTTTAAACCTGGTCAGGAAACGGACTTGTTTCCATATATCCCAACACCTGAAGGAAGGGTCCATTTTGCCGGTGAGCATACATCAACAGTTCCAGCATGGATTGAAGGAGCCGTTCAATCCGGCATCAGGGTTGCACATGAAGTGACGAGTCTGCCTAGAACATTCAATGAGCCTTTTTAAAATAGCCAATCAATCAACTAAAGGGCACAGGCATAAAACCTTCCCATTTGGAAGGTTTTCTTTTGACCAGTCACTTTATCCCTCCTTTTGAAACGACATCTTCGACCCTAATATCCACTTCATAATGAATGACAGCATTACTGAAAATTCCGTCCCATTTCTTCTTATTTTCTCCCGAAACTTTGGATGCTGATTTTCTACATACCTAATCTTGATCGTCAAACGATTCCCGTTCAATTCCGTCTTAATTTTCTTCCTTGTCCTATTGATCACTTCCACACTTAATGGTTTACCGTGTTGGACCGCTTCATTATTCCTCCCTTTACCTCACCATTCAAACATTTTAATGCAACTATATCTTCATCATTCATGACCCCGGCCAACTTTGAATTGTTGATCACCCCTGCACCCTCCAAAATTTCCCGCCCCTAATATCAACGGCCTGAATGGCAAAGGACTACCCTCTCCGTAGAAGGTTCACCAAACGTTCGGTTTTTTTCCTTTTCAGATGCAAGACAAAACCATTTGCCATTCCATCTATAAATAAAAGCATTTTTCCGTCAAAAATATGCTCTTTGGCTGTTTCGTATGTTTCCACATCCTGCTCCCTGACTGAACAGATTTTTGAAATGACCAGCATCTCGCTGGAAACCGTGTGCCTTGATTCGACCTCGCAGCCGATAAATCCAGGACTATTTCATTGAATGCTGAATAATCCATCGTTCCATTGACAAATACGAAAAATCCGAAACTCCATAACCGGGAATGAAAATCTGCTTAAAAACTTCATCATCCTGCATATCCAATTCAGATTTCAATTAGTCCTTCTTTTGATCCAATTTAATATAGAAATGGTTAATTTGTAATTAAATTGCAAATGCTAGGATAACTAGCTTTAGATTAGAGGTGACAACATTTGTTTAACCGCGGAAAGTTCAAAAAAAAACCCTATCAACCAAACGATAAAAATGATGAATTAAATAAAGTTTCGGAAGTAAGGGACCTTTTCAATACCCTTTCTTCATCAACTGATTTCGTAAACCATCAAGGAACATATAATGGCATAGGATATTGGGTATCCTTTTATCGCTCTTTAATCGATGCAAAGGAGCTTCACGAAAGTATTCTTTCTGTCATACCGACTCTGGAAACAATAAATTTGGAGCAAATAAAGGAAAACGTACCTATTGAAAATACACTGATTACCAGTACCAAGATTGTAATCGAAGAAAGGATAATGAGAGGCGAAATTGCACTTCGCTTAGATGGAAATCTTGATGAATGCCTTTTAATCAATGTTGCAGCCCAAAAAGGAAGACAAGTTGAGAGGCCTGAACTCGAATTTGGGATCATAAGTGCTCAAGAAGCGTTTGTCGAGGATATTGATACTAATCTGAATCTAGTTAGAAAAAGGCTGCCTATCCCTGGATTGCAAGTAAGTGAAAAGACTGTGGGCTCATTGTCTAAAACAAAAGTGGCAGTGTTATCAATAGAAGGAATCGTTGATCAGGAAAATGTAGATAATGTTATACAAAGGATCAATGACATAGAATTTGATGAAATATTGGATGGGTCCAATCTCGCGCAAATGCTATATGATAATTCAAATACCTTATTTCCCCTTTTTCTAAATACGGAAAGGCCTGATCGCATCGCAAGTGCACTGGCTGAAGGTAAAGTAGCCTTGTTAATCGATAGGTCATCCTCAGTACTCATTACTCCAACCATTTTGTTGGAATACTTTATCACCATGGAAGATTATAATATGCCTTGGGTTCCGGCATCTGCTTTCCGGTTATTAAGGATATTCGCGGTCGCTTTTTCGATATTTGCCACTCCTATTTATGTAGCCGTTCTTACTTATCACTATGAACTGATCCCTAAAGATCTTTTGGAAACGATCGTCTCTTCAAGGAACTTAATCCCATTTCAGCCATTGATCGAAGCATTATTCTTGGAGATTTCCATAGAGCTATTACGGGAAGCGGCTGCCAGGCTGCCAACGAAGGTGGGTCAGACATTAGGTATCGTCGGCGGTATCGTAATCGGTCAAGCAGCCGTTGTTGCTGGTTTGACCAGTAATATCTTATTGATCATCGTTGCCCTCTCGGCATTGGCATCATTTGTTACTCCTATTTACAAAATGGGTAATGCCATACGGCTGCTGCGGTTCCCCTTTTTAGTGGGAGCCCAAATTTGGGGGGGACTTGGCATAATCATTACGGCCGTGTTTTTGATAACCCACCTTATCAAATTAACGTCAATGGGACACCCGTACCTTGAACCCATATACCCATTTCGTATGCAAGATTGGAAAGACAGCTTTGTACGTCTTCCCTTTAATATTTTCAAGTCGCGACCTGTGAATTTACGTCCTGATGATAGATCCAGACAGCCACATCCAAAAAAAGCAAGAATCAAAAAAAATGATTTTAATGAATGATCTTAAATGAGGGGCCTGTATGAACCAAGCTGGTGTTAATGAAAAATATAAGGTATCACCGTTCTATGTGTTTTTTTTAGTGCATTCCATGCAAACGGGAGTAGGCGTTTTAAGTTTTCAAAGAGTTTTAGCAAAGTCGGCGGGAACTGATGGCTGGATTTCGATACTACTTGCCGGACTGATCGTTCATGTATTGATCTGGGTCATATATAAAATATTAAGTATCGTCCCAGGTGATATCATTTCTGCCAATAATCATGCATTCGGAAAATGGATTGGGAATTTTTTCAGTCTTTTATTCATTCTTTACTTTTTGATCCTTGGGATGGATATGATTATCAGCTATATAAATGTCATACATGTTTGGATGTTTGAAGCGGTAGCTTCTTGGGCGTTTACAGTGGTTTTCTTGCTTCTGATTTATTATATAAATACGGGAGGCTTCCGTACAATTACGGGAATTGCCTTTTTAAGCGTCTTTTTGTCTTACTGGATTTTCTTTGTCCCATTTTATGCCATGAAATACTCTGAATTCACCAATTTGCTCCCTATATTCGACCACAATCTATTGGATATACTGAAGGGAACGAGAAGTACTTCCTTAACTTTTCTTGGTTTTGAAATGATCCTGATGTTTTATCCGTTCATCAAAGATGCTAAAACATCACAAAAATATGCTCATGGAGGGGCATTAACAACAACCTTATTAACCGTTTTCATTTATTTAGTTTCACTGATTTTTTATTCACACAAACAGTTGGAGCTGACTATCTGGCCGACACTTACAATGACCAGCATTGTCGAACTGCCCTTTATTCAGCGATTTGAATATATAGAAGTTTCTTGGTGGGCCATTTTTATCATACCCAACATGACCATCTGCTTGTGGGCTGCCAGCAGGGGTATCAAGCGCATATTCAATGTTCAGCAAAAGTATCCATTATGGGCGATATCCCTTATTATCCTGCTCACTAATATATTTGTTTTTGATCAAGATTCCCTATATATATTGAATAAAATCATCGATCCATACGCCGTGCTTTTCCTTACATTATATTTGCCTCTTCTTTTAGCCATCATTTATATAAAGAAAAGGAGGAAACGTTTATGAGAAAATTATTTCTTGTCATCTTGGCTTTTCCCCTCCTTTGCAGCTGTGCCGAGCCAAGAGTGGTTGATGAAGTCAATATGTCCCAAGCCATTGGCTACGATATACGAAAGGATAAAATAATCGAAGGAATGTTCATCATCCCTATCTTCCAACAGGACAAGATAGGTAAGTATCAAATCTTAACTGGAACATCGACAACAACGAGTGATGTTCAGGCTATCGTATCCAAAAAAGCGGATAAGCCGGTGATGCTTGGACAGACACGCATTTTTTTATTTAGCGAAAAAATCGTACATGAAATAGGAATAACAGAACTGACCGACTATCTCTACCGAGAGCCTCAACTTGGAAACAGGGTCTTTTTGGCCATCGTTGAAGGAAAGGTCAAGGATTTCGTAAATACAAAACCACCAAATACGAATGTAAATATTGGAATCTATTTATCGGATTTGATCAATCAACAAATTGAAACAGGGAACGGCCCGGATACAAACCTCCATCTTTTTTTAGGAAACTCTCTAGAAACAGGCGGCGATTCGTTTCTTCCTTTGTTTAAGTTAATTAATAAAAAAGTTGCAGTATCAGGAGTGGCCTTGTTTCATGAAGATAAAATGGTCAGTAAAGTTCGAACGGATGATATGTTCATTTTCAAGACATTAGTTCAAAACCATAAGCGGGGAATTTACAAATTCAAATTAAAAGACAAGAAAAGTAGCGATATCGTAGTGGAAAGTATACGAAGCGGATCAAGTTTTGATGTATCCGCCTCAGAGAGAAATCCGTCCATTACGATAAAGCTCAAAATTAAAGGACAAATCAAGGAATCTATGCGAAGTGACAACCTTACCAATAGAAAGATGATAAAAAAAATTGAAAAGGAAATGGAAGATGATATAACCAAGCAAGCGAACCGTCTTATTAAAGATTTTCAGAAAAAATCCCTTGACCCGATTGGATTGAATGAAAAATATCACGCCAAAAATAAAAAAATGACCTATGAACAATGGAGAAAGGTCTATCCCATGATGGACATTAAAATAGAAACCAAAGTTGACATTCTCCAAACCGGGGTTTCTGAATAATGAATTTTTAGGAATCCTTTCCGAAAAGGAGCTGACTTTTTGAAAAAAACATGAAATTTCAGTCATTGCTACTTCAGTATTAGGTATAAGTTCAATAACAGGAATCTCTTTTGCTTCCGCAAGTAACGATAAAAATGAATTGAACTCAGATAAAGTGACCTTCTTTGGCTCCCCGACTTCTGCGATTTCCAGTTCAGTTGCTGTACCTCAAAATTATAACCGGTTGTTGTTTAGCGGAACAGTCCCTCCTCTTTTAAACAAGGATGGAAAAACCACTTATGAGAGGTGTGGCAATACAGAAAGGCAGGCAATCGGAATCTTAGAAACATTAAAAGCAGATTTGAAAACTAAAAGGCTTTCCCTCGCTGATGTTATCCATCTGCGTGTGTATGTCGCTCCAGATCAAAATCATGGAAATGAACCAGATTATCAAGGTTGGTTCGACGCCTATGCCCTGTTCTTTAATACAAAGGAAAATCCAGTAAAAACCGCTCGTTCCACAGTAGGGGTGCAAAGTCCGGTTTCGCCGGATTATCTTATTAGATTGAAGCAGAGGTAGCCTATAAAAATAACAGCAAGTCAAAAAATAGTCGATGTGAGTGAATGGTCATGTTTCAATACCGGTGTTCCAGGCATAGTCGTCATCCTATCATTGCCCTCCGGAAAACTTTTGAATACAAAAAGAGACAGGAAAATATACCTGTCTCTCGCTGCATTTAATCAATCATGAAAATTCATTCCATCCGTCACTTCTTTAACGATGCCCGCATTGATGACAAAGTCACCGAAATGCTCTCCTTGCTGACGTTCTTTTGCATATCGGGAAAGAAGTACACGCAACTCTTTCAATATCTCTTCTTCACCGATATTTTCACGGTACATTTTGCTTAATCGGCTTCCGTCGAATGCAGCACCGAGATACATATTGTATTTGCCAGGTGCCTTACCGATAAAACCTATTTCCCCGAGTGCATGCCGGGCACAGCCATTCGGGCAACCGGTCATGCGTATCGTAATTTCTTCGTTTCTCAGTCCGTTTTCATCTACGATGGCCTCGACTTTATCAAGCAGAACCGGCAAATAGCGCTCTGCTTCGGCCATTGCCAACCCGCATGTTGGAAGTGCCACGCATGCAATCGAGCTGCGTCGGAGCGCCGAATGATGTGCACCATCCGTCAAACCGAATGTTTCAAGCAATTCTATGATTTTTTTCTTTTTCTGATTTGACACATCTGCAATGATCAGGTTTTGATTGGCCGTCAAACGGAAATCACCGGTATGGATCTTTGCGATTTCACGCAAACCCGTCATCAGCATGTAATCATTGGAATCGGCAATTCGGCCACCTTCGACAAATAGTGTAAAATGCCATTTTCCTTGCATGCCTTTTACCCATCCATAGCGGTCACCATTATTATCAAAATGATAAGTTCTCGCTTCATCCAACTTCCATTCTAGACGATTTTCCAATTCAGCCTTTACCGTTTCGAGCCCAAGCCGGTCAACCGTATACTTGAATCGTGCATTTTTCCGTACGGAACGATTTCCATAATCACGCTGAATCGTAATGACTTTTTCAGCCACATCCAGTATTTGATCTGGGTTGCAAAAGCCGATTACCTTGGCTAGTTGGGGATATGTCGCCTTGTCACCATGGGTCATTCCCATACCGCCGCCGATCGCCACATTAAAACCAATGAGTTTTCCATTTTCAACAATGGCTATGAAGCCAAGATCCTGGGAGTAGACATCAATGTCATTGGATGGAGGTACCGCAATGCCGATTTTAAACTTCCTTGGCAAATAAAGCTTTCCGTACATTGGTTCGACCTCCTCCAATTCAGGAGTACCGACCACCTTTTCTTCATCCAGCCAGATTTCATGGTACGCCCTTGTACGTGGCAAGAGGTAATCACTCAATTTTTTCGACCATTCATATACTTCGGAATGGATTTCGGATTGAAATGGAATCGAATTGCACATTACGTTCCGGTTTACATCTCCGCATGCAGCGATGGTATCCAGCATGGAAGCATGGATTTCCTGAATGGTTTTTTTCATATTCCATTTTAAAATACCATGCATTTGAAATGTTTGTCTTGTGGTCAATTTCAAGGTCCCGTTACCGTATTTTTGAGCAAGGTCATCCATAACAAGCCATTGAGAAGGCTGTGCCACCCCGCCGGGCATGCGGACACGCAACATAAACTGATAAGCAGGCTCCAGTTTTTGTTTCTGACGCTCATTGCGCAGATCCCGGTCATCCTGCAAATAACTGCCGTGATGTTTCATTAGTCGATTGTCATCATCCGGAATACCGGCACTAATCCGATCCTGCATCACTTCTCCAAGTGTACCTCGCAAATAATCGCTTTTGTCTTTAATTTGCTCCACATCACTAGGCGGGCCTTCTGGTGCTTTCAATAGTGGGTTCACCATGTTGTTATCTCCTTTTCCTCCAAATTTTTAGTACACATCACGTTGATAGCGTTTATTTTGTTGCAATTCTTCAAGATAAGCTTGCGCATCAGCATGGCTCATATTGCCTTCTTTTTCAATGATCTCAATAAGCGTATTATGGACGTCATGTGCCATGTTTTTCTCGTCACCGCAAATGTATACTGCTGCTCCTTCTTGAAGCCATTCGTATAATTCCCCGCTGTGCTCGCGCAACCGGTTTTGAACATATACTTTTTCATCAGTATCACGTGAAAAGGCAACATCCATTTTCGTAAGTACGCCTGTTTCCAACCACTTTTGCCATTCAGTCTGATAAAGGAAATCCGTCACGAAATGCTGATCGCCGAAAAAGAGCCACGTTTTCCCTTTCGCTTCCGATTCTTCGCGATCCTGGATAAAGGATCTGAACGGAGCTATACCCGTTCCCGGTCCAATCATGATTATTGGAGTGTCTGGGTTCTTCGGCTGCTTGAAATTCTGGTTATGCTGAATGTAAACAGGCAGCATGTCCCCAGGCTGTAATCGGTCTGCACATAAAATGGAGCAGACACCTTTTCTTTCTCGTCCGTGACTTTCATACCGGACAGCTCCGATTGTCAAATGCACTTCATCCGGATATGCGGATAAGCTACTCGCAATTGAATATAGGCGGGCTGGAATTTTCCGGAGGATTGATACGAATTCTTGCGCCGATTCACCCCACGAGCCAAAATCACGGATAAAATCCAGCAAATCACGGCCTTCACGATATTCTTTTAATCTTTCTTCATTACCAGGCACTAAAAGCTCCTTTAAATCTTCGTTATCTGAAAGCTGGGCCGCTTGTTCAATGAGGGATTTCGTCAAAACCGTAATTTCAAAATCGGAGATGAGCGATTCCCTAAGCTGACGAACTTCTCCCTGTTTATTGACCTTCACGATTTCTTCTGGGTCCCAATTGAGTTCCTTAAGAAGCATATCCACTAAATCCGAATCATTTTTCGGATAAATACCAAGGCTGTCTCCAGGTTCGAATGCAAGACCAGAGCCCTCAAGAGATAACTCGAGATGATGTGTCTCTTTATTGGAGCCACGACCGTTCAAGTTTATATTTTCAAGCACTTCCGCTTTAAACGGATTTGTTCTCGAATACGTTTGTTCACCTACTGAAGCCACCGTTGCAGGAACTGCAGCAACAGAACTGCCTTTACCTTCATTTAAACTAGAAATGACTCCTTCCAGCCATTCGGAAGCAGGCTCATCATAATCAAGGTCGCAGTCCATTCGCGGAAATAACCGTGTCCCGCCCAGTTCCTCCAAGCGTTTATCGAATTGTTTTCCCGTTTCACAGAAAAACTCATATGAACTGTCCCCAAGCGCCAATACTGAAAAGCGGAGACCTTCGAGGCTTGGAGCCCTCCTGCCATGAAGATACTCATGGAAAGACAATGTATTATCCGGCGGATCACCTTCTCCATGCGTGCTAACGGAAATGAGGAGATTTTGGACTTTTTTCAAATTGTTGAATTTAAAGTCACTCATGGATGAAATGGTAACCTGAAAGCCATTACCCTCAAGCTTACTCGCCGCATTTTCTGCCAGCCCTTGAGCATTGCCCGACTGTGAACCATAAAGAATGGTCACCTCTTTTGATACTGTCTTTCCGCTGCTTTGAGCCTCCAATACCGGAGCGTCGGCTGAACTCATATTCGAAACTGACAAAGATGCAGCCAGATAACCGCTCAACCAAACTTTTTGTGTTTCTGTAAAACTAGGCAGGAGGCTGTTAAGGAGCTCTGCCTGCTCATGATTAAAGGGACTGTTACTTACCTGAAGTTGCACGATTTCCACCTCACAAAGGAATATTAACTTATCTTAGTTGATTCTTAGGTATAACGAGTGGGTTAAACATTTTTATTTCCATCCATAAAATAATTAATTCGTTTACTCCTATAGACGAAGTCGGTTTTAACTCCAAAAAAAATTGAAAATACAGTCATTATAGATTCATAGCACGCTACAAATAAAAAATAAGGTTATAAAGGACATTAACCTTCCCCAGCTTATACTCTTCCTAAAATAAGTTTCTCATTAAAACTTTACTGGAAGGCACATCATTAGTAAAATATATATAATTTATTGTAACTATTAAGAATATTAATAATAAGGAGAAATTTCTATGTACTATGATGCTCTAAAAACATTTGTGACCCTAGTGGAAGTCAAGAATTTTACTAAAACAGCAGAAATGCTTCTTATGTCGCAACCAAGTGTTAGTTTGCATATAAAAAAATTGGAAGAAGAGTTCCAAACCAAATTATTTCTCCGTTCTCCTAAATTCCTGAAAGTCACCTTAACGGGAGAAATTCTTTACGACCGGGCCAAGCAAATGATCACAATCTATGAACAGACCAGACAAGACATTCAGGAACACGATAGGTCCATCAAGGGCGAATTGAAGATCGGAGCAAGTTTTACAATAGGAGAGTATATCCTCCCTTCTTTACTCATCGACCTTCAAGAGGACTATCCTGAACTTGAACTTCAAGTCATAATCGGTAACACGGAAGAAATCGTCCAAGCCGTTCGGCTATACAAAGTGGATATTGGTTTAATCGAAGGTCAAACTAATGAAAAAGAGCTTTCCGTACACCCATTCATGCAAGATGAGCTATTCATTGTGTCTTCTAACAATCATGAACTCGCTAATCAAGACGAAGTCGGGATTACTGATTTACATGACCAAGCATGGGTAACAAGGGAAGTTGGATCTGGGACACGTGAATACCTTAATCACGTCATACGTTCAAATGGATTGAAAATTAAATCGATACTCACGATAAGCAGTAATCAAGGAATTAAAGAAACACTTATAAAAAATGGCGCAGGGCTGGCCCTTCTATCCCGAAGTGTAATTGAAAGGGATGTACAAAATAAAATCCTTTCTATTATTCAGGTGAAAAATGAATTCTTTAACAGAACACTTTCGTACGTCTATTCCCCAATTATGGAAGATAAAAAGAATGTCAAAACTTTCATAACTGAATTAAACAAAAAATGGCCTATGAAAGCATAGCCGATAGGATGATCATTGAGAAGCATGCTCGCTTATTAATGCTGTATGTAAACCCATTGATAGTTTAGAGCTAATTTTATACATGTTAAAATCAATTTAAAACTACTACAAAGGGCAACGGGCAAGGAAGCAGAACTATCTTAGATACCCCCCATTATTAATATCAAACGTTGCGCCTGTATAATGCTTGGCTTTATCTGATAATAAGAAGACAACAGTATCAGCCACATCTTCAGGCAGGACAGGTGTATGGATAAGTTGGTGACTTACATACTCCTCTTTTCTCCATTCAGGTATGTTACCCATCATGGGAGTATTAACCATCGTTGGGGCAACAGCATTAACTCGGATGTAGGGTGAAAAATTCATGGCACAGCTTTTCGTTAAACCTAATATGGCAGCTTTTGATAACCCATAGATTGCATCTGAACTGCCCTCTATTCCTGACACTGAAGACATATTAACGATAACTCCCTCACTTTGGCTTTGGAACAATCTTTTACCGAACATTTGTGAGAGATAAATAAACCCTTTAACGTTTATATTCAGGACTTTATCAATTTCATTTACTTGATAATCCAGTATATTTTTCGCCAAATAAATTCCAGCATTATTTACTAAACCATCTACATCAGCATGTTCTGCTTCAACATATACAAAAAATTTAACCACCTCTTCATGATTACTTACATCTAACTGATATGTATGCAGGGGATATCGATTGTCCAGTGACAGCATTAAATCATTTAAAGAATGTTCATTAATATCGCATGCAAGTACTGAAGCCCCCTCAAATAAGCATTGTTTCACTATTTCTTTTCCTATTCCAGAAGCTGCGCCAGTTACGATTACTTTTCTATTTTTGAGCACATATTAAAGCTCCTCTCTCTATTCATTACTGCTATTAACTAGATTGTATCATGAGCGTTACCCATTAACATTGTTCAACTCCCGGATTATTACAATTTAGTAAAATTAAGAAATCCAGTAATCTCCCCTTTTTTAATCAAAAAAGGACTTTATCGATATTTTGTTTCAGTATATCGTTCTTTTCTGAAAATAATCTACACCAATATTTGTGATAACAACGTTTTAAGATTCCATAGAATATTTGTAATTCTTCTCGTCTCTTTACCCTTACCGATTTCAAATTCCTTTGATGTGATCGCTTGATGATGGGGTTTTAATTGCTCGTCTATCTATGCTGAATTAATTATAAGGAAAGAAAGCAAGAATTAAATATCCCAATCTCTCAGTGATATAAATGAGAAATTGGGATATTTATAAAATTTAGAGCCTGTCTGTTGCCCTAACTCTATAAGATAGCACATGTTTTAAAGTGGTGGATTTTGCACACCTAGATGAATCCAATCTTCTTTTGGTGGCCCATAAACCCCAGAAGGTTTTATTCCTGCTTGACGCATCAGAACCGTAACTTGTCCGCGATGATGAACAATATGCTTGATTAGCCCCATAAGAATGGAAGCATTTGTTTCCTGTCTTCCAAACGCTTCTTGTATTTGTTCCAGGGATTCGTCTGTCCATTGCTGTTCAATGATTTTTGCTGCGTGAGAACTGACATTTTTAAAAGTGATAGCAATTTCCCGGGCTGAAGATGGAACGTTTTCCGAACTTTCTATCCTGTCTATCTTTAACCCGAAATGGGCTAGATAATCTGGAATGTTCGTGGTGAAATGCCATGCAATTCTTCCTAAAGTACGACCTTCAGGATAAACTTGTTGATCTAATGAATCATCGGTCAAACCATCCAAAACATTTTGAGTAAGTATGGCTTCTTTATTCCATTCTTTAATAAAATCCAAAACGGTAATATACATATAATTCCTCCCCTATTTCGATAGATAATTATTTACTCAAAGTACATGATATAATGTGAAACACACATAAAATAACTGTGGGAAATTTCTTAACGAATTTCTCAAGATTTTATCCATTAAAGAGAGAAGTATTGGCGTATAACGATGAAGCTCCACCAGAGTGAACAAATAGAATGTTATCCTCAGGCTTAAAGGTGCCTTTTTGTATTAAATCGATGAGTCCCGCTGCCGCCTTACCCGTATATACCGGATCCAGCAAAATCCCTTCCGTTCTTGCCATTAGCTTGACTGCTTCCACCATTTCAGGTGTAGGCAAAGCATAACCCGGTCCGACATACTCATCAAAACACGTAATCTCCTCAGTAGGGATTGACTGTGGAATCCCGATGTGTGCTAACGTTTCTTTAACTAGCTGATGAACTTTCTCTTCTTGTTCAGCTTTTCCTCTGCTTACGTTTATCCCAATTAC